>JAFSGC010000020.1 GCA_017434825.1 Bacilli bacterium | reverse complement strand
TAAAACAGTATCTCAGTATTATTTAGACAATATAGCATTTGAAATTAACTTTATGCCTAAGAAAATATTTGACTATAAATCAACTTTTGAAGTAGAATTAAATTATTAAAAGTGGTGCGGTTGAAATTACAATAAAAAAAATAAAAAAAGGAAAAAATATTTTCCTTTTTTTATTTGCTTAGTTCTTTTGCTATTCCAATTTCTAAACAGTATTCATTTAATAAGTCATAGAAGTATGATGTTTCAATATTATATTCAACAGGAACATCATATAAAATTCTTTCTACGAGTATGTTTGTGCATATTTTAGCTTCTTCATATGACATATCTGGTGTGATATACTTGGTAAAAAATAGTTCACAAATAACTTCATAAATTGGACGATATTGATCTTGAGATATTTCCATTCTGTCACTTAAAAAGTCATTTCTTTGAGTTTCAATCAATTGAGCGATTACAGATGCATAATTTGTATATCCAAGTTGTTCATCTATTGCTTTTATAAAATAGCTAGTGCTGTGATTTACATAATCCTCTAAAGTATAGTTGTCTAAACATTCAACGATGATAGAATAATAGTTACTTTGTAGTTGATAGGCTATATCTTTTTCTTCATAGTCAAATAAACTTACAGTAAATAATGAGTTTAATGCTTCTTCAGTAGTTGTAATGTTGAAATTAGAGCCTTGTGACTGAACTCGAATTTGTTTATCATTTTTTTGCCAATATCCAGTTCTTAGCGCATGCCCAAACTCGTGCATGATTACTTGATATTCCCATGTTCCTTTTTTATATTCGTATTCTTCGAGTACGTATATTTTATTTTCTGTTCTAATATAACATCCGGCAGAATCTGTTGATAAAGAGGCAAGTAATAATTCGTTTTTTGTACATTCTACGACTTCAAGAGTTGCTAGATTTTCATATAAAACTCTTAGCTCTGCATTAGGATATTTTTGATGAACCATTTGAACATATTCTTTTAATAAAGCTTTGAATCTTTCAGAAATTTTAGGGTTGTTTGTAATTCGATCGTTGATTTGATCGATTGTAACAGATTGATAATCTAGGGCTTTGTCCAAATATTGCATATCATAAATGTTTAAATAACCAAGCCATTCACTTTCGATAATGGTATCAATGGTTAATGGTTCAGAGCTATCAACAACCTCAAAAGATAAATCTCTATCAATTTGGATTTCTTCTTGAACGCTTCCATGCTTTTCATAATAATTATCTAAGTATACACTGTGGAATTGGTTGCAAGCATTAAGAAGTACAACAAGAGTTAAAGGAACTAAAACGCCACCCGCTATAACTTTAGGAATAATTCTCAATATCTTAGGAGTAGATTTTTTATCTTTAGCAAAATACATAACATGGGGAACTCTTCGAAATAAATTATGTAACATAATTAGTTCTTTATCAGTTATATACGAAAAAGAGTTATCAGGGTTTACCTCAAGAAAAAATAACTTATTTTTTCTGTCTATCAATAGTTGGTACTTTTTATTATTAAAATTAAATTGTGTTACTAGTCTATATTCCATCATCATATTCATCACTATTATGAGTATAGCAAAATAATAAAAAGAAGTAAATTTGTATTGCATAATTAATTGACAATAAAAATGTAGTAATGTATACTGAAAATAAGATAATGTGGGTGTTAGAGTGATAATATATGTATTAAATAATTCCTTTTTAAATAAATACACGCTACCAATCGAAGTTGATGGTGCATATTCTTTGTATGCTCATGAAAAACAATTTGTTGCTAACGTTGAAGAGAAAAATGGTAAGTGGGTTTTAACTTTAAATCAAAATATTGTTTTTATGTCAGATGAAATAACTGAAGTTAAAGAATACTCACGTTGCATTGTTAAAGATGCTATTACCGGCGAAGTTTATTTTATTTATGCATTGCCATTATATGATAAAAATACAATAAAATGTCTAGCTTTTACTGATACCATTGTAATTGGTAAAAGTTCTAATGCTGATATATTTTATGGAGATTCAACAATTCCGGAAGCCGAAATAACTTTAAAATATACAAATGATCATTGGGTTTTAAATACAATATTAGAAAATATTTTTGTATCAGATAAAAGAGTGAAGCAAGCTATATTAAAAAATGGCGATTATATTTTTTGTTATGGTTTAAAAATTATTGTTATTGATAAATTATTCATTATAAGTAATCCAGATAACTTGGTGAAGATTCAACCTACGAGTTTTAGGGCTTATGTTCCTCCTACAGAAGTTGAGGGTGCTACTTATGCCGCTAATATACAAGAAGATTTACCTCTTTTTGACAAGAGTTCTTATTTCTTTAAGGCTCCAAGATTTGATTCGGTATTGCAAGAAGAGATTGTAAAAGTTGATGAACCGCCAGCTCCAATTAAACCAAATGATACACCTGTGCTTTTACAAATTGGTCCGCAACTTACAATGATAAGTATTTCTGTATTTTCAATAATTAATTATATTACTATGTATTTATCAGGAAGTACAACAACAAGTAGATTCATTATTTCTTTATGTACAATTATAATAACTATGGTAAGTGCTTTTTTATGGCCAATGTTAACTCGGAATTTTAATAAAAAAAGGTCTATTAAAGCCGAAAATAAAAGACAAATTAAATATAAAGAATATTTGGATGCTAAGACAAAAGAAATACTTCTTATTCAAAATAAACAAAAACAAATTATTAATGAGATGTTGGTAGCTCCAGGAAATTGTAAATTAATCATTGATTCAATGGATCGAAAGTTATGGCAAAGGGGTGTTGAACATGATGACTTCCTAGAAGTAAGATTAGGTATAGGAAATGTTCCTACTAAGATAAAAATTACACTCCCTGAAGAGAAGTTTTCAGTAGATGGTGATGATCAATTATTATTGGCGATGAAACAACTAGTAAATCAGTCTTTAATAATACCTAATGTACCTTTAGGAGTTAACTTAACTACTAATTCAATCTCTGCGGTTGTAGGAAAAAACTACTTAACAAAAAATGTTATTGATAATATTTTCTTACAAATAATGACGTTTCATTCTTATACAGAATTAAAAATAGTAATATTTACTGATGATGCAAATAAATGGGATTATTTAAAAATTCTTCCTCATTGTTGGAATAACCCAAAAACGATTCGTTACTTTGCTACAAATTCTGAAGAAGTTTCTGTTGTAGCAGGGGATTTAGAAAAAGAATTTGATGAAAGAGTTATTGAAAGTAAAAAGATTGTTGAAGGCGAAGATGGCGAAGAAGAAATTCGCGATGTATATAAGACATTTAAACCTTATTATTTAGTTTTTACAGATAACATAGAGAGTGTTAGAAATGTTCCTTTAATAAAGAAAATTCTAAAGCATAAAAAGAATATGGGATTTAGTTTATTAATGTTAAATGAACAATTATCAACATTACCAAGTGAAACAAAGACTTTTATTAATATTGGTGATCAAGTATCTGGTTTAATAACAAATGAATTAAATACAAATAATCAAAGTCAATTTGTGGCCGATGGAAATGGTGGAATTGATTTATATGATTGTGCAGTAAAATTAGCTAATATTCCAATTCACATCGAAAAAGCAAAATACGAATTGCCTAGTAGCTTATCATTCTTAGAAATGTATGGTGTAGGTAAAGTTGAACAATTAAATTGTCGTGAACGTTGGAAAAATAATAATCCTGTAAATACTTTAGCAGTTCCAATTGGTATCGATCAAAATGGCGAAATCTTTAAGATGGACATTCATGAAAAAGCATATGGTCCACATGGATTAGTTGCAGGAACTACTGGTTCTGGTAAATCAGAATGGATAATAACATTTATATTATCTTTAGCGGTAAATTATCATCCAGATGAGGTTCAATTTGTATTAATTGACTACAAGGGTGGTGGCTTAGCATTAAGTTTTGAAAATTCTGAAATGGGAATTAAACTGCCGCATTTAGCAGGGACAATTACTAACTTAGATAAATCTGAAATTAATCGTTCAATAGCATCAATAGAATCAGAGCTAAAAAGAAGACAAAGTATCTTTAATGAAGCTCGAGAAAAATTAAAAGAAAGTTCGATGAATATTTATAAATATCAACAGTTTTATCGTAAGGGTATGGTTGATATTCCACTTAGTCATTTGTTAATTATTTGTGATGAGTTCGCAGAATTAAAACAACAACAACCTGAATTTATGGAACAGTTAATTTCTACTTCGCGTATTGGTCGTTCCTTAGGTGTTCACTTGATTCTAGCTACTCAAAAACCTAGTGGTGTAGTTAATGATCAAATTTGGTCTAACTCCAAATTTAAAGTTTGTTTGAAAGTACAAGATAAAGGTGATTCAAACGAAATCTTAAAAAAGCCAGATGCTGCTTACTTAAAACAAACAGGAGCTTTCTACTTAAGTGTAGGAAATGATGATTATTATAATTTAGGACAGTCAGCATGGGCTGGAGCAAAATACTATCCTTCAGATATTTTATTAAGAAAAGTCGACCAATCAATTCAACATATTGATAACATAGGAAGAACAATTAGTAATTACGACTTTGAAGTTCCTGCAGAAAAAAAGGTTGCGAGTCAAGGCGAAGAACTTTTAAATATTATCAAATATATAAATGATATTTCTAAAAAGGAATTAGTCTATGGAAATCAACTATGGCTTCCTAATGTAAAACCGGTTTCTTATTTAAGCGATTTAGTATCTCGATATGGTCATAAATATTCAAGAATGAATTTTACAACTCCAATTGGTGAGTACGATGAACCTCGCCAACAAAAACAAGGCTTGTTAACAATAGATTTAGCTGAAGGGAATATTGGAATTGTAGGACAAACCGGTTCTGGTAAAGAAATGTTATTATCAACAATTATTTGGTCAAGTATAATTGAACATACCCCTCAAGAAATCAACTATTATATTATTGATTTTGGGGCAGAAACATTAAAGAAATTTGCTAAGTTCCCTCATGTTGGCGAAGTTGTATTCCAAGATGATATGAGTAGAGTTCTTGGTGTAATGGGTATTATTTTAGAGGAATTAGAAAGAAGAAAAGAATTATTCTCTGAGTATGATGGATCATTTACGATGTATAATAAAATGAGTGGTAGTGAAGTTCCTTTAATTAATGTTGTTATCAATGGATTTGATGTTTTCCAAGAAGCTATACCAAAGTTTGTAGATATAATAACAAATCTATTTAGAGATGCTCCACGATATGGAATTGTCTTTATTGTTAGTGCCTCTACTAATGGTGCTATTAGATCTCGTCAAGTTCAACATTTTAATCATATGATAGTTCTTCAAATGCAAGATGAAGGTTCATATAGAGCAATGACTAACTGTCGTCGTGGATTAATGCCATCAAGGTTTGTTGGTCGTGGAATTTGTAAGATTGGACATGATGATGATTCTTATTGTGAATTTCAAACTGCATCTATTGTTCCAAAAGAACAAGAATATGCATATATTAAAAGTGTAGCAGAGCAGTTAGTTCAACACTATAATTATAAAGCGAAACAACTTGCTCAAATCCCTGATAATGTAACTTCTGAGGATTTAACAAGTTTAATTACTGATATTACATCAGTTCCTATTGGATATAATTTCTATGAAAAAGATGTTGCGAAGTATGACTTTTCCGGTAGTAAAGTATTGTTAGTTACTGGTAAAGATATTAAAAAGAATGTGCCATTTTTATATGGACTTGCTTCAATATTTACTAAAATGCAAAATAGTAGTGTAAGAATCGTAGATATGTTAGGTATATTTAATAAACCAATTTTAGATATAAAACTATTTAAAGAAGATTTTGACCCTGTTATTGCCGCTTTAGAAAATGATGTTTTAACTAGAAATGAAACTCAAGGTATGGGAATAAATATTATTATTGGTGCTGGTCAATTTAAGAAAAAACTAAAGAAAGCTGGCGTAGAAATATTCAATAATATGATTAATAACATTCCTGCTTCAAAACAAAATTTGTTTATCTTAATTGATGACTATGATAAATTGCGTACCTTAAAATTAGAACCATGGTTTAATTCATTTGATACTACACGCGGTATTTGGTTGGGTCCTGGATTCCATAGTCAAAGTTTGCTGTCTTCGAATGAAGTGTCTGCAGAGGATAAAAAATATGATTATGCCGGTTTAGCATATACCATTACTAATGGTGAGTATACTGTTATTAAAACGGTTATGGATGGTGATGATTAATGGAATTTAAAGTACTTATAAATCTATATATTCCTGAGGCAGAAAAAACGTATGAATTATATATCCCTGTAAATAAAACTATTTATGAAGTGTTGCAATTAATTATGCAAATAGTAGAAGAAAAATTACCAGGTGTTCAAATTGATAATCCTAATTTATATAATAGAAGAAAGAATATTTTATACGAAAAGGGATTGATTGTTAGAAATACGGATATCCGAAATGGGACAGAGTTGATATTATATTAACTGTAAAGAAGTAGTCAAGGAATTGACTGCTTTTTTTTAGTGTGATACTCTTATTATAGAGTATATGGTATGTGCTCATAAGCCATATTAATGGTAACATTAATAGAAAGGAGATATTTATTTGGACGTTGTAACTGGAATTAATGAAGAAGAGCTTAAAGAACTTTGTTTAGAAGTAATGGATTATAGCGAAAGAATCATGGGAATTTTTGATAAGGTTGATGAAGAATTTGAATTATTAAAAGGAAACATGGTATGCAACTCCTATGATCAATTAATGAATTCGTATAGAACTTTTCGAGCTAATTATTTAGTGGTGAAAAATAATATAAATTCCTATTCAGATGACTTTATTGCGCTTATCCAAAAACTTCAGGAAAATGCTAAATATTTATCAACCATGTTTGTTAATGCTACTGAAGATATGTTGTTAAAAGCGAAACAAGTGAAAATATAAGGAGGTGTTCGTTTATGGCTTTAAATATTGAAAATGCCACTATAGGTTATAATGCTAATGAAGTGCAAAATGCACTAAATAACCTAAACACAAAATGTATCGAAGATACAAAATCTACAATGAGAACAAGAATGAGTGATTTAAGAAGTACTGTAGATGCTGGATGGGTTGGTGCTTCAGCTGATCAATTCAAAAAGAACATGGAGGCTGACAAAGATAGAATTTGTGCAGCTTTAGATGAAGCTTTTGGAATTCTAAAAGGTGAATTAACAGAAATTGTTAATAAGATGTCTGAAATGGATAAATCACTAATTGCAAAGAGAGGTAATTAAAAATGGGAATAAGTTTAAGTTCATTTTTTGATAATATTGGTAACGATGTAGAAAATTGGTTTGAAAATCTATTTTCAGGTGCTAAAACACAATTAGAAAATGTTGTTGGTTCAGTAACTACTGGCTTTTCAAATCTTTGGAGTGGTGGATTTGCTGGTATTAGTGAATCTGGAGTAGAAGATATTAAAGCTGCATTAAAAACTTATTGTGACGCAATTGAAGAACAAATTGCTACATTTGATGAAGAAGGAAATATCAGTAACGCTTATAAAGGTGAAATCCAAACTGCTGCTAGAGAATTTATTAGAGCAATCAAACAAATTCTTCAAGCTTATGTATCTACAATGAAGGTATCTATTGAAGATGCTACAAATGCATACAATAATTACAAAGCTGCTGCTTCAGATATTTCTCAAGATGTTACAGCAGATGCTGCAGATGTTAGAGCACAAGCACAATCAATTAGAATTGATTAATTCTTTGTAAATTTTAAATAAAGGAGGGGTTTTATGACACCTATTGAGGAATGTGATTATGATATTCGAAGATATCAATCTTTAAGAAATAGAGTTAAGAGTATCATAGTTTATCTAGAAAAATATGATTCTAAATCCGAAGAATTTGAAAAAAAGATTAACGGTGCATATTTAGTAGATAATGAAAAAACAAATATTTCAAAAAGAATTACTGATCTCAAAGATGATGTTCATAAAACTTCTAATTATTTAAAATATACTATAATTCCAAATATAGATGAATGTATTAATCGTTTACGTAAGACACGTCAATTGCTTGAAGCTGCCGCCAATATATTTTAGGGGGAAAGTATGGTAAGTAATATTAATAGTCAAAAAATGAAAGAATCTGCAAGTAATATTGTTAAATTAGCAACTGAATATGAAATGGAAATAACTAAGCTTTTTAAAAGATTTTCTGAAGTACCTACCGTTACCAAAGAATGGGTTGGTGGCGAAGCTGAAAAATATTTTAATATTGTATCTTTTGAAAAAAGTGATTATATGAATGTGGGAAGTCAGCTTAGAAGTTATGCAAAGCAAATAAGTACGATAGCGGATGATTTTGAAAGGCAAGCTAAATTAAATCGTGAAGATGAATTAGGAAAGGGAATATAATGACTGCAATAAAATATCCCGAAGATGGACTATATAAAACTTGTTATTTAGATATTTCTGAGTTACAAGGATATTTAAATTCAGCGGTTTCATATACAAATTTTGATATTCCTCTTTTGTTTGCTTATCGAGGCTATTTGAATCGTTTAGATAATACTATAAATTCATATAATAAAGAGTTGCAAAATATAATGGCTGCAGCTAAAAAGGTTGACACTAATTTTGATGTTTTAGAATCTGATATAAGAACTTCAATTAATGCAATTGACAAAAGTAAAATGAAGGAAAGAGAAAGATTAATTAAATAGAATATACTTTATTAAAGTATATTTTTAATTGAGTTAATTTCTATTTTGATATATAATTTTAATAGAATAGAGGGATGCTAGTTATGAATAACGTTATTAGTGATGAATTGCTTCAAAAGATGGATGCGTATTTCCGTGCAACTAACTATTTATCAGTTGGACAATTATACTTACTTGATAATCCGCTTTTAAAAAGAAAATTAGAAGTTAAAGATATAAAGAAAAAGGTTGTTGGTCACTGGGGAACTGTTCCAGGACAAAACTTTATTTATGTTCATTTGAATCGAATTATCAAAGAACATGACTTAAATATGATTTATATTTCTGGCCCAGGTCATGGTGGAAATGCTATGGTAGCTAATACTTATTTAGAAGGTAGCTATACTGAAGTATATCCGAATATTACTGAGGATGAAGCTGGAATGCAAAAATTATTTAAACAATTTAGTTTCCCAAAGGGAGTATCCTCACATGTTGCGCCGGAAACTCCAGGATCAATTAATGAAGGGGGAGAACTAGGTTATAGTTTATCTCATGCTTTTGGTGCAGTTTTAGATAATCCTAGCTTAATTGCAGCTTGTGTAGTTGGTGATGGGGAAGCAGAAACAGGTCCACTTGCAACATCTTGGCGTTTAAATAAATTTTTAAATCCGAAGACAGATGGTGTTGTACTTCCGATATTGCATTTAAATGGATATAAGATTGCTAATCCAACAGTTTTAGCAAGAATATCACATGAAGAATTGGAAAATTATTTTAAAGGATTAGGATGGCACCCATACTTTGTTGAGGGTACAGATCCTATGGAAATGCATCGTAAGATGGCTGAAGCATTAGATAGAGTTGTAGTTGAAATAAGATTAATAAAGAAATTTGGAACTGAAAAGGCTTTAGCTAATATTAAATGGCCGATGATAGTTTTAAGAACTCCAAAAGGATGGACTGGGCCAAAAGAAGTAGAAAGTAAAAAAATTGAAAATACATTTAGAGCACATCAAATTCCAATTAGTGCATTTGAAAAAGAAGAAAATGTTAAATTATTAGAAAAATGGTTAAAGAGTTATAAACCAGAAGAATTATTTGATAAAAAAGGAAGACTAATTCCTGAATTAAAAGAATTAGCTCCTACAGGAAATCGTAGAATGGGAGCAAATCCTCATGCAAATGGAGGAGAGTTACTTAAAGATTTAAGAACTCCTAATTTTAGAGATTATGCAGTTAAGTTTAATGTTCCTGGTAGTGTTGAAGCTCAAGACATGATGGAACTAGGACACTATATTAGAGATGTCTTTAAGCTTAATAAAGAAAATAGAAACTTTAGATTGTTTGGACCAGATGAAGCTCTATCTAATCGTTTAAATCATGTTTTTGAAGAAGAAAAAAGAAGTTGGAATGCTTTTATGAATGCAGATGATGAATATCTAGCTACAGATGGTAGAGTATTAGATTCATATTTATCAGAACATTTTTGTGAAGGTGCTTTAGAAGGATATCTTCTTACAGGGCGTCATGGGTTTATGCATAGTTATGAAGCTTTCATTAGAGTTGTTGATTCGATGACTAGCCAACATGCTAAATGGTTAAAAGTTACAAAAGAATTGCCTTGGAGAGAGGATATTGCATCACTAAATTATGTATTATCTTCACATGTATGGCAGCAAGACCATAATGGTTATACTCATCAAGACCCGGGTTTCTTAAATCATCTAGTTACTAAAAAGGCTGATACTGTAAGAATGTATTTACCTCCGGATGCTAACTGTTTACTTTCATGTTTTGATCATTGTATTAAAACAAAGAATTATATAAATGTAATAGTAGCTTCTAAACATCCTAGACCTCAATGGTTGACAATGGAAGAAGCTGTTAAGCATTGTACAAATGGTGTTGGTATTTGGGATTTTGCAAGTAATGATCAAGATAAGGAACCTGATGTTGTATTAGCAGCTTGCGGTGATACCCCAACATTAGAAGTTTTAGCAGCAATTACAATATTAAGACAAAATATTCCTGATATTGCAATCAGAATGGTTAACGTTGTAGATTTAATGAGATTACAACCTAGTATCAAACATCCTCATGGATTAAGTGATGCTGATTTTGATGCTATTTTTACAAAAGATAAACCAATTATCTTTGCATTCCATGGATATGGTTCTTTAATTCATGAACTTGCTTATAATCGTCATAATCAAGATTTACATGTTCATGGTTATAAAGAAGAAGGTACAATAACAACTCCATTTGATATGAGAGTTCAAAATGAACTTGATAGATATCACTTAGTAATGGATGCTGTTAAGTATATTCCAAAATTACAAAATCGTGGAGCAAGATTAGTTCAATGGTGTAAAGATAAACTAGTAGAACATAATGAATACATCCAAGAGTATGGTGTTGATATGCCAGAAGTTAGAAACTGGACTTGGGAAAAAGAAATTAAAAAAGCAAAAAAAGGGAATTAACTAAATCTAGTTAATTCCCTTTTCATATGTTCTTCAAATTGAATAAATCCATCATTTGGAAAGATTCCGACATTTAATATTTCTTCATAGAATTCTTCGGGAGAAAGAGTAGGCCTTATCATCATTAATTTATTTGCATAGTAAAAAGCCTTGTCAGGATCTTCATAATAGATATTTAATAACTGACATACAATGGAAGCTGCAAATACATAAATAATGTTATCAGATATAAGTCCATCTTCCTTGGATATTTCTGCGATATTAGTGGGCCCAAATTCTTTAATGAATGAATCTATTTCTTTAACTAACTCATACTTATTAGCGCACTCATTTAATCCCATTAAATCGGTGTACGTTAAAAATGTATTAATGTTTCCTGCAGCATACTTCATTTCTTCCCAATTGTCTAATAAAGCCATTGTTGCTGCTTCTTGATATTCACCGTTATGTGAATAATGGATAAGAGTTAAAAATTCATAAAAGGTACTAATTATTTCAATAAATAATGAATTTCTTGAAAACCATTTTTGACAATAGTTATTTAAAAATTGAATTCCGTGACCATATTCATGACTCAAAGTTGATAGGTCTCCAAATTCATTTCTTGGAATCATTTGAATGAAATGCTCACGATAATAAGGTAAATAAAAACTTTCAGCATATAAAGATTCAGGAGAGTTAGTAATGAAGTGAACGTCTTTTCTGCGATTTTTATAAAAATGGAGAAAATCTTCGAAAGTCTTTTGGGGAGTAGCGTCTCTAAAAAAGTCATGCGTCATTTCAAACATTTGGCTAGGCTCTAATGCAATTTTTGATTTTTCTACATCAAATGTTATTCCCTTACTGCCTAAACTTGCAAATTTCTTTAAATCAGGCCAAATCATATTATATTTCTTGAATTCTAAGTATTCACTTAAATAAAGATCGCGAGCGCTAGGTTCTTTTTTACTATGCGGTTTTCTATATCCTAGTTGTGCTTCACAAGCAGAGATAGCGATTCTTATTTCCTTTGAATCATCAATATCTCGAAGGCTTTTAAGTTCTCTTAATCGTTGTTTGATTTGAGTATTATACCAGTCGTATTGCATAAAAATCATCCCTTTAAAAGTTTTAATATAATAACATAAAAAATTTCAAATAAAAAGTGCTAATTTATTAACACTTTAATATTTATAAATATATTTTTTTAATCCAAAGTATGCTAGTTGTTCAATAATTTTTGATATTTCATCTACATCTTTATCAAAATCATTTTTAACCCAGAAGTTAATTACACCAAGCGCTCCATTAAATAAGAAGATTGAGGCGTATTCAATGTCTTCTTGTGGTATGCCAGGCAAATCTTGCTCCCACTTTTCTTTACATGTTTGATACACAATTTCTAGTATTCCATCTAAAAAGTTAGTGGTAGTTTTATTATTAAATAATATAGTAACTAATTTTTTGTTTTCTACAAAAACTTTAAGTAATGCTTTAGCAAAATTAGATACTGTATATACAGTTATTACCTCGTTAGTATATGCTTCTTTAAGTTCTTCCGAAAAATCTTGTTCAATTTGTTCTAATAAGTCATATACATCTAAATAATAGCGATAAAACGTAGCTCGATTTATATCTGCTATCTCACAAATTTCGCTAACTGTTATTTTATTAATATCTTTTTCAGATAATAAATCTATTAGTGTATCTCTAATGATTTTTTGAGTATATTTTGTTCTTCTATCCATAAAAACCTCACTTTATTAAACAAAAATCGACAAAGTGTTTAAAAAATATCAATTTATTTTGATGTTGATGCTTGATGCATTCATATAATGATTATATAATACATTTGTAATTTATTCAACAAGTGTTGTAAAAAGAGGGAGAAAAATGAGTGTTTTAGATAAAATTAAAAGAAAATTTAAGAAAGAACATCCATGGGAAAAATTCTATGGAGAAAATTATAAAGGCATAGAAGTGCCTAATATGTCAATTTATGAGTTTTTAAAAGAAAGTAATAAGGACAACATGGATAGTGTAGCACTTAATTACTTTAATCACAAAATAACATTTAGACATATGTTTGATGATATTGATTTATTTGCTAAAGCAATGCGTAGCCAAGGAATTAGACCTGGTGACGTAGTAACCATTTGTATGCCAAATACACCAGAAGCTGTTATTGCATTTTATGCGGTAAACAAGATTGGTGCAATTGCTAATATGGTTCATCCATTATCTGCAGAAGAAGAAATTAAATACTCTTTAAATGCTACTGACAGTGTAATGTTAATTGCTATTGACCTTGCTTACAAGAAAATAAAAGAAATTATTGATGATACAAAGGTTTATAAAACAATAATTGTTTCTGCGGGAGATTCAATGCCGAAACCTTTAAAGTTTGGTTATGCTTTAACTAAAGGAAGAAAAGTAGAAAAACCAAAACATAGTGAAGACTATATGTATTGGCATGAATTTATAATGAAAGGAAAAAGATATAGCGAAAAGGTTTTAGCTCAAACTAGTAAAGATCAACCTGCTGTAATATTGCATAGTGGAGGAACAACAGGGGTTCCTAAGAATATATTGCTTTCTAATGGTAATATTAATGCAGTTCCTGAACAAGCTAAGATTATGCTCCCTGAATTAAACTCTGAAGATAGTATGCTTGCTGTATTACCACTTTTCCATTGTTTTGGATTAGTTGTTTGTGTACACGTTCCATTATGTATTGGAGCAAGTTCAATTTTAGTGCCACAATTTGATGCTAAAAGATTTGATAAGCTATTAACTAAATATAATCCAACACTAGTTCCTGGAGTTCCAACATTATTTGAAGCTTTAGTAACTAATAAACATATGGATGGAGTAGATTTATCATATATTAAATATGTAGTTTCTGGGGGAGATACATTAACTCCTGCGAAAAATGAAATTGTTAATAATTTCTTAAAAGAACATAATTGCCATAAAAGTATTATTCAAGGTTATGGTATGACTGAAACAACTGGTCCTGCAACATTTGGAGCTTTAGGATCGGATGTATTAGGTAGTGTAGGTATTCCACTTCCTGGAAATGAAGTTAAGATTGTTAATCCAGATACTAGGGAAGAGTGTAAAACAGGAGAAACAGGAGAAATTCTTATTGCTGGTCCGGGAGTAATGCTTGGATATTTAGATAATGAAAAAGAAACTAACGATATGTTAGAAAAAGATAAAAAAGGTAAGATTTGGGTTCATACTGGTGACCTAGGTTATATGAATGAAGATGGAGTATTGTTCTTTGCGCAAAGACTAAAAAGAATGTTAATTGTATCTGGATATAATGTTTATCCGTCTCATATTGAAGATGTAATTATATCTCATCCAGATGTTCTTAATTGCGGCGTTATTGGTATTCCTCATCCGTATAAAGTACAAGTGCCAAAAGCGTATATTGTATTAAATAGTGATGTTAAGCTAACTGCTAAAGTAAAAAATGATATCAAAGAATATTGTCAAAAGAATTTGGCAGCATATATGATGCCTAAAGAATTTGAATTTAGAGAATCATTACCTAAAACTTTAGTAGGTAAAGTAAATTATCGTGAACTTGAAAAAGAAAATTCTAAGTAATTTTCTTTTTTTATGTTATACTCTATATAGATAGAGGTGGGCATATGGTAGATATTGAATCTATGAGTCAATTAGATAGATTAGAAATATTTTTTGCCTGTAATATGAATATAAAAAAATCAATAGCTTCTTTGGCTTTTGATGAAACAAGAGTTTATAATAGTGAATATGCAATAAGATATGTTGATGAAATTGATTCGGAACTTAAATATATGAAAAGTCAGTTTATGGTTATTGCTGAAGTACTAAGATTTGATCAAGAACTAAAAGATAAAATAAATAATAAGTTTGATGCTTATTGTAGGGTTCTTTATAATTGTGGATCTAATCCAAGTAAATTACACAATTTTTATAGATTATGTATCTCGGAGATGTCTCCGGAGTTAGTCGCAAAAGTAAAAAAATCTTTTGTAGGTTATAGTATGGGCGGAAATATCTGGGCGTTTATGGATCAAAATTTATCTGTGAACGCACTTTTACATGTTGTTCATTCTTATGTAATGAATAATGATGGATTATATCGAAGTGTCGATTCATTATCTCAAAAAAAGAATAAGTATGACTATTCAATTGATTTAAGAGGTAATACTAATAACCAAATTGCGGCAAATATATTTGAGAATTTCCCTTCGGAATTAGATGTCGGGTGGACGGATATATTATCTCTTAAAAATAAAACCCTTTTAATGGTAAGAGATCGTGGACATGCAATGACAATTGAAATAGAGGAAATAGCAGATGGAATAATGATTAGATATTTTATTCCCAAACTTTGTAATATTGACATGATTAATGCTTTGCCTGGAATTAATCGAGTTCCTCAAAATGCCAATACATTTGATGGTGCAAGAGGTGAATTTATGTGCTCAAAAGACGATATTTGCAACAATATTTATAACTTCATTTCTAGAGTTCCTACAGATATGGACATGCCATTATTGAATGACGGTTACGTGGGGCTTACAGACGCTGATGTGGCAAACGAAATCATACCCGGAAAATAAAAAAGATAATTTAATTATCTTTTTTTATGCCACTTTACTTTTGATTGATTCAATAAAATTATTTATTTCTTCTTCCTTGCAAAGAATATCTGTTCCATCTAAACAATGGTTAAATTCTTTGTCTAAAATAATCTCCATTCCTGCATTTTCGGCAAAACTAGTTAATGAATTAATTGCTGACTCTGTTCCGTATTTTTCCTTGCCTTTAGCACCAATGGCTACAGCAATAAACTTTTTGCCTTTTAAGCCTTTAGATGAGTATAGAGGATTTAGTCGATCTATAAATATTTTTAAATCCCCAGAAAGTAAGTTCCATCTTACAGGCGTGATAAACATAAGGTAGTCATCATTTTTAATTTTATCAATATTACTTTTCATATCATCAGTAAAATCACATACCCCATTTTTATCGCAATCCATACACCCTGTGCAAAGATGAATTCTTTGATTACCTGGCGTTATAATTGAACAACTAATTCTTTCTTTATCTAATCCTTCTTTAATCTTTTGGGCTAAATTCCATGAATTACCTTCGCGTCTTGATCCAATTACTATTATCATCATATCAACCTTTCTTATTATAGTATTACCAAAAATTAAGGAATTATCATATTTGACAATAAAATTTTCCAGATATATAATGTGCTGTAATAAAGGAGGCACATATGAACTCGGAAGATAATTTAAGAATAAAAGAATTTAAAGGAGTACTTGAAGATAGTGTATTAAACGCTAGTCAAGTTTTTGTTGTGGCTCATGACAACCCCGATTTAGATGCAATTGCTTCCGCTTTGGGAATTTATTATATAGTAAGATCTAAGTTTAAGAAACCTTGTTATATCATTGTTAATGATCAAGCAGATAAATTAGAACCTGGAGTTAAAAAAGTAATTGATAAAGAAAAGGGGATAATTCCTTTTATTAATCTAAAAAAATATTTAGAACTTAAAGGCGATAATGACCTTTTGGTTACTACTGATGTTAATAAAGTAAATCGCGTTTCAGTTGGAGAACATCTTGCTAACTTTAACGATGTAGTATTGATCGACCACCATGGAGAAGATGAACATACAATATCTACGGATAAAAAGTTTATTACTTGTGGAGTATCTTCAGCCTCAGAAATTGTTACTAAATTATTCGGAGAATTTCGTTCTTCGATCGAAGAAAGCCTAGCTACTTATTTACTCGCATGAGTAAAATTAGATACTGTTAATTATAGTAAGAATACTGATCCTGATACATTAGATATAATTAAAAAATTATTAAAATCTGGTGCGAGTAACGAAGCTGTTCGGGAGCTTTTTCAAGAAAATTATGAAAGTGATGTAAGAATTGGAGAGCTTATTAAGAAATTAAAATTTAATATGTTTCAGTACGCAATTGCTGTGGGTGATGAAAGTGAAACATATACGAGGGAAGAATTAGCTAAAGCTGCAGATAAAGCCTTAAAGTATGGTGTTGACGCTTCTTTTGTTATTGGTTACGTTGATGATGAACACACTGTAGCTGCGATGAGCGCAAGAAGTACAGGAAAACTTGATGTTGGTAAATTAATGGAAGAAATGGGAGGTGGTGGAAATCCAAGTTCTGCTGCTACCGTATCGAAAGAAGAAACGACTGAAAGCCTTGGAGATGTTCTAACAAGAAAGCTAACTAATCCGTATTTTAAAATAAATTAAATGTGTAAATCCTATATCTTAAGATTGTGAAATATAAATATATTTTATATAATGAAAATGTGGTGATAATATGAAAAAGAAAACACAAACAAAAAAGAAAGTAAAAAATAAGTTACAGTTGCTTTATATAATAATGCTAGTTATAGCAGCGCTTTCAGTAATCTGTTGGGGATATGCGTTTATAGTTTATTTATACATATATTGGCTTATGTTGATTGTAACTCCACTTTATTTAATTGCAGAGTGTTTTATTGATACAGGTATTAAAGATAAAACCAAAAATATAATATTAGGTATTTTTGACTTTTGCTTAGGTATGTTGTTGTTTTGGAACCCGGTATATGTTTCGCTTAAAATTTATGATGCATCTTCAATGCTTTATATAATATTAGGTATTATCTTTTGTGCTTTTTCCATTGTTAAAAAGTGGATATCTAAAACGAAATTTGATTATATTAAATGGATTAGATTTATTACAAGAATATTATTTTTAATTGCATTTATCTTAATACTTGAGTCATGTTCATCAAGTGGAGGACTTTAATAAATATAAACAAGCTTTTCGCATAGTTGAGAAGCTTGTTTTATTATGTAGTAAATGATAAAATAATTGCGTAAAAATTACGATAAAAATCATAATAAAATTAGAAAGGAATGTACTTATGTTTAAAATAGAATCAAAGTATAAACCGAGTGGAGACCAACCAAAAGCAATTGACGAGCTTGTAAATGGATTACACAACGGGAAAAAAGATCAGGTTTTATTAGGAGCTACAGGTACTGGTAAGACTTTTACAATTGCCAACGTAATTGAAAGAACACAAAAACCTACATTGATACTTGCTCACAACAAAACCTTGGCCGGTCAACTCTATGCTGAGATGAAAGAGTTATTTCCTAATAATCATGTAGAGTATTTTGTATCATATTATGATTATTATCAACCTGAGGCATATGTTCCTTCGAGTGATACTTATATTGAAAAAGATTCTTCGATAAATGATGAAATTGATGAGCTACGTCATCGTGCTACTGCCGCACTAATTAATTATGATGATGTTATTGTGGTATCGAGTGTATCTTGTATTTATAATATTGGTCAAAAAGATGATTATGAAAAGAATATGTTAGTTATTAATCTAAATGATACTTATTCTCGAAATCAAATATTAACTCGATTAGTAGATATGACTTATGAAAGAAATGATTTAGATTTTCATCGTGGAACTTTTAGAGTAAGAGGTAATTATATTGATGTAGTACCAGTAAACGAAAAAGAATCTGGCATAAGAATTGAAATTGATGACGATGTAGTAACCTCTCTATGTATATTTGATCCATTAACTGGAACCGTATTAAAACATAAAGAAACTGTTATTATTTCACCAGCGTCATTGTTTGTAACTAGTAAAGAAACTATGGAAAAGGCTCTTGTTAATATTGAAAAAGAACTTAACGAAAGACTTAATGAATTACACGAACAGGGTAAACTCTTAGAAGAACAAAGACTTCGTGAAAGAACTAACTATGATATGGAGATGCTAAGAGAAACTGGATTTTGTAGTGGCATTGAAAATTATTCGAGACATTTAGCTTTAAGAGAAGCTGGCGAAACTCCCACAACACTAATGGATTTCTTTCCAGATGATTATTTACTTGTTATTGATGAATCCCATGTAACGATTCCTCAGGTTAGAGCAATGTATAATGGCGATAGAATGCGTAAACAAACCTTAGTAGATTATGGATTTAGACTTCCCAGTGCACTTGATAATAGGCCATTAAAATTTGACGAGTTTACTAAAAAAATAAATCAAGCGATATATGTATCTGCCACTCCTGGGGATTATGAATTAGAACTAACTGGAAATAAATATGCAGAACAAATAATTCGTCCAACCGGCTTATTAGATCCTACAATTGAGATTCGTCAAACAATGGGGCAAATCGATGATATTATTGGAGAAATTAATAAAAGAATTGCTCTAAATGAAAGAGTGTTGATTACAACATTAACAATTCGAATGAGTGAAAAATTAACTGACTATTTAAAAGAAATGAATATTAAAGTAGCATATTTACATAATGAAGTTAAAACTTTAGAAAGGTTAAAAATTATTCATGATTTAAGAGCTGGAGTTTATGATGTTATTGTGGGGATTAACCTTTTAAGGGAGGGGCTTGATATTCCAGAAGTTAGTTTAATCTGTATTTTAGATGCGGATAAGCAAGGATTCTTACGTAGTGAGCGAAGCTTAATTCAAACTATTGGTAGAGCTGCTCGTAATAAAAATGGTCATATTATTATGTATGCTGACGGTATTAGTGATGCAATGGATAAAGCAATTAAAGAAACAGCTCGTAGAAGAACAATTCAAGAAGAGTATAATAAAGAACACGGTATAGTACCACAAACTATTATTAAAGATATTAAAGAAGTTGTATCTACAGTGGTTAAAGATTCTAAACAATCTAGTAAAATGACTAAGAAAGAAAAATCTGATATGATAGTTAAAATAGAAAATGAAATGAATGAAGCAGCTTGCAATTTAGACTTTGAAAAAGCTATGGAACTTCGTGATATTTTATTTGAATTAAAAGGGATTTAAAAAATTTTTTCTCTATGATAAACTTATGAGAGGTGATAGAAGTATGAAACCAATTTATGTATTCGGACATAAGAATCCAGATACTGATTCAGTGTGTTCTGCTATAGGTTTAGCGCATTTAAAAAGTCAAAAAGGAATTAACTGTGTTCCAAAAGTAATAGGTCCAGTTAACAGAGAAACGCAATTTGTATTAGATTATTTTAAAGTGGATACTCCATCTTATTTAAATGATACAAAGATTCAAATTAAAGATGTAGAATTTGCTAAAAAAGCATATATAAACGAAAAAGAAAGTATTGATAGTGCATTTAATCAAATGAAAAAGTTTGACTTAACTGCAATACCTTTAGTTAATGATAAAAGAGTATTAACTGGTTATGTTACGCTAAAAAATTTAGCTAAGTATTTAGTTTCAGGTAAAAGAGACCAAGTTAAAACAAATTTGAAGCATTTGTTACAAACTTTAGATGCTAAAATCATTACAAACTTTAAAAATGAATTTGAAGGTAAAGTTACTACTGTAACGTTTAGTAGTGATGCATTTATTAGTGAAATTCCTTTATGCGAAAATGATATCCTAGTAGTAGGAGACCGCTATAAGGTTATTGAGTATGCTATTGAGTCAAAAGTTCAATTAATTATTCTAACAAGAAATCGAGTAATTCCGGCGAAACTTTTAAATAAAGCAATAAAGAACAAAGTTAATGTAATTACAAGTAGTTATACTAGTTTTGAACTAAGTAATAAAGTAACGCTTGCTAACTTTATAAGTACAATTAATGAAACCCCAAATCCAAAGACTGTGGAATTTCATAGTTACTATTCAGACTTTGTTGCGTTAACTAAAAAGTTTAATTTTACTAATTACCCGGTTGTAAATAATCACAACGAATGTGTTGGGGTTATTAAACTTACTGATTCTAATTACGAAAAGAAAAGAGTAATGCTTGTAGACCATAATAATTATGAACAATCAGTTGATGGTTTAGATGAAGCAGAAATTTTAGAAGTTTTTGATCATCATAATATTGGTAACATTGGTACTAATTCTCCAATCTATTTTACTTGTAGACCAGTGGGATGTACAGGAACTATTATTTATGATCGTTTTAATAAAGAAGGAGTTAAAATTCCTAGAGATATAGCAGGATTATTATTATCCGCAATTATATCTGATACTTTATTATTTACTTCTCCAACAACAACTGAAATAGATAAAACATTTGCATATGAACTAGCTAAAATAGCTAAAGTTGATGTCGAAGAATATGGAATGAAAATGTTAAAAGAAGCAAGTTCAATAAAGGGATTAAGTGTTACTGAACTTATTATGCAAGACTTTAAAACATATAGTATTAATGAAAAAATCTATGGTATTGCAGTTATTACTACTATGGATTTCGAAGAAATAGAAAAGAATATTGACGAATATATCAATAAATTAAATGAAATGTCTGAATCACATTATGAATCAGTGTTGATATTTATTGTAGACATTCTTAAAGAAGGTAGTTATATTCTTTATAATACTAAGAGTGAAGAATTAATTGCTAACGCATTTGAACTTGAAAATAATGTTAAAGAAGGAGTCTTTGTTAAAGGCTTAATGTCTCGTAAAAAACAAATTATTCCAGCTTTAATGAAAGAGTTAGAAAAGTAGGCGAATATGCAAAAAAGAATATATTTTATCATTTCATCTTTTATTCAAATAATTATTTCTATTTTAATGATTATATATAAAAGTAAGGTTGTTCAACATGTAATTCAAAGTTATAAAGATTTACAAGTGGATGGCAATGAGGAGATGTGGGTAGAAAGCATTAAAATGTATGAAACAGATGGAGAGATGTTGATTACGGTTATATCAACTTTATCTATTATTTTTGGTATTGCTATTTTATGGAACTTATTTAGGAAAAAAGATAAATATAGTAATGGATTAATTTTGACACTTTCAATTATCACATTACTGACCACGGAAAGCAGTATTTTAAGTATATTAACTATTATTAATATTTTAGTTTGTGTCTGGGGAAATAAAAAAGATAAAGAAGATAATCTAAAGAAAGAAGAAAATGAGGAAGCAAATATTGATGAGAATCCTAAGATGAAGCGGATTACGTTTGGTAAGAATGATATCCAATTGGGAATTCTTGCAATCATCATTTATATATTTCTTCCTGAAGTTATTGCATTGTTGCCGCTTTCTTATATACCGTTATCAATAATTTTAGATGTTTCTTTAATGGTAATTTATTACGTACTTTTCCGTAAAGAAGTAACTGAAGCATTTAAAAATTTAATGAAAAACATCAAAAAATATTTGAATTTTGTTGTAAATAAACAAGTTGCGATGTTCTTTGTTTATATTTTAGTAGGAGTAGTTGTAACTTTAATTAAAGGTGATGATGCTACCTCAGTAAATCAACAAGTAGCTGAGAGTTTACCGATGTTATATATCGTTCCTATGAGTGTTTTATATGCACCATTTGTAGAAGAAATCTTATTTAGAGGTGCACTTAGAAGATTTATTAAAAATGATAAATTATTTATTCTAATATCAGGAATTAGCTTTGGTTTATTACATACCTTAGCGGAAGCTACTGTATTTGATATGCTATTATTATCATTACCATATGCTATATTAGGTTCGTTCTTTGCATATTTATATGCTAAAACTAATAATATTACAACATCAATGATGGCTCACTTTTTCCATAATAGCTTAGCCTGCGTAATGATGCTTTTAGGATAATAAGTAAATTATAACTGAATATATTTATACTATTAAAAAAGTAATTATAATTATATTCAGTTTTTTTTATGTTATAATGATGTATATGGAGATAATTGAATTATGGAAGATTTAAAATTGTTAATTGATATAAATATTGAAAATATGAGAAAAATTCCCGAAGCGGAGTTGACTGATGAATTAATTTATTATGCGCTATCAAAAAGCGAAAAGGCTCTTTTGTATATTCCTGAAAATAAAATAACTAAAGATATGTGTGAATTTGCTTTTAATAATTTTAAATTATCATTTAAGTACATTCCGTTAAAATATAAAAGTTATGATATGTGTTTGTCTGCGGTTATTTATAAGGCTAAATTTATAAAACAAGTTCCCTTAGAAATTTTAACACAGGATTTTCTTGCAGATATTAGACTATATGGCGGATATATAAGTGCTGTAGATTTAAATTATGTTGAAATGTGTTTAAATGCCCACAATAGTCTTCAGTCGGATGACTTATCATTTCAACCAGATGAATCGCTGGAGCAATTCGATGAAAAACAATTATTAGGGCAAGAAGTTGCCGCAATGCAGTTAACGGAGTTTACTTCGTTATTTTCAGCCGCTTTATTAAAACGCTTACAAACTTTGAATATAAATACAGTGGGTGATTTACTTATTAACGTAAATAATCCTACGTTTATGGTCCATTTTATGGATAAAAAAATATATTATAGAGAAGTTGAGGCAGCTGTTCGATTATTACGGTGCAAATTTTTAGGTGAGGATCCATTAATTGATGAGAATGACGACTTAAGTATAGAAAGCATTTTTGTGAAACTAGGAATAGATTCTCGTATTGGAGCTAATTTAGATTCTAATTATTCATCAAATCAATTTTGGGCTTTAATAAGAAAAAAAGATTTTGGATTTTTAAAAATGCGAGGTGTCGGAGATAATACAATCTATGATATTTTTACTAAAGCACAAATAATTATAGAATATCATGATGGTCATCCGAAAAATATTTCTATGGCCTCTAGTAATGAAAATATTGAAGTAGATACGCCTTCTTCGGATGATGATATAAATGACTTGATGGCTGAATATTCGAGATTATTAGTAGAGCGCCAAAGGCTAGATGACCAAATTAATCAATTGTTAGTTGTCATTCAAAATAAACAAATAGCTCAGTCAAAAGGAAATGAGATAAATGGATAGAGAAGAATTAAAAAAACAAATTGAAGTGTTGAAACAACAGGTTGAGGATCAAGAGCTAATTATTGATGGTTTGTTAGATATGTTAGATACTTCAGATGATGAAGAATAAATAGATAATAAGTAAATGATAACTGAATATATTTATACTATGAAAAAAGTAATTATAATTATATTCAGTTTTTTTGTGGCATTTAAAAATGTTTATGCTATTAGTGCTTCGAGTTATGTTGTAATGGATAGTGATACTAATAATGTGTTAATGGGATCTAATATTCATTCGGATCGTTTAATCGCATCAATTTCTAAAATAATGACTTGTATTATTGCAATAGAAAACGGAGATTTAGATGAATATGTTACTGCTGATAAAAGTATCTTAAAAGGAGTAGGAAGTTCTATTTATATCGAAATTGGAGAAAAGATTAAATTAAAAGATTTGTTATATGGTATGATGCTAAGAAGTGGTAATGATGCCGCTATACTAATTGCAAATACAATTGCTGGGGATATGCAAAAGTTTAGTCAAATGATGAATGAGTATGCCAAGAAAATAGGAATGAGTAATACATACTTTTATAATAGTCATGGACTCGAAGAGGATAATGGACTAGGAAATACATCTTCAGCTTATGATATGGCTTTACTTACTTCTTATGCCATGCAAAACAAAACGTTTAAAGAAATTTTTGCCACAAAAAATTATGTTGCGAAAAGTGATAAGAAAACCTATTCGTGGCAAAATAAGAATAAACTTTTAAAATACGATTATATTACTGGAGGTAAAACTGGTTATACCCAAAAAGCTCGTAGAACTTTAGTTACTACAGCAAGTATAGATAATATGAATTTAATTATAGTTACTTTAAATGATGGCAATGATTGGAACGACCATCTTGCTTTATATGAAAGTGTTAAAAATAAATATCAAAGTATAAAGATAATTAGTAAGAATGATTTTGAAATTCTTGATGATACAGTTTATGTTAATGATAATCTTTATATTGAAAATGATGTTAGGTTAACTTTAACTAAAGCTGATATTCCTAATTTGAAAATTAAATATTATTTAGTAAATAAGAAAAAGTATAAAACCAAAGAAAAAATTGGTAACGCAACAATTTATTTAAATGATAAATTATTATATACTGAACCAATATATATTGAAGCTGAAGCTAATAAGAATAAAAATTTTTTGAAAAGACTTATTGATAAAATATTTTAAAAGATATTAATGTGGTATAATGAATTATAGAGGTAGATATGAAAAAGAAATTAGGGATGATAATATTAATCGTTTTATTAGTTATTATTACGGTTTTTTTAGCCTTTGTTGTTATAAGCAAACAGAATGATACAAAGCCTGAGTTTAACATAAAAAAGGGTGATGTCATAAAGTTTGAAGAGGATGATATTGAAATAACCGTATTAAATGTAGCAAGTACCCTATGCGATAACAAAGATACTTGTATTTCTGAAGGTGAAGTAGAAGTTTCTATAAGAGTAGATTATGATGGAAATATTTCCTCTTATGCTCTTAAATCAGTAAATAACCCTGAGGAAAGAATTAAAAATAGTAATTATTTTGTTAATTTGAAACATGAAGAAGGGAAACTAGAAATTAATATTCGAGAAAAATAAAACATTGGGTTTTATTTTTTTTATTAGAACATATATATTACTATGGTTTCACTATTATGGACATTTCTAATTATTATCGGTATTATGTATGCACTATTTACAGGAAATTTAGAGGTAATTAATAATAGTGTTTTATTAAATGCTAATAAAGCTTTAGAATTAATCATGTCGTTATTCCCGACGATTGTTTTATGGACTGGGATTATGAAAATAGCTGAAGATGCAGGTTTACTTATTAAATTTGCGTCTTTTTTAGAACCTATTTTAAAAAGACTATTTCCATCAGTTCCGAAAGATAATAAAGCTTTAGGATATATATCCTCGAATATTGCTGCGAATATGTTGGGCCTTGGTAGCGCTGCAACCCCGTTTGGATTAAAAGCAATGACAGAACTTCAGAAAATAAATGATAAAAAAGATACTGCATCTACACCAATGATAACATTTTTAGTGTTAAATACGGCAGGAGTTACAATTCTTCCGACTACTATTATAGCTATTAGACTAGCTTATGGATCTGTTAATCCAACAGAAATCATAGCTCCCGCGGTTATTTCCACAACTTGTTCATGCATTAGCGCTGTTCTTATTGACTATTTAATAAGGAGAAGAAAAAAATGACCGATATATCATTTATTGTAATCCCAATTTTTATATTATTTGTGGTTTTTTATGGTTATAAGAAAGGGCTTAATGTTTACGAATCTTTTCTGCTAGGTGCAAAAGATGGTATGAAGATTGTTTATGGCATATTTCCAGCAGTCTTAGCTATGGTTTTTGCTGTTAATTTGTTTTTGGATAGTAATGTATTAAATTTTATTCTTAATCCTTTGTCTAAAGCAATAAATATGCCTGCGGAAATTTTGCCGTTAGCAGTTTTAAGACCAATCTCGGGGACGGCTTCGATGACTATTATGACAAATATTTTTGAATTATATGGACCGGATAGTTTTGCTGGTAGACTAGCATCGGTTTTACAGGGGTGTACAGACACTACGATATATGTTATTGCACTTTACTATAGTACAATAAAAGTTTCTAAGATAAGATATACGCTTGTGGTTGGACTTTTAGCGGATTTAGTTGGAATAATTATGGCGTTTATATTAACTAACATTTTCTTTTAAAGTATGTTATACTACTTTTGAGGTGGCTTATGGAAAGACTTCAAAAAGTAATAGCAAATAGTGGATATTGTTCAAGGAGAAAAGCTGAAGAACTAATTTTACAAGGTTCTGTATCAGTTAATGGACAAACCGTGTTAGAACTTGGAACCAAAGTTAATGGTTCTGACACAATTGAAATAAATGGTCAAATGCTTAATACTAATAATGATAAAGTTTATTATTTACTTAATAAGCCAAGAGGGGTTATCAGTAGTGTTAGCGATGAAAAAGGTAGAAAAACAGTTGTAGATTTGATTGAAACTGATAAAAGAATTTATCCAATAGGTAGACTAGACTATGATACAACGGGTTTAATTATATTAACAAATGATGGAGAGCTAGCTAATAAATTAATGCATCCAAGTAATAAGATTCCAAAAACATACTTAGCAAAACTCGCAGGAATAATTGATAAAGATGCGATAGAAAAATTAAAAAAAGGTGTAGTAGTCGAGGGTCGCAAAGTTAAGATTGTAGACTTTAAAGTTAAGAAAAAAGATTTACAAAAAGAAGCTACGTATATTTCAATAACAATTATCGAAGGACGTAATCATATCGTTAAAAATTTATTTAAAGAATTAGGTTATTTAGTAGATAAACTAACAAGAACTAATTATGATTTTTTAGAAATTGGTAATTTAGGTTCTGGAGATTATCGAGAACTTTCAATTAAAGAAGTGAAAAAACTTTATAGCAAATAAAAAACTTCCAAATTTGGAAGTTTTTTTTATTTATGACAGTTACATCCTTCGCTGCATTCACAGTTGTCACCACAGTGACATTCATCACCGCAAGTACAATCTTCGCTGCATTTATTATCTGCAGTACAGTTGCAATCTTCTCCACAAGTACATCCTGCGTGACATCCACAGCTTCCTTCAGCTTCTTCTACTAGTTTAATAACACTAACTGGACAACTAGCAATTGCATTTGTTAATTCGTCAGTTTCTAAATTTTCGTTACTAATAACATTTGATAAGCCTTCATCATTGAAATCAAAGTGTTCGCTATCAATTGCAACGCAAGCTCCACATCCAATACAACCATCTTTAACAATTAATTTTTTCATAGTTCCTCCTTGTCTAATTATAGTAAAAAAATTTTTTAAAATCAATAAATTCCTTTAATATGACTTTTTTTTATGTTATGATTATAGTAAGAGGTGTCATAATGAATTCAAGAGTTGATAAATATTATGATAATAGTATAAATGTAGGTTCAAGAACGGCTCGTAACAATCAATTATATAAAGAAATTAGTAAGACTGAACTTGATAATTTTGAAGTGAAAAGTAATGCTAAAGTAATTGGAAATAATCGTGGCGGTAATATTGATGTTGAAAAAATTAAGAGTATTTTAGATACTCATTATAATGATGTTCCGAAAAGACGATCAATTCAACTTGAAAAGCCAAAACAAGAAGAGAAACCTAAACCAATTTTTGAAACTAAAGAATATGATATAAATGTAATCATTGATAAAGCTAAAGAAGGAAAAGTTGAAAGCTATAGCGAAGCAAGAGCTAAAAAACTTCGTGATACACAATTTGATATTTTAAGTAATTTAAATATTAACCGTGAAGATTTTATTGAAGACTATGATGGGGATTCGGAGTACTCTAAGAGTCCTAGTCGTGAAGATAGTACTGCTGCTAGAAAATTAGAGGAACTAATAAATACAATTGCTTTAAATGAACAAGATATGAAAAAAGAAAAAGAAAAAATGATTAACGAAGTAAAAGAAAAAGATGATAATACTGATCCTCTTGATATTTTTGAAGACTTAAAAGGTGATGAAAATACAGCTATTTTAGAGGGGCTTCAAGAAAAAACAGAGAGATTAATTGAAAAAATAGAAAAAACGACATCATTAGATAATTCATTCTTTACTAAAAGTACTCAATTTAAAGAATCGGATTTTGAAGACTTTAAAGACCTTGAGGAAAAGGAAGGCTCAGGAATATTTATTAAAGTTATAATTGCTCTTTTAGTAGTAGCCTTTGTTGTAGGGCTAGTAATATTAGTAAAATCATTTATGTAATAACATATAATTTAATATGATTAGAAAAAGAATTAAAAGAAAATATTATTATATAATTAATCTTCTTTTGATTCTTTTTTTTAGTTTGATAATGTTTAAAACTTATAGTAAGTATACCGCTAGTAAAGTTAATTTGATTTCTGAAGAATATTTTCAAAAAGAAATATATTCTAAGTTGAATGATATGGTTTATAATTCGATGAGTAAAAATGATATTAATGACATTTTAGAAATTTATAAGAATTCCGAAGGGGAAATTCTTTATGTTGATTATGATTTAAATAAATCTTATGAACTATTAAATGTTGTTTCTAATAAAATAAAAAGTAGCTTAAATCCCAATTCAAATTTGAGTACTGGAATAGTTTATGAAATCCCATTTTTAATAGGTAGTAAAAGTGTCTTTTTAAGTAATCTAGGACCTAAAATAACAATTAAAATGAATTATATAAATTCCATTTTAACTAATGTATATACCAAAATAACTAATTATGGTCTTAATAATGCTTTAGTAGAGGCCTATATTAAAATTACTATTGAGGGAAGAATAATAACTCCAGTGAGTAGTGAAAGAAAGCGTGTATCTTATGATTTGTTAATTTCTTCGAAAATTATCAATGGAAGAATTCCTGAGTTTTATGGAAATTATTTGTCTTCGAATAGTTCAATTTTTGATGTTCCAATTGAGTGATATTTGTGCTATACTTAATAATAGGTGAGAGTATGGAAAAAAGCATTTTTGTAAATGAGGCTTTTACATGTGCATTAAATGAGTACTTAAGTAGTAAAGATAATCCTGAAGGAATTAAGTATAATTCTTTCTTCGTGGTAGTAATAAGATTATTAACTTTAATTTATGATGAGTTAGATATTTTAAATCCATTTTATCTTAATAATGAAGTATCTTTAAATATGAACATGAAAAAGTATGGGTATTCTGATGAAGATTTAAATGAATTTAAGAGATCTTTGCAAAGATTTTATGAAAATGAAACTGAGCATAATTTCTTGAAAATTCAAAAAATGCTTGTTGATATGTTTGCCAAAAAGAAAGTTACTTTAAAATTATCTGAACAAGAAGTTAATGATTTCCGTAGCTTATTATTTAGTCCATATGCAAGTAATACTTTACTTGTTTCATATAATTTTATGATGACTAAAGATCCATTTGAAGTTGTCAGTTATTTTGATAAACAAATGGCAGAAAATGAAAAGAAAGTGGTTTCTAAACCAAAAGAAACCTTGAACTTGGAAGCTTATGAAATTTTAAATTATGCTTTAGAGGATATTAAAGCGATGAACTCAGATGAGCTTGATGAAGTTAATAAAGAAGTATATAATTATTTTGATATTAATGCGAATGCAATTAATAAAAATTATTTGTTAGATAAAGCGGTGTATGAACATAATCATCCGAAACCAGCATTATCTACGGGTAATGGTTATATTGATATATTATTTATTTTATCAATTATAGCTACAGTAGGAATGGTTATATTAATAATTACATTAACAGTTTTATAGGGGGATATATGAAAATTGTCATTAATGATATTACATACGAAGTTGTAAAAAACGAAAAAGATGCGATTGATGAAGAATTATTAAAAGAAAAAATTACTGATTACTTTGATTCTTTTGATTATATTTTCGGGGATTGGGCATATGGTAAAGTTCGTTTAAAAGGTTTTAATGATAAAAAGAATAAAGGGTATAAACTAATAAATGATTATCGAAATATTGATAAATATTTAAAAGATAATTGTGCTTATGGATGTAGATATTTCATTCTTAAAAAGATTGAAAAAAAATAGTCTATTTGCTATAATGTTTTATATTAGAAGGGATTGAGTAAAGTGAGTAAAATAAAAATTAATTTAGCTAGCGGGAGTGTAGTAGAAAAACCTTTAGTAACTTGTTTTAAAGGTACAAATGGAAGTTATCTTGTTTTAGATAATGAAACAAATGGATCAATGGGACTTCCTATTATTTGCATTAGTAAATTTAATGGAACGGCAGCAGAAAAGATTTTTGATCAAAGTGAATGGGCTTCTGTTAAAGAAAATCTAAAAACTATTATTGCGGGAACTGCATTACCATATGTTAGTGTACCTGATACAATTACTGCACAAGATGATTTTTTCACTCAATTAACTTTACCAGTTGCTTCGTTTGATTTATTAAAAAGTGTTTATGCACCAGCACCAGTAGCTGCTCCAGCAGTACCTGAGGCCCCTGCGACACCAGCAGCACCAGCTGTTCCTGAAGCACCTGCTGCATCAGTAGCGCCTGCTGTACCAGAACCTAGTCCAATTGGAGAATCTTCAGTTATAGCTCCAGCTCCAGTGGTTGCTCCTGCACCTGCTGCTCCAGTTGTGTCTGAAGTTGCGCCGGTAGCTGCCCCAGAGGTTCCAAGTGCACCTGTTATAAATGCCCCAATAATTAATCAAGCTCCAGCTGCACCAGTAGCACCAGTTGCTCCGGTAGCTGATCCAATAGCTCCAGTAATCGCAGCGCCTACAATTGAGGCGGCTCCAGTTGTTGAAGCCCCAGCTCCAGTAGCTACACCTGCAGCACCGGAAGTTGCAACTCCAACTGCTAGTGATGATATTGCTGTTATTAAAGACAATTTCATGAAATCATGTGAAATGATGTTTGATGCATTAATTAAAAAATTTGAAAACAAATAAAACTTAGGTATAATACCTAAGTTTTTTTATATAATTTAATATGAAACAAACTATAGAATATTATTATTCATTAAAACTTGATAAGCTTTTTATTGAAGGAGATGCTTATCATTTTATTTTGGATGATTCTGATTATTATTTTGTTTTTTGCAATCGTACAATAGATGATCTAAAGGAAATAGTTGAGTGTAGTAGACAACTTAAAGAAAAGAATGTTATTTGTCATGATATTATTTTAAATAACAAGCAAGAGGTTATAACTAAAATAGAGGATGTAAATTATATTCTTTTAAAAGTAGCTAATAAAGATAGAGAGCTATCTATCGTTGAAATAATAGAACAAAACAAAAAAACAAAATTGTCTTCTATAAAGACAAAGTTATATCGTAATGATTGGGCGAATCTGTGGAGCAAAAAGATTGATTATATTGAAAGTCAATTAAATGAAGTGGAAGTTGATAGAGTAGTTAGAAAATCGATTGATTATTATATAGGTCTTACTGAAAATGCCATTTATTATGTAACTAAAATATCACAACTTTATAACATAAGTGAAAATGATAATGTTGTCTTATCCCATCGAAGAATATATTATCCTAATACTAATTTAAATTATGCAAATCCTTTAACTTTTATCTTTGATTTAGAAGTTCGAGATGTAGCAGAGTATATAAAATCATTATATTTTTATAATGAGACTGATGCTTTTTTAGAACTACAAACTTATTTAAAAAGTGTATCGTTAACTCAATATTCTTATAATATGTTATTTGCTAGACTTTTATATCCATCTTACTATTTTGATTGTTATGAAAAAATAGTAAATAAGAAACAAGATTCAGAATGCTTAATTAAAATTATTAGTAAGGTAGATAACTATGAAAATTTCATAAGAAAAGCATATAATGAAATTTCACTATATGCTAAATTAGAAAAAATAAATTGGCTTATATACTAACGTTTATTACACCTTTAATTTCTGGAATTTCATTTTTAAAGAATGTTAAAATCCCATCATTAATTGTGCTATCTTGAAACATACAGTCACTGCAAGCTCCAATAAGTTTGATGTATACGTATCCATCTTCATATTTTATATATTCAATATCTCCGCCATCCATATTTAAATATGGTCTAATTTTTTCTACTAATTCTATAATTTTATCTTCCATGTCAATCACAAATTTATTATATCATTTTTAAATATCTTTTGGTATAATTATTGGCAGGAGACAAATTATGGCTGAATATAAGGCGGGAAGTATCGTCAAAGGCCAAGTCACAGGAATAGAGAAGTATGGAGCATTTGTGAGTATTGATTCAACATACTCAGGATTAATTCATATTTCAGAAGTATCAAATGATTTCGTAAGCGATATTCATGATTTCTTAGAAATCGGTGAATTAGTATATTGTCAAATTCTTGAAGTTAATGAAGAGGATGGACAATTAAAGTTATCAATAAAAAATATTAATTACAAATCTAATAACAAAAGTAAAGTAAAGGAATCCAGGCTTGGTTTTCTGCCACTTAAAAATCATTTAAATAAGTGGATAAGTGATAAGATTTCCGAAATTGAAAAAAACAATTCTAAATAGAGTTGTTTTTTTATTGGCACAAAAAAAGAACTACAACGTAGTTCTAATTTTTAAAAATGGTGCCCGAGGCCGGACTTGAACCGGCACGGGTTTTAATGCCCGCAGGATTTTAAGTCCTGTGCGTCTACCTATTCCGCCACTCGGGCAGGCACTGTCTTAATTAATTAAGACTATTTAATTATAACTTGTTTATATTGTAATTGCAAGCATTTTTTTATTAATATTTTGATTGACAATACATTTTAGACTATGCTATAATCATATTGTTCCAAACAAATGGGGGAATACCCAAGTCTGGTTGAAGGGACTGGTCTTGAAAACCAGGAGGTCGGGTAACCGGCGCAGGGGTTCGAATCCCTTTTCCCCCGCCATTTAAAAGTTATCGCGGGATGGTAGCAGTTTGGTAGCTCGTCGGGCTCATAACCCGAAGGTCGAAGGTTCAAATCCTTCTCCCGCAACCAATGGTCCGTTAGTGTAGTGGCCTATCACGCTTGCCTGTCACGCAAGAGATCACGGGTTCAAATCCCGTACGGACCGCCATTATGGCTCCATAGCTCAGTCGGTAGAGCAGAGGACTGAAAATCCTTGTGTCGCTGGTTCAATTCCCGCTGGAGCCACCAGAAAGCAAATAACACCTCAGTAATGAGGTTTTTTTGTGCCTTGATATATATTTTTTTCAAAATAAAAATCTCATTTAACATGAGATTGGTGTTCCTAAAATATAGGCGTCATGAACTTCGTTCGTTTGTCCACTTATTTGGTATTTACCTAGTTGACCTAATATTGGTAGGTTAAAGTTGTAGAAAACAGTTATGGTAAATCTTGTGCTACATTGTTTGGCGTTATGATTTACTTTTATGCAGTAATAAAAGTTTTTGTGGGCGTTGCTTTGAGTGACTAGTTCTATTTTAGTAGGATCTAAATCGTTCGTGGCATAATCCCCATACTCACATTTTCCTTGAGCTTTATATTTAGAGTTTTGAAGATACTGATTAATAATTCCGATTGAACCTAGACCGTTCAAATTGTCATTTGTTGTAATGCCTTCATATCGTTCAATAATTGATGTCATTTCATTTTTAACTTTATATGCTCTTGAATATGATAAAGCTAAAACAAGAAATCCAGAAAATATTAAAGTGAATACTATAACTAAAGCAAATACCCATGTACTTCCGATTGCATCACGCATATTATCAACTCCTTATCATAAGTTAATTATAGCATTCTTTAATTATATAAGCTATTTAAAGTTGAAAATTTACATAAAAAGAGCCACTTTAAGGTGGCTCTATCTATATTAATGTAATAACATTTTCGTTATTACATTAATATTATGGTGGGGATTACAAATAATATACATTATATTAATAAAATAATTTAATTTAAATACAATATACGATATAATAATTATAAGAAGCCGAATTAGTTTAATGGCAAAACAGATGCATGGTAAGCATCAGCTACAAGTTCAATTCTTGTATTCGGCACCATAAGAGTTTCACTTGAACTGATAAATTCAAGTTTTATAAAGGAAAATCACTGTTTTAAAAGAGTGATTTTTTGTTTGTTTTAAATTTTGTAGTGAAATGAGTGAGTAATATTTATAAAATGGAAATGTCTAATATATAAGAATTGGAAAAAAAGTAGAAATTAATCGGAAATGAAACGGAATTTATTCGGAAGTAAAACAGAAAATAATCAGAAATCAAACAGTAACGAATCAATAATATAAAAATTGTGATATAATTATTATAGGTTTAACTTATTTTGAGAGGTAATGATTTTATGATTAGATCAGTAATGTCAGATAAAGTTGAAATACGAGATACATCTTTGAATGGTAAGGGAATTTATGCAAAAGAAAATATAAAAGCAGGTGAGATAGTATTTATAAAAGGTGGACATATTTTAACAAGAGATAAAATATATTCATCCAGTGTTATAAATAGTTACTTTCCAATAAGTGACGAATATTTTTTAGCAGCTTCAAATCAAGAGGAAGAAGAAGGTATAAAGTTATATCAAAATCATTCTTGTAATCCAAATGTGGGGTTGCATGGCGAAATTACTTTTGTGGCAATGAGAGATATAGAAAAGGATGAGGAATTAACTGTTGATTATGCATTTATAGATAATGAAGAATACTCATTTAAATGTACTTGTGGCTCAATCAATTGTAGAGGGACTATAACAGGACGTGATTGGAAGATAAAAGAATTACAAGAAAAATATTATGATTATTTTGCGCAATATATAAAAGATAAAATTGATGAAGAAAGGAAGAAAGAAAATGGAAAATAAAGTTGTATTAGTAACAGGTAGTTCAAGAGGAATTGGTAAAGCAACAATTATTGAATTTGCTTCTAAAGGCTATAATGTTGTTATTGATTATATAGAAAGTGAAAAAGAAGCAAATGAATTAAAAGAATATGTTGAAAGTAATTATGGGATTAGGGCATTAACAGTAAAATGTGATGTTTCTAATGAAGAACAAGTGAAAAAATTAGTTGCAAGAACTATTGAAGAATTTGGAAAGATCGATGTATTAGTGAATAATGCGGGAATAGTTTTTGATAGAAGTTTTGAAGATATTACAGTTGAAGAATTTGAAAAAACGTTAAAAGTTAATGTGATAGGTGCATTTATAGCTTCTAGAGAAGCATCTAAATATATGAAAAAAGGTAGTGCTATTATAAATGTTTCTTCAACAAATGGAACAAAAACTATATCACCAGAATGTTTGGATTATAATATTTCTAAAATAGGGTTACAAAGTCTTTCAAGGGATTTAGCATTTCAATTTAAACCTAATATAAGAGTTAATGCTATTGCTATTGGATGGGCAGATACAGATATGAATAAAGATTTACCTAAAGATTATATAGACGAAGAAACTGCTAAAATATATTTAGAAAGATTTGCAGAACCTAGTGAGATTGCTAAAACAATATACTTTTTAGCGAGTGATTCATCAAGTTATATTAATGGAGAAATATTAACGATAGACGGTGGATATTAGAAGATAAATAATCTTCTTTTTTTGTTGATGCAGTGATAAAAAGTACTAATGGAAATGAAACGGAAAAAAATCGGAAGTTGATTAGATAGTAAGTGATGTGAGTGATTTTTCTAAAAAATACCAGCATAAAATATTTTAGAAATAACAAATCACAGGAATACATTTTGAAAAAACGAAAAGCCTTATAAAACCTAGGAAAATGTTATTTTAATTAAGAAATTAATCGGAAATCAATCAGGTAGTGAGTCAGGTAGTCAACTGGAAATTATTCAGAAATTAACCAGAAATGAAATATATAGTTATTTTTGTATAGATGTTTAAAATTGTTTGTGGTATGATGCTTTTGTCAACGAGGAATAGTTCATATAAGGTTAAGCTACAGCACCAGAAGAAAATTGAAATCGAACTTTAGATTTTTATGTCTTTGGTTCGTTTTTATATGATAAAATAAATATGAGGATGTATAAATAAAAAAAGTGATATATCATATATTAGATATTATATTTCTAATATTATCGTATGAATTAGCAGATTATTTAACTAATAAAGTAAATTTGTTTGTAGGAGTTTTAGTAGGACTATTTTCTTATATAATTGTATATATAATTATAAGTAAGTTATTTAAAATGAAAATGTGGTAGGTGATGTGTATGAAGTCTGATAAAAATATATTAGTGGCGTTTTTATTAAATATTTCTTTTTCAATTTTTGAATTTGTTGGTGGTGTTTTGACTAATAGTGTTGCAATTATTTCTGATGCTGTTCATGATGTTGGTGATTCCTTAAGTATTGGTATAGCGTTTTTATTAGAAAAGAAAAGTAAAAAGAAACCAGATGATACTTATACTTATGGTTATAGTAGGTATTCTGTATTAGCAGCTTTAATAAGTAGTTCAATTTTATTAGTAGGGTCAACGCTAGTAATTGGTAGCTCAATTAATCGAATCATAAATCCTGCCAAGGTTAATTATAATGGGATGATTATCTTTGCTTTGTTTGGTGTGTTAGTAAACTTTTTAGCTGCATATTCTACTCGAGATGGTGATTCAATTAATCAAAAAGCCGTTAACTTACATATGCTTGAGGATGTGCTTGGATGGTTAGTCGTTTTATTTGGTGCTATATTAATGCGTTTTACTAATATTAGTATTTTGGATCCACTACTATCCATGGGTGTTAGCGTTTATATTTTGTTCAATGTCATCAAACATTTTAAACATATTTTAGATTTGTTTTTAGAGAAAGCGCCTGAGAATATTTCTGTTGAAGATATAAAAAATCACGTTATGGAAATCGAAGATGTTATAGAAATTCATCATATTCATATTTGGAGTATTGATGGAATAAATAATTATGCTACAATGCATGTCGTATCTAAAAATAAAAATTCTAATTTAAAAAGTGAGATTCGTCATAAGCTAAATGATTGTGGGATATCTCATGTAACTATTGAATTAGAAGGCGAAAATGAGTTCTGTAGTGATGAAGAATGCCATATAGATATTAACGTTGTTAAACATCATCACCATCATTAAAAATGTGTGAAAGTAAAATGAAATGACAATTTGCCTCGTTGTTAAGACTGTAAATTTATGCTACAATTATCATAGACGAGGGAGTAGTTAGCATACTAATGTAATAAGACCAACATACCGATAAAATCTGGGATTATTTTAAATAACGAGACTTGTCTGCAGGAGATGTAGACTTGTCTTTTTTATAGGAGGAAATATGTTTTATAGCAAAGATATTGAAGAAGTAAAAAGTGAATTATTAACTAGTTCTAAAGGACTTTCAGATGAAGAAGTAGAAAAAAGAATTCAACAATATGGTAGAAATGTGCTGCCTAAGAAGAAAAAAGATAGTGTTATTAAAATCTTTTTTTATGAATTTAAGGATCCCATTGTTATTTTGTTGCTTTTTGCTATTCTAGCTTCATTTATTGTTAAAGAATATGTTGATGCAATTGCTATTTTAGTGATTATCTTAATTGATATTATTATGGGAACGTATCAAGAAAATAAAGCTAACAATACTGCTGAAGCTCTTGAAAAGTTAATCTCTGTTAAAACTAGGGTTATGAGAAATGGTAAAGAAGTAGAAATTGAATCATCTGAAATAACTATTGGAGATTATTTAATATTAGAATCAGGAGATAAAATCCCTGCAGATTTACGTGTTGTTGAAGCTCATAATTTAATGGTTGATGAATCAATATTAACTGGCGAAAGCCTTAATGTTAATAAATATAGTGAAGTAATTAAAGAAGATAAACTCTCTATAAACGAACAAACTAATATGCTTTTTTCAGGAACAAATATTGTGACAGGAAGAGCGCATGCGATTGTAGTAGCAATTGGCTTGGAAACTGAAATTGGAAAAATTGCTGATAGTATTAACAAAAGCGAGGAGACAAAATCTCCACTTACTATACGAGTTGAAAAATTTTCTAAGCAAATTAGTTTGCTTGTAATAGCAGTAGCAATATTTATTACGTTCTTATTAATTAGTAAAGGCGTTCCATATCATGAAATATTTTTATCAGTAATAGCCTTAGCGGTTTCTGCAATGCCTGAAGGTCTTCCTTTAGCGCTTACAATGGCTCTTACTATTGGTTCAAATAAAATGGCTAAGAAAAATGTTATTGTAAAAAAGTTAAATGCAGTGGAGTCTTTGGGAAGTTGTACAGTTATTGCTAGTGATAAGACCGGTACTTTGACGGTAAATGAGCAAATGGCCAAGAAAATCTTATTGCCCGATGGAACAGAATATGAAGTCACGGGTACAGGTTATGAGCTTTCTGGTGAAATTATTGGAGAAAATATTGAATTAGCAAATGAAATTGCATTATATGGAGCTGTTAATAATGAAGCTATTATTGAAAATGATAATTTAATTGGCGATTCAATTGATTTAGCATTCTTGGTGCTTGGAAAAAAAGCAAAAGTTAATATCAAAAAATTAAAGGTTTTGGATATTATTCCTTATGAGTCTGAAAATAAGTATTCAGCTGTATTTTATGAAAAAGATGATGAAACTTATTGTACAATCAAGGGGTCATTAGAAAAAGTAAGAGAATTTTGTAAGGAGTGCAATTTAATCAAAGTAAATGCTGATTCTAAAGTATTAGATGATCAAAATGAAGCGTTAGCTAAAGAGGGTTATCGAGTAATTACTATAGCAAATGGCAAGGTTCCTAAAAAAGAAAGTTATTCAGAAGAAGATATTAAAGGCTTAACTTTTATGGGAATGGTTGGCTTTATTGATCCAATAAGAAAAGAAGCGATTGCTTCGATTCAGGAATGCCATAATGCTGGAATAAAAGTTTTAATGATTACTGGAGATCATCCGCTTACCGCGTATTCAATAGCAAGAGAATTAAAGCTTACTAGTACATATGATGAAGTAACAACAGGTGATGAAGTAGATGAGTACTTGGCTAAAAGTAAAGTTGCATTTGATGAATTTGTAAAAACTAAAAGTGTATTTACTAGAGTAACACCGCTTCAGAAATTAGAGATTATTGAATCGTTAAAGCGACAAGGTGAATTTGTTGCGGTTACTGGGGATGGAGTAAATGATGCTCCTGCATTAAAGAGTGCTAATATTGGTGTTGCTATGGGAAGCGGTACGGATATTGCTAGAGAAACTGCTGATATGATTATTATTGATGATAATTTTAAATCAATAGTGGCTGGTGTTAAAGAAGGTAGAGTAGCATATGCTAATATTAGAAAGATTGTTTTATTTTTAATTTCGTGTGGGTTAGCAGAAGTTTTATTCTTTTGCTTATCAATTATCTTTGACTTACCAATGCCTTTGGTAGCTATTCAATTACTATGGATAAATGTTGTAACCGATGGAATTCAAGATTTTGCTTTATCTTTTGAGAAAGCCGAAAAAAATATTATGAGTGATAAACCTAGAGATCCTAAAGAGGCTTTGTTTGATAATGAATTATTTGGCGGTATTATTTTAGGAGGCATAGTAACAGGAATACTAATCTTTACTGTTTGGTATATTTTAATTAATGTTCTTCATATGGATGTTGCAATTGCTCGTGGTTATATTATGGCATTAATGGTGTTTATTCAAAATATACATGTGTTTAATTGTCGAAGTGAAAAATCATCAGCTTTTAGTGTTTCAATTAAAAATAATAAACTTGTAGTAATGGGGGTAATAACTTCAATATTATTACAAGTTATAGTTATGGAAGTTCCATTCTTTTCTAAATTTTTACAAACTACATCAGTTCCATTTGTTCATATGATATTTTTGTTTTTAATTGCTTCATCTATATTATGGGTATTCGAGGTATATAAAAAAGTAAGATATCGTTAGGGAGGTGTTTAAATGGCTGTGAAAACTAAAAATAAAATTAAGGACGCTATAAGAAAGAGTAATAAAAAAGCATTAACTGTATATATAATTGTTAGAACTTTAGTAATTCTATGTATGATTTCCGAACTACTAAAGGGGAATTATGAAAATGCAATTTTATGTGTCTTTTCTTTAATTTTATTCTTGATGCCAGCGTTACTTGAGAAAACATTAAAGATCGAGTTTCCTTCGATTATAGAAGGCGTTGTATATGTATTTATATTTTCTGCTTCTATTTTAGGAGAGATTAATAACTTTTATAATATTTTTGATAACTTTGATACTATATTACATACAATAAATGGTTTTATTTGTGCTAGTTTGGGCTTTTCGTTAGTATATATTTTAAATGAAAATATTGAATCGATTAATTTATCACCACTTTTTGTATCGTTAGTAGCGTTTTGTTTCTCAATGACAATTGGTGTTGTTTGGGAATTTTATGAGTATGCTATGGATTCTGCTTTTAAAACTGATATGCAAAAAGATGTGATGGTCCAAAATATTAATACAGTTACATTAGATGAAACTAATACTAATAGTGTAGTAAGAATTAAGAATGTTGATTATACAATTGCATATGATAAAGATGGCAATGAGCTTGCGAAATTTGAAGGGTATTTAGATATTGGTCTTCACGATACAATGAAAGATTTGCAAGTAAATTTAATTGGAACAATAATATATTCGATCTTTGGATATTTATATATTATTAATAAAGATAAATATAAAATCGCGGGTAAGTTTATTACAAAGAAAAAGGTTTTAGAAAAATAATCTAAAACCTTTTTTAATCAATGTTATCACTTAAGAATACTGGTTCACAAGTTAAATTTATTTTCAAGCTTTTTAATGTTTTTAAATCACCATTAGAAATAATGTAAGTTGCATGTGCATCACAATCTTTTAGCTTTTGAATATTATTAAGTGCTTTTTGAATAATGGGATTAGTTACAGCGCAAATGCTTAGTGCAATTAATACCTCTTGTAATTGTAATGTTTTATTGTAATCTGATAGAGAGTTTTCTCGAAGTTTTAAGATTGGTTTTAATACTGATTCTGATAGTAGATCAATTTCATCGGGGATTTTTGTTATTTCTTTAATTGCATTTAGAATAACACTGCTTGCTGGACTTAATAGTTCGGTTTCTTTACCAGTTACAATTTTCCCATTTGGAAGTTTAAGAGAAACAACATGACGATGAACTTTGTTTGATTTCTTTAATGCGGGTTCAACCGTATCTAATAAATTGGTATCAATCTCTAATTCATTCATTAATAGTTTGATCTTTTGAATGGTATCCTCATTTGATAATCCTAATTTATAATTACATCTTTCTTGATAATATCGGCGAATGATTTCTCTTTTTGCAGCTTCACAAATTATATTGTCATTAGTGATTGCTTTTGCTAACATATTTACTCCCATATCAGTAGGAGAATTATAGATATCTTTGCCTGTAATTTTATTTAAAATAGCTTTTAAGATAGGGAATGTTTCAACGTCACGATTATAATTTACAGCCATTTTATTATAATGTTCTAAATGGTAAGGATCTATCATATTAACATCTTTTAAATCTGCAGTAGCAGCTTCGTAGGCAAGGTTAACTGGATGCTTTAGTGGTAAATCCCAAACTGGGAATGTTTCAAATTTTGCGTATCCAGCATTAATTCCTCTTTGATGTTCATGATAAAGCTGAGAAAGGCAAGTGGCCAGTTTTCCACTTCCTGGACCGGGAGCGTTAACTAAAACCAGTGGTTTAGTTGTTTCAATATATGGATTTGCACCATATCCTTCTTCGGATACGATTGTATCAATATCAGTAGGATATCCTTTGGTAAAGCGATGAATATATGTTTTTATTTTATGTCTTTCAAGTCTTTTAATAAATTTATCGACACTCGGTTGATTGTTATACAAAGTAATTACAACACTATTAACCGAAAAACCTCTTTTTTTAGAATTATCTATTAAACGAAGTATTTCTGTATCGTAAGTTATTCCATAATCAGATCTAGTTTTATTTCTTTCAATGTCTCCGGCGTTAATGCAATAAATAATTTCTAAATCATTTTTAAGTTCTAAAAACATATTGATTTTGGCATCAGGTTCAAAGCCGGGGAGAACTCTACATGCATGAGTGTCTTCGAATAGTTTTCCACCAATTTCAAGATATAATTTATCAAATAAACTAAATCTTTCTCTTATTTTTTCACTTTGAATACTTACATATAAATCATTATCAAATCCTTTTTTCATATAACATTACCTCTATTATAAAAATTATAACATATCATGTATTATTATTGTCTATAATAGTAAACCAATTTGACTTTAATTTTATAAAATAATATACTTTTATTGAGGTGAAAATATGAAAATACCAAATCACGTAGGATTTATTTTAGATGGAAATGGAAGATGGGCTCAAGCTCAAGGGCTTTCAAGAAGCGAAGGACATCAAGCTGGGTTTGAAAATCTTCATGAATTGTGTAAATATATATTAAAAAAAGGTGTTAAAGTATTTAGCGTTTATGCTTTTTCAACTGAAAATTTTAAAAGAAGCAAACAAGAAGTTGATTTTTTAATGAATCTTTTTGTAAAAGGTTTTAAGAAATATGAAAAAGAATTAAATAAAGAAGATATTAAAATTGTTTTCTCAGGAATTAGAAAAGCGCCTCTTCCTAAAGATGTTTTAAGAGTAATAGAGGAAGTTGAAAAATCTACTAAAGATAACAAGAGTGGTATATTTAATATTTGTATAAATTATGATAGTCAATGGGAAATTGTTGATGCTACAAAGAAAATTGTTGAAGATGTTCAAGCTGGTAAGTTAAATGCTGAAGATATTAATAAGGAAGTTGTTAATAGTTACATGTATCAAAATTTACCTCCGATTGATTTACTAATTAGAACAAGTGGTGAAAATCGCTTAAGTGGTTTTATGTTATGGCAAGCAAGTTATGCTGAGTTCTATTTCCCTAGCATTCATTTCCCAGCATTTAAAGCAGAAGATTTTGATGAAGCTTTAGAAGTCTATAATAATAGAGATCGTCGTTTCGGAGGAATTAATGAAAAGAAAAACAATAGTTGATTTAGTAACTGCGGTAGCATTAATCATTGTTGGAAGTTTAGTTTTAACTTTCCCATTATTAAAAGTAGTTAATGTAAAATATATATTTATTGGAGTTTTAGCATTTTATGGAATTATGAATTTAATTCAATTTATTTTAACAAGTAAAGCTAAAGATTATGAAGGTTTGTTTACTATGATTGCTAGTATAATTACCTTAATACTTTTAGGCTTTTTAGAGGTTGATAATAATCCTTTGAATTTAGCACTTACATTATTTGTTTGGATAGTTTTAATGAGTTTAATTAAACTAAAAAAATGTGATTATTATCATGATGCTAATCGTCCAATTTGGATATTTAGGATAGTTACTTTAATATTGTTTGTGCTTATTGGACTGTTATCAGTAATTAATTTATATTATGAAGCAGAGGTACAAATTTTAGTTTTAGGATTCTTTTATTTTGTTCACGGTGTATTAGAATTAGTTGATCCGGTAACCAATTATTTATTAGACAAAAAATAGTATATTTTATACTATTTTTTTAATATTTTGAAAAGTTTTCCATATATTTAAATTGTAAGAAAGGAAAATATATGGAAATATTAAAAGTAAGTTCAAAATCTAATCCTAGTAAAGTGGCGGGAGCAATAGCAAATATCTTTCGTGAAAGTGGAACTGTTGAAATTCAAACAATTGGTGCAGGAAGTTTAAATCAAGCAATTAAAGCAGTTGCAATTGCTAGAGGATTTGTAGCTCCGATGGGAGTAAATTTGGTTGTGATTCCTGCATTTAGTGATATAGAAATTGCAGGTGAACAAAAAACTGCAATAAAATTAATAATCGAGTCTAAATAATAGACTCGATTTTTTTATTTTATTAAGAATAATAGGGCTCCTAAAACCATTCCTAAAACAATGGTGAAACATACTATAATTATTGCAAAGGAGAAGCCATTCATCATTTCGTTATCGTCTTTAATAAGCGATGGAGCATTTGGATTTCTAAGACTTCTTACAAATGGTTTTTCCATTTCTTTTCCATGGTCATTTACCTTTTGTTTTATTAACTCAGCTGCAGGATGAGGTTTGCCATCATCCGGAGTAGTAAGTGCTACGTTAACGGGACCTGTTAGTGCCTGAAGTCTTTGGGTAGTTGAAATATTTGGAGTATTTGAATTTAAATATTCGTTTAATGTTTGATGATATGCGTCCATAAATTGAGAAATCTTTACTTTAGCATCATCATTTAAAGCTGTTAAAGTTAAATAGTGGTATATTTGATTAATATTTTCTTCAAAACTATACATATCTTATGCTCCTACTATAAATAGTTTATCAAACTTTATATTCAAATACAATTGTTTTTAGAGCCCAATTATTGTATTATATTTTTGTGATTAATATGTATGATGCATTAAACGAAGAATTTGTAAGAAACTTATCGAAACGAAAAAATGAACCGAAATGGATGACTGAATTTCGGGTTTTGGCATATCATAAATTTTGCGAGTTAGAAAATCCTTCGTTTGGTCCTACTTTAAAAATTGATTTTAATAAAATCAAATACTATCAAGGTAGTTTTAAAGCTCCTTCTTGTGATTGGGAAGATGTTCATAAAAATGCTCGTGATACGTTTAAAAATCTTGGGGTAATTGATGCAGAAAAGAAATATCTTGATGGCGTAACTAATCAATATGAAAGTGAAGTAGTATATCATAGTTCTTCGAATGAAAATATCATTTTTACTTCTACTGATGAAGCTTTAAAAAAGTATCCAGAAATATTTGAAAAATATTTTAATAATTTAGTTAAATATGACGAAAATAAATATACTGCTTTAAATGGCGCTTTATGGAGTGGCGGAAGTTTTATATATATTCCGCCGCATACAAAAGTAGATCGACCTTTGCAAAGTTATTTTCGAATTGATACCGAAAATTTAGGCCAATTTGAAAGAACGATAATCATTGTTGATCATGATTCAGAGCTGCATTATATTGAGGGCTGTACTGCTAAGAATTATTCAACAACTTCGCTTCATGCTGGTGTAGTAGAAATTTATGTTGGTAAAAATGCTAAATGTAAATATTCAACAATACAAAATTGGAGTAAGGACGTTTATAACTTAGTTACTAAAAGAGCTATAGTTGAAGATAATGGTTATATGGAATGGGTAGATGGTAATATTGGTAGTGGTGTTACCATGAAATATCCGTCATGTATTTTAAAAGGAGATAATGCTGTGGGCAACTCAATAAGTATTGCGTTTGCGAAAGAGGATCAATACTTAGACGCTGGGGCTAAAATGATTCATTTAGGAAAAAATACTCGTAGTAATATCTTAAGTAAATCAATTAGTGAAAATGGTGGAGTAAGTAATTATCGTGGGACTGTTAAAATTTCCAAAAATGCTACAAATAGTTATGCTAAAGTAAAATGTGATACGATCATTTTGGATGGTAAATCAAAATCAAATACTTATCCTAAAAATATTGTATTAAATAATTCAAGTGTGTTAGAACACGAAGCGACTGTTTCTAAAATTAATGAAGAAAAGTTATTCTACTTAATGAGTAAAGGTTTAAGTGAAAATGCGGCAAAAGACTTATTTGTATTAGGTTTTATATCTGATTTTAAGAAAAGTTTACCTATGGAATACGCTGTAGAATTAAATAGACTCTTAAAAGAATAAATTTTTAAAATTGTACGTACAAAAATTAAAGAAATAGATAAATTGTCTATTTCTTTTTTATTTTTTTCTAGAGAAATTTTAATTTTTGGTGATTTGTAAAAGCTTTTTTATAGTGCTATAGTGCCGTTGAAAGGAGGCTAAATGAATCACGTTGTTTTAGTAGGTAGACTGGCAGAAAATCCAACATTAACTACAACTGAATCAGGAAAGCAAGTAACAACAGTCAGTGTTGCTGTTACTCGTAATTTTAAAAATCCTGATGGCATATATGAGACAGATTTTATTCGTTGTGTTCTTTGGAATGGTATAGCGTCCAACACTTCGGAATATTGTCATTCTGGTGATGTAATCGGTATTAAGGGAAGATTACAAACTAGTAAGTACGAAGATGAAAATAAAAAGACGCATTATATTATGGAAGTTGTAGCAGAGAAAGTAACTTTTTTATCTTCTGCTAAGTCTAAAGACGAAGTAACTGAAAATAATGAAAATAAAAGTAGTAAAAAAACAAAGAAAGTAAATTAGTTCTAATTTAATTTGATACTAGAGAAGTTCTAGTATCTTTTTATTTGCTGTTAGTATATAATTAGGTAACAAATGGAGGATTTATATGACCAAAGAAGAAATTTATAACTTTTTAAATAATAAGAATATTAGTTATGAAATAACAGAACATGGAGCAGTTTATAATATGGAAGATTTATCTGCAGTTGAACTACCATATCCTGATTCAGATGCAAAAAATCTTTTTGTTCGAGATGATAAAAGATTAAATTATTATCTTATAACTGTAAAAGGAAGCAAACGCGTAGATTTAAAAAAGTTTAGAAAAGATAATGGTACTAGAGTTTTAAGTTTTGCATCAGCAGAAGATTTGATGAGTATATTAGCGTTAACTCCAGGTTCAGTAACACCACTTGGATTATTAAATGAAAAAGAAGTAAGTGTTAAATTCTACATTGATAAAGATTTTGTAAATGAAAATCTTATTGGAATACATCCGAATGATAATACGGCTACTATATGGTTAAAAACAGAAGACTTATTAGCAATCATTAAAGAACATGGGAATCCTGTTAACGTTGTAGAGATATAAAAGTAGATTTAATTCTACTTTTTTGTTTGTTATTTAAACTAAATTTTCTATGGTATAATTAAAAAAGGAGAAACATTTATGAAGTTTAAGGGGATAATAGGATTATTATGTTTGTTATGTTCGTGTGAAGTGAAGCAAGAAGATTATAGCGAGTATGGTTTTACAGACGTTAGTTGGACTCGAACGACAGAAAGTGATACTGAGTTTTTAAGTTTATGGTCCGATGGGAGCTTTAGTTATTACTGTGCCTGTGGTAATTCTGTTAATGATTCTGATTTATGTGAAACTTATTCATATAATGACGAAACTAAAACTATTAAATTAAATTGTTATGCCACTACCAAGGATATGGTAAAAAAGATAAAGATAATATCAGTTGATGAAGATAAATTAGAACTGCAATTTGAAGACGAAATTAGAGTCTTTGAAAGAGAGAAATAAGTGAGGTTAACATGACAGAAGTACAAGAAATTAACGAACTTTTAAAAGGCAATGAGCATTTAATATGTGATTTGGCGTATCGAAGAGGAGTAGATTTCGTAAGAACAATAATAAGTATGCCCCATTGGAAGAACCCTCGATTTAAAAGAGTATTAACATCAACCATTTGGGGGTGTAACGCTCAAGATGTTAAAACTATATTAGAAATGCCGTATTGGGACAATCCTAAATTTAGTCATTTATTCACATCTGGAGTATGGCAATGTAATGCTAAAGAAGTCGAAGGTATATTAAGTATGAAGGCTTGGGACGATCCGAAGTTTAAGCCTCTACTTACTCCAGGAATTTGGCACTGCACTTTTACTGGAGTGCAAAAAATATTGAATTTGCCGGAATGGGGTGATCCTAAATATAGTGAATTACTAACTTCGAGTATATGGTATTGTAATGTTGATGAAGTGGAAAATATTATTCATATGCCTGAGTGGAAAGAAGATAAAAATAAATCAGCGCTATCAGCGAATGTTTTGCATGGTAAAGAAAATGATATTCGTAGGGTGTTAAATTTGCCGGTTTGGGATAAACCTAAGTTCAAACCTTTATTGACACCTTCAGTTTGGAATTGTGTTCCTGATGATGTTGAAGAGATATTAAGTTTAAAAGAATGGGAAGACCCAAAATTTGAACCTCTACTTACTCCGACAATTTGGCAAAGTAATGCAGTAGAAGTAAAAAAGATTTTAGGAATGCCAGAGTGGGACGATCCCAAGTTTTTGCCACTTTTAACTCCGACTATATGGCAAAGTTCTTATTATAATATTACAACTATATTAAGTTTACCGCTTTGGAATGACTATCGCTTTAAAAATACCCTTGGTCCGAGTATCTGGCAAAGTAATGCATCTGAGGTTCTGGATATTTTGAGTTTACCTCAATGGGGCGATAAAAAGTATCTTGGACTTTTAACTCCAAATATTTGGCATAGTAAATTCGAAGATGTTAAAAATATTTTAGAACTTGAAAAGTTACAAGCTCCAGAATATAGTCATTTATTAGTTCCTAGTATCTTTAATGTTAGTTATAAAAATATTATTCCTTCGATAGAATTATTTGAAGAATATGGTATTGGACCGTATATTACAAATAGATGCATAAGAAGATCTGTTCAATTGCAAAGAGTATTATTAGATTATATGGAGAATAATGACATACCTTTTCTTACTGTTAAATCTACAGGTGAATATACTCTAAATAAAATACTTAATGCAAGTAATACTGATTTGAAAAAGAAATATGGAATTGATATAAAAGAGTTGGAATCGTTAGAAAGAAGGAAATAATGAAAGATATATTAGATAAGTATAGTGATAGTGCTATGTTTAGAATAAATAGTGATAATATGAGAAAAATAATTGCATTTTTAAATGAACAAGGCTGCGATTTTATTGAAGATATCATTGAGGATTATTTAGATATATTTTTGATTGATTATGAATTGTTTGTAAAAAAAATTCATGTTTTAAATAGTAAATATGATAATAGTTTTTTAACTAAAGCATCAGAGGATATGAATTTATTAGAACTTATGTATTAAAGCAGTAACAAAGTTTACAATTGGTAATGTTTACACATAATAAACTTGATTTTTCTTATACTAATCATGAAAGTTGGGGTATTCATGTTAGTAGGAGCAAGATTAAAAGAAGCAAGAAAAAGCAAAAATTTATCTCAAGAACAACTCGGAGAACTTTTGGGATTAAGCAAATCTGCTATAAGTTTATATGAAAGTGAGAAAAGAAATCCTAATTTAGAAAATATTGTAGAAATGATGTATATTTTAGGAGTTTCTGCAGATTATTTACTTGGTACTGATGTTATTGTTGAAGTTCAAAATGCATCAACTCCAAGCTATCAAACTTTAACAAAAGAAGAAATGGCTTTTATTAATGAACTTAGAAAAGATAGAATTTTATATGAGATATTATTTACTGATCATAAAAGAGGAGTCGAAATTATAAAACAAAGAATTGGTTAAATACCAATTTTTTTATTGGGAATAACATATACTTATAACGAGGTAAAATGAAAGATATTATAAAGTATATAAGTATATTAGGTTTAATTGTATTTAGTTTTTATTACACTGATAAAATATCAACGATGATTATTTATAAAAGTGATTTAATGAAAGAAATAATGAGTCACAAGCAAGATGAAGAGATTCTTGCTGTTAGTGCAGTAATTAGTGGCAATTATATTATTCCAGGGATTAATGGGCTTAAAATAAATGAATTAGATAGTTATTATCAAATGAAAAAAGCATATACTTATAGTTCTAGTAAGTTGGTTTTTGATGAAGTAGAACCAAATACATCTTTAGAGACAAATAAACATTTAATTATTAAACGAGGGAATAAAGAAAAAAAGGGAGTCTCAATAATTATAAATGATAATGATAGTATAGCTCGTTATGCAATAGAGCAAAATATAAGCGTTGATACGTTAATTACTTATGATGATTTTAATAAAGATGCTGTTATAGAGCAAATTAATAATGATAAAAATATGGACAAACTTGATATTTTACTTGATAAATATAAATTAAATACTAATATTTGTTTAGTTAATAAAGATAATAAACAAGATTGTATTAATGATAAAAAATATTTAATAGAGCCATCATATTATGTTGATAATATGTCAATAATTGGCATTGAAGTAAACTCTGGAGATATATTTTATATAGGGGAAGATCTTAGTTTAGCTAACTTTAAAGTTCTAATAAAAAAGATATATTATCGAGACTTAGATATAATTTATTTAAGTAAGTTAATAAGTGAAAAAAGAGATATTCAAAAGTAATAAAGTTGATTTATAAACAGTTTTTTGATATACTTATTTCACCAAGAAGACTTTATTTTTTTGAAGGTGATATATTATGTGTAAAATTAAAATTTTTGGTTTGGGAGGTTTAGACGAAAACGGAAAAAACTCCTATGTTGTTGAAATTGATGATGATATTTTTGTTTTTGATTGTGGTTTAAAGTATGCTACAGGAAATTTACTAGGAATTGATTATGTAATTCCCGATTTTTCATATTTAATAAAGAATAAAAAGAGAATTAAAGGTGTATTTATAACTCACGGTCATCAAGAAAATATGGGAAGTGTAGATGATTTACTTTCTCAAATTCCGGGACTTAAAATCTATGCTACAAAGTTTACTAAATTTTGCTTAATGGAAGATGGAGTAAAGGAAGAAAATATTGTAGAAATTAAAGCTCATAAGAAGATTTCTTTTGGTAAAGTTTCAATTTTCCCAATTTCAATTTCTCATAGTTGTCCTGATTCAGTTATGTATGTAATTAATACCGAGGATGGAGCTATTTGTTATACTGGAGATTTCTTAATTGACCCAGCAATGATGGGAGCTTATGATAGCGACCTTGGTAAAATTGCTTATGTTGGAAAACAAGGTGTATTATGTTTACTTTGTGAAAGTAGTTTTGCAGAAGTTTCAGGACATACATCTCCGAAACATAAGTTACAAAGTTTCTTTAAAGATATAGTAAAACATAATGAAAAAAGAATAATTTTTAGTGTATTACCAAATCATTTATACACTATTCAAGAAATTTTTAATTCAGTTGCATCCTCTCATCGTAAGGTTGTAGTAATGGGTAAGAAATTACAAAATGTAATTAACTATTCAATTGAAAATAAATATTTACAAGTAGAAGAAGGAATCTTAGGAGACCTTTCTAATTTAAAAGATGAAAATGCAGTATTACTTGTATGTGATGATAAAGCATATCCATATGCGAGTTTAAATAAGATATTAAATGGTTATGATAAATTTATTCAGTTACTACCTACTGATACAGTAGTTTTTGCAGAACCTAAGTATGATAGTAGTGAAAAGATATTTGTAAAACTTGAAAATGAATTAGCTAAATATGGTTGTAATGTAGTAGATATTCCTAAGAATTACTCAATTTTACAACATGCCTCTAGAGAAGATTTAATGTTAATGATTAAACTTTTAAATCCTAAATACTATATGCCTGTTAAAGGGGAATATCGTTATATGGTGGGTAATGCTAATGTTGCATCACTTTTAAATATCCCAAGTGAAAATATTTTATTAAAACAAAATGGTGATGTAGTAACTATTACAGATAAAGTTTTAGAGGATAAATTTGAACATGTTAAAGTAGACGATATCTTTATAGACGGTAATAGTTCTGATGATATTGGAGACCTAGTTATTAAAGATCGTGAAATTTTATCTGAAAATGGTATTGTACTAATTAGTGCAACTGTATCTAAGAAAGATAAAGTTTTATTAGTAGGGCCTGAAGTAACTACAAGAGGATTTATTTATATAAAAGACTCTAAAGAAATGATTGAAGAAATTAAGAAGATTTGTGAAACTGTTATTAATAATAACATAACTCCAAATTATGTAGATTATAATTTAATCAAAACTCAAATTAGAGAAGAACTTGGTGAATACTTATATAAAGAAACTGAATGTAAGCCAATGATTATTGCTGTAGTTCAAGAAGTATAACAAAGTATTAATCATCCATAATAATTATGGGTGATTTTTTTATGACAAGAAATATTGATGCTTTAAATGATATTTATCAAAATGCTGAAATGGGGATCGTGGGAATTAATGATGTCTTATATAAGATTAAAAATGATAAATTAAAAAAGGAATTAGAAAAAGTGAAAAAGGATTTTGGAAAAATTTTAAGACGGTGCGAAAAACTTTTAAAAGATTACAAATGTAAGCCAAAGAAGATAAATTTTATGGCTAAAATGAGTTCGGAATTTTACAGTGAAATGAAGTTAACTAAGGAAAATTCTGATGATATTATCATTAAAATGATGATTGAAGGTTCTTATAAAAGTGTAGGGATTTTAACTACAAAATTAATGGAATTTGATAGTGTCGATATGGATGTTAAGTCTTTGGCTGAAAAACTTTTGGATTTAATAAATGATAATATTTCTCGGTTAAAAAAGTTCGATAAAATTTGTTGAGTAGTGTAGGAATTTGTGCTATTATTATGATAAGGTGACGGTATGAAGAATAATCGATATGCTCCAATCCTTGTGGTAATATTGGCACTAATTTCTTTTTTGTGTCTTTCTTTTGGCGTGTCTTATTCTTACGTAACTCGTTCAAGAGTTAATGCAAATGCCGTTGTTGTTACTACGAGTGATTTGACTTCATCTGCAACTATAAGTTCAGCATCGTTTACACTTACTTCGATGACTGATGAAGATGGTCTTGCTCAAGGTTCTGAGTATGCTGCGAAAATATCTTTTTCTAAAAACAATGTGTATAGCGTTTTTTATAGAATTAATGTAGGATATAGTACAGCTTCAATTCCTACGGGGTATAGCACTTCAGATTTAATACCTTTAGAATATATTAGAGTTGCATTATATACAATGAGTGGAGATGTAATTTCTTCTGAACCAATTGTAGGGCCTGTGTCTATTGCTGATTTACCATTATCTTATGTTGATTCTAGTAATATTTTTAATTCGACTTATTTTCTTGATTATGGTACATTTGCTACAGGATCTGCCAGTGCAAAGTATGCTTTAAAATTGTGGATTGATATTGATACTCCAGAAAAATATGATGATAAAATAGTTTATATTGGTGTTACAACAACTAGTGAAACCAAAGTTAGTAAATCTTTTTTCAACATAAGTGGTACTGTAGTTGATTCTTCAGGAACTGCTGTAAGCGGAGCTAAAGTGAGCTTCCATAATAATAAAATTACATCAACAACAGCATCTACAGGAGCGTATACTTTAAATAATGTACCTTCTGGTACATATACAATAAGTGTTACTTATAATGGTGTAGAATATAAGACTCCTGTATATATACAAGGGGGAGCAGCAAATGCTGTTCTTAAACTTGGTGATGTCTCTGCAGCTGCGGGAACATATCTTCCAAGTGTTGCATTAACTAATTATTCAACTCCGGGATTTATATTAGATAATACTTCGTTGACGACGACATCTGTTCAAGCTGCAGGAGCGGCATATACAGTCCCAGGTTCATATAAAATTACAGGAATAGATTCGTTAACGACGCAATCACTAAATTTAAAATTAACTTTAAATAGTGATGGTAAGACGTTAGGAATTGCACTAGCATAGTAGGGAGGTTTTAAATATGAAAATGAGTAAAACAAATATAGTAGTAACCGGCCTTGCCTTATTAATGCTTTTGTTAGTAACTGTTAGTGCAACATACGCTTACTTTTCTGGAAATCAAAATTTAGGTAATGGTTTAACTGTTGGAGCAGAAACTGATGCTCCTGCTAGTTTTACTGCGTATACTGCTGATCAAATTGCTCTTAACGTTAGTGCGGAAGATATGGCAGTCGCTAGTACAACTCCGGCGGTTACCGATAATGGAAAAGTAATTGCATTATTATCTTCTTCGAGTGAAGATTCTGTGGTACATTGTACTTATGATATTGAATTGGTGTGGGATAGTACAACTCAATATACAGTTCCTTCAATGACGTTTAATAGTGATTATAAATATGAGTTATCTCTTAAAGGAACCCAAAGTGTTAGTGGGGATACTTCAGGTCACACATATACAGTGACTACTTTAAATGAAACTAATTTAACCGACTTTACATGGTCTGGAAGTGCTGGTACTGTTGGCAGAAAAGCCAAGGTGGTTACTGGTGCCGAAATCTATAGTAAATCGTTAACTGCAACGACTGCAACTTGGAATTTTGTGCTTAATTTTTATTCTTTGCCAGCAGATCAAGATGACATTACTGGTAAGAGTTATAACGCACACTTGACAGTTTCTAATGTTGTTTGTTAATTAAAGTTAAATTAGTGTTAAAAATACTTGCTAAAATACGACATGATATGATAATATTTATAATAGAAAGGAGATAACAAAGAAATGGAAAAGAGAAATACTTTATTATTAACAGTTATCGCAGTTGCTACTTTATTAGTTGCAGTAGTTGGAGCTACATTCGCATACTTCGCAGGTACTCAAGATGTTGGAGCAGGATTAAACTTAACTGCTACTACTGAACCAGCAAGTTCATCATTCATTGCATCATCTGATGATCCAATTGAATTAGATATTACTGCTGACTTAATGTTAGCTGCACAAGCTAAAAACGATGGTAGCCCAGTTGATACTGATACTGGTAAATTAACTGTTTCATTCGCATCTGCTGCAGAAGGTACTGCAATGTCTTGTACTTATGACATTGTTTACAAATGGACTGGAGATGCTTATACTGCACATAGTAATGGTGCTGCTGGTTTAAATGAATTTACAATTAGCTATGCTGTTGAAAATAGTGAAACAACTAATACTACAAACGGTACAGTAGCTATTGAGAATACTGCAGAAGGTGAAACTGATTTTGCTGACATTGCAGACATTGCTACTGAAGCTACAATTGTAAATGATGCAGTTATTTGGAGTAATAGTAAAACAGCTACTACTTCTGTATACACATTTACTGCAAAATTCTATAACTTAGCTGTTGACCAATCTGGTTTAGCTGATAAGACTTTTGCTGGTAACTTCAGTGTTAAGAACGTAGTTTGCTAGGTTATCTTTAAATATCAAAATAAAAAATTCGACCTCTTATGGGTCGTTTTTTTATTGCAATAAATATTGCTCTAAATTGGTAAGTTGTGATATTATATTTACAGGGTAGGAAGTTATGACAAAGAGTAATGGTAAATCAATAGTTTCAATTGTTTCGTCAATGTTAGTATTGCTAATTATGGTTAGCTCTTTTACTTATGCTTATTTTACAGCGGACACTACTGGTTCTACAGGATTAAATATTACAGCAACTGTAAGTGATTCTTGGATTCCTGTATTTACTGCTTATACTGAAGGGACTTTAGATGTTGAGGTTACTTCTGCTGATATGTTAAATACGGATGCAAGTTCAGATAATAAAACAATTGGAGATTCTGATTCTGAATATATTTATGTACAGTTATTTGCAGGTAACGCAACAACTCCTGGAGTATGTACGTTTGATTTTACTTGGACAGATACTAGTGCTACTACATATGTGCCATCTTCGGCTGCAAGTAGTGCGGGGCTTAGTGAATATACAATTAAAATTACTGATGAAACAGGAGTTACTGTTTTTACTGAAACTAAAATAGATACTTTAATTGGAAAACTAAATAGTAGTAAGCAAACTACTTTAGTAAGTGGACTAAGTATTTCGTCTCCAGGAACTGAAGTGACAAAAACTTATACCGTTACTGTAACTGTATATAATTTAAATGTAGTACAAACAATATATAATAAAGAATACTCAAGTAGAGTAGATGTAACGAATGTTACATGTTAAGGGATTGATTATGAATAGAAAAAATAAGACGATAGTGTGGCTTGTGCTTTTTATATTTTTAACTGTTGTATTTGTGTCAATTGCAACATATGCATACTTTACTGCTAGAGAGGTATTCTATGGTTCTTTTGACGTTGAGGTAAATTCAAAGGGAGTAGATACTTTATCTTTTAATGGAAGTGATGATGTGTCAATTATGGCTACAGCTAATAATTTTTCGCATGAATTTGGCCATGACTTAACGGGGACGGCTACTATGAACGTAGTATTAGAAACAACAAATCCTACATCGACTTTTTGTTATGAGTTAAGTGTTAAGCTTCCTGATAATAAAGTTTTTGTGTATTCTGATGGACATACACCAGAACTTTTATTAAATGTATCTAGAAGCAGTGATGGAAAAAATTATACAGATATTATTAGTAATATGGATATTACTGATAAGATAGGTACTATTAGAATTCCTACAACTGAAGATGGAAATAAGTATGTTAATACTATAAGTACAAAAAAAAGAATTGCTAAAACAGATTATTGGAAAGCTGATGTAACTCTAGTATGGCTTGAAGGTGTTGAACAAACTATCAATGACAACAAAGAATATACTGCTACTCTAATTGCAAATCGAGTAGAATGTAATTAAATTTAGTGTTACAATAAAAACGGTGATTTTTATGAGTTTATTATTTACTTTGATTACGGGATTATTTTTTTTACTAGGAATTATTCTAAATAAAATTTTTAAAGATAAAAAGAACTTTAGCGTACTTGCAATTGCGCTTGCTTTTGTTGTTCTTATAAATCTAATTGGATTAGATCTTTTACCCGAGGTAGCCGCTAGTGTTTCTTGGCAAGTGGTATTGTGTGTTATTTTAGGCTTTATATTACTTAAAATAATGGATTTATTTGTTCCTCATCATGAACATCATCATAAAGAAAAGAAAGATAATGTAAAGGAACATAACAACCATTTAGAACATATAAGTATTATTACAATTCTTGCTCTAACATTGCATAATGTTATTGAGTGTATGGCTTTATATAACGTTTCATTAGGAGATTTAAAAGCGGGCTTTTTGATGTGTTTAGCCATTGGTCTTCATAATATTCCATTAGGATTTCAAATTGGTGGTAGTTTAGAGAAACATCGTAAATTGTATATTGGAGTATTAACTTTGTCTGGTTTAGTTGGCGGTTTTATAAGTTTATTAATTGGAACTGTTCCTGAAATTTGGACAATTTATATTTTAGCTTTCACTTTAGGAATGCTTATTTATTTAACTTTCTTTGAACTATTAAAAGAGTTAATTACATCATTAAAAAATATTTATGCGCTATATGGTATAATTATAGGGATAGTTTTAGTTATTATTACTAATTTGTTGTAAAGAGGTATGATATATGAAGAAGGTACTTGTAACTGGTGCTGCTGGTGCTATAGGATTAAATTTAATTAAATATTTATTAGCAGAAGGAAAGTATGAAATTACAGCACTAGATTTAAAAAATAAAAAAGTATACAAAAGACTTAAAAGATATCGTAAGAGAGTAAATATTGTTTATGGAGATGTTCTAGATCGCTCTTTAGTTGAATATTTAGTAAAAGAAAATGATATAGTTATTCATTTATCAACATGTTTACCTCCGATGGCTGAGTATAAAAGAGATCTTGTAGATATGATTGAGTATGCTGGAACTGAAAATATTGTTAGAGCAATCAATTACTATAATCCAAAGTGTTATTTAGTTTATGCTTCATCAACAAGTTTATACAAAGAAGATGAAGGTAAAGTTGATAATAAAATTAATATTGGAGAATATGATTATTTTAATGAAGCAAAATTAAATGCTGAGAAGTTAATTGTTAAGAAACTTAAAAATTATACGATAGTAAGAGTTCCTTTAGTTCTTAGCGATTTAAGAAGTGAACCATTTATTTATAACGTAAAAAGAAATGACTTTATTGAATTTATTACTAAAGAAGATGCTGCTTATGCTTTTTGTAGAGCAATAGATAAACAAAATGAATTAAATAAAAAGATAATTAATATTGGTGGAGGTTCTACTTGTAGAACAACATATCGTGAGTTAATAACTAGTATTTTAAAATATCATGGATTAAGTTTTAATTATTTACTTACCTCTATGTTTATTCCCAAAAATTATACTAGTCCGGTTTTATTAGATAGTGATAAATCGAATGAAATATTAAATTATCGTAATGATTCTCTTCAAAGTTATTTGATGAGACAAAAAAGAAGAAGTCGTAATCGTAAGGCTTCAAAAGTGTTAGCAAAACCATTTATTTGGTTTTTAAAAAGGAATGATTAGTTAAATGGTTGGATTAACCTTATCTGGCGGTGGGGTCAAGGGTAGCTATCAAATTGGTGCATATTTAGCTTTTAAAAAGTGTCATATAAAATTTGATGGAATAACAGGAACATCAATCGGTGCCTTTAATGGCGCCGTTTTAGCTTGTCATATGGAATCTGAATTGCTTTCTTTTTGGGAAAATGTTGATGTTGGAACGTTACTTGGTTTTGATGAAGATTATGTAAAAAAAGAAAAATTGAATCAAAAAGACTTAGAATATTTTTTACTTAAAATAGATAATTTAATTGATATATTAAAAAATAAAGGAATAAGTATTGATGGATTACAAAAAGTTTTAGAAGATTTTAATCTTGAAGATAAACTTCGTAAAAGTAATGTTGATTTTGGATTAAGTACTTTAAGATTAAAAGATGGAAAACCCCTTAATCTTTTTGTGGAGGATATTCCAAATGGAAGTTTAAATAATTATATAATTGCAAGTTGTTATCTTCCAATCTTTAAGAAAGAAAAGCTCGAAGATGATAGTTATTTCTTTGATGGTGGAATTCATAATTATTGTCCTGTTAATATGTTATTAGATAAAGGTTATAAAAAGGTATATGCAATTGACTTGAAAGCTATTGGTATAAGTCAGATAGTTAAAGATAAGACGAAAGTAATATATATTAAACCTTCGAGAAAATTAAGTAGCATGATTACTTTAGATAAAGATAAAATCAATGATAATATTAAAATGGGTTATTATGATACTTTAAGAGTTTTAAAAAGATATGATGGAAAAGAGTATTGTTTTAAAAGAAAATCAAACTTGTATTATAAACTTATAACATCAAAAGTTAGCGAAAAGACTTTGGCTTTAGCTTATGGCTTTTTTGGAGAATGTTCAAAGAAAGATTTAGTTATTAAATCAATTGAATATCTCTTCCGGAAAGAGAATAAGACATATTATGATGTGTATAACATTGCAAGAGAAATTAGAAAATATAAAAAAATTGATGATAATTCAATTGCTTTGGAATTTATTAAAGAGCTAATTTAACTTGCAAAAATGATAAAATTTGCTATAATATGACACTAAAAAGGGAGAAAGTGAGGATTTTTTATGAAACTAACTCGTAGTGAAATCGAAAAAAAACAAAAAAGAATAGAGGAGTATAAGAAACAAATTTCTGCAATTAGAAATTCAGGACAAGATGCTGTTCGCGATCATGAACTAGGGTTTGCATATAACTCAGAAAATGAAATTATTGCACAACAAGTACAACTTTATGTGTCTTTAATTGAAAAAGAAGAAAGAGATATTAGAGAAGCTGAAGTTGTTGAAGAATTTGATATGCCTGCAGAATTGGTAAACATTGGAGATGTTATTACTGCTGTAACTATTATTGATGGTGAAGAACCTCGTGAATTTGAATTTATGCTTGCAAACGAAAGACCTGATGATTATCAAGGTTTAGTAGTATCAACTGCTTCACCTGTTGGAGCTGCTGTATATGGTAAAATGATTGGAGAACAAGTTCAGTATGTTGCTCCACAAGGAAAATTTACTTTAACAATTGTGGAAAAATCAAGAGGATTAAAAAGATAAGTTGAAGGTGTGATTGAAAAATCACACTTTTTTTATTGGAAGATAACTTTTTTGTTTGTTTTTATGGTATTATACATTTATAATATATTTTTGAAGTTAGGAGTATTGTCATGAGTTATTCAATTTTACCCGCAGATAGATATAAAGTAATTAATAAGACAATTTTAAGTGAAGTTGATAGACAAAATTTAATGAATTTTTACGGTCCAATAATTGGATCTTTATCTGTTTCATTATATTTAGTTTTATGGCAAGACTTAAATAAATTTTCTGAAGAAAGTGAATATCTATTGCATCATCATTTAATGAGTGTACTTAAGTGTAGTGCTAAAAATCTTAAAGAAGCAAGAGAGGCTTTAGAGGCTGTGGGATTAATAAAGTCTTTTGTTAAAGAAGAAAATGTACTAGTATATATTTATGAACTATATTCACCATTATATCCTTCGGAATTTTTAAACCATCCAATCCTAAGTGTTGTTTTATATAATAATATTGGTTCTGAAGAATACGAAAAGATTTTAAAACAATATCAAAAGAAAAAATATGACTATTCTGGGTTCTTGGAAATTACCAAGAATATGGATGAAGTATATAAATCAGAAAGTTTTAATCAAGTTGAAGATGTAAAAGAAAGAGCTGCTGCTGAAATAAAACTTACAAGTAAAATGGATTATGATTTAATCGCAGGTAGCATTCCTAAAGATACATTATCAGATAAAGCGTTTAATAAGAAGACGAAAGAATTAATTGATAATTTATCTTTTATTTATGATGTAGATACTTTAAAAATGATTGAATATATTCGAATGAGTATTAATGAATTTGGAATGATTGATAAGACAACGTTACGTAATACAGTTAGAAAATATTATCAATTATCTTCGAATAGTTTGCCGACAATTGTTTATCGTACACAACCAGAGTTTTTAAAGAAAGCTTCGGGAGATACTTCACTTCGTGGACAAATTGTAGCGATGTTTGAAAATGTTTCGCCGTATGATTATTTAAAAAATAAAAATAAAGGTGCAAGTCCTACATCGAAAGATTTAAAACTTGTAGAGTCTTTACTGGTTGATTTGGAACTTACTCCAGCAGTAGTAAATGTACTTCTTGATTATTGTTTAAAGAAAAATAATAATAAACTTACTACTGGGTATGTTGAAGCTGTTGCTGCCCAATGGAAAAGAGCTGATTTAAAGACTGCAGAAGAAGCAATGGCATTTGCGGAAAAAGAACATAAGAAAAGTTTGAAGAAAGCGACTGAAAAAGAAAAGAGTAAAGCAGTAGAACCAGCGTGGTTTAATAAGAATATTGAAAAAACAGAAGTTAGCGAGCAAGAAGCAGAAGAACTACAAGAGCTATTAAAGGAGTTTAAGTGATGGAAAATATTAATGAAACTTTAAAAAATAGAGTAAATAAATCTGCGGAAGAAAAAGTAGTATCTAAGAAGATGGAACCTAAGTTTAATAAACTTGTTAAAACATTTGAACTAACTGATGATGAAATTAAAAAAAATATGTCTTCATTAGAAGATACTCTAACAGAGCTAGATAATTGTAAAAAATGCCCAGGTCTTGCAAAATGTAAAAATCATATTCAGGGATATGTATATTACCCCCAAAAAGGTGGTAGTAAAGTAACTTTTAATTATATTCCTTGTAAGTATTTAAAAAAATATGAAGAAGATATGCAAAATAAAGATGCAAATATGGAACTTTTAAAAGCAAGAATGAAAGACATTGATGTAACTGATAAAAGTAGGGTTACATTAATTAAATGGCTAAAAAAATTTTATGATAATTATGATATTACTAAAACTAATAAGGGGTTATATCTGCATGGAACTTTTGGAAGCGGAAAAACTTTTTTAATATCAGCTTTATTAAATGAACTTAAAGATAAAAAGAAAATTGATTATGAAATTGTTTATTTTCCTGAACTACTTCGAACATTAAAAGATAATTTTAATCTTTTAGATAGTAAAGTAAGATATTACTCGAATGTAGAAATTCTACTTATTGATGATATTGGAGCAGAAAAGGTTAGTGATTGGGGTAGAGATGAAATTCTTGGAACCATTCTTCAAAGCAGAATGAATAATCATTTAACAACATTTTTTACTAGTAATTTAAATATTGAGGAATTAGAAAAACATTTGTCTATTACAAAAGATAGTCAAGATTTAGTTAAAGCTAGAAGAATTATCGAACGAGTAAAACAATTAACTGAAGACATTGAATTAATATCAATAAATCGTAGAAAATAACAGCTATTTTAGATGGCTGTTTTCTTAAAAACAACACAACGAACAAACATTTGCGTTTTGTTATTGACATTTAAATTTTAATAAGATAAAATAAATTTGTCAGAGTTAAATAAGAGGAGAACAAAATGAAAGTAGCAAAAGAAGCAAAGGATAAAGATAAAGCACTTGAACAAGTGTTAGCTGATATCGAAAAGCAATTTGGTGCTGGAGCTATAATGAAACTTGGAGATGAAGAACATATTGAAATTGATACAACTGGTAGTGGTTCTTTAACTTTAGATATAGCATTAGGTGTTGGCGGATATCCAAGGGGAAGAATAGTGGAAATCTTTGGGCCTGAAAGTAGTGGTAAAACAACTATAGCATTACAAGCAATTGCTGAAGTTCAAAGAGGTGGAGGAAGAGCTGCGTTTATTGATGCCGAACATGCTTTAGATCCTGTATATGCCAGGAATCTAGGCGTTAATATTAACGAGTTATTATTGTCTCAACCTGATACTGGAGAACAAGCTTTAGAAATATGTGATGCACTAGTTAAGAGTGAAGCTGTGGATATTGTCGTAATCGATTCTGTTGCTGCGTTAGTTCCACAAGCAGAAATTGATGGTGAAATGGGAGATTCTCATGTAGGACTTCAAGCAAGACTAATGAGTCAAGCATTAAGAAAACTTTCTGGTAACATGAACAAAACAAAAACTACTGCAATCTTTATTAATCAATTAAGAGAGAAAGTAGGAATTATGTTTGGAAATCCAGAAACTACTCCTGGAGGAAGAGCATTAAAATTCTATTCAAGTATTCGTTTAGATGTTCGTAAAGGTGAACAACTAAAAAGTGGGGATCAAGTTTTAGGAAATAAAATGAATATCAAAGTTGTTAAGAATAAAGTTGCTCCACCATTTAAGACTGCGTCAGTTGATATATTATATGGGGAAGGAATTTCACGCGAGGGTGAAGTTGTTGATTTGGCTGCTGAATTAAATATAATAGATAAGAGTGGTGCTTGGTATTCTTATAAGGGAGAAAAGATTGGCCAAGGAAGAGATAATGTTCGTGCGCTTCTTAAAAAAGATCGTGATTTAGCAATAGAGCTTGAAAATCAAGTTAGAGAACATTATGGTTTTAAACTAATTGAAGTAGAAAAAACAAAAAAAGAAGAAACTAAGAAAGAAAAGTAATATAGTAAAAAAATATGTTGACAATCATAAACTAAATAGTGTAAAATATGATTGTTATTTAAAGGAAAGCGATTTAATATCCACCTGATTGAGCAGAATATCAATGGGTAAAAAACCTAAATGTATGATTTTAAGTTTTTTAAGGTGGATAGTGATATCCATCTTTTAAATTGTATGGAGGCGATTTTTTATAGCAAAGATTGAGGAATTACCAATCAATAACCAAATTAAGGTGGAAGAATTAATGGTAATAGGACCTAATGGAGAAAAGTTAGGTGTAAAAAAATTAAGCGATGCATTAACGTTAGCTAACTATGCTGGATTAGACTTAGTTCTAATGAGTGGAACTTCAGTTCCTGCAGTTGCAAAGGTAATGGACTATAACAAGTATCGTTATGAAAAACAAAAGAAACTAAAAGAAGCTCAAAAGAAACAAAGAGAAAACAGTAAGGAAGTTAAAGAGTATCGTTTATCTGTAACAATTGATGTAGGAGATTTTGAAACTCGTCGTAAAAATGCTGCAGATTATTTGAAAAAAGGGCATAAGATTAAAGCTTTTATTCGTTTTAAAGGTAGACAAATTGCGCATCCTGAACTTGGTTGCGATGTACTTTTAAGATTTGCAGAAGCATTATCAGATTGTGCAGATATTGAAACTAAACCTCAAATCGAAGGACGTCAAGTATTTATGATGTTATCGCCTAAAAAATAGAAAGGATGTATTAAAAATGGCAAAGAGCAAACAAAAAACTCATAAAGCAAGTAGTAAAGTATTAAACAAAAAGAAAAATGGAACTATTACTTATAAGAAGAGTAATGGAAATCACAAAACTGGAAAGGATACAGCTAAAGCAGTTAGACAAAGAAGAAATAAAGGCGTTTTAGCTAAGGGAGAAAGAGCTAATCTTTCAAACGTAATATAAGGGTGGTAAAAAATGACAAGAGTTAAAGGCGGAACTGTTGCAAAAAACAGAAGAAGAAAAGTTTTAAAAGCAGCTAAAGGTTACTTTGGAAGTAAACATAGATTATATAAGACTGCTCAAGAACAATTATTCCACAGTGGAGCATATGCTTACCGTGATCGTAAACAAAATAAGAGAAACTTTAGAAAATTATGGATTACAAGAATTAATGCTGCTTGTAGAATGAATGATATTAGTTACTCAAGATTCATTAATGGTCTTGCTAAAGCTAATATTGAAATCAACCGTAAAATGCTTTCTGAAATAGCTATTGATGATCCTAAAGCTTTCACTGCTTTAGTTGAAACTGCTAAAAAAGCATTAAATGGTGAAACTATTAAACCTGCTGAAGTTAAAGCTGAAAAGAAAGAAACTAAAAAAGCTGAAACTAAAGAAGTAAAAGAAGATTTAAGTTCTAAAACACTTGCTGAATTAAAAGCATTAGCTAAAGAAGCTGGTGTTAAAGGTTATTCATCAATGAAAAAAGATGAATTAATTGCAGCTTTAAATTAATTTATTAAATCAAAAACTATTAACTTAATTGTTAATAGTTTTTTTGTGACAATAAAAAATCAGAGATAAGTCTCTGATTATATATGATAAGTAAGTTTCTTTTCTTTAGTTTGTCCTATTACTTGTTCTAAAAGTCTGTATTGTAATGCTAATTTCATAGCTAGTTTAGTAATTTCAGCGCTGTCTTTAGAATATGTTTTAGAATAAATTTTTCTTTCGCCTGTAAGAGGACTTAAATATTCTCTAAAACCATTGTCGTGTTTGATAATTTTATCTGTTTGAAATCCGCTTACAGAATGGATACGATTGTGTAATCTATTAGCTCCAATAAAAGTAGATACTTTATTAAGTGGATCTACACAAAGTGAAGTGCCTGCAAAACCTGGGCAAGCAAATGATTTTCCAGATAAGAATGGTTGAACTGTAGATAAGAAGAATGGATCTGCTTGTTTAACATAAGTTAATAGTCCGTGGTGACAATTAAATACGTACTTGCCATTGGAATCTTTAACTAATCCTCCAACAACATTTTGACCAAGCATCAAAGTTTTATCTTTGCTTAAAACATCATAATTAACTAAACTGGCTGCTAAACTTTGTAGATCTTTTGCTGTAGAGAAGAAACCTGCATGTCCTGGAGCAATTCCTAAACTATGACCTAAAGCATTGGTTTTAGTATCATGAACAGTTCCTGGAACGTTATCATATCTTGTTATGATATTTCCATATGCATCTACTACAGAAGAGTAGTTTTCGTTAGCGACTTTAGAAATTAAGTCCTGTGGAACATTTAGAAAAGTTGAATTCATATGACACTTATCTAATATTTCTTCTTGGATAAATTCACGAAGAGGCATATGAGATACGCTTTCAATTACATATTTTAATGCAATACATCCCATGTCAGTGTATGGGAAAGTAGGGTCATGATTTTCTTCTTTGGTTAAAGAGAAAACTCTTAGTTGTGCTTCGACATTAGTCTTAGCAGTATCGATACGACCTACAGAACTTACTGGAACACTAAATGTTAGTAAATCATAAATTGTAATATCTCCGAGGTTTTGAAATCTAGGTTCATACTTTCTAACTGGTTCATACATATCAATAAGACCAGCTTCACATAGTTTTAGAATTGATATAGCGGTAAATAATTTCGAAGTAGATGCTAAATCAAAGATTGTGTCTTCAGTCATTGGAATTGGATCTTCAATATATTGACCGTCTTTATAAATAACTTCTTGTTTATTACCACATATGATAGTATCTTTGTTTAATTCTGTACCAAAAGAAACTACTAATCCTGGAGTAAGTCTTCTTTCGTAAATGAACTCTCTAATTAGTTCCATAATCCCACTTTTTTCTAAGAGATAAGCTCTACATGTGTTGATATCAGGATTAGGATTATTGTTTAATACGGTTACAATATCCCCAAGTAACTCATTATATTCTTCTTTTGAAAACATATTTCTTAGATGTGGTGTATCAGTATTATTTTGATTATTATATAAAGTATCTATATAGCTTGATATAGTACTATTTAACTGCGTTTTTTCCATAAAAATTTCCTTAGACCTGTATTATAATGTTATTCTTTATAAATGTCAATTATGCTTGATAAAGGCCCAATCTTTCGATATAATTAAGTATGAAAAATAGGTGGAGTATGAGAAAGATAATTGCTAGTTTAGATATTGGTTCAAATAGTATTAAACTTGTTGTTGGAGAAATTCAAAAGAATAAGTTGAATGTTTTAGCATGTATTGATGTTGTTTCTCAAGGTATCAAAAAAGGATATATCGTTAATCCTGAAAGTGCTGAACTTGCATTAAAAGATGCATTTAAAAAGGCAGAAGATATACTTGGGTTGCCAGTAAAAAAAGTGTTAGTTAATGTTCCATCCTATAATTTAGAGGGCTTTATCTCAAGTGGTTCTACTACTATTACAACTGAAGATAAAGTTATAAATCATAATGATTTAATTAGAGCTATGCAAGCCAGCGTTTATAATAAGATTGGAGAGAATAAGGAGTTAGTTTCAATTTTACCTACAAAGTTTATTATAAATGATGAAGAAGTTGTACAAAGTCCTGTTAATATGATAGCTAATAAATTAACTGTTAATGATGTAGCAATTGTTATTCCTAAAAATAATAGTTCTACTATTCTAAAGTGCTTAGAAAAATTAGGAATTAAAGTAATTGATATTTGTGTAAGTCCTTTAGCGGATTATTATCAATTTAAGAATTCTGAAATCAATAAGAAAGTAGGAGCGGTAGTAAATGTGGGATATAGTAATACTACTGTTTCAATATTTAATAAAGGAATTTTAACAGCGTGTGAAGTTATTGATATGGGTGCAAGTACAATCGATAATGATATTGCGTATGTATTTAAAATTCCTAAAAAAGACGCTAGTTACTTGAAAGAAAGACTAGTTGTTGCGGATATTAATGCGGCTCAACCATCAGAAACTATTATGGTTAAAGATGTGAATGGAGAAGTATTAAAAATTAATCAATATGATGTTAGTGCAGTAGCAATTTCTAGGTTAAATGAGCTATTTAATTTGGTTAAAAAGCAAATTAACCTCTTAACAAAGAAAGAAATTAGTTATATAATAGTTTCAGGAGGAATAAGCGAGTTAGTCTATTTAGAGCGTTTAGTAGAAAAACTATTTGGAGACAAAGTAAAAATAGGTAACGTATCAGAAATAGGTGCTCGAAATAATAAATACTCTGTTGCATTAGGCATGATAAAATATTATAATAGTAGATTGAAATTAAGAAATGTAGAATTTTCGATATTTTCATTAGATGAGCAGGAAGATTTTGGAGGCACTCACAAGAGAGTTAATATTTCCGATAATTCGCTACTAGGGAAAATATATGGATATTTTTTTGATAATTAAGGAGGATATATGTCAGATTTATTAATGGATCAAATTGCCAAAATAAAAGTAATTGGCGTAGGTGGCGGTGGATGTAACGCTGTTAACCGAATGATTGAAGAGGGCGTTCAAAGTGTTGATTTCTATGTTGTAAATACAGATTTACAAGTTTTAAATGCATCACTAGCAACTAATAAAATTCAAATTGGAAAAAATATTACAGGCGGTAGAGGAGCTGGAGCTAATCCTGAAGTAGGAAGAGCTGCTGCACTTGAAAGTAAAGCTGAACTTGAAGAAGCATTACAAGGTGCAGATATGATTTTCGTAGCTTGTGGTTTAGGTGGAGGTACTGGTACTGGTGCTGCTCCAATTATTGCGGAAATTGCACAAGAATTAGGAGCTTTAACTGTTGGTATCGTAACTAAACCATTTAAATTCGAAGGTAAGAGAAGAATGGAAAATGCTTTACTAGGTTTAGAAGAACTTAGGAAGTCAGTTGATACTTTAATTGTAATTCCAAATGATCGTTTAAGAGATATTATTGATAAAACCACTTCATTTGATGATGCATTTAAAGAAGTAGATAACGTTCTACATAGAGGTGTTCAATCAATTTCAGACCTTATCGCTGTAACTGGAGTAATTAACCTAGACTTTGCAGATGTTAAGACAGTTATGGAAAAAAGCGGAACAGCAATCATTGGTATTGGTTGTGCTGCAGGAGAAAATCGTTCAATCGAAGCTGCAAGACAAGCTGTTTCAAATTCGCTTCTTGAAGAAACTATCGAAGGTGCTAGAAATGCCATTGTTAACGTAACTGGTGGAAATAACTTAACACTATTCGAAATTGAAGATGCTGTAGAAACTGTTAGAGAAGCTGCTAATAGCGATGTAAATATTATCTTCGGTGCTATTAAGAATGAAAATTTACAAGATGAAGTTATTGTTACTGTAATTGCAACTGGATTCGAAGATGAAGTTGGAGAAGAAGCTTTATTTGGTGATGAAATGCCAAAAAGAAAAACTCCAGAATTATTAGATAATGATTACGAAATCCCTCCATTTTTAAGAAGTAACGATTAATAAGAAAATCTGACAAATTTTTAATATAAAATATAGTAAATTAAATTAGGTGACTTGTATGACAATATACGTAGACCTAATTTTTTTTGTGAATTTTGCTTATGATTTTTTACTACTTTTAACGGTAGGTATAGTATTAAAAAGAAAAGTAAAGCTTTATCGTCATATGATTTCGGCTTTTATTGGTGCTCTTTCTATTTTTCTTTTATTTTTATCTTGGAATGAAACTTTATTATTTATTTTAAAAATAGTGGTTAGTATTTTGATGTGTGTAGTTTCATTTAAATATATTAGTTTAAGGTATACATTTAATAATTTGTGTTATTTATATATGTGTAGTGTTATTCTCGCGGGTTTTCTTTATTATTTAGATTTAGAATTTTCTTATCATCATGAAGGAATAATCTTTTTCTTTGATGGGGTATCAATAAATTATGTTCTTTTAATTATATTGGCTCCCATTGTGTTAGTGTGGTATATTCATAGTTCTAAAAAATTAAAAAGTACATATAATCTATATTATAATTTAGAAATATATTTTGATAATTTAAAAATAAATTGTTTATCTTTGTTTGATAATGGTAATAGTTTAAAAGATATTGTTACAGGTAAGCCGGTTATTATAGTTAATAAAAAAATTATGAAAGGTATTTATAATATTAGAGATCCAATGTATATTCCCTTTAATACGGTATCAGGAAGTGGACTAATGAAATGTTATAAACCTAGTTACATAATTTTAAATAATCAAAAAATATATAACTATTTAATTGGTATTAGTGATTGTAATTTTAGTGATGGAGTAGAAGCTATTTTAAATGTAAAACTATTGGAGGATAAATATGTTTAAAAAATTAATTCAAAAACTAATGAAGAAGTATCAGGAAGTATTTTTCGTGGGAGCAACAGATAAACTTCCGCCACCACTTAGTAAAGAAGAAGAGTTAGAATATGTAGCAAGAGCAAAGGCAGGAGATGAATTTGCTAAGGATAAACTTATTGAACACAATTTAAGATTGGTAGTATTTCTTGCTAAAAAATATGAAAGCACAGGATATGATTTAGAGGATCTAGTTTCAATTGGATCTATTGGTCTTATAAAAGGTATAAATACTTATAAGATAAATAAGAATATAAAATTAGCCACTTATGCAAGTAGATGTATTTCTAATGAGATACTTATGTATATTCGTAAAAATAAAAAAAGAAAAGCAGAAGTTAGTCTTGAGGAATCATTAAATTATGATGCTGAGGGTAATGAACTTCATTTGGAAGATGTTTTAGGAACCGAAGAAGATATTGTACCTAAAACTTTTGAAAATACTTTGAATCGAGAGTTTTTAAATAAAGAAATAGATAAATTGGGTGGTCGTGATAAAGAAATAATGATTTTAAGATATGGTCTTAATAATACTAAAGAATATACTCAAAAAGAAGTTGCTAAAATGTTAGGTATATCTCAATCATACATATCGAGGATTGAAAAGAAAGTAATAAGTAATTTGCAAGCATTAATTGGTTAAATGAATAGAAAAAGTTCTTTTGTCTCTATATATTAGGCGAAAGGACTTTTTTATGAGCAATTATAAAGTAGATATAACAGGCATCAATACAAGTGATTTAAAAGTTTTATCGCATGAAGAAAATATGGAATTATTTAAGGCTTTAAATGATGGAGATGAAAGTGCCAAAGATAAATTAGTTAATGGTAATTTAAAGTTAGTTTTATCAATACTAAAAGGATTTAATAAACATAACCTAAATATGGACTATTTATTTCAAGTGGGGGTTATAGGTCTTATTAAAGCTATAGATAACTTTGATGTTTCCTATAATTTAAAGTTATCAACTTATGGGGTTCCTCTTATTTTAGGAGAGATAAAAAAATACTTAAGAGATAATACATCAATAAGAGTATCTCGAAGTATTAAAGATAATGCCTATCAAATATTAAGGTTTAAAGAAGATTATATTAATATGCATGGAAGGGAACCAAGTAATAGTGAGATAAGTACTGCTTTAGGAATGAAAGAATATGAAATTGGCTATGCTTTAGAATCATTGAGAGAACCTATGAGTATTTTTGAACCAATATATAATGATGGTGGAGATACAATTTATCTTGAGGATCAAATTGCTGATCAAAAAGAACAAAATAAAGACCATGATATGATAATTTCAATGCATCGAGCATTACTAAAAATTGATGCTAGAGAAAGAAATATCTTATTAGAAAGATTCGTTATTGGTAAAACACAATCAGAAATAGCCAAGTCTTTAAATATATCTCAAGCTCAAGTGTCAAGAATTGAAAAGAACGCAATGGAAAAGGTTCGTAAATTGATTAAATAATAGCCATATGTTATAATTTTTAGGCGAAAGAGGTGCATATTAATGCTATTAAGTACATGTTTAGGAATATTTTTTGCTAGAGCTTGTGATGTGTCGTTAGGGACTCTTAGAACCGTTTATTCGGTAAAAGGAAAACCTTCGATTGCCGCGACTATAGCTTTTATTGAAGTATTTATTTGGTATATGGTGGCAAGAGAAGCTTTAAATACATCAATTGATTCAATCTGGATCCCACTTTCATACTCTGGGGGATATGCAACGGGAACTTTATTTGGAACACTTATTTCAAATAAATTTGTTAATGGGTTAATTTGTGTTCAAGTAATTACTCAAAAGAATAATCAAGAGTTAATTGATGCTATTCGTGAAAAAGGATATGGAGTATCAATTGTTGCTTTAAAAAATGATTATGATGCAGTAAAAAAAGAAATGTTATTAATTGAAATAAACAAAAGAAGTTTAAAAGAATTAACAGGATTAATCAAAAAAGAAGATGCATCAGCATTTATTATGGTAAACGAAACAAAGATAGTTCAAAATGGAATTATTAAATAGGCAAAATTTGGCTAAAATACGGAATTTTCTTTACTTAGGTAAAGATAACGTGTTATAATACTTGTGACATTTTAAGTGGGACAGAAAATCCCACTTTTATTTATAAAAGGAGTGATTTGATGAATTTCGAAAATCTTACAGGAAAGATTAATGCAGCACTAAAAGATTTAGATATATTCGTAGATAATATTGAATATATCAAAAAAGGAAAATATAATTTCCTAGAAGTAACCCTAGATAAAGTTGGGGGAATTGATTTGGATGGGATTGTTGAAGCAACAAGAATTGTTAATCCAATCGTTGATGAAGAAAATTTTACGGAAGATAGTTACATTTTAGATGTATCTAGTAAGGAAAGAGGATAGGTATGGACAGTAAAGAATTAATAAAAGCAGTTAAATTAATTGTTGATGAAAAAAATATTAGTGAAGATATTATTTATGAAGGTTTAAATTTAGCATTAACTACAGCATATAAAAAGAACTTTGATTCAAAGACAAATGTTTTAGTTGATATTAATCGTGAAACAGGAGATATCAAAGTATATTCATATTTAGTTGTTGTTGATGAAATTGATGAAGGAACTGAAGAAGTAGATGAAGAAGGCAATGTAGTAAAAATTGCTCCAGAAATAAATGTAGATGCACAAATTCTTTTAGAAGAAGCTGTTAAGATTAAGGCTGACGCTAAGATTGGTGATACAATTCAAGTTGAAGTAACACCAAAAGATTTTGGAAGAGTTGCTGCAGGTACTGCAAAACAAGTACTAACACAAAAGATTAGAGAAGCTGAAAAAAATAGCATTATTGAAGAATTTAACGGAAAAGAATTCGAAGTAATGGTCGGTATGGTTGCTTTAGAAGATGCTAGAAACTTCTATATTGATTTAGGAAGAACAAGAGGTATCTTACCTAAGAGTGAAATTATTCCTGGTGAAGAAATTCAAATGGGTTCAAATATTAAAGTATATATTACTAAAGTAGAAAATGGTACTAAAGGACCACTTATAATGCTTTCAAGAAAACATTATGGTTTTGTTAAAAGATTATTTGAACAAGAAATTCCAGAAATTATTAATGGTACAATTGAAATTTATCAAGTTGTTAGAGAAGCTGGTATTAGATGTAAGGTTGCAGTTTTCTCAAATAGCGAAAAGATTGATCCAATCGGAGCTTGTATTGGCGAAAGAGGATCTAGAATCGCTGGCATCTTAAAAGAATTAGGCCAAGAGAGAATTGATTTAGTAGTTTATTCTGAAAATGATGAAGAATTTATTAAGAATTCATTAGCTCCTGCGAAGGATGTAATTGTAAATATTACTGATCCAGAAAATAAACAAGCACTTGCAATTGTGACTGATGATAACTTATCACTTGCAATTGGTAAAAAGGGAAGCAATATTAAACTTGCAAGTAGATTAACTCATTATCATATTGAAATTAAAACTTTATCTCAAATTAATGAAGAAGGTAACAAATAATGAAAAAAATTCCTTTGAGAACATGTTTAGTAACTAGAGAAAAATGTGAGAAGCATGAACTTTTAAGGGTCGTTAGAACTCCGGAAAAGGAAATTGTTTTTGATAAGACTGGTAAGGCTAACGGAAAGGGAGCTTATTTAAAAAAAGATAGAGATGTAATTTTAAAAGCTCAAAAAACAAAAGTATTAAATCGAGTATTTGAGATGGAAGTTCCTGATGATATTTATACAGAATTATTAGGAGAAGTAAATGAATAGACCGAGTAGAGAAGAATATTATATGGCTATAGCCGAACTTGCTTCAACAAGATCAACTTGTTTATCAAGAAGAGTTGGAGCAATTATAGTTAAAGAAGATAATCCAATATCATTTGGTTTTAATGGGCCTGCCAGAGGAGTAACTCATTGTAGTGAAAATGGAGGATGCAGAAGAAGAGCGATGCCTGATTTTAAAAGCGGAGCTTACTTAGAAATGTGTCCTGCATCTCATGCTGAGCAAAATGCTATTGCGTTTGCTGCAAGACATGGAATATCTACTGTAGGGGCAACTGTGTATGTAACAACATTTCCTTGTAAAGATTGCATGAATTCACTAATCAATGCAGGCATTACAAAAGTTATTTATGATAGCGATTATAATGCTGAATTATCTGCGAATATCGTAGGTGATACAGAAATAGAAATCCGTCGTTATGAAGGAAGAGCAATTGGAGAAATTTTAAAAGAATTTAACTATTTAACAAAAGAAAATCTTCTTGAAGGTTTAGATAAAAAAGAAAAAATTAATATAATTAAATTGTTAGCTAAAGATTTAACTAAGGATGAACTTAGTAAAATAATAAAATAAAAAAGAAAGGGTGGATGAAAATGCACATAAAAGATTATGCAAATGATGTGAATTTATCAGTAGCAGAGATTCTAAAAAAATGTCAAGAATTAGGTATTAAAGCTGATGCTAATACAACACTTAGTGAAGATGATATTATTATTTTAGATAATACACTTAACTTAATTAGTACTGCTACAGAAACAACATATGAAGAAGAGGATGTTATTGATGATGTTGTTCAACAAGTTTTAGAAAGTGAAAACATTGATAAGACAACTTCTAATACTACAAGTAAGCAAAAATTAAAGAAAAAGGATAGTATTAAAGAATCAAAAGACTTTAAACATCTAAAAAAAGAAATGTATAAACATAAGACTAAACTTATGGGAAATAGCAAAGAAGAAAATGTTGTTTTATATACAAATGGCATGACTGTAAGTGAACTTGCTACAGCTTTAGGAGTTTCTGCACAAGATGTAATAAAGAAATTAATGGGACTTGGTTTAATGCTTAATTTAAATCAATCAATTGATTTTGAAAATGCAGAAATTTTAGCTTTAGATTATGGCAAAACACTTAAGAAAGAAGAAAGTCAAGACGTTTCAAATTTTGAAAATTATGAAATTGTTGATAAAGAAGAAGACTTAGTTGCTCGTCCACCAATTGTTACAATAATGGGACACGTAGACCATGGTAAAACTACATTACTAGACTATATTCGTAACTCTCATGTTGTTGATACTGAATTTGGTGGTATTACTCAAGCAATTGGTGCTTATCAAATTGACTATGAAGGATCAAAACTAACATTTATTGATACACCGGGACATGCTGCGTTTACTCAAATGCGTGCTCGTGGAGCTAGTGTTACAGATATTGTTATTATTATTGTAGCAGCTGATGATGGCGTAATGCCTCAAACAAAAGAAGCTGTTGAACATGCTTTATCTGCAAATGTTCCAATTGTTGTTGCTGTAAATAAAATAGATAAACCTGAAGCAAATATTGATCGTATTTATACTGAAATGGCAGAACTAAATCTTACTCCAGAGGCTTGGGGTGGAGACGTTCCTTTTATTAATATTTCTGCTAAGACTGGTGAAGGTATTGATAACTTATTAAATACACTTTTAGCTATTGCTGAAGTTAGTGATTTAAAAGCAAATCCTAATCGTTATGCATTAGGAGCTGTAATCGAAGAAAGATTAGATAAAAACGTTGGTGGTGTAGCATCATTCTTAATTCAAAATGGTACACTTCGTATTGGAGACCCGATCGCAGTTGGTACTACTTGGGGTAAGATTAGAACAATGAAAAATGACCTAGGTGTTAGTATTGTTGAGGCTGGTCCGTCAACTCCAGTTGAAATTACTGGTTTAAATGATAATCCTAAAGCTGGAGACAAGTTTATGGCGTTCGAAACTTTAGAGGAAGTTAAAGAAGTTGCAGAAAAACGTAAAGCTCAAGCTTTAAAGAATCGTGAAAAGAAAAATAGCGTAACTTTAGATGATTTATTTAATTCTATTAACGAAGGTCAAAAAGAAGTTGCAGTTGTTCTAAAAACTGATGTGCGTGGTTCTGAAGAAGCTGTTAAGAGCGCTTTAGAAAAAATAACTGTAGGCGATGTTAAAGTAAAAGTTATTCGTAGTGGAATTGGTCCAATTAGTGAAAGTGACGTAGTTCTAGCTAGTGCATCAAAAGCATTAGTAATTGGCTTTAATGTTGTAGCAAGTCCTGGAGCTAAAGAAATGGCTAAGGAATATGACATTGAAATTCGTCTATATACAATAATTTATAAATTAGTAGAGGAAATGGAACTTGCATTACAAGGTATGCTTGATCCTGAATTCGAAGAAAAAGTTATTGGTAGTGTTATAGTTAGACAATTATTTAAATTCTCTAAAATTGGTAACATTGCAGGAGTATATGTAACTGATGGTATTGTAAAGAACTCTGCTAATGCACGTGTTATTCGTGATGGTGTAGTTCTTACTGATGCTAAAATTGCTTCTGTTCAAAGAGGTAAAGATAACGTTAAAGAAGTTAAAAAAGGCTTTGAATGTGGTATCACTTTAGAAAAATATGATGACTTTAGAGAAAATGATGTTTTAGAAATTTACGAATTACAAGAGGTTAAACGTGGCTAATTATAATTTAAAAAGAATTGAAAGAGATATCGAAAAACATTTACCAGTTATAATTCAAAGAGAAACTACTGATGAACTTTTAAAAACAATTACAATTACTGGTTGTGAACTTACTCATGACTTAAGTTTTTGTAAAGTATATTTTACTGCATTTTCTAATTTAGATAAGAAAACTTTAGAAAAAGAAGTAAATGAAGCAAGTCCATTTATTCGTGGAAAACTTGCAAAAGTAATGGAAATCCGTAATACACCTACATTAAGATTTGAATACGATGAATCTATTGAATATGCAGATCGTATTGAAAATGTTATTAAGGGATTACACAACGAAGGGAAATAATTTTTAATGATAATTAAATGTCAAAAACCAGAAGCAGAATATTTAGGGAGAATTGCTAGAGACTATTATTTGGATAATGAAGCAGTTAACGGAAGAAGTTCTTTTAGAAATTTATCGTTAAGATGCTGTGAAAAAGGAATTTTAGATCCTTACTTATTACAAGTAGTAGATAAGAATTTTAGTGATACTGGTATTCAAGTGGAAAGTGTTTTTGGAAACTATTTTACACTTTTTATCGGAATGTATGCTGATAATGGTGAACTTATTGCTCATACAAGTATGACTTCTGTGGTAAATAACGAAGGGTTAGAAGTGGCAGAAATTTCAGAAATCCATATAAAAGATAAAGGGGAGCTTATGAGTGGAGCAGACCAAGGCAAGTTAAGTTTTGTTTATGGTATATATCGCGAAATGCTTGAAGCAATCCAAACTCTTATAGCAGAAAGATTTCCTAATACAGATCGTATTGACATAATTACTTTTGGTACTGATGGCGATTTTTGGCAAATAACAGAAAACTTAGGATATGATTTAATAGATTCTGGGGATTTGCCAGGAAATAAATTAAGATTTGCAAAAAAATTAAAGGAAAGGGATATGACTTATGAAAGGCGTAATCCTAATCAACAAAACTAAAGATAAAACAAGCAGAGATATGGTTAATGAACTTAACCATATTTTTGGTATGAAGAAAATTGGTCATACAGGAACTTTAGACCCTTTAGCAACGGGGGTATTAGTTATGTGTTTAGGAAAATATACTAAGCTTGTAGATGAACTATCTTTTTTAGAAAAAGAGTATATTGCAGAAATAAAAGTAGGGGTTTTAACTGATACTTTAGATATTACAGGTAATATTTTAGAGGAAAGAAGTTGTTTGATTAATAAAGATGAAGTTTTGAGAGCTTTCGAAGAGATTAAAGGAAAATTTATTCAAACAATACCAAAATATTCTGCGAAAAAGATTAATGGTAAGAAATTATATGAATATGCAAGGGAAGGAAAAGAAATAGAACTTCCTACAAATGAAGTAGAAATCTTTGATATTGAACTTTTAGATATTACTGAAGATACAATTAAATTTAGAACATTGGTAAGTAAAGGTACATATATTCGAAGTGTTATTGAAGAAATATGTAAACGATTAAGTATTATTGGTACAATGAGTAGTTTAATCAGAACTAAACAAGGAAAATTTACGCTCGAAGATAGTTTTACAATTGATGATGTGAAAAATGGTAATTATAAATTATTGACTACTAAAGAATTGTTAGATTACCCGGTATATAAACTTAATGATGAAGAATATCAAAAAGTAAAAAATGGTAATAAACTAATGTTAAATGTTAGTGATAATAAAGTTATTTTAGAATATGATAATACAGAGATAGCAATTTATGAGAAAGAAGATAATATATATCGAGTAAATATCATGTTAATATAAATTGCATTTTCGTTTTTAACGTGTTAAAATTATTTATAGAATAAAGAGGTGTTTTTAGGTGAAGGAATTTATACTGGGATTATACTCTAATGAAAATTTTCCTATTTATTTAGGAGTAATTATCATAGTTTTAGTAATTGCATTTTTTGTAGTATTATTTTTAGGTAAAAAAGATAAGAAAAAAATTGAAGAAACACAAAGATTACAAAAGATTAATGTTGATGCATTTAAAGAAACAACAGTACCTACGAATGTTGCAGTTCCTGCTCCTGAAGCACAAAATACTTTAGCGGTTAATCAGGCTCCAGTGGTTAATGAGTCTGTTATAAATGATGTAACTTTACAAATGCCTACAGCACCTGCAGAACAAACTGTAGCTCCAGTAGTTGCAGCACCTACAATTGAGGCTGCTCCGGTAGTTGAAGCACCAGTGGTGCCTACAGTTAGTGAACCAGTTGTTCCTGCAGAACCAATTATTCAAACACCAGTAATTGAAATGCCTGTTGAACCAGTTCAAGCTGCACCAGTATTTGAGTTAGCTAGTACACAAGTTGTAGATCATCATTTATTAGATAAGGAAGAAGAACAATTAATTGATAAAATAAATGGAGAAAGCTTGGATGTTGATTCTTATAAGAGCTCTCAATCTGTTGAAGGCTTAGTTCAAGAAAATCCGGTTCCAAAATTTAATCCGGATCCTGTAATTGAACCTTATATACCAGAACCCGATTTAAGTAATTTAAGTAGTTTAGCTTCTTCAATTGAAGTTGAATTAAATGAATTAGAAAAACAAAAAGAATTAGCTAAACCAATTTTGGATAATATGCCTTCGGTAGAACCTATTGTAGTAAATCCTGTAATTGAACCTACAGTAGAACCTCCGATGGTTACGCCGGTAATTGAAATGCCAGTTGCACCGGAAATTACACCAGTGGAAATTACTAGTGTCCCTGTTATCGAACCGGTAAGTCCTATGTTGGAAAATCCAGTTCCTGTAACGCCGGTACTTGAAGAAAAAACTGAAGAAATTTTCCCTGCAATTACTGAGGAAAAAGCTCCAAGTAATCCTACAAAAGTTATGACTGGTGTATTTAGTTCAGTTTATGTTCCTAAAAAAGAAGAACCGTCAAACTTTGAGGAAACAATGGCAATTGAATTACCAAAATTAAAAGATACTCCAGTTATTACTGAAGATGAAAATACTTTAAAATTATAGCAGTGCAAACTGCTTTTTTTCTTGCATAAATTTGACAATTATATAGGTAGTGGTATAATTAAATTCCCTGAAAAGGGATCGAGGAAAAATATGAAATCAAAAAAAGGAAAACCTGCCTCCAGGTTGTTAGCAACCAGTGCTTTAGTTGTATTTTTAGCAGGTTGTGCAGGCAATCAAAATATGACTGGTGCTTATGTTGGGACACTAAAAGCACCAATCCCATTTGAATCTATTATGGCAAATACGGATGAAGAGATATTTATTAGTCCTGGTGAGCCGATAGTCAATGGAACTAAACCAAGTGAACCCATTGTGCAAGAAACTAAACCTTTAACTAAATTAGAGGCATATGAGCAGGAGTTGAAATCGCGAGGACAATTACTTAATGCATATGAAGTAATGCAAGATCCTGAGGCTTTTTCAAAAGAAGACCAAGAGCTTGCAGCTTACCAAGTGTTAACTCTAAATGGATTAACTATAAGTGATGTTGCTGATGAACTTCATAATATTTTAGTTTATTCACAATATCCAACGTGTTGCACGCCTGAACTATTTGAAATGCTAGTAGGGAAATTACATAAAACTTTAAACTATTTCGCTAATCCTTTTAGCAGTTATCGTGTATTGAGTCAAAAAGTTCATGAGCTTACATGTGAACATACGCATACTGAGGAATTGGGTATTTATTCATGTGAAGAATTAAAAAGATTAGGTGATGCAGTTCGTCCTAAAACTTTTGAAGAATATTTAGATGAAACTATGAGTGATGATATTGGGTATCAAAAGATAAAAATGGCTTTAATGAATAATCCAGATCATACATTAGATGATTATTTAATAGAACTTGAAAACTTAATAATTGCTCAACAAGTTCCAAGTTGTGTACCTGAAGATGTGTGGTTTGAACTATTTGGTAAATTAGATGCCACACTAGGTAAATATGAATCTTTATATGATACATATATTGGTTTAGCGGTATTTGTTCATAATACTCTTAACCCTGAAGAACCACTTTCAAAAAATGAATTTGGGATATATGTTGAATCATTAGAAATCTAAAAAACCTAAGTAAAACCTAGAAAAAAACGTCAAGAAGATTGCAAAAATCTTCTTTTTTCTTTATAATGAATATGGTGATGATATGGCAAAATACGATGAAACATCAATAAAAATACTTGAAGGTTTAGAGGCTGTTAGAAAAAGACCTGGTATGTATATTGGGTCAACAGACAAAAGAGGACTTCACCATTTAGTTTGGGAAATCGTTGATAATTCAATCGACGAAGTTATAAATGGATATGGCGATCATATCAAAGTTATATTAAATAAGAATGGTAGTGTTACGATTAGTGACAACGGTCGTGGGGTTCCAATTGGAATGCACGAAAGCGGAAAGAGTACACCTGAGGTTATCTACACAATTCTTCATGCAGGAGGAAAATTTGAAGAAGGCGGATATAAAGTATCCGGAGGTCTTCATGGTGTAGGTGCCAGTGTTGTTAATGCTTTAAGTGATTACATGGATGTTGTAATTTATAAGGAAGGCAAGATTTCTAATATTCGTTTCGAAGATGGAGGAAAAGTTGCTATTCCATTAAAGCAAGTTGGAGAAACAAAGAAAACAGGTACAACAGTAACTTTCTTTCCAAATCAAGAAATATTTAAAAATTGTAAATTTTCTTATACAACGATATGTGAAAGAATGCAAGAAAGTGCTTTTTTAATTTCTGGACTAACAATCGAAGTCATTGATGAAGAAGATGAAAGAAGCGAAAAATTTTATTATGAAAATGGTTTAAATAGTTTTATTGATTATATCAATGAAGATAAAAGACCACTTTGTAACACATTAAACTTTAGTAGTACAAAAAATGGTATTGAAGTAAGTGTAGCGTTACAATATACAGATACTTATAATGAAAACATTTTATCATTTGTTAATAATGTTAAAACTCCAGATGGAGGTTCTCATGAAGTAGGGTTTAAAACGGGTCTTACTAAAGCTTTTAATGATTATGCTAAGAATAACAATTTGGTTAAAGGTAAAGATTCATTATTTGATGGATCAGATGTAAGAGAAGGATTATCTGCAGTTATTAGTTTAAAGATTCCTGAAAATCTATTACAATTCGAAGGACAAACTAAAGCAAAATTAGGTACTCCAGAAGCAAGAAGTATTACTGAGAGTATTACTTATGAACAAATTAAATTCTTTTTGGAAGAAAATAGAGAATCTGCTCTTACTATAATTGATAAAGCTACAAAGAGTATGGAAGCAAGGGATGCTGCTCGAAAAGCTCGTGAACTTGTTCGTAATGGAAAAGGCAAAGAAAAGAAAGATAAAATACTAAGTGGAAAACTTGCAAAAGCTACAGGAAAAAATATTAATATAAATGAACTTTTCTTAGTCGAAGGGGATTCAGCTGGTGGTTCTGCAAAAACTGGTAGAAATAGAGAAACTCAAGCAATATTGCCACTTAGAGGTAAAGTATTAAACTGTGAAAAAGCATCAAATAATGATATTCATGCAAATGAGGAATTAAACACTTTAATTTATGCTATTGGTGCGGGTGTTGGTAGTGACTTTGATCCTAAAGATAGTAACTATGGCAAAGTTATAATTATGACCGACGCCGATGATGATGGTGCTCACATTCAAACTTTACTACTAACTTTCTTTTATCGTTTTATGAGACCACTTATTGAAGCAGGAATGCTTTATATAGCTAATCCTCCATTATATGCTCTTGATTTTGGTAAATATAAAGAATATGTAGCAACGGATGAAGAACTTGAAGAAAGAAAAAGAACTGTTAAAGGAACATATAAAGTACAACGTTTCAAAGGTTTAGGGGAAATGAACTCAGACGAACTTTATGAAACTACAATGAATCCTGAAACAAGAAGTTTAATCAAAGTAAGTATTACAGATGCTGCTTTAGCAGAAAAAAGAGTATCAGTTCTTATGGGGGATAAGGTTGAACCTCGTAAAGAATGGATTGAAGAAAATGTGGATTTCACATTAGAAGATAGTTTTAGGAGGTAATCATGGCAACGAAAATTGAAGAAAAAACAATAATTGAAAAAATCTATGATTATACTCTCGAAGACATTATGGGAGAACGTTTTGGGAGATATGCAAAAAGCATTATTCAAGATCGTGCTCTTCCTGATGTTCGTGACGGCTTAAAACCAGTTCAAAGAAGAATTTTGTATACAATGTGGGAAGATAAAAATACCTTTGATCGTCCTTATCGTAAATGTGCAAAAGCGGTTGGGGATGTAATGGGGAAATACCACCCACATGGTGACTCATCAATCTATGGTGCGATGATTTATATGTCTCAAGCTTGGAAGATGAGAGAAATATTTATTGATATCCATGGTAATAATGGTTCGATTGATGGGGATGGTCCTGCTGCATATCGTTATACTGAAACAAGACTTACTAAGATAGCACAAACTATGCTAAAAGATATTAATCGTAATGCAGTAGAAATGACTCTTAACTATAGTGATGAAGAGTTAGAACCCACAGTGCTACCAGCGAATTTTCCAAACCTTTTGGTAAATGGTTCCACTGGTATTTCTGCGGGATATGCAACAAATATTCCTCCACATAATTTAGGAGAAATAATTGATGCAACCGTTCATAGAATTAATAATCCAAATTGTCGTTTAGAAACAATAATGGAAATCGTAAAAGGGCCAGATTTTCCAACCGGTGGTGTAGTCGAAGGGCGTGCTGGATTAATACAAGCATATGAAACAGGACGTGGTCGTGTTGTTGTTAAAGCTAAAACAGAAATTGTTAAAGAAAAAAATACGCATCAAATTATTATTCATGAAATCCCTTATGATGTTTTAAAAGAGGGACTTCGTAAGAAAATCGAAGATATTAAGATTGATAAAAAAGTTGAAGGTATCGTGGATGTTCGTGACGAATCAGATCGTGAACACATGGCTAAGATTATTATTGATCTTAAGAAAGATGCTAACTCAGAATTTATTTTAAATTATTTATTAAAAAATACTGAACTTCAAATAAATTATAATTTTAATATGGTAGCGATTGTTAATCGTAGACCAAAACAATTAGGAATATTAGCTATTTTAGATGCGTTTATTGCACATCAAAAAGATGTTATTTTAAGAAGAACACGGTTTGATTTAGATCATGCTAAAGCAAGACTTCATATTGTCGAAGGATTACTAAAAGCAGTAGATATTCTTGATGAGATTATTAAGACGATTAGAGCTTCAAAAAATAAATCTGATTCAATTGCTAACTTAGTTAAAGAATTTGGATTTACTGAAGAACAAGCAACAGCAATTGTAACAATGCAATTATATCGTTTATCAAATACCGATATAACAGAGCTTACTAATGAAAAGAATGATTTAGTAAGAATGATTGAATTCTTAAATTTAATTCTAAACGATGAAGAAATTCTAAAGAAACAAATGAAACAAGAATTAAATGAAGTTAAGAAAGCTTATGCATCAGAACGAAGAACTGAAATTCGTGATGAAGTTACTGATATTAAACTTGATATGAAAGATATGATTCCCAAAGAAAAGACTGTAGTTATAGTAACTAATGAAGGTTATATTAAACGAATTAGTCCAAAATCTTTTGCAGCAGGTGAAGAAGATCAAATGACTTTAAAACCTGGGGATTATATTAGAAATATTTATAATGTTAATACTCAAAATACAATTTTATTATTTACTAACTTAGGTAATTATTTATATATTCCAGTACATATTATTCCTGAAGTTAAATGGAAAGATTTAGGTAAACATGTTAACAACTTAGTTATGATGAGTACAGATGAAAAAGTAGTAGATAGTATAGTCTTTGATAGTAAAGATAAAGATGTAACGATTACAACAAAGTTAGGTATGGTAAAACGAGTTACAATTGGAGACTTTGAAGTTACAAGATACTCAAAACCAATTATGGCTATGAAGTTAAAAGAAGATGATGAAGTAATTTCTGCGAAGATAACTGGTAATGAAATTATGCTTGTTACCTCAAATGGATATTATCTAAGATATGGAGTTGAAGAAATTCCGGTTATCGGAGCTAAAGCATCAGGTGTTAAAGCTATTAACCTAAAAGATGACTTCTTAGTATGCGCAGATCAAATTTTTGATAATAGTGAATACTTAAATGTAATTACCAATTATAATACTGCAAAGAGAGTTAAAATATCTGATTTAGTCGCTATTTCAAGAGCTAAAAAAGGTAACTTAGTTATGAAGAAACCTAAAACTAAAGATTACTTAGTAAGTACTGCTTACATTAGTGAAGCTAGAACTATAAATGTAATGAAATGTGATAGTGAAATTACAGAAATAAAGAACGCTGATATTCCAATTATGGATTTATCTAGTACAGGTAGTCAAATAACTAAGAATAAACTTGATGAAATCAAACCAAAATATGATGTATTTACTTTTACTGAAGAAAAATCAGTGCCTTCAAAAGAGGAAGAACCTGTAAAAAGAGAAGAAGAACAATTATCATTTGACGATTTCATAAACGACTTTAAAATTTAAAAGATGGACTTAAATCCATCTTTTTTTCATATATTTAAATGGTGATATAAAATGTCTAAGAAAGATGAATTTAAATCATTTGTTTCTAATAAACCAGAACTTGCTAAATATATTGAAAATGGTCAAATGACTTGGCAAAAATTTTATGAACTTTATGATATTTATGGTGAAGATTCTTCGGTATGGAATGATTATTCTCGTAAAGAAACCGTCAATACTGATAGTGGGGTAAGTAAGATAAATGAATTATTTAAAAGTGTTGATATGAATTCAATTAAAGAACATATTAATACAGCTCAAAAAGCTTTAGACTTTGTTCAAGAACTAACGGGTAAATCCACTGATGTAATATCAAAAACTCCGGTTACTCCAAGGCCATTAAATAAATTTTTCGAGGATTAAGATGCATCATACTGTTTCAAATCAAATCTTAGATAATCCAAAATTACTTAGTCATTTTATGGAACAATCTTATTGGATTAAAGAACTTAATCGCAATCCAGACTCTTTTAAATTATTTCAAAAACAAATGAAAGTAATCTATAAAGAAAGACCTACAGATAAAATAAATAGTGCTATTGATGGTATTGAAATGATATCGTCAATTATTGAAGCGACTAAATAAAATTAGCTTGAATTTGATATGCCATTGTGATAATATTAAATCATAGAGGTGGATTGAAAAAGATGAAATTAAATAACAAAGGTTTTACATTAGTAGAATTACTAGCTGTTATCGTTATCTTAGCAGTAGTTATGCTAATTGGTGTTACAGCTGTTGGACCATTAATGGCAAATGCAAGAAAGAAGGCTTTAGCAAGTGATGCAATCTCTGCAATAACTGCTGCAAAAACAGCTTTCCAAGCAGAACAATTTAGTAATACTAGCCCAATTAAAGCTAATACAACGACTTGTTTTGATATAAAATGGTTAATATCAAAAGGATATTTTGAAAAAAATAGTTCAGATACTGTTGGTTCAGTAAAAGTAATTTATAATAATGGAATGTATGAGTATAAAGTGTGGATTAGCGATAAAACATACAAGTATATTGATGCAAAAGCTAATGGAGATTCTTTAGATAAGGATGCAGCTGAATGGGGTAATGCGGATGCACCTGCAAATTGCGGAGGAGTTTCTGGAATAGTTCATTGCACTGGAACGTCTTGTACTGTAGGCCGATAGAAATATCGGTTTTTTTATGATACAATTTTTAAGAGGTAGTAAATATGATAATAGGATCACATGTAAATTATGGAAGCAAAGGATTACTTGGAAGTGTAGAGCAAGCATTAAGTTATGGTGCAAATACATTTATGTTTTATACTGGAGCTCCCCAAAATACACAAAGAAGAGAAATAGATATGAGCTTAGTTGATGAAGCTCATAAGTTAATGAGTACTAATGGCATAGATATTAATAATGTAATATGTCATGCTCCGTATATAATTAATTTAGCAAATAAAAATAAACCTGATGCATGGACATTTAGTATAAATTTCTTAAAACAAGAATTAAAAAGATGTGAAACATTAGGAATTAAATATGTTGTACTTCATCCAGGTAGTGCTGTTACTCATACTAAAGAAGAAGCTTTAGAAAATATTTGTGATGCTTTAAATGAAGTAATTGGTGCTGATACTAAAGTAATGATATTACTTGAAACAATGGCAGGAAAAGGTACTGAATGTGGAAGAGATATCGAGGAAATTAAATATATCTTAGATAATGTTATTTATAAAGATAAGATTGGTGTATGTTTAGATACATGCCATTTAAATGATTCTGGGGTGTCAATTGATAGTTTTGATGATTATCTAAATAATTTTGATGAGTTAATAGGTCTTGATAAAGTAAAGTGTATTCATATTAATGATAGTTTAAATCCACTTGGAGCGCATAAAGATCGTCATGCAAATATTGGATATGGAACAATTGGTTTTGATAACTTAATAAATGTAATATATAATGACAAATTAAAAGATGTTCCTAAAATATTAGAAACACCTTATATAGGAGACTATCCTCCATACAAATTTGAAATTGAATCAATTAAAAATAAGAAGTTTGATGAGAATTTAGCAAATCGTGTTGACGAGTATTATAAAAATCGTTGATATTTAGAAAAGTATTCTGTGAATACTTTTTTTATTTTATCAAAGTTTTCTGGAGTGTATTTGCTTTTGTAACGATCAATATTAAATAGTTTAGGATTTTGTAACATTTCTTTATAATTCTTTTTTATAAAAGAGTAAGTAAACTCTAATTCTTCGGGAGAAAGATTTACATTCTTCTTTTTAGCAAATGAATCCACTTCATTAATACTTAAATTTCTCATGTATTTATCTACAATATTAAACATCTAAATCACCTTAGTATATTGTATGAATTAAACTTTAATTTGAATACTAATACTAGGTGATATTTATTAAATATAGATTCTTTATAATCTTTAGTTTTGTACTGATATCTTGTTATATTTCTTTTTATTATGGAATAAATCATCAAAAGTATGAAACTGAGCTAATAAATAAAACTAATTTAATTGTGGAGGGATTAAGTGCTCCGCGGGGTAGAATTTTAGATAAAAATGGCAAAGTATTAGTAGATAATATTTCAATAAATAATTTAGTGTTTCATTATGTAAAAGGAATTAATATATCAAGTATAGCTAAAAAACTTGCAATTTATTTTGATTTCGAAGAACCGAGTGAAAAAGAGTTGATAGCGTGGTATAAAGCAAATAATAATGTAAACAGTTTACTAACTGATGAAGAAAAAAGATTAATTGAAGAAAGAAAAATTAATAAAGATGAAGTTGTAGATAACAAAATAAGGGAGTTAATATCTAGTTTTTCTAAGTATGATAAATCATGTGCTAAAGTTTATAGTTTATTAAATGATGGATACTTATATAGTTCTAAGATTATTATAAAAGATATTTCTGATGAAGATATTGCTAATATAATTAATGATTTGCCCGAAGGAATAGCAATTGAATCTTCTTTTGAAAGATATTATCCATATGGAGATGTATTAAAAGGAATATTTGGAACGGTAGGAAATATTACTAAGGAAAATAAAGAAGAGTATTTAGCTATGGGTTATGATTTAAATGATGAAGTTGGACTTAGTTACTTAGAAAAATATTATGATAAATATTTAAAGGGGACAAAAGCTAAATATGAAGTAAATGATGATTATTCTTTAAAATTAATAAATTCTGAAATAAGAGGTAATGATTTACACTTGTCTATTGATATTGATTTGCAATTAAAAGTAGAAGAAATAATTGAAAAAAATCTTATGAAAGCTAAGCGATATCCAAATACTGAATATTTAAATGATTCTTATGTTATTATGTCTAATCCTAAAACAGGCGAAATAAATGTTATTGCAGGTAAACGTTATTTAAAAGAAGAAGAGTTTCATGACATTGTTATTAATAATATATCTTCTTCATTTACAATGGGGTCTGTAGTTAAAGGTGGAACAATAACTGTAGGATATCAAAATAATTTGATTGATCCATATAAAAAGATATATGATTCTTGTGTAAAACTTTTGAATCAAACTGAGAAATGTTCTCATATGGAACTGGGATATTTAGATGCTATAACGGCACTTGAACACAGTTCTAATTATTATCAATTTTTAATTGCTATCGCTTTGGCTGGGCAAACGTATATTCCGAATATGCAGCTTAATGTAACTGAAAGAGAGTTTAATATTTATCGTAGTACGCTCGCATCTTATGGACTAGGGATTAAAACCGGAATTGATCTTCCTAATGAAAAGATCGGTTTAATTGGTAAAACTATTTCTCCGGATTTGCTTTTAAATTTATCGATAGGCCAATATGATACATATACTCCAATAGAACTTTTAACTTACATTAATACTTTGGCAGACTATGGAAATCGCAGAAAACCTAGTTTAGTATCCTATATTGAAGATGCCCAAGGAAATGTGGTTTATCAAAATAATTATGAAATTGTTGACAAAGTTGAAATTGATAAAGATGATATGGACTTAATTCATGAGGGATTTTATTATGTAATGAACAGGGGAACAGGAAGGGGCTTTATGAATTATAAATTATCACCTGCGGGAAAAACTGGAACTAGTGAATCTTTTTTAGACTTTGATAATGATGGCACAATTGATACTAAAACATTAACTTTAACAATGGCAGGGTATTTTCCTTCTGATAATCCTGAGTATAGTATGATAGTAATTTCACCGCATACATCACATAATAATGGTAGTCAAGACTACATTTATTACATTACAAGCCGAATAAGCCGTGAAATAACCGATTTTATGTTTGAAAATATAGTAATTCCTTGATATAATATATAAAGTTTAAAAAAGGAGGCAAAATCATGGCTAAAAATGAAAATAGACTACACGTTATTAATAAATGTAGTGAATGTGGAAAAGAACTTCGTCCAATTTGTAAAAATAAGAAAAATAATCCTGAACGTTTAGAACTTAAAAGATTCTGTTCAAACTGTCGTAAACACGTTGTAGCAAAAGAAAAGAAATAGGAAGGTAGATTTTAATGCAAATTAATATAAATGATATTAAAAATGGTATGACTGTTATTATTGATGGTAACCTTTGCGTTATTCAAGAATTTCAACATGTTAAACCAGGAAAAGGACCTGCATTTGTAAGAATTAAATTAAAAAATTTAAGAACAGGTTCTACTACTGAAGATACTTTTAATACAAATATTAAGATTCAAAGAGCTCATATTGAAAAAGTAAATGTTCAATATTTATATTCAACTGGTGATGCTTATACATTTATGAACAATGAAACTTATGAACAATTTGAAGTTGATGTTAAAACTTTAGGCGACAATGTTAAATTTATTAAAGAAGGATTAGATATTACAATCGACTTTTATGAAGGAGAAATTATTGGTATAACTCTTCCTGAAAAAGTTGAATATGAAGTAATTGAAACTGAACCAGCAGTTAAAGGTAACACAACAAATAATGCTAATAAAGATGCAAAAATTGAAACTGGATATGTAGTAAAAGTACCTTTATTTATAACACAAGGTGAAAGAATTATCATTTCAACTAGTGATGGTAAGTATTCATCAAGAGCTTAATTAATAAGCTCTTTTTTTATGGTATAATATATGTATAGGTGCAGTTATGAAGTATATTTTTATTGTTAATCCAAATTCAGGAAATATTAATTTAGAGGTTATTAAAGCTAATATCGAAAAAGCAATGGAAGGATTAGAGTATAAGATAGTGGAAACTCGTAGTCCAAATCATGCTACAAGAATTGCTTTAAAATACAAGAATGAAGAAAATGCTATTGTTTATTCAGTTGGTGGTGATGGCACACTAAACGAAGTTATTAATGGTATAGCAGGAGGTAAATGCAAGCTCGGAGTTATTCCGTGTGGATCTGGAAATGATTTTTATAAATCTCTAGAAAAATATTCTAAAAAAGAAAGTACTATTGATTTAGGAGTAGTAAATGATAAATTTTATTTTATTAATATAGCAAGTGTGGGTTTTGATGCACAGGTTTGTAATGAAGCTAATTTAATTAAAGAAGCTGGTAAACACAAAAAAATATCCTATTATTTAGGAATATTAAAAACATTTATTAAATTTAGATTTCAAGAGTATGAAATTGAATATAATGACAAAAAAGTAAAAGGTAAATATACAATAATTGCAATTTGTAATGGACGTTATTATGGTGGTGGATTTCAAATAGCACCTTTAGCATCTTTTGATGATGATTTGTTTGATATATATTTTGCAGATAAAATGGGAAGAATAAGATTAATTGGAGTTTTAATTAAACTTGTTAAAGCTAAGCATGAAAAGAGTAAGTTAGTTAAAAAAGTTAAAACTACAAGTATTAAACTTTCTTCAGATAAAGATATGATATTAAATATTGATGGCGAAATAATTAAGCTAAAGAAGGCTGAAATTAGAATTGTACCTAATGCAGTAACAATTTATAATGACAAAAACTTAGTAAAAAAAATCATTGATGGTCAATAATAAATATTATATAATATATTTAATGAAGGAAACTTCATAAAATGAAAAAGGAACATTCAATTTTTCAGAGTTGGGTGTTGCCTATTTGTTGTCACCTAACTAAAAGTTAGGTGTTTTTTCTTTTAAATTAAAACAATAAATAGTAATAATATTAAAAGGAAAATAATGAGAATAAGGAAAAAGATTAAACAATCTTTTTTACTCATAAAATCAGCCTCCTTTCAAAAAAGAGGCAAACACCTAACAATTGAATGCTCCGAATGGAAGTATAACAATAATAATTTTCTTGTGCAAATTACCAATTTTATAATTTGTTCTAGAAAATATTAATAAATATCTATATAAAATTTAGTAAAAGCATAATATTATACTGCGAATATTAAAAATTATAATATTATTTGCAATATTAGTAAATTTTGGTTATAATTAGTTTGTTGAAGCGAAGGAAAACTTACAACTTTCCATTTCAAATCGTTGATGGCGTTAACATTAAAGTGTATGATAATCTCATAAAATAAGGTGGTACCGCGGGTAAAACTCGTCCTTATATTTTATGAGATTTTTTTATTTTAAGGAGGAAAATTATGACATTATATGAAGAACTAAAATGGAGAGGATTAATCCAAGATATTAGTAGTCCGGAACTAATTGATAAGCTTAATGAAGGTGGATTAACTTTTTATATTGGTACTGATCCAACTGCAGATTCTATGCACATAGGACATTATTCATCATTTTTAATATCCAAAAGATTAGCAAGAGCAGGACATCATCCGTTGTTACTTGTTGGTGGCGCAACTGGTTTAATTGGCGATCCAAAACCAACTGCCGAAAGACCGATGATTTCTAAAGAAGAAGTAGAACATAACTTTAAAGGCTTAAAGAAACAAGCGGAAGACATATTTGGTTTTGAGGTAGTAAATAACTATGATTGGACTAAAGATATTAATGTGATCGATTTCTTAAGAGATTATGGTAAATATTTTAATGTTAATTATATGCTTGCAAAAGACAAGGTTAAATCAAGATTAGAAACTGGAATTACATATGCAGAATTCTCATATATGATATTACAAGCATTAGACTTCTTATATTTATATGAAAATCGTGATTGTGTATTACAAGTTGCAGGTTCTGACCAATGGGGTAACATTACATCAGGAATTGAATTAATTAGAAAAAAACTAGATAAAGAAGCTTATGGTATGGTAATGCCACTTGTAACCGATTCTCAAGGTAAGAAATTTGGTAAGACTGAAGGTAATGCATTGTGGCTTGATAAGAACAAAACAAGTAGCTATGAAATGTATCAATACTTAATTAATCTTGAAGACTCAATGATTATTCAATACTTAAAAATGCTTACATTCTTAACTAAAGATGAAATTGAAAATATTGAAAATGAACATTTAGCTTGTCCGGAAAAGAGAATTGGACAAAAGGCATTAGCAAAAGAAATTATTACAGATTTACATGGTGCTGAAGAGTACGAAAAAGCAGTTAAACAAGCAGAAGCCTTATTTAGTGGCAATGTAAAAGATTTATCCAGTGAATTTATTCTAAATGAATTTAAAGACGTAAACCATTTTAGTGTTAAAGAGGGAGATTTGTTATTAGATTTACTCGTTAATGGTAAAGTATGTTCATCAAAAAGAGAAGCTAGAGAAATGATTACTGGTAATGCAATAAGCATTAATGGCGATAAATTTACTGATTTAGAAAAGGTAATATCAAGCGAAGATCTTATCGATGGAAAAGTAATGCTTCTTAAAAAAGGAAAGAAAAATTATTTCTTAGGAATAAATGAATAAAATGCCGATTGGCATTTTTTTGTTGCATTAAAATATAATTTATGGTACTATTGTGGTCTTGCGCTAAAAAATGAAAGGGGAGATATTATGTCAGCGACAACAATTTTTATTCTTAATTTAGTAGTTATTTTCTTAATAAAGGTATTTGATAATTTACTTTCTACGAGTAAAACTATTTTAGTTCAAAAAAATAAAGGATTACTTGCTGGTCTATCAGTAGTAATAAGTCAAATCATTTTTTATAAACTTATTGATGCAGTATCTACCAGTGGAGACTTAACGATGTATGTTGTATCGATTGCAAGTGGAGTAGGTACAATTTTAGCAGTAAGTTTATCTAATCGTTTTTCAAAAGATAGAACTTATGTAAATGTATTATTATGTGATGATAAGAAAGTAATGAAAAAACTACGTGACTTTTTAAAAGAAAATAAAATAACTAATTTAGCAACTGATGGATACACAAAAGAATGGAAAAAAAGTATTGCTATTACTGCATATGCTGAAACAAGATTACAAAGTAAATTAATTGATGAATATTTAGACTCGCTAGATGTTAAAGTAAAAAGAATTATAAGTAAAAACTAGGCTAATATAATAGGTATAAAATAAGATAAACATATATTACCATGAAAGGTGATAAATTATGTTATATTATCCAAATAAAAATATACCTCCAAGACCAATGGGGAATCCTAATCAAGACAGATTCATAGTTCCATTTTTATTAGGCGGTTTAGCAGGAGGAGCAGCAGTAGGATTAACTCGTCCAAGACCAATTTATAATGTAGCACCTCAAGGAGGATATCCACCATTTAATCCTTATATGCCTTACTCAAATTATTCTTATTCTTACTATGTGCCTTACGGTTACCGTCCTTATTAGTAAGATTTAGAATAATACCTAAGAATAGAAAATTAACCATAAGGCTACTACCTCCATAGGAAAGAAATGGAAGGGTAATTCCTACGATTGGGATTAAACCAATATTCATTAAAATGTTAATTGTAATTTGGAAAAACAATATCAAAATGAAACTAATTACTAAGTAGTTAGTTTTTTTGTTTTGAGAATGTTTTATTTTAAATGATATTTTTATAAGTAATATTATGTAAGAAATGATAATTAAAAGTGCCATTAACATTCCATAGTTACCAGCGCAAAACGCAAATATAAAATCAGTTGCGCCTTCGGGAATATATAATAATATTTTATTAAAGCCATTACGTATAAAAGGGGTGCCAAATATAGATATTAGTGATAGTTCTAATTGATAATTATTGGTTCTAAAATTGATGAAACGATCTACTCGATAAAAAAATGAAGTCCCAATTAAATTAATTAATAAATCTTGATTATATAAATAAAAATAAATGAATAATAAAAGTGATGTTATTCCTAAAATTCCCATAATTAAATAAAAATACCATTTTATTTTTTTTGTAATAAGTATAAATAAATAGACAATTATAAAGAAAATAATAGCTCCAGTATCAGGTTCTAAAAAAACTAATAGTGATGGTAATAATGTTAATATAGTAAGCTTAAATATATTATTTAGTTTGTTTTCTTTTCTCGATGATACCTCAATTAAATATAGAGTTAAAGAAAGTTTCATGAATTCACTTGGTTGAAAAGTAAAAAATTTAAAGTCAATCCAAGCTCTAGTACCATTAATTTCCTCTCCGATAAAAAGAACTAATATTAAAAGTAAAAGATTTGCATAATAAATATATTTACTATATTTAAAAATATTCTTAAGATTTAATTTTTGAATTATAAAAATAATTGCGATTCCTAAAATGTACCAAATGATTTGTTTAATATAATAATTGGAATAAAAAGAATTTAAGTATTTTGCATTATATAAATTTATAATACTTATTATGAATAGAAAAAATATAGGTAAATAAATTGAAATGTTTTTATTCCTTATCATACTTGTATTATGCTCATATTTATTTGTTTTATCATATATTATTTTAGGTGATAGTATGAAAGATTTGCCAAATGTAAGTGCATTCCCAATTGAGAAAGAATTGCATAATTCTCAAGAAAGGTATTATGGTTCGCATAGTATTCCTGATAAAAAAGTAAATGTAATGGCTAAAATAAATGATATATTTTCTTCGAGTCATCATGTATATAAAAGTAGAGTTAGAATTACACTTAAAGATGATATTCAAGAAAGAACTATAATTGGTAAAACCAGTAATCAATTGTTAACTTTATCTGGTGATAAAATAAGTATTGTTGATATTGTAGATATTGAAAGAATTTAAAAAATAAAAAAGTAATGGTATAATCAATTTGACGAAAGAGGAGTATATATGAATTTTGAAGGTGTTGTAGCAATTGTTACTGGTGCAAGTAAAGGAATCGGTCTAACTCTAGCTAATATATTAAACAAGTATGGAGCTACAGTAATTGGTATTTATAATAAAACAAAAATTAAGGATGTTAATTTCGAATGCTATAAATGTGATGTTTCAAATGAGAGGGAAGTAGAAAAACTTATTAAGTATGTTCAAAATAAATATCAAAAGATTGATGTTGTAGTTAACTGTGCAGCTTTATGTCTAGATGAAGATATTTATGATAAAAGTCAAAAAGATTTTTTGGATGTATTAAATGTAAATCTAGTGGGACCATTTTTAATATGTAAGTATGCTACAAAGATTATGGAAAATGGGGTAATAATTAATGTTAGTTCTACGGATGCTCAAAATACTTTTAGTCCTCTTAGTATGGATTATGCTGCGAGTAAAGCTGGTCTTGAAAATTTAACAAAAAATTTAGCGTTACGTTTTCCTAAATTAAAAGTATGTGCAATTGCTCCGGCATGGGTTGCAACGCAAACTGTGTTAGATATGAATCCAAGATATGTTAGACTAGAAATGGAAAGAACAGGTCAAAAAGAATTGTTAAGAAAAGAAGATGTTGCACTTAAAATAATTGAAATGATAATTAATAATGATAATTATATAAGTGGTGATATCGTAAGAATGGAAGAAAATTATGAATAAGTTATTAGAAAATTTAAGTATTGATAAAAATGTATTAGAGAAAGTGATTGAAGTTGAAAATAATTTACAAAATGTTTATAACCAAATTGATAATATAGCGTTTTTAAATAGTTTAAAGATAATAGAAGCTTTTAAATGTGAAAATATTTCTGAAAGCGTTTTTGCTAGTTCTACGGGATATGGATACAATGATATTGGACGTGAAAAAATAGAAAGTGTTTTTGCTAGAATTTTGGGCGCCGAGGATGCACTTGTAAGGACACAAATTATTTCAGGGACGCATGCTTTAACAGTGGCTTTATTTGCGTTTTTAAGACCTGGTGATACCCTTTTAAGTATTTCGGGACTTCCATATGACACTTTACACGAGGTTATTGGTATTAAAGAAAATCAAAGTAGTTTAAAATCCTTTGGCATTAATTATGATCAAATAGATTTAATCAATAATGATTTTGATTATGAAAAAATAAAAATGTATTTAGAAAGTAATGCTGTTAAATTAATTGAGATTCAAAGAAGCAAAGGCTATTCTACAAGAAAGAGTTTAACAATAGATAAAATAGAAAAAGTTGTTAAATTAATTAAAGAGGTTTCATCGCAAACGATTATTATGATTGATAATTGTTATTGTGAATTTGTAGAAGATAAGACTCCGTTAGAAGTAGGAGCTGATGTTATTGTAGGTTCACTTATTAAAAATCTAGGTGGGGGAATCGCTCCGAATGGTGGTTATATTGCAGGAAGAAAAGATTTAGTTCATCTTGCAGCAGAAAGATTAAATGTACCTGGTGAAGGAAAAGAAGTAGGGCCAACACTAGGTCAAAATAAAAATATTTTAATGGGATTATATGAGGCTCCGTCAGTAGTGGCATCGAGTTTAAAGACTGCCATTCTTACTAGTAAATTATTAGAGGATTTAGGTTATAAAGTTGAACCTAGATATGCCGAAAAAAGAGCGGACATAGTTCAAAATATTTTCTTTGGGAATCGCGAGGATTTAATTAAATATTGTGAAGGAATTCAAAGTGCTTCAGCGATAGATAATAATGCTGTTCCAATGCCAACTCAAATGCCTGGTTACGATGATGAAATAATTATGGCATCAGGTTCATTTACGCAAGGCTCAAGTATTGAAATATCTTGTGATGGACCATTAAGAGACCCTTTTATTGCGTATCAGCAAGGTGGTTTGACTTACGAATATGGTCGTATTGCAGTATTAGTTGCTGTTTCAAAAATGTTAAACAAATAAAAATGACTGAGAGATTAATCTCAGTCATTTTTTATACTATTTGATCAATGTATTTTTTTAATACTCTTGCATCTTTTCCAAAGATTATTTTAAGTTGATTATCAATTTCAACAATACCTTTAGCTCCAAGTTTTTGAATACCATCTTTGTCTACTATTGTAATGTCTTTTAAAATAACTTTGAATCTGCTCATATTACACTCGGCATTAACGATGTTATCTTTGCCTCCAAGAAAAGTAATTAACTTGTTAGCTTCAATATTAAAATCTTTACGATTAATTTTTAATACTACGAGTACAATAATTGTTAAAATTATTGCTATTGCAATATAAGAAAATACAGTTTCCATTTTATCACCTATAAACATTATACTATATTTTTATAGAAAATTATAGCACGATTTAGTAAAGAAAATCATAAATTATAATGAAAGCACAAGAAAGGGTGAATTAAAATGAACAATCACACAAACGGATCCGGTAACTGCATTAATGAAATTTTATCAGTTATCTTAGTTCTTCAAGAAAATGCTTGCCCAGATAACTGCCTAGATACATGCGATAGACCTATGCTTGGAGGCGGAGCTAATTGCTTAATTTGCAATACTAGACCAGTAATGCTTTATACTTGTTGTGGAAATGGGGTACCTTGGAGTATGCCGACAACAAAAGATAACACTACTAATTGTAGTGGTGAGCCTTTAGGCGATACTTGTTCGACTGTATTTAGAGTGGAAAAGATTGAAGGAAATTGCTGTACATTTAGAGTGTTAGCAAACAACCCTGATGAAACATCATTAAATCCATATGTTGCAACAAATTCTTTCTTCACAATGGATTGCAGTTGCCTATGTAGTATTAGATGTTTATCTGATACATATGTAGATTGTGTTTGCTAATTTTTTAATTAGTTGAAGTCAAGGTGCTATACCTTGATTTTTTTAATTATATATAGTATTCTCTTATTAGAATAAGGAGAGGAAATATGGAAGAAAAAAAGTCAAAAAAATTAACGTTTGTAGTTGCTTTAATATGTGTGGTTTTATGTATACCAATTGGAATATTAATTGGAAAAATTATTTATGATAAACCAGAAAATACAAATAATACGGGAATTAATAATACGGTTGAAAATCCAAGTGGTGATGCTGCTGAAAATGAATTAAAAGATGCTAATTTAATCTCTAAATTAGAAGAGTTTACAAATCTTCTTGGTGGTTCGTATATATCTGGACAAACATTTAATCTATATGAAAATTTAAAGTTAACAGATGATGAAAAAACTTATTTTGTATTAGCTAGTCTAAAAGATAATTGGGTTGATTTAACTGAAGAAGAAAAAAATAATGATGAAAATATGTGTCGTAATGGGTATGTGACTTATGAAACTGCATCATCTATGTATAACAAAATGTTTGAGGGTACAATATCTAAGAATATAAATATGTTCCCGTATGTATTTGAAAATAATCGTTTCTATACAGGCGGTTGTGGAGGATTTACTGCTACTGATATTATTGCATTGTATAATTACAAATATACTTTAGAGGATAACATATATTATGTATATCAATATGTCGGCTTATTAGATTTTGAAGATAATCAATTATATGCAGATGTAGAAAAGACAAAAAAACTTGATGGTAAAACTGCTGAAAATGCTGAATCAATTACTTCTGGTGTATATGAACTATTTACTAAATATCGTTTATCTTTTAAACTTGTAAATGATAATTTTATTTTCCAAGGCATTGAAAAAATTTAATTAATATAAAAAACAGTTACTTATTTGTAACTGTTTTTGTTTCTTCTTTAGTTTGAGTATCTTTGTTTAAAGATCCATATTTTTGTTGCCAAACTCTAATATTAGGAGCACTTACTCCATAAGCTCTAGCAACTTCGCTTCTTCTTTTTCCAGATTCCACTAATTGGACAACTTTTTTCTTGAATTCTTCACTATAGTGTTCATATGGTTTACTCATAACATTACTCCCTGTAATAATTATATCATGAATATATGATTATGTATATTGTTAGTTTCTAGTATATTCTGACCAACTAAGAACTTTTGATTCATCTGGTTTAATTTCAAAAACAATTTTTTGAGTTTTACTAGAGTATTTTCCTGATTTATCTGTAATAGTATATTTAATCCAATATTGATCGATATCTTTTGATCTATCAACTTCGTGATAAACTTGGTGACTTAATTCAAAATCGTCTTTATCGTCCCAAGTTCTTAAATGATCATAATTAATATCATCAATACTTACTACGTGATATTCGGCTTCATCAAATTTTAAAATTGGAATAGCGATATCATTTGGATTATTGTTATCTTTTAAATATGTTCCACTTGTGTTATTTGCAATCCATCCAGTAGTGCCATCTTTGAATTCTATTAAATACCAATAAAGGTTAGGGTCACTTAAATCGTTTTCCACAACAGCGTATACTTCTCCTTGTTTAACAGTTCCAGTAGAGTATGAATAACGATCTGGTTCTTCACGGATATTAATGAATTCAGTAAGAATTTCTACGTGCCATCCTTTTTTTATTTCTTCGATTCTTTTTTCTTCTTGTTTTTTGTCAAGTACCATTTTTACTCCGTATCCTGCGCCACATAATGCAACTAGGATTAAAAATATTGTAAATGCTTTTTTCATATCAACACCTCGTAATAAAGATACCATATTTTTATTAAACATTCAATTCACCAAATTGATGTAAAATTTCTTTTTTTAGAATAGTATCTTTGATATAATATTTAAAGAAATGTAGGTGTAAAATATGGACTGCTTAGATGGTTTAAATAAAGATCAGTACGAGGCTGCAACACACGTTGAAGGCCCGTGTTTAGTTATAGCGGGAGCGGGTTCTGGAAAGACAAAAGTATTAACTACAAGAATTGCTAATTTGATTTCAAGTGGAATTAAATCTAGTAATATTTTAGCTATTACGTTTACCAATAAAGCTGCTAATGAAATGCGACAAAGAGTAGAGAATTTAATTGGTACACATTATGCTTTTGTAGGAACTTTTCACTCGTTTGGACTTAGAGTTATCAAAGAAAATTATGATGTTTTAGAACTTTCTAAAAACTTTACAATAATTGATACTGAAGATGTTTCGAGCATTATTAAAAAAATATTAAAAGATATGGCATTAGATCCTAAAGAGTATTCGCCAGCTTTTATTAGAAATAAGATTTCATTTATTAAAAATAATATGTTATCAGATTCGGAAATTGAAAAGTTTTTAACAATGCCAGCGGAAAAGGTAGCTGCTAAAGTATATTATCAATATGAAAAAATATTAAAAAGAAATAATACAATTGACTTTGATGACTTATTGAAAAAGCCGGTAGAACTTTTTACTTATCATAGTGATATCTTAGAACATTATCAAGAAAAATATCCTTATATTTTAATTGATGAATATCAAGATACAAATGAAGTTCAATATAAGATGGTTAAACTAATTTCTAAGAAATATCAAAATCTATTTGTAGTAGGAGATCCATCACAATCTATTTATGCTTTTAGAGGAGCTAATTTCCAAAATATCTTAAATTTTGAAAAAGACTATAAAGATTGTAAAGTAATTAAATTACCACAAAATTATCGTAGTACTCAAACAATACTTAGTGCTGCAAACGATGTTATTAAACACAATTCACAAAGAAAAGATATTGATTTATTTAGTGATTTAGGTGATGGTGTTAAGATTAAATATGTAAGAGCTTTTAATGATGAAGCTGAAGTATCTAGAGTAGCTAGCGAAATTAAAGATTTGGTATCAGAGGGATATCAAAGAAAAGATATTGCTGTATTTTATCGAACTAATGCTCAATCGCGTGGTATCGAAGATAAGATGGTTAAAGAAAATATACCTTATAAAGTATATGGAAGTTATTACTTCTATAAAAGAAAGGAAATTAAGGATTTACTAGCTTATCTAAAATTGATTGCTAATCACGATGATGATGTATCATTAAAAAGAGTTATTAATGAGCCAAAAAGAAAGATTGGAGAAAAGACAATTGAAAATCTAGAAAATATGGCTAATATAAGCAATACCTCAATGTTTGATGTTATAGAATCTGGTAAAGAACTAGAATTTAAAAACTTGATTATAGAGTTAACTGAATTAAGTAAAGAATTGTCTTTAACTGAATTAATTGATAAAGTGTTAGAACTAACTAAAATGAGAGAACTTTTAGAAAAGGATAAAACTTTAGAAAGTGATTTAAGATTAGAAAACTTAATGGAATTTAAATCAGTAACAGAAAATTTTGAAAAGGTTACAGGTAGCGTTAACTTAAATGATTTCTTAGAAGAAGTAAGTTTAGTAGCAGATGCTGCGGAATATACAAAAGATAGTGATGCTGTTACTTTGATGACAATACATAGTGCTAAGGGACTAGAGTTTAAAGTAGTCTTTATTATTGGTCTTGAAGAAAATATCTTACCGCATTCGAATAGTATTTATGAAGAAGGGGGTCTAGAGGAAGAAAGAAGACTAATGTATGTAGCAATTACTAGAGCTAAAGAAAAATTATATTTGCTAAATGCTCAAAAAAGAATGTTATATGGTAAATTGACTGCAAACACACCAAGTAGATTTATTTCAGAGATTAGTGAAAATTTATTAGATGTTGAAAAGAAAAAAGAAGGACCGTCATTATTACGTAGAACACTACTTTATGATGATGAACCAGCATCTAAAGAAAGTTCAAATGATTATAAACCAGGAGATTTAGTTTCACATATTTCTTTTGGTAAAGGAATTGTTACATCAGTAGATGATAGGTTTGTAACAATTGCATTTAGTTATAAAATAGGAAGTAAGAAATTACTTAAAAATTATAAAGGTATAAGGAAGGTGTAAAAATGAAAAAAACATTAGTAGTATTAGCTGCAGGAATGGGATCAAGATTTGGGGGATTAAAACAAATTCAGCCAGTAGGCCCAAACGGAGAATTTATTATTGACTATTCAATTCATGATGCAATAAAAGCTGGTTTTGAAAAAGTAGTCTTTGTTATTCGTAAGGAAAACTTGGATGTCTTTAAGGAAACGATTGGAAAAAGAGTAGAAGACAAAGTAGAAACTGTATATGCGTTTCAAGAGCTTGATATATTGCCAAGAAAGATTGAAGTAAAAAGAGAAAAACAATTTGGAACAGGTCATGCAGTATATTGTGTTAAAGATTATGTAGATGGTCCTTTTGCGGTTATTTCCGCAGATGATTTCTATGGTCCTGGTGCATTTGATATTTTAGCAGATTTTATTAATAATGAAACTGGAGTAGCAGTTGTAGGTTATAAAATCGGTGATACAATTCTTGGTGATGAAGAAGTAAAAAGAGGCGTGATTATTGAAGAAGATGGCGTAATTAAGGCAATTAGAGAAAGTGCTTGTAAAAAAGATTCTGAAAAAGTTACATGTAGACCATTACCTGAGGGAGAAGAGTATACAATGCCACTTGATGGCCCAGTTAATATGCTGATGTACGGCTTTAATATCAATTTCTTTGATAGATGTGAAGAAATGTTAAATGACTTTTTAGATAAAGCTGATTTAGAGGTTGCTGAGTTTTTCTTGCCGGATGTAGTAGATACATTTATTAAAGAGGGTAATGCTAAATTAGTTAAAACTAATGAACATTGGATGGGAATGACTTATAGAGAAGACCTAATCAAGGTTCAAGAAGAAATAAAATCATTAATTGAAAAAGGGGTATATAACAACAATTTGTGGGAGGAATAATGAAAGAAAGAATAGATGAATTAATCAATATACTGGAGGAAGCTAATTATAATTACTATGTTCTTGATAATCCAAAAATCACTGACCAAGAGTATGATAAGTATTTAAGAGAATTAATTAATCTTGAAGAAAAATATCCAGAATTAAAGAGAGCTGATTCACCAACTGTTAAAGTTGGAGGAGAGGTAATCGATAAATTTGAGAAAATTCATCATATTCTTCCGATGTTATCTCTTCCAAATGTATTTAATGAAGAAGAAATATCTAGTTTTATAGAAAAGATTGAAAATGATGGTGTAAAACCAACATATGTGTGTGAACAAAAATTTGACGGACTTTCAGTATCTTTAATATATAAAGAAGGAAAACTTGTAAGCGGTGCTACACGTGGTGATGGCGTTGTGGGTGAAGATATTACTCATAATGTTAAAACAATAAAAAGTATTCCTTTGAAATTAAAAAAGAATATTGATATTGAAGTTCGTGGTGAAATCATCATGAGTAAAGCCACTTTAGAAAAACTTAATAAACAAAGAAAAGATGACGGTTTACCACTTTTGCAAAATTGTCGTAATGCAGCTGCAGGTTCTGCTCGTCAATTAGATTCTAAGGTTGCGGCTCAAAGAAATTTAGATAATTTTATTTACCATTTACCAAATCCTAAAGATTATGGATTAACAACTCATTATGATTCATTGAATTTTATGAGAGATTTGGGATTTAAGGTAAGTAATAATTGTATATTAGCTAAAACTAAGGAAGAGATTTTAGATTTTATTGAATCCCTTGCTAAGCAAAGACCAAATCTTCCGTATGATATTGACGGAGTAGTAATAAAAGTTAATGAGTTAGAAATTCAAGAAAAGCTAGGATTTACATCAAAATATCCTAAATGGGCAACAGCTTATAAATTTCCTTCGGAAGAGGTGCTTACTAAACTTAAGGATATTATTTTTACAGTTGGAAGAACTGGACAAATTACTCCGAATGCAGTACTTGAACCTGTGATTGTTATGGGATCTACTATATCAAGAGCGACATTACATAATGAAGATTATGTAAGAGGACTAGATTTAAAAATCGGAGATATTGTAGCGATACACAAAGCGGGGGATGTTATTCCTGAGGTTATAAGACCGATTATAGAAAGAAGAAATGGTACTGAAGTCGAGTTTGAAATGATTTCTAATTGTCCTATATGTGATAGTCCATTATGTAAAAAAGAGGGATTAACTGATTATTTTTGTTTAAATGAGGCTTGTCCTGCGCGTAAAGTAGAAGGGTTAATCCATTATGCATCTCGTAATGCAATGAATATTGATGGTTTAGGAGATGAAATCATTGAGGATTTACATAACATGGGATTTATTAAAAGTGTACTAGACTTTTATAAACTTAAAAATATGCAAGAACAACTAATTGAACTCGAAGGCCTTGGTACTAAAAAAATAAATAAAATTTTAGAGTCAGTTGAAAATAGTAAAAATAGTAGTTTAGAAAAGCTTTTATTTGGTTTAGGCATTCCGGGAGTCGGAGCTAAAAATGCTAAAATATTAGCTCGCCAATATGAAAATATTGAGGCTTTAAGATATGCTTCTTATGAAGAACTTAAAGAAATTCGTGATATTGGTGACATTCTTGCAAAAAACATTGTTAATTATTTTATAAATAATAAAGAGTTAGTTGATAATTTAATTAATGAAGGAATTAATACAAAATATTTAGGAGAAGCTCTTACTTACAATGAGTTTGTGACTGGTAAAAAGTTTGTAATAACTGGAACTATTGAAGGACTTTCTCGTGATGAAATTAAAGAGTTTATTGAAAAAAATAATGGTACGGTAAGTGATTCTGTTTCCAAGAAAACCGACATTGTTATAGTAGGGGCTAATCCTGGAAGCAAGTACCAAAAAGCTTTAGATTTAAATATTATGATTTATGATGAAGAAAAAATAAAGAAAGTAATGGAATTTGAATAAATAAATATTATGTAGTATAATGTTTGTACTTATGAGGTGAGTAATGAAAAAATTATGGAAAGAAAATAGGGTTTTGTTCATGCTTATTATTATATTATTCGTATGTTTTTGTGCGATAGTTGCAGTAGCTTTAACATTCTTTTATTCAAAAGATGTTGGTAGTTATGGATCAAGACTTGATGGTATTGAAAACTATCCAATAAAAGACAAAGACAAGAGTACGTATAAAGAAACACTTTTAGAAAATGAACACGTTTCAAAAGTTTCTTTATCTATTAAAGGAAGAATAATTTATGTTCATATTTATTATGATGAAACTACTGATGTTGAAGATGCAAAAGCAATTGCAACCAATTCTGTAGACTTATTTAGTGAAGACATTCTTTCATATTATGACATTGAATTTGTAGTTCATTGCGAAAATGCTACTATTTTTGGTGCAAAGAATGCTATAATAGACCATGTCTCTTGGAATAATAACCGAGAAGTAGAAGAGGAAGAAGAAACTAATGAAAAATAAGAAGTACTTAATAATAGGAATTATAATAGGACTATTATTAATTGTTGGAGTGGGTACAGGAGTTTATATTTACTTAAACTCTAATCATTTAACAATTTCAGAAAAGAATTGGATTGATGATAACCATACTACAGCTCAAGTTATAAACATAAATGTTATCAATGATGCATTTGTATTTGGTAATAATGGTAGTGGCGTGTTTTATGATTTCATTAATGACTTTAAAGGAAAATATGATTTAAATGTTAATGAAGTTACATTTGGGTATGGTACTGCTACAACTGGTGTTACATTTGGAGCTAAAACATCTATTAATGAAAATGATATAGTATTTTATACAGACCATTATGTATTAATTGGTAAAGAATACGAAATCATAGGTGGAATTGATGATTTAACAAATAAGGAAGTAGCTATTTTAGGAAGAGACTTATCATACGTATCAAATTATGTAAGTAATAATAATGTTAAATATCAAAGTTATGATTCTATTGATGATTTACTAAAATCAATGGAAGCTGAAACTAGATATGCAATTATTCCGTTACATTTATATCTTGGAGATATTTTAAAAAGTAATTATAGTATAATTTATCATTTCAGTGATATTAATATGTATTATACAATGAATACTGTTGATGATACTTTAAGTAGAGTTTTAAGTAAGTATTATGAAAACTGGAAAGATGAGTTTAACGAGGTATATAATGATAGTTTATTTGATTTAATGGTAAGCTCACTAGGCATTACAGAAACTGAAATAGATGCTATGCAAAGTGTTACATATGAATATGGATATTTAAATAATTCTCCATATGAAGTAATATCAAGTGGTAACTATGGTGGAATAGCTGCGGTATACTTAGATGGCTTTATGGATTTTGCAGACATTGAATTTAATTTTAAGAAGTATCGTAATTTCAATAAATTTAATAAAGCAATAAATAAAGAAGAAGTAGATATTTACTTTGGATATTATAATTTAAATAATAATTTTGCAAAAACATTAAGTGGTATTAACGTAGAATATTCAGTTATTGCAAATAGTAAAAATGATATTGTAATTAATTCAGTTAATTCTTTAGTAGGTAAAGATGTATATGTAGATGAAAATTCTATATTATATACTTATTTAAAGAATATAAGTGGTATTAATATTAAAACTTATCGTAATACAAAAGAATTATTAAAACTTAATCGTAAAGATGAAATAATTTTAATCGATAGTAATATTTTTGAATATTATCGTTCTCATGGACTTGAAAATTATACTTTAAGATTTGAAAATGATATTAATTATATTTATGGTTTTAATGTTAGAACAAGTAGCGCAATGTATCGTTTATTAAATGAATATATGAGTATTACTGATTCTCATCGTGTTCTTAATGAAGGATATTATAACCATGAAAAGACGGTTAACTCTGGATGGTTCTTGAGTTTACTTGCTAAATATTTCATTTATTTCTTATTAATCTTTGCTTTAGTGGCTATTATTGTGGTTCGTAAAACTAGAAAAATAACTATTGCTAAAAAGATTAAAAAAGATGATAAATTAAGATTTATTGATCAATTAACTCTTTTGAAGAATCGAAATTATTTAACTGAGAATATTAAGGAATGGAGTAACAATACAATATATCCACAAACAATTTTAGTGGTAGATTTAAATCATTTACAACACATTAACGATATCGAAGGTTATGAAGAAGGGGATAAACAAATTAAAGCTGCTGCCAACGCTTTAATTAAGACTCAACTTGATAATTCTGATATTATTCGTACAGATGGAAATGAGTTTGTGGTATATATGGTAGGTTATTCACAAAAACAAGTTACAAATTATATTCATAAACTTAATAAAGAGTTTAAAAAATTACCATATGATTATGGTGCTGAATTTGGATATTCAATGATTTTAGATGATATCAAAACAATCGAAGATGCCCTAAATGAAGCAACAAAAGCACTCAAAGAACAAAAGGAACTAAATGAAAGCAAAAATTAAAGTATTTTTTCAAAGAATATCAAAAGTACTTAAACGCCCAGACATGATTTTATTGCCTGGGCAACTTGCGTTCTTCTTAGTTTTAGCAATCATTCCTACGATGACACTTATTACATATGCTGCTTCAGTATTAAATGTTTCAATGGATTTTATATATGATTTTTTACAAAAGGCATTTTCCACAGATATTGCTAATCTAATGTTAAGTACTGGAGCTGGTGGTAATGCTGGACTTAAACTTACTATCGTAATTGTTGTTTGTTATTATTTAGCAAGTAATGGTGCTGCTTCAGTAATTGTAACGTCGAATGCTATTTATGGGGTTAAAAACGGTAATTGGTTTCAACGTAGATTTAAAGCGATAGTTATGTCGATTATCTTTGTATTATTGTTAGTATTCTTGCTAATTGTTCCAATATTTGGTGATCAAATTATTTATTTAATAGAAAGCGTTAATTTAAATAGTCATGTCACTAAAATAATTGTAGAAATATTTAATTTGCTAAAAAATCCTGTTATGTGGATATTCTTATTCTTCTTAATAAAGATTATCTATGTAATGGCTCCTGACCGCAAAATTGTGGCACACAATGCAAATTATGGGGCAATATTTACTACTGTAGCGTGGATTATAATGACAGAACTATATTCGTTTTATATTAACCATTTAGCAAACTATACTGCATTTTATGGTGGATTAACTAGTGTCTGTGTATTAATGATGTGGTTTTATTTCTTAGCATACTTCTTTGTGATAGGAATGAGTTTAAACTATCAAAAAGAAAGTGAAGAATTGGAAAAAACTGGTGCTATAAAAAAAGTAAAATAAAGAATAATATAAATGTGTTATTACAGGTATTACTTATATAACACGTTTAATCTTCAGATATCAATCTAGCATTTTAGCTAACGATATTTGGAAGTAATATCTAAAAGAAGTGATTTTCACTTCTTTTTTTATGTATTTATATGATATACTTATAAATAGTAGGAGAATATAAGTATGAATAAAAAGGTAATTACATTTTTATCATTGTTAATAGTGTTTACATTATCGATAATAGTAATTATCTTTTTTAGTTATGATAAAAAAGATAGAGATGAATATTCTTTAAAAGTACCAGAGTCTTTAGCAATATATATTTATAATGAGAAAACTGAAAAGTATGAACGAAAAAGTGAAGTG
>JAFSGC010000005.1 GCA_017434825.1 Bacilli bacterium | reverse complement strand
TATTAATGCTTCAATGGATAATGGTATTTTAAGTATCACTGTTCCAAAAGAAGAATCAGAAGAACCAGAAAAGAAATATATTGAAATTAAGTAGGATTATGTCCTACTTTTTATTTATATAAAGGATAAATTAAAATTTATGCATAACGTAGTACAAATTTAACAAAATAATAATTAACAAAAAACATATAAGTAAAATAATTTTTAATAGTTTATTATTGCCCCTTAAAACGGTGTGCGGTACAAGCAGCTATCAAGGAAAAAATAATTAATTGGTGATTATGATGTTAGATAGGTTATTAAATAAAAAAATTAAAGTTAGTGTTGCTTTATATAGTGATTCATTGCCTCGTGGTTTATATACAACGGCTTTTGAAGGTGTTTTGGTAGCATACGATGACAACTTTATAGTTTTTGAAGATAATTCAATGATTAATATTCAATACATTCAAACGATTGAAATAAAATAATAATTAAGGCTAGAGTAATCTAGTCTTTTTTGAATTTTGTTAGTATTTTGAAATATATATGTTAAAATGATATTAGAATATATAAGCCTACAAGCTTATATAGGTAAAGGAGAGAAATATGAGAAAATTAGAAAACAGAATTGCTATTGTAACAGGGGCTGCCAACGGTATGGGAAGAGCAACTGTTAAGAAAATGGCTGAATATGGAGCAAAAGTTGTAGCCATTGACTTCTTACCTGAAGTGATGGATTATGCTGAAGAATTAAGAAATGCAGGATATGAAGTAAATGGTTGCGTCGCAGACGTTCGTGATGCTGAAAAATTAAAGATAATATACAAAAATGTATGTGAAAAATATGGAAGGATTGACGCAGTTGTAAATGCTGCAGGTGTAGCTGTATTTACTGACTTTACAGATGACTCTATAGATGCAGAGGCTCATAGAGAAATTGATATTAATTATTTTGGTGTATGGAATTCTTGTAGAGCAGCTATTCCCTATATGAAACAAGCAAAATATGGTAAAATTGTAAACTTTTCATCTGTTACAGGTGTTATGGTGTGTGATCCAGGATCTTCTGCTTATGCTGGAACAAAAGGAGCGGTTATGGCTTTTACAAAAGCGTTAGCATCTGAGGTTGCTTCAAGTAATATAACGGTAAATGCAATTCTTCCGGGCGTAATTGACACTCCGATGATTAGAAAAGTTTATGAGGGTGTAGAAGGCGGAGTTGATGCTGCGTTATCTGCTGCTGCAAAAGCAATTCCTATGGGGCGCCTTGGCGATGCTGAAGAAGTGGCCGAAGTGGCTTGCTTCCTAACTTCAGACGAATCCAGTTATGTAACAGGCCATGGATTAGTAATTGACGGTGGAAGTACATTACCGGAATCATTTGTTTAAAACAAATCAAATAATATACAGTTTGACTTATAAATAATAAGGGTGTATATTTAAAACGAGGTGTGGGAGATATGAAAAATGGTTCATCTTTAACAAATCTTGATAAGAATCAAAAGTTAAGTTTAATTCTTATTGTTGTAGTTGTGCTACTAATAATATTGGCGTTATTTGTCTGTTTTAATGATCCTAAAACTGATGGGCATACAAATGCTACTGATACGATTTTTACTACTCAGAGTGGGAAGAAAATTAAAACAGTATATAAAGACTTAGGCAAGTTTCTTATTAGAGTTCCAAGTGATTTTAAACCAATGAGTAAGGAACTTTTAGAATTAAAGTATCCGCTTGGAAATACTCCGAAGAAAGCTTATGCTAATGAGGATGCATCTATAAGTATTGTTTACAATGGCAACAATACTGAGCTATCTGGTATGAATCTTACCGAATTTGTAGAGACGTCGAAGTCAACGTTCAGTCAAATGGGATATTTTTACTATTATTTTCCTCTTGAAGTAAATGGTTTGGATGTACATACAATTGCTTTGAATACAAATGCAATAGATTCAAAAATTTATAATTATATGATTATATTTTCAGTCGATGATGAAATAATGATTTTAAACTTTAATTGTACAGAAAACCATCAGAGTGAATGGTCGCAATTAGGAGAATTTATTGCTAAATCCATAAAGGTAAAATAAGAATTGATATTACAATCAAAAGGCTAGAGAAATCTAGCCTTTTTTGTTATACTTTAGTTAAATGAGGGATATAGATGAATAAAAAGAAAATAATAATAGGAACAATATGTACGATATTATTATTGGCAACTGGTATTATATTGTTTTTGTGTCTGTCTAATCAAAAGGACATAGAGATTAATGGTATTGAGAAAATAAAACCATTATCAAGTTCAAATTCTGCATTAGCAACAGAGTTAATAAAAGAAAATACAGTTAGAATATCAAATAAAGTCACTGATAAACACGTAATTATAGGAACTGGTTTTTTTCACGAAAGTGGGTATCTAGTAACCAATAGTCATATTGTCGACATAAAAGGTGAAATAACTGTAAGTTATCATAATGGAGATAAAGTAACAGCACAATTGGTAAGCAATGATATCAAATCAGATATCGCTTTATTAGCTGTAGAAGCGCCCAAAATAAAAGCTATGAGTTTTGCTAACACATTAGAGTTAAAAGTTACAAATGATGTATATGCAATCGGTTTTGCTTATGCTTTAGAGGGTGAAGCAACTACAACGAAGGGAATATTATCCGCAAGAAGAAGTGCAGCCGGCATAGAATTCTTGCAATCAGATATATCACTAAATGTTGGTAACTCAGGTGGCCCGTTAATAAATGCTAAAGGAGAATTGCTGGGAATCAATACATATGCAACAGACAACGCATCTATTGGAATGTCTATATCGGCAGAATCGTTGGAAATAATAATAAATAATTTAATGTTAAATAAAAAAGTAAACTATTTAGAAAGCATAAGGGAAATGAACGCTTTATCTGTGGCATTAAAAGAAATAGGGTATGAAGAAGAAGACTTATATAATGAAAATGAAATAATAAAAGAAGCTATAAAAAAAGAAGGTGCCAAAGAAGACAGAAACAACAATGATAATAAAAGTAATAATGGAAGCAGCGGGAATCATAATAATAACGGAACCAACAATTCTGTCGAAGAAGAACCCAAACCTAGAAATACAAAAATAGAACCAAAACAAAATATAACAATTGACTATAATGGCAACATACCATTTGAAGCAAAACATTATTTTGAATTGAATGATAATTTGAATTGCATAATTGATGTATCGCAAATTAGTAATAAAAAGCCGGGTACATATGAAGTGAAGGTAACGTGTAACGACAATTTTGCAACCAATACCGTAACAGTAAACGAACCCAAAAAAATAACAATTCCTGCTTCAGAAGTAAATGGTGTACAATTACCAGAAATAATTATTGATGAAACTAGAACAAACGTAACAAGTATAGATCAAGTTAAAGGAGTATGGTATTACCCAGGTTATTCAGATGTATGTTTTAAAATATATTATAGCATAGACATGTGGTCATACATGTCATTCGGATATGATCCGTGGAATTATAGGTTAATGGCAAGTTATGACGGTGGCGGTGAATATCGTTTAAATCAAGATGCATCATTCTGGGTATCAGGCAATTATTTAGTATTCTCTAATACAACAAATGGTAACAAACAAATCACATACGTATTGACTAGAACGAAGGGACAAAATAAGTATGGCTCTATAAGTGGGGAATCTGCGTGCCAATAAATAATAGCTCTATGATCTAACGATAGAAAGGATTTTTATGCAGTTTTGTCAGTTTAATATTTCTAATTATGAAGGTAAAAGTAATTGTGTTGTAAGAAGTTTTTGTAAATTACTTAATAAAGAATATGATGATGTATTTAAAGAATTGTGTGATATACAATTTAGTTTGCAAAAAGATTCGTATAATGATATTGATGTTTTTGAAACTTATATGTTAAATCATAAAATTATGCCAATATCTTATGGTTATGATATGCTTGTCAAAGATTTAAATTTAGATAATGGTTCACATATTGTATTTTGTTATGACAAAAAAGATTATTATCATATGATACCAATAATTAATAATACTATTTATGATAAAAATGAGTCTTGTAAAGATTTATTTGTCATTAAGATTTATAAAAAATAATTTCATATATAAATAATTTAAGAATACTACTAAAATAATGTTTAATATTTCTGCGATGACTAATGAATACAGTCCGATTTTTAATAGAGATAGTCCTGCGATACAAAGAAGCTTTATAATAGATCCTATAATTGTAATTTTAAGAGTGATGTTTGCTTTTCCAATTGCCTGCATAAAAGATGCAAATACTGCCTCAAAATAAAACAGAATAAAAAACGGGGCTAAAATACGAATATAATCCGAACCTAGTGTTGTGTTATACAAAAATGATAGTAGATTATTTCTAAAGACAAATATTATAAAAGTGAAAGATAAACCAATTAAAAATGTAAAAATAAAGGCTTGTTTAAGTCTTTTTTTCACTAGTAAATAATCTTTTGTTTCGATGTATTTGGAAACTTCGGGAATGAGCGCTGAAGCGATAGCAGTAACAAAAAAAGAAGGGATAGTTAACGTAGATATTGCATAAGCGTTATACGCTCCATATTGAGTTAATATATAACTTCCGGAGTAGCCTGAATGCAAAAGGACATTTGTTAAAATGATTGGTTCAAAGAAATAGCAAATATTTCCGACGATTCTACTTGCAACACTTGGGACAGATAGGGAAAGGATGTCTTTGGCGTCGTTTGAGTTATACTTGATTTTGGCAAGATTAATAGCATCTTTCTTATTCATAAATAGTAAGAATACAATTATTGATGCAAGCTCTGTAAAAAAAGAAGTAAAAATTAATCCGGTAGCTGCGTGTACGTAAGATTTCTTGATTAAAATAGGCATAACGGTGATAACTAATGTTAGTCTAATGATTTGTTCAACTGTATTAGAAACAACATGAGGAATCATTTTTTGTTTTCCGTAATAATATCCTTTTAAAATACAAGCTAGAGAAGCAAATGGTAGTGTCAAAGACATTGCGATTAGTAAAGGGTAGGCATCGGGTTCTTTTAATAAATTGTTAGCTATAAATGGACTTAAAATAAACATTGCGATAATTAGAACTGCGTTAAGTAAAAGTATTAGTATTGTGGCACTATTTAATACTTTAGGATCATTTTTCTGCGATATTAATTTGGAAATTGTTGTTGGCATCGCCATAGTGCTTATAGTTAGTAATAAAGAATAAGTGGGCATAACAATTGTATATAAGCTTATTGTTGTGGTACCAACAATTCTTGTAAAGATTATTTTTATAATTAATCCCAATACTTTAGTTGCCATACCACTTAGAATTAGGATAAAAGTTGATGTAATAAATTTATTTTTGAAAATTTTCATTGTAATAAATAATATTAAATTTAATAAATAATTATTAATAAATTTAGATTGCTGAAGTTGAATAAAATGCTTCAATTTAGTATAATATTTATGGAAAGAAAGATAAATTTTTATTATGGAAGAAATTAAATTTAAATCATTAAATGAATTATATACAAGATTATATCCTGCTTTTAATACTAAAAAAGGAGAACTAAAGTATCGAGGTATTGACGTTAGAGAAATTGATCTATGGAATTTTCTTAAAGAAAATGTTTGGTCCAATAATACGAGTCTTAGTATCTATGATATGGTTAATGATATTATGAATGTTGATGAATTAAAGTTAAAGAATTTTATAAATAAAACAAAATAAAGGATGTGTTTACTATTACTATAGAAAAATTATTATTAAAAATTAAGAATCCTGATGATATTCCGGTTATTAAAAAAGCGTATGAATTAGCTGCTGAGACATTAAAAGATCGTGTAAGAAAAAATGGGGATCCAGAAATCAGCCATTGTTTGGAAGTTGCCAATATTCTTTTAGATTTAAATGTAGACACAACTACAATAGTTAGTGCCTTGTTACATGAAGGTGCTGATAAAGATGATTATGATACTGAGATGATTCTTCAGGAGTTTGGCGATGATGTCTATACCATTATTAAATCTGTTGCTAAAATTAATCGTTTGGAAATGGTAGATCAAAGTGAAAATGGAGCCATATATTTACGTAAGGTTATGGTTGGATTATGTGAAGATGTAAGGGTGTTATTTATTAAACTTGCTGATCGTTTGCATAATATGAGAACTATGGAGTGTCTATCAAAAGAACACCAAAAGAAGGTAGCTAATGAGACTTTATCTGTTTTAGTTCCAATAGCTCACAGATTAGGTATTAACTCTATAAAAAGTGAATTAGAAAACTTATGTTTATATTATTTGAAACCTGAAGTATATAATGACATTTTAGAAAAGTTAAACGATACTGTCGAAGGTTTAAATGAATCATTACAAGAAATGAAGGAAAGTCTTTCTCATCTTTTAATTGATAATAACATTAAATTTGAAATTAAAGGTCGAGTTAAGAGCGTATATAGTATTTATAATAAGTTAAGCAATGGAAAAAAATGGGAAAACATTTATGATATTTTAGCGTTACGTATTTTTGTAGAAAAAGAAAGTGATTGCTATGCTGTAATTGGAATTATCCATTCAAAATATCGTCCTATGCAAAATCGTTTCAAGGATTATATTGCTGTTCCAAAAGAGAATATGTATCAATCGTTACATACGACTGTTTTTGGCGAAGGCGGAATGCTTTATGAAGTCCAAATAAGAACTTATGAAATGGATGAAATTGCTGAAAAGGGTATTGCTTCGCACTGGTCTTATAAAGAAAAAGGTGCTAAAAAGATTCAAACTATGATGGAACAAAAGCTAGAGTTATATCGTAGTATAATTGAAAATACTGAAAATAGTGCAGATACAGAGTTTGCATCGGTAATCGATAGTGATATTTTAAGTGATTTGATTTATGTATTTACACCAAAGGGAGATGTTGTAGAACTTCCTAAAGGCTCTACTCCAATAGACTTTGCATATCGTATTCATTCAAAAGTAGGAGATACTATGGTAGGTGCTATTGTTAATGATCAAATGGTTCCGATTAATAGTGTTTTAAAAGAAAATGACATTGTTAAAGTAATGACTAATCCAAATGCAAAGCCAAATAAAGATTGGCTAAATATAGTTAAAACTAGCCAAGCAAAAAATAAAATTAAAGCTTATTTTTCTAAGATTGATAAAGAAGAATATATTGCTAAGGGTAAGAGTATTTTAGAAAAAGAATTAAGAAAAAGAAAATTATCAATAAATGAAATTCTATCTAATGAAAACATTGAGGAGATATGTAATGGATTAAAACTTAAAGATCTTGAAGATATCTATGTTTCAATTGGTTCATTCAGATACACTGCTAATTTTATTATTAATTATGTTACTGGTAGTGAAGAAGCAGAAGATTCGTTAGTAATTAAGAGAACCTCTAATGTTAATTTTAATCACAAATCTGACATTTTAGTAGACAATAAGGTATCAATACTAACTCATTTGGCAAAATGCTGTCATCCAGTTAAAAATGATGAAATAGTTGGGTTTATCACAAAGGGAGCGGGAATTGCTATCCATCGAAAGGATTGTCCTAATGTATCGATGTATAGTGATAGAATGGTTGATGTTTCTTGGTCTGGCAAGAGTGATAATCAATACTTTACTAGTCTTATTGTAAAAGTATCTAGTGATAAGAATCCGTTATCTGACTTAATTGCAGTTATTACCACAGAAAATTTAAATATAGTTACAATTGATACACAAAAAGAAAATACTTATCGAATAGATTTGAAAGTAAAAAATACTGAGGATATTGATAATGTAATTAAGAATATGCGTAAGCTTAGATATGTAAAGGATGTAAGAAGAAAATGAAAGTATTAATACAAAGAAGTGGTAAGAGTAATGTTTCTATTGACGGGGCTGTTTATAATGAAATAGAAAGTGGCTTAGTAGTTTTTTCTTGTTTTACTCAAGGAGATACATCATCAGATATCGATTACATTGTAAGAAAAATTGTTAATTTAAGAATTTTTGATGACGAAAACGGCGTTATGAATAAGTCGGTACTAGATGTTGGTGGAAGCATACTATCCATATCACAATTTACTTTATATGCTGACACCGTAAAAGGCAATCGTCCTTCTTACTTAAAAGCATTAAAAGGTGATGAGTCAACAATTTTATATGATGAGTTTAACGAAAAATTAAGGGAACATGTACCATGTGTAACTGGTAAATTTGGAGCGGATATGAAAGTGAATATTTTAAATGATGGACCAGTTACAATTATTATTGATTCTAAAGAAAACGGAAAATAAAAAGAGATTAATAAATGAATAATCTCTTTTTTTATGCATATCTTTTTGTAGGAGATGATAAGATGAACTGTATAATACCATTTGAAAGCAAAGTGAAGTTTCCTGGAACAGTTAAAGAAATATGTAGCATTTCATTAGAGCATGAAATTACGAAAAATGATTCGGAAATTCTTGGTAATTTTATAGTAAGTGGAACATATAAAGAACATGAACTTAGTGTAAACACTTCAGATTTTAAATTTACAATACCTTTTAATGTTGAGCTAACTACAAGAATTGAAAATGATTCTTTAGAATTTAGTATTGATAATTTTACATATGATATGGATGAATCAGAAATGGTTGTTAAAATTGATTATATTGTAACTGCGGATGATGTTCGAGAAGAGATTATTGAGGAAGAAGTAATTGAAGAAGACCCTTTGGATTTAATTGAGGATACTAACCCAATTGTGGTTATTAGTGATCCTGAAGATAGAATTATTGAAGCCCCAGTAGAAGTAATTCAAGAAGTAATTTCTAATCCTGAAATAATCGAAGATGATAGAGACGAAATTACCGAGGTAATTGCTCCAGAGATGGTGTCTGCTTTAGAGACTGAAAATGACTATATGACATATCATATTCATGTAGTAAAAGAAAATGAAACAATTGAAACAATTGCATTACAATACAAGGTAACAAAAGATGATATTGAAAAAATTAATGATGTATCTAATTTGGCTAAAGACATGAAGTTAATTATTCCAATTATCAATGAGTAGTTTAGAAATATTAAAAAGTGTTTATAAACCATATCGGTATACATTAAATAAGAATGTGACAATCGTCGAAAGTACATCTGGGAAGTTTGTTGTAAAAAAACAGCAAAAAGATTTGTTTTCGTTATTTAATTATTTGGAAAATCGTGGATTTAATAATTATCCGGAAATAATAAAAAATTATCGTAATGAAGAAAATGTTTTTGAATATCTTGAGGAAGAGAATATTCCTAAAGAACAAAAGTTAATTGATCTCGCAGAGTTATTAGCTTCACTTCATAATAAAACGGTTTACTACAAAAAAGTATCTATAGACGATTATAAAGAGATTTATGAATCGATAGGGAATAACATAAGTTATTTGAGTAACTATTATGAATCTCTTTTTTTAAGTACGTGTAAGGAAGAGTATTTAAGTCCCGGAAAATACTTATTTTCAAGAAATTATTACAAATTTCGAGAGTGTTTAAATTTTTGCAAAGAAGAATTAGATTTATGGTACGATCTTGTTAAAGAAAAGGACCAGGCTAGAGTAGCTATAGTACATAACAACTTGTCGCTTGATCATTTCATTGAAACTAGAGATAAAACTGCCTTAATTAGTTGGGATGCTTATAAAACAGATACCCCTATAATCGATTTTATTCATTTATATCATACTGAGTATTTGAATTTGGATTTTACTCCATTTATGGAAAAATACTTTAATACTTTCGAGTTGTTAGATTATGAGCGGAAACTTTTATTCATATTAATTAGCTTACCGTTATATTTTGAATTTCAAGAAAAAGAATTTTTAAATACCAAGGTTGTTAAAGAAAATGTTAGTTACATTCATATTACGGAAAAGTTAATAGGGCCATATTATTCGGGCGAGCAAAAAGAATAATAAGCATATTTCTACAATCAGAACAAAAACATTAAAACGAAATGGTAAGATAAACGTAATTAATAATTGATAAAATATTAAAATTCCAAGGATAAAAATTAAAATCACACTAAAAGTTGGCCGACATGGTCGCATAGTAATCACCTATTGTATTTTATGAAGATAATTAAAATAAAGTTAAATCAAGAATAATAATCTTGATTTTTTGCATTTTTATTTAAAAAAGATAAAATGTTTGCTATAATTTTATATAGGGTAGAAGAATATGAACAAAAAGGGTTTTATATTTATTGAGACAATAATTACTGTTGTAGTTGTAATGGCTACACTTCTTTTGTTGTATTCGGCATTTAGCAAAGTTATAATTAATGAACAAAATAGATTATATCATGATGATATTTCGTATATCTATAAAACCAAACATATTGCGGATGTATTAAAGTTATCAATAGATACAGTCAAATTTGATAAAGCGGTAGATGCAAATGATAAATATGTTTTTATTTTTAATATTTTAACTGATATTTATTCTGATAGTTCGCTTATTATGGACGCGAGTGAATTATATAAATTTTCTCAATTAGTGTATATTAGAAACGAAGATATTGTTCCTTTAAAGAAATGTTTAAATAATAATCCAGAAGATGCTGGAATGTGTGATAGAACCAAAACTCATATAAATGATTATGGATATAGTCAACTTACTTATTATTTAACGACTTTGGATGTTCCTGATAGTGGGCATAGCCATGATGGAATATTAGTCGCTTTATTTTATGAAGCTAAAAATGGAGATGCTTTAGTTGACTCAAATAATGTTGTTTCAGTAGGTAGAGGTAAATATTCAGAATGTATTTACAAGAAGGTAGATGAACATTATAATGGGGTAGCAGGTTTATCTGATATTAATAAGAAATTTGAAAAATATGATGCTAATGATAAGGTAAATTTTGATATGGCTTGTCAAAATGCGTACTATATTTCGTGGGTGTATTTATGATGAAGAAAAAGAATGGTTTTATCTCAATATCAGTAATTTATTCCTTTTTTATAGTGTTTTTATTACTACTTACTTTAATGATGTCGACATATGTAAATAACCGGTATGTGTACAACATATATAAAACGGATATTAAACAGCAGATATCTGGAAAAGGTGATGATATTGTTGACAGTTATCCTACGCTAATAAAGAAAATTCAAACAGAATTTGAATACGGAGGAATTAATGATACAAGTTATATTTATTGGATTGCACAAAATGGAAGTGAGTATCGTTATCAAGGGACAAACCCTAATAATTATATAAATTTTAATGGAAAATTGTGGCGAATAATAGGAATATTGAATGTTCCTGGAACTGCCCAATATTTAGTTAAGATTATTAGTGCAGAATCCAATCCGGAAAGTCGTATTAATGTTTCTTCGTTTAATTCTTGGACTGATACCCACATGAGTACCATGCTGACAGCAGTGTACAATGGTTTTACCTCTCCGTATAAAGAGTTAGTTGTTGATACTAATCATAGATATCAAGGATCATTCGTGGTTTCGAAACCAGTAGGTTTAATGCATACTGATGATTACTTATATGCTGCTCCAAGTAGTAGTTGTACACAAACGTTGTCTGCAGTTCAAAGTTGTAGGCCATACAATTGGCTTGGCGGTTATAACGAATGGACTATGGTTAAGGCTGCTAGCGGTACTACAAATAAAGTCTATAGTATTAATGCCGATGGTTCCGTAACTGACACTGTGCCTTGTACGAGTGCGCTTGCATATCGTCCGGTTCTTTATTTGAAGGATAATGTAAAGGTTTCTGGTGGTACAGGAACATCTACTAATCCTTATAATATTATTGCGGGAAGTTAATCATGGGGGTGAACAAGAATGAAAAAGCTGAATAATAAAGGTTTAACTATTACCGAATTGTTAGTAAGTGTTGCTTTAATATCTGTTGTTATGCTATTTATGTATCGAATGCTCGCAGATATAACTTTTCAAAAGGACAATGAATATTTTGCATCCCAAAACCAAGAACAACGTATTGAAATGATTCACAAAATTGAAAAGACAATTGATGATAATATTGATAGCATCATTGGATACAGTCCGGTTAATGAAGATACACTTTCTAAATTGACTTTAATCGGATCAACGCCATCATCTACAATAGAAATTCAAGCTATTAAAGCAAGCGGCATTTTAAAAATAATTAAAGCTGAGTCGACTCTGTACGAATGGCAATTAAAAGGTGGTAAATTTTCTGATATAAAAGAAGAAAGATTGAAATGCAGTTCTGTTGAGAACGCTGCATTTAATAAACGTTTAGTTGAATGTAAAATTAAAGTTTATACTGAGAACACTAAAAATACCGATTATTATGATTCGGACGCAAATAAAATAATCGATAACAATAATACTATTGATGATATTGAATTTTCTTTTATGATAGACATATAATTATTATTGATATAATCATCAAAAACAATCTTGATAAATAAAAGTATTTATAATTAATATTATACTTTTCTAGAATGCTAGAAATTTGGATATGAATAGAAAATCCTGCGAATGAAAGAATTACTAGTGTAAGTAATTCTTTTGTTTTGATAGAAACATTTAAAATGCATATAGAATTTAATCCTTGAGTTATTTCTGTTAATCCTTTAATAATTACTGATAGGATATTATTTGACGGAAGCAATAAGTCAGTAATTAGTTTAAAAAAGGCAATCGTAGTAAAAATTGTAATTAAATTTAAAGTGCTATTTTTTATTGCTGCTACCAATTCTTTTGCTGGAGAGCATTCTTTATTTTGCAGTATTAAACTTTTATTAATTGGGTGTCTTATAATCGTATATAATAGAATTAAAATATTTGAGACATATATTATTATAAATAACTTTATGATTAGATTGTTATTGTTGAAAAGAATATTAAAATAGTTATATAAAAATAATGGATTATTTAATGTAGAAAAACAAAGGGCGTAGCTTGCTTGTGTTTCATTTAGTTCGGCTTCCTCGAGTAATTTATTTATTATAATTGCATTTATTGGGCTACCAGATAACGCAGAGAAAATAAAAATGTAGATGTATATATTAGGAAAAATTTTATAGATATAATAAGGTAAATTCATACCTATTAAAAAATTATTTATTACCATCATGATAAATAAAAATGGAAATACTTTACTAGTAAACAGTTTTAAACTTTGCTGGATAGACGAACCAACAAGATTGGCGTTTATAAAAGCTAAATATATAAGTAAAAAGCTAAATGATATCAAAATGAATTTAATGTATTTTTTATTCATAAAATCTCCATAGTTTGTTATAATTAATAGGGTGAATAAAATGAAACAGCTAATTAATAAAGTATATGCTTATTTTAAAGATAATTATAAATTAATTTTATTTAATGTGATTTTTTTATTTGGATTAATTGTTATTTGCTATTATCCGTTTCCATATGTAGTTTATCGTCCGGGTGGTCTAATTGATTTAAATGAAAGGATCGAAGTCGAAGGCACTAAAGATACTATAGGTAGCTATAATATGACGTATGTAACTATGGCTAAAGGAACATTACCAAATATATTATTATCTTTTCTTTTTGACGGTTGGGATATTGAGAAAGAAGAAGGAACTTTATACGATGGAAATTATGAAGAGAATTTTCGTTTATCGCAATTAGATTTACAGAATTCTGTGGACACAGCACAAATGGTAGCTTTTAAGAAAGCTGGTTACGATGTTAAAGTAAATAAGAAGCAATTAGTAGTAAATACTGTAGAGGAAGTTGCGAAAACTGATTTACAGGTGCTAGATAGAATAGAGAAAATAAACGGAATCGACTGTAAAGATATTGAAGATGTCAGATCATACATTGGTACATTGCAATATGGCGATAAAGTGTCATTTTATGTAGAGACTGATGATGGATATAAAGAAAGATATGCTGTAGTATATAAATACGATAATCGAAAAGTCGTAGGCATAACTTTCTTTGAAAAGTTTGAATATGAAACAGATCTTGAAGTTGAATTTAAAAGCAAGGGTTCAGAAGCCGGTTCTAGTGGAGGCTTGATGTTAACGCTAACGATTTATGATAGATTAGTAGATGAAGACTTAACTTCAGGGAAGGTAATTGCAGGAACCGGCACAATAAATCAAAATGGAAAAGTTGGAGAAATCGGTGGAATTAAATATAAAATGATTGGAGCAAATCGTAATGGCGCTGATGTGTATTTAGCTCCACAGGAAAATTGTGATGAAGCTACAGCTGTGTATGAAAAATATGATTTAGATTTTAAGCTTAAATGTGTAAAAAACTTTGATGAAGCTGTTAATTATTTAAATAGCATAAAATAATTATTTATGGTATACTATTTCATGCAAAAAGGGAGTGTTTTTGGTGAGTAGTAGAGAAGAAGTTTATGTATTATCACTTTTATATTCTGCGAAGGGTATGAAAGTTACAGAAATAAAAGATGTTGTAGGTTTTGTTAAAGATAATCAAGAAATCTTTACGGACCCAGAAGTTTTAAATTATGTGTATCAAAATACTTTGGTAATATCTAAGAAAAATGGTTTGCAACCAAACGATGTAATCAGTTGCTTGATTCGTCGTTACATAGATAATCATCCTGATAAAAATGATTATCTTACAAAATTTTTTGCAAACAATGAGCCGTCAGAAGTATATACTTTTTTTACAGAAAATCCTCATTTTGGAATCGGCTTAATTAGAGACTTTATTGCAAATGTAGATAAAGTTTATACTCAAGGTTTTGATGAGGTATATGGTCTTAAAATGAAGTTTGATACAAGTGCTAAAGTTGTATGTTTGCCAGATATGATAAGACAAGCTTTTTATCGGTTTTATAATAATGTGTGTTTGCGTGCTGGAACACCGGTATCACCACCACAATTATTTATTATGGCAATTAATGGATATGCGTTTGTAAATGGGAACGAAGAATTAAAACAAGACATGGAATTGCTTAAAACTAGTCAGCCGTTCTTAATAAGGATAATGTATGCTGATGTTTTTGAAGACTTAGCGGTTAGCGGTCTTTTAAAAGTAAATAAATTACCAATAAATGCGATTATTAATAAAGCAATAGAGGAAGATTTATTTACATTCCCTGATTCTGAAGAAGAAATTGAAAGACTATTTAATCACTTTAACTATTTGATGGTTAATCCTGAAAAAAGGTTGACAAATCGCAAATCGTTAGATAATAGTTATATAGAAACATTAAATAAAATTAATCCTTTTTGGATGTTGCAAGAAAGAGAAGAAGTTAAAAAGAGATAGGTATGAAAAGAAGCGAAGTAGATAGAAGTAAATTAAGCCCTATGATGGCCCAATATATGGAAATAAAAGACCAATACCAAGATGAATTATTGTTTTATCGTCTTGGTGATTTTTATGAGCTATTTTTTGAAGATGGTATAACTGCTTCAAAGGAATTAGAACTTACTTTAACTGGACGTGTTGCGGGTCTTGATGAAAGAGTTCCAATGTGTGGGGTTCCTCATCATTCGGTTAAGGGTTACATCGAAAAGCTGGTTAATAAAGGATATCGTGTTGCTATTTGTGAGCAACTAGAAGACGCTAGAGCAGTAAAGGGAATGGTAAAACGTGGGGTTACAGATGTAATAAGTAAAGGAACAATTGCAGATCTTGAGTTGCTTGATAGCTATAGTGCATCTTATATTGCATCGTTATTAGTGTATCCAGATATTTATGTCTTAACTCTATTAGATATATCTACTGGAAAATTATTAAGTATATCTTTAAATAAAGACGAGAATAAATTAGTTAATCAGATTCTGCATTATCAAATTAAAGAAATTGTTTTAAAAGATAACTTGGAAGTAGAACTAATTGATCTATTAAAAACAAGATATAATATCGAAATTGCGATTAATAATAACTTATATGAAGAAGTTAATGAGGCGTTGTTTGATGGAGTTATTGATGCTCGAGTAAAACTTGGAGTTAAACATTTATTTTATTATTTAATTTCATGTGAACTTAAAGATTTATCTGGAATTAATGAGTTACAGGTTATTAATCGAAATGATTATCTCCAAATGGATGTGCATACAATACGTAATCTAGAGCTTGTTGAAACTCTACGTAATAAAGAACGTCAATATTCGCTTATTTGGCTTTTGGATAAGTGTAAAACTGCAATGGGTTCAAGAAAACTAAAAGACTGGGTATTAAATCCAATAAAAAATATTAATGTGCTAAATTCTCGTTATGATCAAATTGAAAAGCTTAATGAAGAATTTATTCTTAAAGACGAACTTCGTGACCTACTTGATGAAGTTTATGATATCGAAAGATTGACTGGAAAAGTAACGAATGGCAATTTGAATGGTAGAGATCTGTTACAACTTAAAAAAAGCTTAGGTACATTACCACAAATTAAAGATATAGTGAAAAAATTAAATTTTAATTATGAGATTAAGACTTTTGAAGAGTTGTATCAACTATTAGAGTCTTCCATTAGTGAAGATGCTCCGATTACAATAAAAGAAGGCGGGCTTATTAAATCTGGGTATAATGCAGAACTGGATGAATTAAAAGATATACGAGCTAATGGTAAGGATTATGTTGCAAGCTTTGAATCTCAAATAAAAGAACAAACTGGAATTAAAAATTTAAAAGTTGGTTTTAATAAAGTGTTTGGTTATTACATTGAAATATCCAAGGGGCAAGCTGCAGAAGTAAAAGATAGTTATGGATGGGAACGCAGACAAACATTAGCTAATTGCGAAAGGTTTATTTCTCCAGAACTTAAAGAAAAAGAATCAATGATTCTAAATGCAGAAGAAAAAATAATTGATTTAGAATATGAATTATTTATTGCTATAAAAAATGAAGTTAAAAAATATATATTAGACATTCGTAAAACTGCGGATGAATTAAGTGAATTAGATGTTATAACAGCTTTTTCTAAAATAACTGATGATTATAATTTGGTAAGACCAAAGTTAAATAGCGATCATATATTAAAGATTACTGGTGGACGGCATCCTGTTGTTGAAATGGTATCAAATGAAGAATACGTTGATAACGATTGTGTGATGGATGAACATACATCTACTTTATTAATTACTGGGCCTAATATGAGTGGTAAATCTACATATATGCGACAAATTGCCATAACAATTGTGATGGCTCAAATTGGTTCATTTGTTCCTTGTAAGGAAGCTAATTTGCCTGTAATCGATAAGATTTTTACTAGAATTGGTGCATCGGATGATTTGGTTGGTGGACAAAGTACATTTATGGTGGAAATGATGGAAGCTAATAACGCAATTTTAAATGCAACTAAAGATAGTTTAATTTTATTTGATGAACTTGGAAGAGGAACAGCAACTTATGACGGAATTAGTTTAGCGCAAGCTATTTTGGAATATGTGAATGAAAACATTAAATGTAAAACTTTGTTTTCAACGCATTATCACGAAATAACTTCGTTAGATCAAAAGTATAAGACAATCAAAAATGTGCATGTGGATGCAACTTTGGAAAATGATAAGTTAGTTTTTTTACATAAAATTAAAAATGGTTCAATCGACAAAAGTTACGGTATTCATGTTGCTTCTTTAGCTAATATGCCGGAAAGTTTAATTGCTAGAGCAAATGAAATTTTAGATCATTATGAACAAAATGCAACAAAGCCGAAGACTAATAATGTGCAGCTGGCTTTAGATTTTGACCCTAAACCACAAGAAGATGAAGATATATTTGATGATATCGACCCATTGAATTTGACACCAATTGAAGCATTGAATGTTTTATATGAATTAAAACAAAAATATTCAAAAAATAAAAAGGAAAATTAATATATATTCGGTAATATATAATATAGAGAAAGATAAATTGGAAAGGATAAAATGAATAATTTTTCTTATGAAAATTTATCTTTTTATTATGGCAAAAAGATAATATTTGATAATGTGAATATTAAAATAAATAGGGGAGATGTTGTTGCTTTAGTTGGTCGAAACGGAAGTGGCAAAACAACACTATTAAAAATTATGGCGGGAATAATTCAATCAAATAAATCTAGAGCGTTTGATGTGTCATTTTTAATTGAGGGACCAAAATTCTATCCGTATATGACCGCTTTACAGAACTTAACTTATTTTGGGCGTTTACTAAATAATGGCTTGTTATCAATTGATGAGGCATTAAATTTTGTGGGGCTAACGGAATATAAAAATATAAAATACGCAAAAATGTCGCTCGGAATGAAACAAAAACTCGGAATTGCGCTTAGCCTAATGAAAGATGCTGATACTTATTTATTTGATGAACCGTTAAATGGGTTAGACTATGAAGGAATACAGATGTTTAGGAGAGTAATCGAATATCTTAAATCTATTAATAAAACTATTGTAATCTCTAGTCATATACTATCAGAACTTGATAAATATTGTAATAAAGCCATAATTTTGACTGAATTACATAAATGTGAACCAATTAATATTCTTCACAATAAATCTATTGAAAGCTATATTAAAAGAGGTTTATATGTCTAAATATATTAAGGGTGAATTTTATAAGCTGTTTAGCAGTAACCATTTAAAAATATTATTTATCCTAACACTTTTATATAGCCTAATAGTAGGATATTTATATTGGAGCGATGGCGCTTTTGTTGAAAATGTATTTAGTAACTTTAATCAAGAGTTTATGCTTTATTATTTGTTTGTTTCACTCTTTTATTCTTCGAGTGTTATGACAGAGGAATATGATTATGGGACAATAATTTATTTAAAAAATAACAGGCTTTTATTTGCAAAACTTATGATGATTTGCTTATATTTAGTAATGATATTTTTTATTTCGTTATTATTTATGTATGATGTTTCGTTATTTATATATAAGTTTCAGACGATAAATTTAAATGTTTTGGTTGATTGCTTTTTGTATTTTATTAAAAGTTTGCCAATGTATGTGTTTATTAATTATATATGTTTATGTATGAGTTTACTTGTAAAAAGAGCAAACCTATCATTAATTATTTCTTGTGGAGTATATTTGAGTTCAAATTATATCTCTTCTTTAATTGTAAGCAAAGAAATGGAATCATTATACTTTCTTCCTGCTTTGTATTGGGATTTTAATAATGTTCAGCTTGATGTTTACTCGAGATATATTCAGGCGGTAATTGTGTTATGCTCAATTGTATTTGTCGTTTGTTTGATAATTTGCTTGTTTAAATCACTAAGATAAATTGAGTTTTTACATTGTTTTTGGTAAAATTAGATTATGAAGGTAGTATTATAATGACGAAGATGGATCAATTTAAATTAAAAAAAATAAAAGCTACAAAAACTGAAAAAACTTTAGTTTTAACTATCTTGATATTAATTGGTTTTGTATATTTATTTTATCCATTAAATACTGTTGATAAACCAATATTATATAAAAGTGAAAATACTGAAAATCCAGCGAAGAAACTTGAGTTTGAAGGTGAACTTCAAAGTGAGATCCTCTTAGGGGAACAGTATTTAAATGTAGTTTATTTAAATAATGGTGATGTTGAAAGTCATTTAGTAGATATTAAAAACGGAGAAGAGATATCAATTCAAGATTTTATTGTTGATGAACAAGAGATTAACTTTATCAAGAAAGAAAAAGAATTGTTATTAAAAAAATATCCTTCTTCGATTGTGGAAATCCTTTTAGAGTCTGCTAAAAAAGAATATTTTTTTAAGGAAGAATATTTAGAAATTTTGTATGACACTGAAAATTTGGTTCAAACGGAAAGAAGTTTTAGTTTAAAAGTGTATTATGTCGAAATTCAAGATTATCTAGTTTTTGATACTCCGTCATTAGTTGAGCATGAACCTGAAGATGGCTATGTTACTGACCCAAATAAGCTAAGTGTATCATTTACATTTGATGATGGGCCAAACGGGACGAAGACGCAGGAACTAGTAGATGCCCTTGAGGATTATAAAATGAGCGCAACATTCTTTATGGTTGGGTATAAATTAAGTGGGGATGCTCAAACCGTTAAAAAAGTTTATGATTCACATAGCGAAGTCGGATATCATAGTTATAAGCATGCATATTTTACATCACAAAGTTCTGCTACTATCAAAGAGGAATTTGCTATTTCGGATAAAATACTAAATGATATTACAGGCGGTCACTTTAAATTAACTAGACCTCCATATGGTGCTTATAATAAAAATACTTTAGATTCAATTGATAATTCATTTATTAGATGGAATTTAGATACTAACGATTGGAGATACAAAGACGTTGAATATATTAAATCTTATGTATTGGATAATTTATCAGATGGGTCAATAATTCTATTTCATGATACCTATAATACTTCGATTGAGGCGGCAATAAGTTTACTCGAGATATTATATTTAATGGATGTACAGGTGCTTAGTATTTCGGAATTAGCAAAAGTTAAAGGAGTATCTTTAGAGGATCATCAAGTATATTATGATTTTAAATAAATCCAATGTTTTCTTCTTGAGCTGTTTTGACTTCACAGTATAAAAATATTGCTCCTGCAACTACGAAAAGAATTGAACCGAATGTGGATATGTAAGAATATTTATTTTGGTTATTGATATGTTTAAAATGAACATAAAGAAAATACAGATATATTATCAAAGCTACTTCAAAAATAGCTATATTAATGCATCTGTATTTTTGTTTGTCCTGAAATATTTGAAATGTTTGATATTTTGATTCGTAGTAATTTGATATTAGAGCAAAAATTGATAGAAAAATGTATATAATCCATATAATGTTTTCTATTTTTATTTCATCTAAATTATTTCTCATAATAAAAATATGTAATTAAACACATTATTTGTTTTTAATTACATATTCATTAATTTTTCTTACATATATTTTTCTATAAGCTATTAATAAGAACATTCCTACTATTAAAATCATAAATCCATACACTTTTTCAAATGTAGATAGATTATTGATAAAAGCATCGGTTATTAAATATGCAGAGAATAGTAAACATCCTATTGCACATATTAATGACGAAATAAGCTTTTTCTTTACATATTTTCCTGTTTCTGTTTGATAATACTTTTCTTTAACTTTTTTTCGTTCTTCTTTACTTAATCTAAGATATTTAACTTTCATAATTTCACCTAGAATTATTTTATCACATAATGTTAGATAATCAAGTGAAGTAGGGGAAAATACGATTGTGATGTTGCTGTTGATATGATATACTTTTTATAGTAAAGGAGGATAGTAAATGGAAACTTCAACTATCATAATCTTAGTTATTGTTGCTGTAGTGCTATTAATTGTTTTTTATATTATAGCTACACGTAATAGTTTGGTTGTATTAAGAAATCGTGTTAAGGATCAAATGAGTCAAATTGATATTCAATTAAAAAGAAGATTTGATTTAATACCAAATTTAGTGGAAACGGTAAAAGGTTATGCAAAACATGAAAAAGAAACACTAGAAGGTGTAATAAACGCTAGAAATAGTTATTTATCTGCAAGTACTCCTGAAGAACAATTAAAAGCAGACGGAGAACTTAATAAAGCTATAAATAAATTATTTGCACTTTCTGAAGCGTATCCGGATTTAAAAGCTAATCAAAATTTTATTAATTTACAATCAGAGTTATCTGCTACTGAAGAAAAAATTACTTACGCTAGACAATTCTATAATGATTCAGTTTTAAATTTAAATAATAAAATAGAATTGTTCCCATCAAATATGGTTGCTAGTATGTTTGGATTTAAAAAAGAAAATTTCTTTGAAGCTTCAGAAGAAGAGAAAGCTACAGTAAAGGTTAAGTTCTAAGGCAAAAATTAATTTGCCTTTTTTATTTAAAAAAACTTTATTTTTTAAATAACCTATGTTATACTTAATTAGTACTGTTCTTTATGGGCTGTTAGCTCAGTTGGTAGAGCAACTGACTCTTAATCAGTGGGTCTAGGGTTCGAATCCCTAACAGCCCACCATGAAGGAAATAAACGAATCTTATTTAGGTTCGTTTTTTGTTTGTATAAATCTAGTTAAAGAGACCAAATTAGTATTAGGAGGGTATTTATACATGGAATATGAAAAAGTGCCAGAAATTATAACTGGAAAAGATTTGGAATATCTTCAAGATATGTTCAATTGGAATTATGGAGCATACAAAAATACTATTGACGCATTAGATATGGTAGAAGATACTGAGTTAGAAAACCATCTAGAAAAGTCTGTTGAAATTTTTTATACAGCAATGGAAGATATTTTAAGTATATTAGAGGGAGGTTTAAATGAAGATTCAAAATAAGCAAACTGAAGTACCGCAAAATGTTAACCTAAACGATAAGGACTATATGAATCGCTTATTAGGAACGCTAAAAGAGTTGGTTACAAATTATGCAGTTATTTTGAATGAGGTTAGTAATAATTCTTTGTATCTTAAATATAAGAAGCAGTTTGATATCTTTTCTGAGTGTCAAAGGACTACGTTTGAAATAATGTTTCAAAATGGTTGGTATCAATTAGAAAGTGTTGATAAAAAGAAAATTGATGCCAAATATAATATGTTAGCAAAAGAGTTTGCGGGATTAAATTGCGAAGAATAGATGGAAATATCCATCTTTTTTATTTGCAAGACAGCATTTTTGATGATTTTGTTAAAAAAATGGAAAAAATAGTTGCATTATTTAAAAAAATAGTATAGAATTAAAGAGTACTGCAAAAAGAAGTGGGCTTGTAGCTCAGCTGGTTAGAGCGCACGCCTGATAAGCGTGAGGTCGGAGGTTCAAGTCCCCCCAGGCCCACCATTTTTGGCCCGTTGGTGAAGCGGTCAAACACACATGCCTTTCACGCATGCATACATGGGTTCAAATCCCGTACGGGTCACCAATTGAAAATAAATCAAGAATTACTTGATTTTTTTTATGCATTAAATTCATATGCATAAAAAAAGAACTATTTCTAGTTCTTAAATTTTACTATGGCGGAGCAGGAGAGATTTGAACTCTCGCACCGGTTAACCCGATCTACACCCTTAGCAGGGGCGCCTCTTCAGCCTCTTGAGTACTACTCCATACCAAGCTACATTTCTAATTTTACTAGAAAGTAGCTTATTTGTCAATTAAGATACGATAGTTTTAATATTTTCTATGTACTTTGTCATTATATTAAAATAATCATCAGTTAGTGTCATTGTTAAAGTATCTACTACAATACTTTCTGCTTTGCTGTTTGTAACTAAGTCTTGAACTAATTCATCACTTTGATCGATGTCTGCTACTAAAATATGTTTATATTTGCCAGATTTAAAATTACTTTTAATAGAATTTAATTTGTTTTCTTTTTGGTTGCTTGAATCTTCTAGGCTAATTACATCAAAGCCGTAGTTTTCTAAATATTTGAACATATTGTTTGATACGATAATAACATTTTTACTATTTTCTTTTGCTTCTTTTCCAAGAGAATGTAGTGACGCATCCATTATTGATATCTTTTCTTGAAAGTCTTTATAATTCTTTTCGATGTCTTCGATTATAATCTTACTTGTCAAATATTCAATTAAATTGTCTTTGATATTTTTGGCTAGCATTAAATAATTGTTTGGACTTAACCACAATTCTTCAGGTGCGTATTTTAATGCTAAACCATAAGATACATCAATAATTAATAAGTTTTTGTTTTTGTTTAATAGTGTTTTAGCGGTTTCCTTTTCATCGGTAAGACCGTTATAGATAAATAAATCTGCTTTGGCGTAATTCTTAATTTGTTTTTTTGTTAGGGAATATGTATTTAAATCACAATCAACAGGGTATATACTGGAGATTGTTGCATAATCCTTATATAAATATTCTGTTAAAAAATTAATAGGATATACCGTTGTATATATAGTTGCGCCTTCGAGATCATCTGTTTGAATCGAACACGAAGTTGCAAAAAATAGCACAAACAGTAAAAGTGCCATTAATCCATATTTTATATTTTTCAAAATTTTTCCTCCTTCATGGGAACAGGATCGTACCCACAGTCACCGAATGGACGACATCTTTTTATTCTTTTTATTCCTAATTTTATTCCTTTTATTATTCCAAATTTATTTATGGCTTCAATCATATATTCGCTGCATGTAGGTGTAAATCTACACATACTATGACCGGTAAAAGGGATTATTTGATATCCTCTTATTAAATATATAATTATCAATTTCATATATCACCAACATAATAATTGTACTACGGTTTTATTAAATTTACAAATAGATTGTTTTTATGATATACTTATATCCGTAAGTAGGATAGGTGAAATTATGGATTTTCTTAGTAAATATGGAATCAATATAAAAAATCAAAGTTTACTGTTAACTGCGTTGACACATTCATCATATGCGTATGAAAATCATTGTGAAGATTATGAACGTCTTGAGTTTTTAGGAGATGCTGTTTTACAGGTAATAATGAGTGAGTATTTATATAAAAATACTAATTTAAAAGAAGGACAAATGTCTAAAGAACGTTCTAGTTATGTTTGTGAAGAAGCTTTGGCTTGTTATGTCAAACAAGTAGGGTATGACAAATATATTAGAGTTGGTCATGGCTTAGTTGGTCATGTTAACGATACTATTATCGCTGATACGTTTGAAGCCGTACTTGCTGTAATATATTTAGAATGCGGACTTGAAGTTTGCCGTAATTACATTCATGAAATAGTAATTCCTTATGTAAAAAATAATGAAGGCTTTTTCAAAGATTATAAAACTAATTTACAAGAATTGGTTCAAACTGATAAAAAGTCGTTAGAATATATATTAGTAGAATCATCAGGCGAAGCACACAATATGCAATTTAAGGTTAATGTTGTGGTAGATGGTATTGTGCTAGGAACTGGTGTTGGTAAATCAAAAAAGGAAGCTGAGCAAAATGCAGCGGCAGCAGCTTTAAAGAAATGTGCAAGGTAGTATATGTATATAAAGAGTATTAAAGTCCAAGGCTTTAAATCTTTCGCCGATAAGCTTGAACTTGATCTTAGTTCGGGAATGTGTGCGATAGTAGGTCCCAATGGAAGTGGTAAAAGTAACGTTGTAGATGCTATTTTATGGGTTTTAGGAGAACAAAGTGTTAAGTCACTTCGTGGAGATAGTTCTATGAGTGATGTTATTTTTAGTGGCTCAAAAACGCGCGAAGAGCAAAAAAAAGCTAGCGTAGCAATATTGTTTGATAATTCCGACCATCGATTAAACACAGAGTTTAATGAGGTCGAAATTAAGCGGGTTATTTATCGTTCTGGAGAAAATGAGTATTTTATAAATAATGCTCGTGTTAGACTTAAAGATATTACGGATTTATTAATTGATGTAACCTCTAAGTTTAATATAATTTCCCAAGGTAATATAAATGCTTTGGTTGAAAATAAATCAAGTGAAAGAAGAATACTGTTTGAAAGTGCTGCTGGTGTATTAAAGTATAAAAAACGTAAGGAAGAATCTTTAAAAAAACTAGAAGGAACAAAAGAAAATCTAACTAGAGTAAACTTAATTATAAAAGAATTAATGACTACTCTAAAACCTTTGGAAAAGCAAAAAGATGACGCTACAAAGTATATTTCAATAAAAAAAGAGCTTGAAGATGTAGAGATTTCTTTGATTGCTCACGATGTCACAAATTTAACTAATAAATATGAGAAACTAAAAAATGAAAATCAATCAATCCAACGAGAATTAGATTCGTTAGACCTTGCTAAACCTGAAGAGTTAGAAAAACTTAAATTAGAAAATATTAAAATTGATGAAAAAATTGCGGATATCAATAAAAAAATCTTAGAATTATCTGATGAAATATCTGCTTTAAATAGTCAAAAACAAATAAATCTTGAAAGAGCAAAATATAAGCTTGATAAAGATACGATTGATACAAATTTATTATCTTTAAATGAAGAAAAATTAAATTTAGAGAGAAATATTGAGGTTTTATCTAAAGAATTGGATGGAATGAGAAATGAATTTCAACAATTAATAAAGGAATACAATGCAAAATCTGATGAAGAATTAAAAACAAAGGTAATACTTCAAAACTGTAATAATGAATATAATAGAATTAACAAAGAAATTTTAGTTCTACAAAATAAAATTAATATTGAAAATAGCAACTTGGAAAATAATGTTTTCTTGCCAAGAAGCGTTAGTAGTATTATTAATAATCCACGTTTAGAAGGAATTCATAATACAATTGGAAATGTTATTGATATTAATGAAGCTCATACTGTAGCAATAAATACTGCTTTAGGAGCTAACTCTAATTTTATTATAGTAGATAACATGAACTGTGCTAAAGAAGCTATTAATTATTTAAAAGAAAATCGTTTAGGAAGAGCAACATTCTTCCCTATAGATACTATTAAGTCTAGACATATTTCTAAAGACATTGAATATACATTGGCATCATTACCTGGATTTATTGGAGTGGCTTCTGATTTAGTGGATTTTGATAGTAAATATCAAGATATTATTGAAAATCAATTAGGAAATGTGTTAGTAGTTGATACTATAGATGATTTATTTAGTATTGCTAAAGTAGTTGAACATAAATATAAAATGGTATCTTTAGAAGGAGAAATTATTTATCCTGGTGGTTCTATAGCAGGTGGTAATACCAGTAAGGAAACACATGATCGTTCTACTTTAAACAAATTAAAGAAAGAACTAGAAAACAAGAAGGTATCTTTAGAAAACATAAATATTTCCATTAAGGCTGAAGATAGTAAATATGATTTATTAGTTGAAGCCACTGGAGAATTAAATCGCAAGATCGCTGAAAGAAGAATGACAATCGAAGCCAAAGACATAGCTTTAAAAGATTATCGATCAAATCTAGAAAGCGTTATTGATAATATTAAAGGTTTAGGTGCTATCGATAATAACGATGTAGATAATCGTGTTCAAGAAATTTTGGAGCAATTAAATTTAAAACAAAAAGAAAAAGATTTATGTGAAGTTGAACTTCGTAATCTACAAAGTAGTAAATTCGATTTGAGCAATGAAATTGTAAGTTTAGAAAAAATGGTGTCTGAACAAAATAGTCATTATCATAAACTTGAAAATACCATAAAAAACAATGAAGTAGATATTGCCAAATATGAAGTTCGAATTGATAATTTGCTTAATATCTTGTCCTCTGATTATAATATTTCATATGAATATGCTAATAATAATTATTCATTGAATATGGAAATTGAAGTAGCTAGAAACATGGTAAGTAAGCTAAAAAGTGAATTAAAAGGATTAACTAATGTTAACCTAGGTAGTATTGATGAGTATGATAGATTAAAGCGCAGATATGATTTCCTTGATAAACAAAGAAATGATTTAGAAACATCTTCGAATGAGTTATTAAATGTCATTAGTGAGATGGATGATATAATGAAAGATAAATTTAAAACTACTTTTGATCAGATATCTAAAGAATTTTCAAAGGTGTTTAGAATAATGTTTAAAGGCGGTAATGGGTTATTAAAACTTGCTGATGAAGAAGATTTATTAAATACCGGCATCAATATTTTAGCTGTTCCTCCAGGAAAAAAACTAAATTCTACTGCATCGTTATCAGGCGGAGAAAAAGCTTTAACGGCTATTTGTTTAATATTTGCAATTTTAAATGTAAAACCGGTACCATTCATTGTTTTGGACGAAGCCGAAGCCGCTTTAGATGAAGAAAATGTTAATATGTTTGGAGAATACTTATCTAATATGAAGGCACATAGTCAGTTTATACTAATTACTCATAAGAAAAAGATGATGGAATATGCAGACATCTTATATGGAGTTACTATGCAAGAAAGCGGGGTCTCTAAACTGGTTAGCGTAAAACTAGAAGACGCAAAATAAAAAGTGTAAGAATTTAATCTTACACTTTTTTATTCTAAATATGTTTCATCAAAGTTATAACTTTGATATTTATCAGCACATTTTATATATGCTTTGATGTCGGCTTCTTGACCGTTAGGGACAATTATTACATAACCATTACAATCAGCGCTTAATGGCGCAGAAGTAAATAATATATTTATTTCCTGGCGAGTTAGTATTATCTCTTCTTTTGTTTGTATATCTTCGAGCGCTTGTTCTTTGTATATATATTCCGCGGCATCAATGTATTCTTTTTCGATTGCTTTAAATACTTTTAGTTTTGATAAATAAGCAATTGTACAAATTGATAGAATGATCAAAAGAATTGTAATCAAAATCTTAATGCTTTTATTTTTAATTTTAATCACCTCAGACAATATAATTTTATCATATTTTTGATATATATCAATTGACAAGAAAGTGTTAAGCAAGATATAATTATAATGTAAAGAAAGTAGTGAGGCAGATATGGAAACATTAAACAATTTATTACAAGAGTTAGGAATTTCTAAAGTAAAATTAGCAAAATATTTAGGAGTTTCTCGTCAAATGGTATATAACTATCTAACTTTAGATGGTTTAGAAAAATGGCCAAAAGAAAAGAAAATATTATTATTACAATTATTAAATGTAGCTGATGGAAGCGAAAAATCAATTAAAGATATAAAGGTTACAACTGATTATTTGTTAGAAGTTGAAAAGAGATTAAATGCTAATATTAAGAAAGAGGATTCTGTAGATAATAATTTTGATTTGACTGGATTAGACAAAGAATCAAAAGCTTTGCTTGCAGATATATTTTTCCTTTTAAAAGAAAAGTTATTAGAAGGCGGATACACTAATAATGCAACTGTGAAGTATCTATATTATTTATTACAATCCATTAACAACGTTCCGGAAATCAAGTATATTCTTGGTTACATTGCAAAGACAAACGGCTTTATTAAACCTGAAGAATTTGCTTACGATGAAGATCGTCAGTTTATATTTGAGGGCATTTTATATTCAGGATTAACGTTATATAATAATGGTGGTGCTTCAAAAAGCAAAGTAGCAGAATCAAGAAGAAGATTCATTCAAGAAATAGAACAAAAGAATGAAGAAAAAATGAGTCGTACACAACAATTAAATACAATTAAAGTTCAAGCGTTACATGAATTAGGATATGATGATATAAATGAGTCGAATGCTGCTGAAGTGTTTGAAAAAATTGCAGAAATTCAATCAAGGAAGGTATAATTATGACTAAGAAAAAGAATTCTTTTAAAAGAGTTCCTTGGTATTTTGTATTAACAGTAGGATTTAGTATTTTATTACTTTCTTTGCTTATATGGCTAGTTATATCAAAGTTAACCACTATTGATCCTGAGAGTGAAGAATCAAAGGCTTTGTATTCGTATTTGGGAGATAGCAACTTAGACTACTGTGGCGGTATGGTTTTTTATGATGATGTATCTCAAGATACTATGGATAACACTACGAAGTTATGCTTAGCATATAAACTAATTGACAAGAATAAGATTTCTTCAGATACGCTTACTAAAGAAAAAAAGAAAAAATTGTGTAAATTTACAAAAGACAAAATGTTTAGAACTGATGAGGAAGGGGAAGTGTGTACTGTTTTTACCTTCTCTGCAGAAGATTTAGATAAAGCCTACTACACAATGTTTGGTAAGGATATTGAAGAAAATGCAGATTTTTCTATCAACGGAATTCAAAATTGCTTCTTTGACGAAGAAGAGGGTAGGTATGTTTGTGGTGCTTCTGAAATTCAAACGTTACAAATGGGGTGGGCCCCTACTGTATATCGCGTAGTTACAAAAGTTAAAAAGAAAAATCACAAGATATATCTGTATGATAATTTTATATCACTAAACAGTGGAAAATGTTACATGAATACTAATGGTAGTATAGAAAATACAGAATGTACTAATCAACTGAAGGATACAAAGAAATATGATGTAGACTTCGTTATTGACTACGGTCAAAAGTATGTTCATGTTTTTGAAAAAAATAAAGAGGGGAATTACTACTGGATTTCATCCTCCCCTGTGACTGATTAAGTCCCCTACCAAATTAATTGTTCTTGAGCATATATATCCTTATTTTATATATAATAGGATAATATATATAACCTTATAAATATATATAATAAGGTTATAAAGCGTGTGCGCATATCTTATATTTAAATATGTTTTTTTAATAATCTAAAACTTAATTTGTTTTAGATTTTTATTTTGTAAACTTTTATTTTATCTAAGCGTTTGAATAATGATTTATGATATAATCATATTAATAGATATAAAACTAACTTAAATATCTGATATTTTAACTCAAATTGTAGCTTCGCATAATATATATTATGTTAACTTTAGTTTCTTTTAAAAAAGATAATATAATTATTTATACTATCTTATTTCTTTTTATTATGTATTATTATAAATCCGATTGAACTTATTAATATAATAGTTATTCCAATATACATTAATTTTTGATTTGTACTTAAGCCGTTATATGTATTTAAAAATTTTATTTTTGCATTATCTGTTTTATTATTAAATAGTATTTCAGTTATTGGAAATTTAACATTTTCAAATATGTCATCTTTATTAACGTCTTCCCCTACACTACTATAATATAATCCATAATGAGCAGGATTATATGTTTTTATTTGGGTAGCTGATGTATAGGAATTATTAGGCCCGTTTAACCAGTCTGTGAACCATGTATATTGTTGGGAATAGTGTTTTGAATAGCCTTCTTTTGATACTTCATAAGCAGTCTTCCCTTCATAGTTTTCTAAAGGAATATCGTAATCTAAAACTATTTTGTTTTCATTGTATAAATGTAAGTATAGTTTACTAATCTTCCAAGGGTTTAATTCTGTGGTAGTATTGAAACTTTTATCATCTGCTTTATGGATTGCTTCTTTTAGGATGTCAGTATTTAGCATATGCTGACCGTGGCTATACTCCCCTTTCTCATCGTGACCTACTACTACATAAGGTTTATATTTTCTAATTTGTTCCACTTGGAAAGCTAACGCATCTTCTCTGGAATATCCTGCAGCATTTAAATTTTTAGTTGCTCCTTCGAGTGACTCTGAATATGCATCAGGAAATGTACTTATAACTGGATAATACTTAATTCCTATAGTCCATAAACCATCTAGCTGTTCGTGATATCTTAGTGTATTGTTATAATGATTGGTAAAATAAACTACTTGAATTTTATATCCTTTATTTATGTACGTAGGCATTAGACCTGCGAAAAATAATTGCTCGTCGTCAGAGTGCGTAGAAAATAACATTAAATCTGCTTTATCTAATGTTTGCCAATCTTGTACCCAATTTGGAAGATCTTTGCTAAAGGTATATATTTCTGCAATCGAATAATCTTCGTTATATGTTATCGTTGCATTTTTAGTGCTATTTTTTAATTTAATTACTTCATTTAAGAAGTTATTAGTACCTGTTTCTTGGTTTACATCAGCATATTGTATTGTTCCTTGAGTACTTTTAACATTATACATAACATAGATGTTTTGAATTTCTTCTTCACATGATATTGTAATAGCACTGTCTTTAGTAAATTTTAAATATGTAGAATAATTATTATCTGTAATTTTTGAATATTCTTTTTCTCCGATTTTTATTGTACATTTACTAGTTAAGTCTTCTTCTGCATTTACCATAAATGGTATAAAAAAAGTTAATAAAAATAATAGTTTTTTCATTGTTACTCCTTATAAATAATAATTATAGCATACTTATAAAATAGTTGAATAATTTGTTTGAATATTCGTCTTTTAAGTTTTCGGGGTGCCATTGAACTCCTATAAAGAATTTCTTGTTAGGATCTTCTATGGCTTCAATAATTCCCTCGCTAGAATATGCACTGATGTTTAACTTTGTAGAGACTACACAATCTTTATGCCTAGAATTAACATTAATTACATCTTTATTCATTATTTTGTGAATTATAGAATCTTTTTTTAACGTTACATCATGAACATACGTTTCTTGGCTTTTATGATTTAAGTTTCCAACTGAACCTAGATTTCCTTCAATAGCGCATGCCATTGTTTGCATTCCTAAACATATCCCAAATGTTGGAATATCATTTTCATATAAATATTTACATAATTCTGTTTCAATGCTATATATATCATCTCCCCCTGGAAGAATAATTCCATCACATTGTTGTACGAGAGAAATAATGTCCTTAAATTCATCTTGCATAGCAAAAGGAATGATAATTACATTTGCTTTGTCTTTTAATTTATAAAATATATCACTTGGAATATAATGAATACTTTTGTTGTTAAGTTCATCGATTCTTGTTAGTACGCCTACTGTTTTCACATTTAATCACCTATATTATTATAACAAAGTATTTATAATGATGACAATTATTCCTAAGATAATTCCAAAATATATATATTTATTTTCCTTGTATTTTAATGCTTCAGGAAGCATTTGCTCTATTGCTAACGTTATCATTAATCCAGATACTATGATAAGTATTATAGCTATCATATTGGAAGTAATATATTTTGATAGAAAGATGTATGCAATTAAAGCTCCGATTGGTTCTGATAACCCAGATAATGTTGTTTTTAAGATAGCTTCCTTTTTAGAGCCTGTTGAATAATATATTGGAACGGCGATGGCAACGCCTTCAGGAATATTATGCATAGCAATAGCTATTGATAGTTTAATTCCTAATCCTAGATTTGTATAACTACTTAAAAAGGTTATTATTCCTTCGGGTAAATTATGTAAGATTAGTGTAACCATCGATAAAATGCCTAGTTTATAGAGATTACTTTCATATTTGGATAAAAACTTATTAATTAATTTAATTAATAGATAACTTAATAAAAATAAACTAATAATCAAAGGTATTGAACGATAAGAATATGCGTTGGTAATTGTAAAAATTGATTCGGGAAGCAGATCACTTATACAGATTCCAATCATAATAGCTAAAGAAAAAGATAAGGAAAAAGTCAAAAATCTGTTGATGTTATCTCTTTTAATGGGTAAAAAGATAAATAAGGCACCAATAAGTGTAGATATACCTGCAAAAAAAGAGATTAGAAGAGCATAAATTATATTCATATTAAACAATATGTAACTTTTATTTATACTTTACTAATCTTTTAATTTTTTCAGGATTATAATCCATTACTTTAGGGTTGAATCTTAATACTTGATTATGCATATCGTTATACATATAGCTTTGAGTTTCTCTTTCAACGTCTAGTATTCCTTTTGATATGAGAGGTAAAATCATACTTTCATAAATCTCTTTTGTTTTTGTTTTACCGTTAAGTCTATTATACATTGATGCATAATCGGATACAGTTATTATGCCGTTCATTGATAAAAGATACAACATAGTTTGCCAATCACTTGTAGTAAGTTTTGCATTAGTGCTGCTGGCAATACATTGCATAATATATTCTTTTTCTAATTCTGTTTGTACTGTTTTTAACATGTAATCGATAAAAAAAGATATATCTCTAAATTTTTTCACATCGACAATTGCTCTGTCATATTCTGATCCCTTAAATGTTATTCCGCGATTAAAAATAATGTATGGGTATGCTTTTTGGTTTAACAAATGCCACATAGCAACAGTTCTAGATGTTCTACCATTAACATCGAAATATGGATGGATATATACAAAATAAAAGTGTAATATTTGACTTTTGATATATTCATCAGTTATTGAACCAGAGAAATCGAGGCTATTTAAAAATTCAAAATAGGCAGTCATAAATTCATCGATTCGTTCTGCTGGTACGCCTTCATCTAATTCTGTATCTAATCGCCCACAGGTTAGAATATAAACTTTATCAGTACGATAATACTCGCCCATTCTTTTTTCGTCTTGAGGCTCTAATAATCCACGCGATAATATAGTATATAGTTTTCTTAAACTTTCTTTATCTATAGTTCTTTCTTTTAGAATATAGTTATATCCATGGTATAAGTTTAAAATTCTTCTTGATTGGGGATCGTTGCCTTTTCTTGCTTTTGATGCAATTATTCTTTTTACGGTGCTTGCATCGTCTGCGTAGCCTTCGACCTGATTGTTTGCAGATATTTCGTGAGAAAACATTACGTCCTTTGCAAATGCTTTAGTGTGTAAATGGCGTTCACCACTTAAAAAAGATTCGATTTGTTCTCTAGTTTCGGCATATCGTTCTTCGCGAAGTCTTAGTCTTGTTCCGTCTTGAAATTCTAATGGTAAATATTTTGTCATAAAATCCCCTCGTTTGGAGGTTTTATTATAACATGACGTTAATTTGTTATCAACCAAATATTTCCATGATAATTATTTTAAATGTTGCCATAATACTTATAGGAGGTTATATATAATGAATAGTAAATCAAATGCTAATGCAAGAAACAATGCAAAAAATAGCGCTAAAAGTAACGCTAGATCAAATGCTAATTCATCTGCTAGATGCCAAGCTCAATCAAAAGCTCGTGCAAATAGTAATGCAAGAAGCCAAGCAAAATAGTATAGCTTAGTCTTCCATTTTGTTTCTTGGGTGATTTTGATAATCTTCTTTTAACTTTTCATTAGATAGATGTGAATAGATTTGAGTTGTTGTCAAATTACTGTGCCCAAGAAGTTCTTGTATAACTCTTAAGTCTGCTCCGTTGTTAAGTAAATGAGTAGCAAAAGAGTGTCTTAAAGTATGCGGTGAAACGTGTTTATTAATTCCGTTTTCATTGCATACTTTTTTTAGTATCTTAAAAAAGCCTTGGCGCGAGATTTTATTTCCAAAATTATTGATAAATACGTAGTCGCTATCTTTAGATTTTAGTAAATAACCTCGGTAATCATTAATATATAGTTCTAAAGCTTTTCTACTTGAATCATTAATTGGAACTATTCTTTCTTTGTTTCCTTTTCCATATATCCTAAGAATACATTCATCAAATTCGATGTTACTTAGTTTTAAATCTACTAATTCACTAACTCTTAAACCTGAGGCATATATAGTTTCTAACATTGCAATATTTCTATAATCAATAGGTTTAGTTGGAATGATATTAAGAATTCTATCTACCTCTTCGATTGTTAGATATTCTGGTAATTTTTTCTCTAATTTCGGTAATTTTATGGTTTGAGTTGGATTGATAGTAAGATAATTATTATCTATTAAATAATTATAAAAGGAGTTAATTACAGTTAAATAGTGAGCTCTAGTTTTGGCTGTAATCTTATCTTGATATAAAAAATCTCGAATTTCATCTGTTGATAGCTTTAATAAATCTTTTTTTTCAAAATACATATCAAATTGTTTCAAATTGTAATAATATGAAAGATATGTATTATTTGATAGTTTTTTTTCGTATTTTAAATAATCTAAATATTTCTCTATATATTGTTTCATATTCATCACTATTTAATTATATAAAAATAAAACTAGATAAGCAAATGCTATCTAGTTTGTTTTAGTCTTAAATCTTGTCTTAATTCGTATTCTAGAGCTGCTATGTCATTAATAGCGCTTGCTGTTGATGTGGCTTTGGGAATATCTTGAATAAAACCTGTCGGAATACTATTATCTATACTACGAATTTTTACTAGGGTGTCAAATAAACCGTTTCCAAGTAATTCTCTACTGAAAAATACGATTTTATTAGCGCAGGCTTCTCTGTCGTTTGAAGCATATAGTTTAACTGCGTCTGCAGTAACGTTTAAACTTTCGCCTTCTTCTTTAATTTTAGTGTGTGTTATTTCTGTGACTTCGCCAGTTTGAGTTGTGAATCCATAGTGTTCTAATAAAATATCAGCACGATTAATTGGGAATACATAGTGCTCAATACTTGATGTTAGTCCACATTCAATAGTAATAACTTCATCTTTTATTATTAAACGATATGGTATTTCATCAATAAAATAAAAGTATTCATTTTGGCCAGCTACATATTTAACACCATTTGCTAATAAGTGTTTTTGAATAATACTTTTATATAAATCAACTTTTGTTTGAAATGTTTTGTTTGCCATATATATCACCTGCCATTTGTGCTTAGATATTGTATCAAAATGCTTGTTTTAAGTCAAATGAGATTATACATTTTTACAATCTGTACTTGCTTGTGATATAATATTGGCGAGGTCTATATGAATATTTTAGCAGATCAAGTAAGACCAAAAACTTTGGATGAGGTTTTAGGTCAAGAACATTTAATAGGCAAAGATAAGGTTTTACGGAACTTAATTGAGAATAAACAAATCTTTTCGATGATTCTTTACGGTAGACCGGGCACAGGTAAAACTACTTTGGCTCGCGTTATTGCTAATGAAGTTGATAAGAAAAGTTTCTTTTTGAATGCCGTAATAAATAATAAAAGTGATTTTGAAAATGCAATAAATGAAGCGAGATTAAATAATGAAGCTATTTTAATAATCGATGAAATTCATCGGATGAACAAGGATAAACAGGATATTTTATTACCTCACATTGAAAATGGAACAATTATTTTAATTGGACTAACTACATCGAATCCTTATATAAAAGTAAATCCTGCGATAAGAAGTCGTGTTTCGATTTTTGAACTTCATGAATTAACGCCAGAAAATATAGCTGATGGCCTTAAAAGAGCATCGGAAGGACTAAAAGATATTCAAATCAATGATGACGCTATTAAGTATATCTCTACTCTATCTGGCGGAGATATGCGATCAGCGCTTAATTTACTCGAAATGTCATATCATAGTAGTAAAGATAAAATTATAACTGTTGATCACATAAAATTGATAAATAGTAAACCAAATCTATATATTGATGCTAGCGAAGATGGGCATTATGATATGTTAAGCGCATTACAAAAGTCTATTAGAGGATCTGACGTTAATGCGGCAATCCATTATTTAGCTAGATTGCTTATTGCGGGCGATTTGGATTCTATTGAAAGACGTCTTAGTGTTATTGCCTATGAAGATATTGGTCTTGCAAACCCTGGGATTGGACCTCGTTTAGATAGTGCAATAAACGCTGCTGAACGTGTCGGCTTACCTGAGGCGCAAATTCCTTTGGCGGAAATTGTAGTAGAAATGGCACTTTCTCCAAAAAGTAATAGCGCATATATGGCACTTCATCGCGCATTGAATGATATAAATATGGGAAAAGCTGGTAAGATTCCAAAGCACATAAAAAATGGATCTAAAGACTATAAATATCCTCATGATTATTTAAATAGTTATGTTGAACAACAATATTTACCAGATAGTTTAAAAGATCAAATATATTATATTCCAAAAGATAATTTAATTGAAAATAATTTGAATAAAGTACATAATGAAAGGAAGAAGAAAAAATGAAAGTATCAGTATTAGGAACTGGAGCCTATGGTATTGCTATTGCCTCTGCTCTAGCCAAAAATAACCACGATGTATGTATGTGGAGTGAAAGTAAAGAAAAAATAAGCGAATGGGAAAAGACAGGAAATTTGAAATCTGTAATGGAAACGTATAAGTTTCCTAAGAATATTTCTGTTTCTGGTGATTTAGAGAAAGTTTTAAAAGATTCTGAAATAATCTTTTTAACATGTGCTTCTCGTTTTATTTGGGAAGTATCCAATAATATTAAGGAATTTTATAATAAAAATGTTCCAATATGTATTGCTAGTAAAGGGATTGAAGATAATACTTGTAAGTTATTATCTAACGTAGTTAAAGAAACATTAAAGACAAAAAATATTGCTGTTATTTCGGGCCCTACTTTTGCAATTGATATGGTAAACAATGAGCCTGTTGCGCTTGCAATTGCTTCAAATAGCACTAGAACTAGAAATGTAGTTGCTGATGCATTAAGCAATGACACTTTGAAATTACGTAAATCTAGAGATATGATTGGAGTTCAAATTTGTGGAAGCGTAAAAAATATTATAGCTATTGCATCAGGCATTTTAGGCGGCTTAGGATACTCAGAAAGTACACAAGCATTTTTAATTAATGAATCTCTTCATGATATTAAAGATTTAATATCTTTCTTAGGAGGAAAACCAAAAACAATTTTATCGTTTGCTGGTGTTGGGGACCTTTTAATGACTAGTATGTCAAAGAAAAGTCGTAACTACTCTTTTGGTTATGTAATTGGTTCAACTGGTGATATTAATAAAATTAAAGAATTTAGAGAAAAAAATACAGTTGAAGGATATTTTACTACTAAGATTATATTAAGATTACTTGATAAAAAGAATATTAATATTCCTCTTATAAGTCTAATTAATGATATTATTGATGGCAAAAAAGATCCGCATGAATTAGCAGATTTCTTAATAAGTAAAAAATAAAAACTTTGGAATATCACCAAAGTTTTTTATTTTCTTCGATATATTGGATCGTTTGGACACATTACACGATGTTCGTTATAAGCTTTATGATAACTTTCTGGATATACTAATGATAGATTTGGGAGCATACTTAGGATTTCTTGGATTTCTTCGGGAGCTACACCATCGAACTTTCTAGCAAATACATCTTTAAATAGTTTGTATGCATCTTCAGCAAGCTGAGCTTCAACACTCTTTCCTGTAATTCTTTTAATTAATTTTCTTAATACTTGTTGTTGTGATTGCCACATCATTATAAATTCTAAAGGATTTTTTTCTGGATAACAACCTTCAGGACCGTTGCTAGGTATCAAGTTTATTCCTCCACTTGGACGATGTTCAAAATCATAACGACATCCTGTATCGGTTAGTGCACTACATGCAGTTCTCATTGATATTAAGTCAACAATTGGACGATTAACATTACGTGATTTAATATATAACATAGGATTGGCAATTAATTTTCCTTTAAAATCGATGAAATCAATAACTGATACAATTGATATATAACCTTCTTGTAGTTTTTCTAAAAGATAATCAAATTTTAAACTTTCGAAGTCTTGTGGTGCATATTGACACCCACCTTTTTTACAACATTTACCGCCGCAACTGGCACATAATTCCTTATTTTCGTATTTATTTTCCATAAACTCCCCTTCTTTTGCTATGTATTATATACTAAATTAAATATTTTTCAATTAAAAAAGGATTATTCAAAATCCTCTTTTATTTTGCTTATTATTGTTTCCTCGTCAAGATTAACTAATTTAATTAATTCCTCTCTCGAGGCGTGTGGTATAAATTCGTCATTAATAGCGAAAATTTTAAACTTTTCTTTGAATCCATTCTCTACTGCAGTTTGAGCCAAAACACTTCCTAAAGAGCCTAATTTTAGGCTTTCTTCGTAAATGTATATTGGTTTTTCAGCTTTAAGAATTTTATCAAATAATTTTGTATCAAAAGGTTTAATAAATCGGGCGTTAATTACTGATAATTTAATATCTGATTTAGAAAGCTCTTCAGCAATTTTTATTGCTCTTGCGACAAAATCTCCGTATGTAATTAAAATGCCGTCATTTCCGCCTTTAACGACCTCCCAAGAACCGATAGGAAGTAATTTAGCCTTTCCAAAATCATATTTGATATTTGTTTTGGGATACCGTATAGCAAAAGGTTTATTTGTTTGTAATGAAGTATAAATTAAGTTATTAGCTTCTTTAGCGTCCTTTGGCATTGAGATTATCATGTTCGGAACATTCATCATCATCGGAATATCAAAAATACCTTGGTGAGATACTCCATCGCTTGGAACTAATCCTGCGCGGTCGATACACAATGTTACACCGTTATTCATTCTAGCGATATCGTGTACTAACTCATCATATCCTCTTTGTAAAAAGGTAGAATATATAAAAACGATAGGTTTCTTTTTGCTTAGCGCTAAACCGTTTGCAAATAAAAGACTATGTTCTTCTGCGATGCCAACGTCTATATATTGATTAGGTAACTTTTCTTTTATAGTTTCTAATTTGCTTCCGTAACACATTCCTGGAGTTATACAAATAATATCTTTGTCCTTTCTTGCAAAATTGTAAACGTATGAACTTATTATTTCACTATACGAAGGCAAGTTAGTACTATTTGTTACTTCTCCAGTTTTATAATCAAATGCAGATATTCCGTGAAATTTTCCTGTTTTATCATCCTCTGCATATTGGTACCCTTTTCCTTTTTGAGTAATTACGTGAAGTAAAACTGGATTAGTTTCATTCTTAGCTATATTTAAATATTTTATTAGCTCTTCATAATCGTGTCCGTTAATTGGCCCATAATACTCAATTCCAAAATCATCAAATAGTGATCCTTTTTTTAAATAAACCTTTTTGATGTTATCTTTAATACAATCAATACCCTTTGCAAGACTTTTGCCTAATTTTGTTTTATTAAGAATATTTTTAGTATTGCTTTTTGCTTTGTTATATCCTTTTCCAGCGCGGATTGTATCAAGAGTATTGTGAATTGCTCCAACATTTTGGCTAATACTCATCTGATTATCATTTAAAATAATTATTTGCTTAGTTTTGGTATCGCCCATTTGGTTTATTGCTTCATAGGCTAGTCCATTACTAATTGATCCATCCCCAATAATTGATATGACATTATAATTCTTATTATCTAAATCTCTTGCGCACGCCATGCCTAAACCAGTGCTAATTGAAGTTGATGAATGACCAGCTTCAAATTTATCGTACTCTGATTCATTTATTGATTGAAAACCAGATAAGCCATCTTTTTTTCTAAGTGTATCAAATTTATCTGATCTTCCAGTTAAAATCTTATACGGATAACACTGATGTCCAACATCGTATAAAAATATATCTTCTTGTGGGTCGAATACTTTCATCATCGCAATTGTTAAGTCCACTATTCCCAAGTTTGATGATAAATGTCCTCCGGTTTTAGAAACGTTATTCAAGATAAAAGCTCGCATATTTACTGCGAGTTCTTGCATTTCGTTAACATCCATTTCTTTAATTTTTTTATAATCAAAATTATTATTTTCCTTCATTAATTAAATCCTTTATTACTGCATCAGCAAGTAAAATTCCTGCAGTAGCAGATACACTCATGTATGAGGAAACAGGATTAGCTTTAATTGGTAATTCGCATGAAGATACAACCTTAACATCATCATGAAAATCAATTTTATTAAGTTCATGTCTTAATTTTTTCCCTAACGGATCGCCCGTAGTCTTCCTTAAGCTGTTTATAGTTAACTTCGTAGGATCGATTCGATTGCCTACTCCTAAAGAACTAATGATACTCTTATTATATTCCTTAGCTTTAGTAATAAGTAAAATTTTGGCCCCAATACTGTCGCAAGCATCTATAATATAATCGTAGTCGTCATAATTTAAATTACTATCTTTATTTAAAAATTCATTAATGACAGTAACTTTTATATCTCTTGATATATTTTGAGCATATTTTTTTAATACATCAACTTTATTTTTGCCAATTACATTTATATTTGAATGCAATTGTCTATTGATATTACTTTCTTCATATGTATCAAAATCAACTACAGTAATATTCTTAATACCACTTCTAATTAATATTTCAAAGCAAACAGACCCAACTCCTCCTACTCCCACTAATAAGATTTTTGCTGTATTTAAAATATTTATTTGATCTTTAGAAAATAATCCGTTTAATCGCTCATACATAATTTTATTCCTTTAAAAAAAATCTAGAATAGTTTACCGTGATAAAATCCCGCTCTACGCAGGTGGGCATCACATGAATCACTTTAGGATTTCTACTCACTTAATGGGTAGATCTTCAACACCATAATTCAATTAGATTCCCGTTTATCTATCATTGTCGGTTTTATGCTAAGATAAACTATAATCTAGACAATTTAATTATATCAAAGGTAGTTATACAAATAAATATTTTTAATAAATGTTTACATCAACTACGTAAAATATATGAGTGATTATATGTTGGGTCGTTTAATATCTATTGCAGGTCAAATAGAAAGATTTATTTGAAAATATATCTATTTGGCTTAGTTATATTACTGCAATTTTAATTATACTTTTATTAATGAGTTTTTAAAAAAATAAAAAAGTTCAAATTAATGAACTATTTTTTATCTCCAACATCCAGATACATTACAGTTTGATGAATATGGCATTGGATTTGGCATTTCAAGTTTTACAATCATCGGTATCTTAAATGCGCTACCAAATGCAACGCAAGTACCTGGTTGAAGTGTTTTTTGTTTTTCAATTACGTCTGTAGACATGTTTGGAAGCATTTCTTCAATATATTTAATATCTAGAGGATGTGTCATTTTAAATATTAAGAAGTTTGAACATTGAGCTATAACTGTATCTGAAATTTCAACTGGTCTCTGAGAAATAATATCAAGTAAAACTCCATATTTACGCCCTTCTTTAGCGATTCTATCAAAGATATTATATCCAAGTAAGAATGTATCGTTATCTTTTTGAATATATCTATGGGCTTCTTCTAAGAATAAATGGAATGGAACACTAGCTCTATTTTGTAATCCTTTAGCATAATCAAATAATAATTTACAGAATATTTTTACAATAACTTTAGCATAAATATCATCGATGTCCTCAAGGTTGATATTAATGATTTGGGCTTTTTGTCCTCCTAATGATTTTAGAGAGTTTATATAATCTTGGTTAGAAACAAAAGTGGTTCCATTAAAGTAATTACCTACTATACCATTTACAATTGTATTAATACGTACACGTAATATTGATGCTTCATCCATTAGGGTGTTATTGTGTAAGAAACCTTCACTGATTAAAGTGAATTCCAATGCTTTTGAAAAATCTTTTAAAGTATATGTTACCATTGGATCTGGTTGCATGTTTTCGATACTATCATCAATATTCTTTAAAATGTATTCAGTAATTAATACAGATTCTCCAAAATAACCATTTGAATCAATTTCGAAGCATTCACTAAAAGATCTGGTATATCCTAATCCTTGAATTGTTGTATCAAAATTGAACTCTGGGGTATGACAAGTTTCTATTATTTGAAAGATTTCATTTTTCTTTTGTGAAGTAGTTTCGCTACTAAATAAAATTGCAAGTAAAGCTTTTGCGATTAAATGGTTTTTATATTTTCTAGATTCTGGACTATCCATTGCAAATATTCTAGTTAATTTAAGTGTTCTTTCTAATATTGGTAATTGTGTGTGACTGCTTGCTTGTAATAATAATGCATAATCATCTAAAGTAAGTAAATTAACAGGTATTTGTAATAGTACATCTGTAGGATCTGTTGGGTTTGTGGTAATAAACTTATAATTATATTCAGGATTTATTTGATTAATTTTATTAAAAGCGTTTTTATATTCACCATAAGCATCAAAAATAAACAAATTTGCATTTTTTGAAGTTGTATTTTTATTTAAGAAGATATTTTGGACAATTCTAGATACTCCACATGACTTACCTGAACCTGAGTTTCCAAAAATAGCTAAGTGATTTGAAAATAAATCGTTAATATTTGGGCAAACTGTAAATTCTTTATAAATTGCACTAGCTCCCAAAACAAAGCTATTTTCATTATATTGGCCTACTAAAGCCATTAATTCTTGCCCATTTATTATTCTAATTGAAGAAGATAATAAAGGTTTTCTAAGGACACCATTAATATATCTTTCACCGATGTATTCTCCTAAGAAACGAATTTTTATTAATTCATCATTTAGTTCTGTTATTTCTCCTAATATTCTTTGTTCTCCACTTTCAAATATTACATGTAAGTTCATTAAATCCGCCGTAATTGCGCCTTTAGCTAAGTTTTGAACGTGGGCTATATTATCGCTAATATATAGAATTTTCCCGAACATAAAAACACCTCTTTATTCTTTTATAATTATAACATAATATTTATCTTTTTTTAAATAGTTTTTACAATATAAAAAGAAAAGCTTAATTAGCTCTTCTCTTTTTTGAAAATAATTTTGCTATAAAATATATTATGTAAGCTCCAATTGATAATGCAATAATATAAATTAATAAGAAAACAATATGCGGAACTACTTTTTGGATATCAACAAAAACAGGCAAACTGCTTTCAAAATATGGACTTATGTAAAACATATTAAAAGATTCATCATTTAATATACCTAAATTATATATTACAATATTTGATATGTACGCTAAGGTTGCAAACAGTAAAAACACTTTAATTGAATTTTTTAAATTAGTTATATTTACCTCTACTTCTTTATTCATCAATAAGTATACAGATACTACAAAACTACCTAAATGAAGCCACATGGTATGAATGTTAACTAATGTATCGCTTGTAAAACAACTGTCGGGTATCAAGATAGTAGAGATACTTCCTAAAATTGTGACATACGCTAAATAAGATAGTAGCGCTGTTCTAGTTTTTCCTTTTTTTAAGAATAAACATATTAAACTTACATAAATTGGTGTGGAGCATAATTGAAACGGAAATGCATACCATTCGTAGTCCCATGTAATAATTTTAGTTGCTGGGTCATAATTAAATGTCCAAATTAATTGCTTTAATAGCTCTAATATAAGGGCAATACTTCCATAAGTAAATAATACTAACTTTAACTGCTTATCATTATATTTTTTTCTATTTAAATACAAAAGATATATAAATAAAACGACTAAAAAAATACACAATAAATGAAACCAACCATATGCTGTAGGAGTATTCATTTCTCCCTGCAACCAATAAAGAATCTGTTCAAAAAAGTTCATACTACACCTACTTCTTGGCTATAGTATATCTCGTTTTAATATTTTTTACTATCAATTTTATATAACATATGTAAATTTTTAGTTGCATAAAAAAAACAAAGTATTAAACTTTGCTTTTATTTATCAATCTTTTTACGTAATAATTCTTTAGTAATAATAGGACTTGCTTTACCTCTTGTTTCCTTCATTACTTGACCTACAAAGAAATCAAACATATTAGTTTTTCCATTTTGATATTCTTCAATTTGAGTAGGATGTGCTGCAAGTATATTATCTATTATTTCTTCGATTGCTTTTTCATCGGTAATTTGACTGTTTTCTTTAGAAATGAATTCTTTAGGTTCTTTCTTTTCCTCTAAGGCTTTATAGAAAACTTCTTTAGCTTGTTTCGAAGAAATTGTATTGTCGTTTTGCTTATCAATAATTTGCTTTAATAAGTTTGGTCTAATATAAAAATCATCTAGGGATATATCTTCTTTATTGATATATGCAATAATTAAACCATTTAACCAATTGCAAGCCGTTTTAGGTTCGATCCCTATATTGATGCATTCTTCGAAATAATCCGCATTCTTCTTATCTTTAACGATGATATTTGCATCTTTTTCTTCTAGATGGTATGTATCTATATACATTTTCTTACGTTCTGTTGCAAGCATTGGGATTGAGTCTTTTATAGTTTTAACATATTCTTTATCGATTTTAATCGGAGGAATGTTTGGTTCTACAAAATATTTGTAATCAACAGCATCAACTTTACTACGCATATGAATTGTTGTTCCAGTTTCTTCGTCAAAGCGGCGGGTTTCTTGAATTAATTCATCAGCGCGTCCCGCACAATAAAGTTCCCATTGTCTTTGTTCTTCATATAGGATTGTATCTCTTACATTACCTAAAGAGTTAACATTTTTAACTTCTACTTTTGGAGTTAAGAAATTACCTTCTTCATCTTGTAAACTTACGTTTACGTCACATCTTATTTGACCTTTTTTAGTATCTGCTTCAGATATATCAGTATATTGATATATACGACACATAGTATCTAAGAAAGCTACAGCTTCATCTGCTGAATGCATACAAGGATCTGTAACACACTCTAAAAGTGGCACCCCTGCACGGTTATAATCAATTAGCGATGTAGATGATAAATGGTCTAAAGATGCAGAGTCTTCTTCTAGATGGATATCTTGAATTGTAATAGGAATCATTTTACCATTACATTCAATATCAATGTGACCATCTACTCCTATCGGCATAGTTGCTTGTGTAATTTGATATCCTTTTGGAAGATCAGGATAATAATAATTTTTACGATCAAACATTAAGTATTCCGGTTGCTTACAGTTAAGAATTAAAGATGCCATTAATGCTTTTCTTACGCATTCTTTATTCACGTTAGGTAATATTCCGGGAAGCCCTAGATCAATACCTACAACGTTAGCATTAGCAATTTTATTATATATATTAGAGGCTGGACTAAACACTTTTGAATTACTTTTCATTTCGCAGTGCATTTCAAGTCCAATAACTAAACGATAGTTCATTATTTTACCTCCTTTACTACTTGATTTTTAAATCCTAGTTCATCTTCAATGGCAGAAGCAATATTCAATACATTAGCATCATCTTTAAATGCTCCTGTAATATTAATTCCGGTTGGCATTTCATTAATAAATCCATTAGGAATTGTAATGGATGGATATCCTCCGAAGTTACCTACTGCTAAATGATTTTCTAGTAGTACACGATAACGATTTGTACGTGTCATTTTATCTTGAGCTTTTTCTAAAGTAGTAGCTCCAGAACCTGAACATGGTAAAATTAATCCATCGTATTCTTTAAATAATTCATTAAATTTGTCACAAATTAGTCTTCTTACGCGTTTTGCATTAATAAAATATTTTTCTTGATTTTCTTTTTGAAGAATAAAACTTCCAATAACAAATCTTCTTTTAACAAACGGAGAAAATCCTTTGGTACGATGGTCTTTCATTACTTCGGTAACGCTATTACCGTTTCCTCTTGGGCCAAAAATAATACCAGTTAAGTTAGAATCGTTTGAAGTAGCTTCTGCACATGTAATTGAGTCATATGCAGGTTTAATTGCATTTAATAAATTAAAATCTACTGATACTTCATCTACTTGAATTCCTAAATTTCTTACTTTTTCAATCGTTTTATTAAATTCATCAATAATTTTTATTGTATCTTCATTATCGTAATTATTTTTATCACAAATCTCTTTAATATAAAATAACTTTTTACCTTTAACATTGCCATCAATAGAATTATATAGTGATACGTTATCCATATCCCTGATTGATGTCATGTCATTTACATCTGCACCTTTCATTGCATCTACAACAATAGCTGCATCTTTAACGTTTCTAGTAAATGTTCCTATATGATCTAATGAAGAAGCAAACGCAAAAAGTCCGAATCTGCTTATTAATCCATATGATGGCTTATATCCAACTGTACCGGTGAATGCAGCAGGCTTTCTAATTGAATCACCAGTATCTGTTCCAATTGCATAAGGAACTAAACCTAAAGCAACAGCGGCAGCACTTCCAGCAGAAGACCCTCCTGCAATATGATTTATATTCCAAGGATTGTGAACAGCTCCAGTATTACCAGTAGTTCCTGTAGCTCCCATCGCAAGTTCATCTAGATTTGTTTTTCCAATCATTATTGCCCCAGTATTACATAAGTTTTGATATGCAGCCGCATTGTAAATAGGAACGTAATCTTTTAGAGTGTTTGAACAAGCGGTGGTTCTTACACCTTTGGTAGAAATAATGTCTTTCATCCCGTATGGAATTCCAGATAGAATATTATCGTTTACTTCAACTTCTTTTGCATCTTCACAAATTAGGTTGAATGCATTAATTTGATCATTATATTTTTTTATTTCGTTGATACTTTCTTCAATAAGTTCTTTTGAAGTTACTTCTCCGCTTTTTAACGCGTTATGAATTGTAAGTAGGTCTTTATCTAAATATCTCATTATCCCACCACCTTTGGTACTTCAACTACGCGATCAATCTTTTCGTCGCAATTAGCAAGAATGTCCTCAATGTTTAATGATTCTTCAGGAATATCTTCTCTTAATTCAGTTAAAGTAAATTCACATGGAAAACTTTGAGGATCAACATCGCTAATACCAGCAATATTGCTTATAATTTCCATGTTTTCATTGATTATATCGAATTCTTCCAAAAGAGTTGTACATTCTTCTTCAGAAAGGCCAAATAATAATTTTTCAGCATAATCATTTATCATTTCTTTGGTAAAATTATTCATCTTTTTTACCTCCGATTTCAATTCCTAATTCTTTTAATTGATATTCATCAACTACATTAGGAGCTTCACTCATTAAATCATTACTTGATGCAGTTTTAGGGAACGCTATAACATCTCTAATGTTTTCTGTTTCAGTAAGTAACATTGTTAAACGGTCAAGGCCTAATGCAAACCCTCCGTGTGGTGGAGTTCCGTATTTTAGTGCATCTACGAAGAAACCAAATTTTTCTTCAATGTCTTGTGGAGTTAATTCAAGCGCTTCGAACATTTTTTCTTGAACACTTCCGTCATGAATTCTGATACTTCCCCCACCGGCTTCATATCCATTTATTACAATGTCATATGCTTTTGAATAGCAATTGGCTTTATCAGTTAATAGTTTATCAACATCTTCGTCTTTAGGAGAAGTAAATGGATGGTGACATGCCATGAAACGATTTTCTTCTTCGCTCCATTCAAACGAAGGGAAATCGGTTACCCATAATAATTTATAATCATGTGCTTTTATCAAATTATTATCTGAAGCTATTTTACATCTTAAAGCTCCAAGTGCAGTTTTTACAACTTTTTTATTACCACTTATAATGAATACAATATCATTATTTTCTACGTTTAAAGTTTCTTTAATATTATTTAGTTCAGCTTCATTTAAAGATTTAACTAAACTTCCAGAAATTTCTTCTCCATACTTAATATAAGCTAATCCTGAAGCTCGATATGTTTTTACGTATTCAGTTAATTTGTCTATTTCTTTTCTTGAATATTTATCTGCAAGATTTTTAGCAACGATGGCATTAATGATTCCGCCTTCGTTTAATGTGCTTTTAAGAAATTCTACATTTGTATTTGAAAAAACATCCGAGATATCATTGATTACCATTTCAAATCTTAAATCTGGTTTATCGCTACCATATAGATTAATTGCATCATTATATTTCATTCTTTGTAAAGGAAGCTCAATATCAATTCCTTTTACTTCTTTAAACACTTGTGCTACTAAGTTTTCTCCAAGAGTTATTACGTCATCTTCGTTAACAAAACTCATTTCAACGTCTACTTGAGTGAATTCTGGTTGACGGTCTGCTCTTAAATCTTCATCTCTAAAACATTTAGCTATTTGGAAATATCTTTCGATTCCTCCAACCATTAATAATTGTTTATAAATTTGTGGTGATTGAGGAAGAGCAAAGAACTTGCCATTGAAGATTCTTGATGGAACCAGGTAGTCTCTTGCTCCTTCCGGAGTACTTTTACATAAAATTGGAGTTTCTACCTCTAGAAAGTTTAAGCTATCTAAATAATTTCTAATAGCCATTGTAATTTTATGTCTTAATACTAATTTATTACTAATGTATGGTCTTCTTATATCTAAGTAACGATATTTAAGTCTTGTTTCTTCTAATGCTGTTACATCATCAGTTATTTGAAACGGAACTTCTAAAGATGTATTTAGAACATTTAATTCATCTACAATCACTTCAATACTTCCAGTTTCGATTTTGTCATTAGCATTTTCTCTTTTAACAACTTTACCAGTAACTTTAATTACATATTCACTTTTTAATGAATTGGCAATTTCATAGTTTTTGTTGTCGGGATTTACTACTAATTGAATTAATCCACTACGGTCTCTTAAATCGATAAAGATTAGTCCGCCTAAATTTCTTACACGACTAACCCATCCGTGTAGTGTAACAGTTTGATTAATATATGTTTCGTTAATTTTATTATTAAATAACGTTTTCATTTTACTTCCTTTCTATTTATTAAAATTCACAGTTTTTTGGAGTTCTTGGATAAGGAATAACGTCACGAATATTGTCTACACCTGTAATATAGATTAATAATCTTTCAAATCCCATTCCAAATCCAGAATGAACACAACCGCCATATTTTCTTAGGTTTAAATACCATTCAAGACCTTCAGTTTCCATATCTAATTCTTTCATTCTAGCAGCTAGTTTTTCATAGTCTTCTTCTCTTTGACTTCCACCCATTAACTCGCCAGCGCCTGGAACTTCAAGGTCAACAGCAGCAACGGTTTTACCATCATCGTTTTGTTTCATATAGAATGCTTTAATGTCTTTAGGCCAGTTATAAATAAATACTGGGCCATCAAAGTGTTCTGTAATATATTTTTCGTGTTCTTTTGCAATATCTTCACCATATTCAGGCGTGAATTCAAATTTTTGTCCTGATTCTTTTAAAATTCTTATACATTCTTCATGCGTAATTCTTGTAAATTTAGAGTTAATTAGTTTTGTAAGTTTTTCTACTAATCCTTTTTCTACAAAGTTATCTAAGAATTTCATTTCATCTTTACAATTGTCAAGTACATATGAAATTACATATTTAAGCATGGCTTCCATTACTTGCATATCACCATTTAAATCAGTAAATGCCATTTCTGGTTCAATCATCCAGAATTCTGATGCGTGAGTTTTAGTATTTGAATTTTCAGCTCTAAATGTAGGTCCGAAAGTATATACTTTTTTATAGTTCATAGCAAACGGTTCTACTTGTAATTGACCTGATACAGTAAGTGATGCTTGTTTACCAAAGAAATCTTTTGAATAATCTGCTTTTCCATTTACTCTTTCTAAGTCTAGTGTAGTTACTTGGAACATTTCTCCAGCGCCTTCACAGTCACTTGCAGTGATTATTGGTGTATGAACATATACAAAGTTATTTTCATTAAAAAATTTATGAATTGCATAAGCAGCTACACTTCTCACTCTAAATACAGCAGTAAAAAGATTTGTTCTTGGTCTTAAATAAGCTTGTTCTCTTAAAAATTCTCTAGTATGTCTTTTAGGTTGAATTGGATAATCCTCAGGACAAGAGCCTAATAATGTAATTTGGTTTGCTTTAATTTCGTAATCTTCTTTACCTTCGGATTTAACTAATTTTCCCTTTACATTTAATGAACATCCTACTAAAAGTTTAGAGATTTCATTAAAGTTTTCTAATGTGTTATCATAAACAATTTGAATTCCGCTTTGTGTAGTTCCATCGTTAAATGCTATAAAGCCAAATTCTTTTTGTGGCCGATGATTTCTAATCCAACCATTTAGTTCTACTTCAGTATCTAAATGTTTTTCTATATCTTTTAAAATGTCTTTTAAATCCATTTATATCACTCCTATAATATAATCTATTATTTCATCTTCAGGAACTTTATGTTCTTCCTTAGTTAAATTATCTTTAATATTAACTAATCCTTTAGCTAAATCTTCACTATTTAAAATGATTAGTTGTTTAGCGCCGTGACGATCTGCATCTTTAAATTGTGCTTTTAACCCACGTTCTTGGTAATTTGTTTCAGCTACTATGCCACTTAATCTTAAATCTTGAAGGATAATATTTGCCTTCATTTTTTCTTCTTCATTAATAGCCATTACGTATACATCAACCTGGTTATTTTCAGTATACCTTTCTTTAAGTAGGTTGATGATTCTTTCTACGCCACAGGCAAAGCCAACGCAAGGTGTTGTTGGACCATCTAGTTCGTTTACAAGATGATTATAACGACCTCCGCCTCCTAGGGCTAAACTATCATCTAAAACTAATTCGTAAACCATATAATCGTAATAATCAAGTCCTCTTACTAGGTTATGATCTATTTCATAGTTTACATCTAGATAATCAAGATATTCTAATACTTTATGGAATCTTTCATTGCTTTCTTCACTTTGATAATTCAAGATATTTGGAGCGCCTTTTAAGAATTCTGTTTGACCATCAACTTTACAATCCAATATTCTAAGCGGGTTAATTTCCGCTCTTTTTTGACAATCTTCACAAAGGCTGCTCATATGTGGTTTTAAATATTGTAATAATGCTTGTTTGTAGTTTTCGCGGCATTGAACACTTCCTAAGTTATTAATTCTAACAGTTACATCTAAGCCTAATTCTTTTAAAATATTAACTGACATTGAAATAACTTCTGCGTCAATAAGCGGATCATCACTACCTAGCGCCTCAACTCCAAATTGTGTAAATTCACGATTTCGTCCATTACCAGGTCTTTCGTAACGATACATTGTTCCTAAATAATACTGTTTAACTGGATTGATTGCTCCACCGTATAACTTATCTTCAATAAAATTACGAACAACACCCGCAGTTCCTTCTGGTCTTAATGTCATTACACGTCCAGAACGATCTGTAAAATCGTAAGTTTCTTTTTGAACGATATCACTGCTTTCACCTACGCCTCTTTTAAATAGTTCGGCATTTTCAAATAAAGGTGTACGAATATATTTATAGTTATACACATTAGCATAACTATGTACTGTATCCTCGATTTGACGGTATAAATGTGAATCTACTCCTGTAATATCGTAGCATCCTTTTGGTTTTGTTATCATAAAATTTCCTCCTTTAAACAAAAAGACCTAGAAATCATAAGGGCGATGAAAAAAGCACCGCGGTACCACCTTATTTCTAGGTCTTTATTTTTTATCGCTATTTAGCGTTTCTATGTTTGAATGGAAGTCGTCACTTTCCCATAGAAAATCTATGTTTATTTTAGTATATTTTAGAACTTTAGTCAATAAAAATTGGCTTTATTTAGAGCTAGAAATTGGCTCTATTTTTAAATTACTACTAAGTGAAGTTCCCATTAAATGATTTTGGTCATATTCATTAGCATAAAACCGATAAACAATGGAATATTTAATAGTTTTGTCTGAAGGCATTAATTCTTCTTCATATAAATCGAGTTTACTACCTGCAGTATATGATGTAATTTCTTTTTCTTCCTGAACCGTTGTTCCATCCTTAAGAATTTCATACGTATATTCAAATGAGTTTACTCCGTCTACCCCTTCAGATTTGGTATATGAAGTATAATTATCCATAATTATTTTAAACGGATAAGCTTTTGCGGTAGCTCCGGAGTATGTTACAGATAATTCGATAGTGTTCGAAGCGATTGCTTCTTCTTTAGCGCTAAACATATCAAATGGATTAATATTCATCGAAGATGATGTATGATCAAAATTAAATATTGCCACTGTTGGAGTACTTTCTATATTATCTACCCGTTTATTTACTTTTATAAAACAGATGCATGCACTAAACAGAAAAATGATCATTGATAAAAAAGATAAATATATTGCTACTTTTTCATTTTTCATTTTAACCTCTGACACGAAGGACAATAATAAGTTGAGCGTCCTCCGACTTTGATACATGATATTACATCACCACAATTACACGGCATTCCAGCTTTAGTGTGCACTTTAAGATAGTTTTGGTATTCTCCTTCAACATTTAGCGATGAAGTATAGCTTCGAATTGTTGTTCCCTTATATTTTATAGCATTATCTAAAATGTTTTTGGAGCTTTCTAGGATGTTCTGGCAATCCGCCAAAGACAGATTACTGCCTAATTCCAAGGGGTTAATCTTTGATGCAAATAAGACTTCATCTACGTAAATGTTTCCTAATCCGGCAATTATACTTTGATCCAAAAGCAAGCTCTTAATGGGCTTTTTCTTAGAATTTAATTTATTATAAAGGTAACTTACATCAACATCCGAGTTGGCATCTGGACCAATGTTACGAAAATAAGATTCTAAATTTGTTTTTTCTATTAAAGCCATTTTTCCAAATTTTCGAGTATCATGATATCTTAAATCAAAATCATCAAATTTAAATATGATATGTTCATGTTTATTAATTTCATCACTCAAAGGCTTTATAAAATATTTTCCTTCCATCCGAAGATGAGAAATTAGGTAATGATCTTCAGTTTCAAATATTAAGTATTTACCTTTTCTTTTTATATCTATAAAACATTTTCCAATTAATTTTTCTTTAAACACATCAATATTTGTTTCAATTATATTAGAATACAAAATCTTTATGTCCTTAATTGTTTTATTTAATATTTGTTTTTTTAAAACGATTCTAACTGTTTGTACTTCTGCTAGCTCTGGCAACTAACATCACTTCCTTTAATTATTCTTTTTGATATGTTCTTTATAACGATCTCCACGTTCTTCAAAATTTTTATAAAATCCATAACTGGATGCCGCTGGAGATAATAAGCAAATCGCGTCTTTCTTAGTTACTTTTTTTGCAATATCTACTGCAGTCTCAATATCTTTTGCTTCATAAGTTTTCTTAACATCTTTGATTTCTTGCATAATTTTAATTCCTGTATCAGGCATACAAATTATATTTTCGACATCGCATTCTTTTAAATATGTAATGAATCCAGAATAATCAATGCCTCTGTCCATGCCACCAATTATCAGTGTATTAACATTTCCTAAGCTATTTACAGCGTTCATTGCCGCATCTGGAATCGTTGCAATTGAATCGTTATAGAAAATTATATCATTATACTTTCCTACGAGTTCCATACGATGAGCAAGAGGTTCAAATTCATTTATTGTTTTGATACACTTATCATATTCTAAGTTTAATAAACTGGCTACAGATAATGCAAACATAATATCTTTTAAATTATGCATTCCTTTTAGTTTAATATCAGTTGTAATATCAAATGTTTTTTCATCATCAACTACGATATAGTCTTCATTGATATATGCATATGAATTTTCTTTCTTTTCAAAATTTAAATCAAAGCGTTCAGCCTCAGTGTTTACGTAAGTAATATATTGTTTTAAATCATCATTGTCAGTTGAATAAATAAAATAGTCATCTTTAGTTTGAAAGTTAGCTATATTTAATTTAGCTTTATAATATCCGTCTAAACTACGATAATGGTCAAGGTGTTCTGGAAATAAATTTAGTATGATACCAATATTAGGAGAATTTTTTACAAACTCTAGTTGATGAGATGACATCTCAATAACAACGTAAGTGTCTTCATCAATATTATCTATAACATCTAGTATAGGATTTCCAATATTTCCTACTAAATAAGATTTATATCCTTGATCATTTATCATTTTATATATTAATGATGATGTTGTACTTTTTCCTTTTGAACCAGTTACACCAATTGTAAACCCTTTAGTGGTTTCCAATAATAATTGTAATTGTGAAGTAATTTTATCTTTAAATGGAGCTACGTTAACACTTTTTAATGATACTCCTGGAGCTTTAAATATTAAATCGTAATTTACCAGCTCATCGAAATTGACGTCTATGATACGAACATTTTCATCTTCAATACTAATATTTTGGAAGTTTTGATCCATAACAGTTACTTTTTGCTCAGGAAAATATTTACGGATATATTCTAAAGTAGATTTTCCTTCTTTTCCAAAACCTAATATAACAATATTTTTATTTTCTAATATTTCTTTTATCTTACTCATTGATTGCACCTCTAACAATCTCTATAAATTCTACAGGTAAATTGTTTTCTGTATTAAAACTTTTTAATAATCCGTTTTCTGGGACAATTTCAAAGTGTTTTTGATAGTATTCAAGTAAATATGGAAGCTTACCATTGTATTTTTCTATCTTACGTGATATAGCATAATTTACTTCTTCATAAGTACCTACGCATTCAAACGGCTTATGAACAGAATTCCCTGTTAATTCTATGAATGTTTCTAATAAATCTTCTTTTGTAAATAAATCTTCTCCAAAAATGTCATTTAGTTCTTTATCGCTTAAGAACGGACATAATATTATGTATACAAATAAACATTTTGGACAGTTACAACACCAATGCCATGGTTCTGCTTTACTGCCTACGTTGCAACTCTTAAATACGCTATGATATTCTTTGAACTTAGCAAATAACATTGCAATTTGAATTTCTGCAAGCGGCCTTAATAAACTAAAATAGTGAATATCTACTGCAAAATTATCTTTTACGTAATTATTGAAATCACATTCATATTCATAGCTTTTTGAATATTGATGATTTATTTTAGTTCCTTCAACATTGCTTTCGTTTGCACTACTCTCATTTGATAAGATAATATACTTTTTATTAGTTAAATATGCTGTAAGCAGTGATACAAATGATACTAATGCTGAAAATGGTGTATGACCGTTTAAAAAACCTTCTTTATTTAGTTCTATTAAGCCTTGGTCTAAGTTCCTTTTAACTATTATACTTTTGTTTTCGTATCCTCCAACTTTAGCACACTCATAATGTACAGCTTTAGGATTAATCATAAATGCATCATTATCATCGTACATGTTTTTTAATAAATTTAAACTTACATTAGAGTCTTTTCCTCCACCAATGGCAATTAAATTGCCTTGGCCTTCGTAATTAACGTTATAAGCTATTTTTGGTGCCTCTACATGAATATGCATAAAGTCTTCAATACTTATATCGATGTTATTTATATACATAAATTCACCAAGGCCATAATAATACATTTTCTTAAACCAATTTATTTGCTTTTCATCTAAAAGACCAGCCTTAATAATTACATTTTCGCACATCGCACATTTCCAGTAGCTAACTAGTTCTACTAGTCCAACATGAAACAGCAAATCATTTAGAAAATCTTTATTGATACTTGGATTTTTAATATATTTTTTTTCAATTTCTAAACTTGGAGTAAATTTCTTTAATCCTTCGATTTCAAAATAATATACAACTTTATAGCTTTCTGGAAATTCAATAACCTCAAATTTTTCATAGATAAAGTTCTTATATTTCCCTTTTATTTCATTATATGTCATATTTTCTCCCTATTTTGTGTCATACCAGTTTTTACCTGTATCTGTACTTACTTTAAGTGGTACTTTTAAATCAATAACACTTTCCATAGTTTTAGTTACAATCTCTGTAACTTTATCAAGTTCTTCCTGTTTAACATCAAAAATTAATTCGTCATGAACTTGCAATAACATTTTACTTTTAATATTTTCCTTTGTAAAGGCCTCTTTTATCTTAATCATGGCTAGTTTAATAATATCAGCAGCAGTTCCTTGGATTGGAGTATTAATTGCCATTCTTTCTCCAGTTTGACGAATCATATAATTTGAATTATTAATTTCATCAATAATTCTTTTACGCTTAAACATCGTTTTTACATATCCACATTCTTTTGCTCTTTCAACTGTATTTGTCATATAAGCTTTTACTTCGGGATATAGAGCATAATATTTTTCAATGAAGTAATCGGCTTCTTTTTTATTTACATGAATATTTTCCATTAATCCATAGCTGCTAATGCCATACACAATTCCAAATATTACTGATTTAGCCTTTGAACGCATATCTTTAGTCACTTCGCTAGGATCAACGCCATTAATATCACTAGCAACTTTAGTATGAATATCACCATTATTATTAAATGTTTCAATCATACTAGGGCAATTTGCAATGTGTGCAAGTAGTCTAAGCTCAATTTGTGAATAGTCGCAGCTTAAAAATAAATCATTTTCGGGAATAAACGCTTCCCTTATCTTTCTTCCTAGTTCTTCTCTAACAGGTATATTTTGTAAATTTGGTTCAACTGAAGAAAGTCTTCCGGTTCTAGCAATAGTTTGTTTAAATATTGTATGAATTTTGCCATCAGCAAAGATACAGTTTTGTAGACCTTCAATATATGTTGATTTCAATTTTGCTAAGTTACGATACTCCAATATTAGTTCAATAATTGGGTGTTCATCTTTTAATTTTTCCAAAGTAGCTACATCAGTCTTATATCCAGTTTTATTTTTCTTTCCTTTAGCAATTTGTAATTTTTCAAAAAGAACCTCTCCAAGTTGTTTAACTGAAGCTATATTAAATTCTTCGCCAGCTTGTTCATATATTTTTTGAGTTAGTTCTTCAAGTTTATTTGATATATCATTTCCTTGAGTTATCAAGACATCTCTGTCTACTTTAACTCCAGCTTTTTCCATATCAGATAATACTTTGATAAGTGGTAATTCTATGGTTTCATACAATTCTATTAACTCTTCGCTTTCTAATTTTTCTCTTAAAATTTTATTTGTTTCAAAAATCAAATTAGCTCTTTGTACAGTATTTTTAGCTATTTCATCAACATTTAAATTTTTATTTAATACCGAGTGATACTCTATTTCTTCCCCAAAAGAAGAAGCTAAAAATGCCAGGTCATCTTTAACATTATAATTAAGTAAATATGCACTAATCATCAAGTCATCTAGCAAAGTCATTTCACTAGTTAAATAATATAAGTTCTTTTTATGATCATAAGTAATGACTTTTTTATTGTTAAGAACATCGTTAAGTCTACCTAGATTATCCTTATCAAAGTAGTATGAATATTTACCATCAGTAACCGCTGCTCCAATAATCTTAGCTTTTGTATATACTTCGCTGTCAGTAGTAATGTATAACGCAACTTCATCTTTTAAAACAACGTTTATCGTCTCATCTACACTGATATACTTATATTCTTTAACTTCTTTTGGAACATTTAAATTTTTTAAAAATGAATGAAACTCAAGTTCTGTATAAAGCTCTTTTAATTTTTCAAAATCGGGTCCATTATATTTTAAATTTTCTAGTTCAACTTTCAACGGAACATCAGTATAAATAGTAGCTATTTTTTGAGACATAAATGCGTTATCTTTATCGTTTACTAGTTTGTCATGAACACTACCTTTAATATTATCTATGTTTTCATAAATATTTTCTAAGGAACCATATTCCACCAAGAGTTTAAGTGCTGTTTTTTCTCCTATTCCTTTAACACCAGGAATGTTATCCGAAGCATCTCCCATTAATGCTTTTAAATCGATTATTTTCTTCGGTTCTATTTGATAATCATCAAAGAAAGTTTTTTCATTATATCTAATATATCCTGTTTGCTTTAAAAGTTTTACGTCAGTTTCATAATTGATTAATTGAAGTAAATCCTTGTCGCTAGAAATAATAGTTGCATCAAAATTATTATCCTCATCAACTTTTTTTACTAAAGTCCCGATGATATCATCTGCTTCATACGGTTCTAATTCTAAATGGCAGATTCCCATTGCATCTAAAAGATTTCTTGCAATTGGCATTTGCATTTTTAATTCTTCCGGAGTGGCATTACGACCTTCTTTATAAAAATCAAATTCTTGTTTTCGAAAGTTCTTACCAATATCAAAAGCTACAGCAATATAGCTAGGCTCTTCTTCAGATATTATTTTATTAATCATTGTAGTAAAACCATACAATGCATTTGTTGGAAAATCCTTGCTGTTACGCATCATATTGCCATTATAAGCTGTTGCATAATAACTACGAAACATTAAATTATTTCCATCTATTAAAACTATTTTTTTCATATTTCACCTGTACATTAATTATAACAAAAAAAGATAGTGTTTTAAACTATCTTTTATCAACTACAATTACCGGTCTAATTCCAATTTTATAGTCATTATTATAAATATCTACATATGCCGGTTCAATTACTGGTTTACCCTCTAGATTTATTACAGCATATGCACCTGCGTTATAATCAGTTTTTTGAACAGTGGATGAGCTTAGCGTCCAATACCCTTCATTTTCATTTAAATTACTTATTAACCATTTATTTTCACCTTTTGACAATAATTTAGTAAGTTCTTCAACCGTAATCAATCGAGCTTTAAAAGTCTTATTATCAAAATTATAAATGGCATCTTCTTCAGGTAAATTCCATTCTATATAAGAACTATTAGATAATACTATTTTTTTATACCCTCTAACTTCATAGATATCATCCGAACAATCATAACCGCTTATATCTATAGACGAACATTTCTTATTAAAATACTTTAATCCATAGTCATCATAGGTATAATTATTTATATTTTCAATTAAGCTCCAAGATTTAGTATTTTCGCCTAAAACTTCCATCGCTGTTACCGGACCTTTAATATTGATAAGTTCATTATGCCAATTAACATTATCTTCAAGGTTTTCTGCCATTAATAAAGTCATATTATCTTCTGTGTTATCAATAACATAAAATTTTATTTTTTGGGAATCATTTACTTTAATTTCAACAGGAACTCCCGAAGAAATGGCGGCTTCATTACAAATGTTTCCTTTTTGAACGCATCCGATAAGTATTGGATCTTTATTATCTTCAACCCCCTTCAAAAAGGATATAACGGCAATTAAAACAATAATTGATATTATTAATATTATATATATTATCTTTTTCATATTACTCCCTAATTTGAACAAGCGCCTTTTCCAGGCTCACAACTATCAGTACAAAATTTCCCGTTTCCACAGTCATATGTTACCCATTTCTTATCGCTCCTATCTTCGCCTTGATACGAAAGAACTTTTCCGGCAGTATAAATTTTCCAGCCACAGCCTTGGTTAACCGCTGAAGAATAATTTCCTAAAAAATAGTAAGTCCCACCATTTTCCATTGTACATTTACCACTAAGTTTTTCGTGTTTTATAATTTCGCATTCCGGAATGCTTTTATTCATATAGAACTTCGCTTTTCCATTTGATTTTCCCAGCCAAATAGCGCAAATTATTTTTGTTTTACATTTTTGGGATAAACTAGAACTTAACTTTGTTTCTTTAACTGTGCCTTTGATTTCAACCCCGTTTCGTTCATCATATTCACACGATCCGCTAGTGCAGCAAGTTATATTATACGCGTTACAATCGGAATCGTAATAAGTCCCTTTTTTTGAAGAACATTTATTTGCGTTTGTCTCATTTGATGTGGCACACGAAGTCTCGGGTCCTAAATTATTTCTTAAAATCTCTTTTGTAGTATTTCCATCTTCATAATGACATTTGGCATCTGATTTGTTTGTAGGTTCACACCACGTTATTTTTACTTTTTTGTTTGATGCAAGTATACATCGCTTCTCACAAATGTGTTCGGTGTAGCTATCACCTGGCGCTGAACCACATGCATACTCATCACCAGTATCTTCCTCAGGTTCTTCGCACCCAGAATTACAAGTTTCACCAGTTTTCTTTGGAGTCGTATTACAGCTTGTTCCTAAATATGTATCAGTTTTTATCTTGTAGCTATATTGAGCTCCCCCACAGTCATTATCATCTTCACAATAATAAATTGTATCTACGTAGTCCGTTTCATCGCATTCATCATATAAAGTATATGTTGCTTTAGTAGAGTTTGAAATATTACCCGCTTTGTCTTTTACAAAAGCATATAATGTTTTGGTATCTCCAGTTCCTTCATCTGTAGAGATGTTATAATCAGTATTTGTGTAAGTATCGCTTGTCATGTTCAGCCAAGTACAATTATCACTCTTTTTAGAGGTTGTTATACAAATTTTATCTACTTTACTGTATTCATCTGACGCCTCTATAGATAAAGTAACATTTTTAGAATTGTAATCTGCTTGATTGCTTGTAATTGTGAATGATTGAATTACAGGATTCTCCTTATCAACATAAACTCCTACGCTTCCAACTTTGCATTCTTGCTTATTACCCGCGTTATCTTTTATTGTGTAGTCATTAATATAATCAGTTGTGGTAGTAGTAGTGTAATCTTTTTTATCTCCACTATTATTTGAATCGCACTTTGAATCTTCATCGTTACATCCCCAAGTTATTGTTCTGTTACTATTTGTCCACGTTGTATATCCCGACGGAATAGCGCAAGTTGGCTTTGTTTTATCTACATATATATTGGCTATTCGCGATTCACATTTTGTTTCGTTTCCAGCATTGTCTTTTATTATATATTCGTTAATTGTGGCTGTTTTAGTTGTTTTATCATACTCTTTCTTATCTCCACTATTATTTGGATCGCACTTTGAATCTTCATCGTTACATCCCCAAGTTATGACTCTGTTTCCATTAGTCCATTCTGTGCTATCACCGCCATGAGTGCATTCAGGTACGGTTTTGTCCACATAGACTTTTGCAATACGAGAATCACACTTTGTTTCATTTCCAGCATTATCTTTTACTATATACTCGGCAATAGTATCTGTTTTAGTTGTTTCATCATATTCTTTAGATCCTCCAGAAGAAATTTCGCAATCAGATCCGCCTTCATCGGCACACCCCCAATAAATAATAATATCTTCATTCGTCCAAGTCTCGTTGTCGCCACTATTAGTGCATGTTGGTGGTATATTATCAATCTTATTAATTTCTATTTTTGAATCTTCTATGCTAGCTTCATTGGTATTACCTGCTAAATCTTTAACCCATACATAGTATGTTCCGTTTTCTAATATGTCTTTTCTAATTGTTGATGACTTTCCGTCAACATTGGTCCATTCAACGTCTGATACATTATTAGAAGTTGATATTGAATATGCCAATAAACCAGATTCTTTGTCTTCGAGTTGAAGAGTCATTTTTTTCTTGGTTGTCCATTTATTTAAACTTTCTACTATCATGTCTTTTACTACAGGAACTTGCATGTCTATTTTTATTCTTCCTGAAGTTACATAATCTTTGCCATTATAATGAAGTTTTACTTGGTATAAATTATCAATATAATTTGAGCTTGGTAATTCTACAGGATATTTTTCTCCCTGAATAACGCCAGTTGGATTATATGGGGTAATCCAATTTATTTGTAAATTTTCAGGATTAAAGTCTGCTTCTTTGGCTTTCCATGCAGAATAATCAACTCCTAGTATTATATTTTGATTAACCCATTTATTATATATAGCACTTGTGTTTGTTAATTTAGTTGTAGGAGTACAATCAGAAATCCCATTTGGAACCAAACAATATGTTAAGAAGATATTTGAATCATTTATTCTTTCAGGTGGGCAATTATTGTCCCCGTCAGCAGTACCTGGGACTAATTGTGGATTTTCAAGGTCTGTAGAAAAATCTACTATATAACATTTCATAGAAGTATTATCTATTGGGTTTTGAATATCCATTTGTTCATCATCAGCCTCTATAAGGCCTTCTTCAACTAAAGTTTCAACATAAACTTTTTTGATACCTGTGTCATTTACATATTTTCTAGCAGCAACCTTTATTGAAGATTCAAGATTTTGCAATTGCTTTTCTTTTACATTTTTATTAACCGATGAGACCACTAACGCTCCCAAGGTTAATATTGAACCTAATATAACAATTGCTACTAGTAACTCCACTAAAGTAAATCCTTTTTTCTTTTTCATTTTATCCCTACTTTTCTCTAGTATAAGTATAACAAAAAAAGATAGCTATTTAAACTATCTTTTGCTTATTTTAATTTTTCGCAAACTACTTGAGCTCCGCGCATTATTCCATATTCACTATCGTTTGAAACAATTACTTTGGATTTATATACATCGCACTTAACGTTTTCGTTATTAAAATCAGAAGTATCCAGCTTATATTTTTTATCAAATGCATTTAAATTTATTTCCAATGTTTCGCCCGTATTTAAATCAAATTTATGATTTTCTGGATAAACTTCGTTAAGCATTTTAAGCATTTTGTCATTAAGTTCAGTTTCCCAGTCGTAGAAGTCCTCTCTAAGTTCTTCGCCGCCGGTGCCAGGATATTTTTCTCCATTTTCCGGATTTGACGTTGGGGAAGAAGGCTCATCTTTCATAAGAAAGTATGCGCCTCCAATTATCCCAAACAGTATAATTAATATTCCTAGTATTAATAGTATTTTATTTTTCATTAGAACTTCCCTTCATGTGCGCAAGAACACCAAAATCTTGAAAAGTCGCAACCTTTGGCATCCTTAATTTGTTTTGCTGTCCATCCTTTGTATATTCCGCATTCATCAGCTACGCAAATTCTCTCATAACCATTGCTTCTATAACATCCGGCGCCATTATAACATTGATACGAGAAGCTAAGCGACCCATACCAGGTGCCGTAGTTTTTCTCACCATTCGATCCGGTTATATGTCCTTTATATCTTCCAAACAGCTCTGATCCGTCGTAATCACATATATCTTTGGTCGTAGTAGTCGGCTGATTACAACTAGCTGGTAAGGCAGTTTTTAAATTTCCTCTTCTAATTGTGCCAGACTGAGATCTACCATTTATTTGAGTGTAATTACACAGTGAATCATTACTGGCACTAGCGCAGGTAGTAATAAAATACGAATTGCAGTTGTCATCATATCGCGTACCAATGTTTCCGTTTGGAGTTATTGATGGCGTCGTTCCTTTAATATCAGCGTCCGGGTCTTCGCATGTATCTTCGTCTCTGGCCCAATCTTGTAATTCGTCACCATAGTAGTAGTAACAAATTTCCTCTGTTACGCCATCTTCGCAATCAGTCCAATAACAATCGAAGTCTGGGCCTGCGCACGCTTTAGTGCGTGTTTCATACTCCCATTCGCCTTTACATTCGTTGTATCTTTCATATTCTCTATACCCATAGAATGTGCAATCGCCTTTAGTCCATGTTCCCTCGCTACAACATGCTTGAGTATTACAACTCTCTCCCGTATTTACAGTAACATCAGGACAAGTCGCATCTAAATATGCATCTTTGTAAGATTCAACATAATATTCTGTTCCTCCGCCACATGTAACTGTACATTGAGTAGCGCT
>JAFSGC010000019.1 GCA_017434825.1 Bacilli bacterium | reverse complement strand
CAAAATATCGATTTCTACTTTCTTTTTTTCTGTCAATTGGGTATAATTCATTTTAAGAGTCCTCCTTGCCGGGTGTGGCTCTTTTTTATTGTATCAAAAAACCGCACCGAGTGGTGCGGTTGAGATTTCAATTTAGGAAAAACTAGCATTTGCTAGTTTTTATTTGGATCAATAAGTATTTTAATAGCGTCATCAGTTCCGCATGTTAATCTTTCAAAAGATCTTTGTACTTCATCTATAGATACAACGTCATCAACAAATTGTTCTACATTAATACGTTTACGATAAATTAAATCAATGCAATCTCTAAATTCTTGAACTGTATAAGCGATTGCTCCGTATACCTTTAATTCACGAGTGACAAGTAGAGCAGAAGGAATGCTAATATTTTCTACAGAAACTCCTACTAAAACAACACAACCATTAGGTCTAACTGTTGCTAGTGCAGTTGTAACTGCAGCAGAGTTTCCTGAACAATCAATAACAACATCATAGCCATAAGGACATTCTTTTAATACGTTTTGCATAAAGTTTGCATCTTTGGCATTAAACCATTCATCAGCACAATTTAGTTTAACACTTTTTTCTCCACGTTTTTCGTTAGTTTCTGAAACTGCAACATAACTAGCACCATTTAGTTTAGCAAATAATGCACATAAGTCTCCGATAACTCCAGCACCAATAACTAGCACTTTGTTTCCAACTTCTAAATCTGCTAAGTGAACTGCGTGTAATGCAACAGCAGCAGGTTCAATCATAGCAACTTCGTTATCTGTTACTGAATCTGGCACTTTAACAACCATATCTGGTCTAATTGCGCATTTTGGAGCATAAGCACCAGGATTATCTAAACTTAATCCTACAGCTTTAGCCCATGTTTGAGGGCAATATTGGTAATTTCCACTGTCACAAGCAGGGCATGCGCGACATGGTGATATCGGTAGAGCAGTAACACGGTCGCCAACTTTTAAATCATCTCTTGCACCTGGATCGGTAACAACTCCACAAAATTCATGTCCCATAACTAAACCTTCGGGAGCTCCTAAATCCCAGTTGTGAATGTCAGAACCACATATACCAGCTTTTTTGATATCAACAATAACATTTCCTTTTCCGCTTTGTGGTTCATTAATTTCACTTGTTTCAATTAATTTTACGCCTTTTATCATTGCGCACTTCATATGATCACTTCCTTACTTTACATTTATTATATAATAAATATCATATCTATAGGGATTTTTTTGGAAATTGGTAGTAAAAATTATGTACACTTTATTGGTGTAAACTTTTTAATTACTTTATGCAATTGTTTTGGTATAATAAGATTACAAAAGCAAGTGGTTTAGGGAGTGATATTATGCTAGTTTATGGAAAAAATGTCTTACATGAACTTGACAAAAAACAAATAAAGAAAGTTTATGTAGCCCGAAAAGAATATTTAGTTTATTTACACGAGAATAATATTAAGTATGATTTTGTTGACAATAGTATTTTAGATAAGAAAGTAAAAGGAAATCATCAAGGTATTGTAATTGATATTTTTGATTATGAATATTATAACTACGAAGATATCACAGGAAACTTAGTTGTAATGCTTGATCATCTATCTGATCCTCATAACTTTGGAGCAATTATTAGAACTTGTGAATGTATGGGAGTAGAGTCAATAATTATTCCTAAAGATCGTAGTGTACTTGTTAATGATACTGTTTATAAAACTAGTGTTGGGGCAATTAATAATGTTAAGATTATAATGGTATCTAATTTAGTTAACGCTATTAACAAGCTAAAAGAGGATGGATACTTTATTTATACTGCGGATATGGATGGACAACATTACAAGAAAATAAATTATGCTCCTAAAAAAGTTTTAGTAATTGGTAGCGAAGGTGAAGGGGTTTCACAAATTGTTAGAAAAAATTCAGATGTTATAGTGTCTCTTCCAATGAAGGGGAAGATTAATAGTTTAAATGCTTCCGTTAGTGCAGGAGTATTACTATATGAAATGGGGACATATGAAGAATAGTCTTGATATTACTGATAGTGAATTAATTAGCCTTCTTCCTGAAGATGAAGAAAATATTAAGAATATAATTTATGATGAATATGGTTATTTGATAGATGTCTTAATTAGGAAATATAATAATTTTATTAAAATGTTTCAAATTGATGAACAAGAACTACGTTGTGAAGCGTCATATGGATTTAGTGATGGAATTAACTCTTATGCGGATAATAAAAATGCATCTTTAAAAACATTTCTAAGTTTATGTATTGAAAGAAGAGTTATTAAATATTTATCTAAATTTACTACTCAAAAGGCGCAAATGTTAAAAGATGCTTTATCTTTAGACACAGCACATGGAGATGGGCATACTCCATTAATTGATATGATTAGTGATGATAATAAGTTTGACCCGTTAACAAATTTAACTTCATTTGAAACTTTTGATGAAATTGTAAGCTTAGCAAAAGAACACTTATCAGAGTTTGAATACAAAGTATTTACATTTATGTTAAATGAAGTTTCTTATCAAGAAATAGCGAAAATTTTAGAAAAAACTCCGAAACAAATTGATAATACAATTCAAAGAATAAAACTAAAAATGCGTAAAATATTAGATGATACAAAAATAAATTAATTAAATACTTGCAAATACTTAGTTTTTTTGATATTCTAATATTGCATTTATGGCGGAATTGGTGAAGTGGTTAACACGGCAGATTGTGGCTCTGTTACGCGTGGGTTCGATTCCCACATTTCGCCCCATTAGGAAATTATAGTGAAATCAAATTTTGATTTCACTTTTTTCTTGCTAAAAAAATACTTGGATATATTTTGGTGTGGTATAATTAAAATGAATGAAGGTGTCATAATGAAGAAAGTTTTAGTAATTGTTTGTTTATTATTTTTATGTGGATGTGGTAATACCAAAAACACAGACGGTTTAATTAGTGAAGTGATTACTTCGGAACAACTAAACAGTATTATAGAAGAAAATAATTATATTATACTGGATGTACGAACTGAAGCGGAGTTTAATGAATCTCATATTGAGGGAGCAGTTAATATTCCTTACACAACAATTGATGAAAATATTGAACTTGATAAAAGTAAAGATATCCTAGTATATTGTAAAAGCGGAGGACGTAGTCAAATGGCTACACAAACACTAAACTCTTTAGGTTATACAGTTTATGATATGGGAGCAATTGATAATATAGATTTACCCAAAAATTAAATGAAGCGCTAAGCTTCTTTTTTTTTATAATTATTTCAACAAAATCTTTGAATTTGCTGATTGAATCAAGTGTTTTGTTTTATTATACTAATGACATATTGATAAATTTAATGAGGGGGTGAAATAATGTCTAAAGTTACTGATGCAAATAAAAAAATTGAAGATGCTGTAGTTGGTAGTTATAAGAAAATTGAAGATAAATTTGTAGATTTATTTTTACGTCGCTCAGATGAAACAATAGCAGAAGCAAAATTGCGTATAAAAAAAGAACAAGAAGAGCATTTAAAAAAGCAAAAAGAGATATTGAATAAAAATACAAAGTATTCTAAATCAACTGCTCAGATTTAAAAAGAGATTCAAGAAAAATATCTAAAGAAATAACAAAAGATAAAGCAAAGCTCAAAGGATTAAAAAAATTAGTGACGAAAGTATTAAAAGTATTTTCTCCGTTATTTTAATTATCTTTATATGTAATGTTGTAATTGCTTGGACCTTCGATTGTATTTCCATCAATATCAAAACGGGATCCATGACATGGACAATCCCACGTTTTTTCAACATCATTAAATAATAAACTACATTTTAAATGGGGACATATGTTATAAACTATATGTTCCTTTTTATTTTCATCTGTATAAATTGCAATGTTTTTACCCTTTCTAGTTTCAAACCTTACGTTATCAGGATACCATTCTTTATTCTTATGGATTTTGGTTTTTACAATAGCGCAAGCACTTGAACCAATTGAAACTGGTAAGTTAATAATTTTACCTAAATTTAGACTTCTTTTGGGTGAAAATAATTTTACATATTTATTTTCCTTATTTAAAATAATGTCTGATAGTATTTTACCTGCGATAGAACCATTGGTCATTCCCCAAGTGTTATATCCGGTACCGATTAGTAAAGTGTTAGTATCATCAATTGGCCCGATAAAAGGGAGTGCATCGTTAGTAATGATATCTTTATTTGACCATAGATATTCAGGTTCTTGGTTGTTTACATTTGTTAAATCTTTAAAACATTCTTTATCGTTAAATTTAACACAAGAATTATGTGAATTATTTAAGTATAGTTGATAGCATTTATCTTTTGTTTGGTGAAATCTCATGGAAATTGTGGGCTTAGATATTGTGATTGCACTGAATTTATTGTCGCAACTAACTTCGTATGCTTTGATGTAAGATTTTTCAATTGTAGTTTTAAGTGGTAATAGGAATGGAAATAAAAAGTAGGGATAGTGCATCGCTAACACAACGTATTTCGCTTTTATAGTTCCGGTTTCTGTGACACATTCATATATCGAATTTTCATAGTTAATTGATATTACTTTAGTATTTTCATAAATATTAATATTATTATTTAAACAAATATTTTTTATTGCGTGCAAATATTTAATAGGATGAAATACGTAGGTGTCTTTAACAAAAAATCCATAATTAAAACATTTACCATTTGGTAAAGTAGTAGCAGGTTCTAATTTTACATTTAATTTGTTTAATAAATCCATTTCTTTTTTTATTTTGTTTACTTTATCGTTAGAGAAAATATATGAACTGACTTCTTGTAAATCGCAGCTGATATTTTCTTTTGTAATGATTGCTTTAACTAAATTTATTGCATCAATTTGGGAATCTAAATAATCTTTTGCTTTACTAATTCCATGATACTTAGCAACTTTAGATAATATGTTTTCCTGTAGGTATGTAAGTTTTCCTGTTGTACGACAAGTTACTCCCGAGGCAATTTCATTTTTGTCTACGAGGCAAACTTTTAAATTGCTATTAATTAGGTGATAAGCAGTACTTAAACCGGTAATTCCTCCGCCGATAATTAAAACGTCTACATCAATATTACTACTTAAATTTTCACAAACATTTTCTTGTTTTGCATCTGACCAAATACTTATATTTTTATATTTCATATTATTAGTATGAACAAATATATTTATGTTATAATCATATTTGAAAGTAAGGGATAAATAATGGGAATCGAAGTTATCGTAATAGTATTAATAATAGTTATATTGTTTATATATTTATATTGGGAACTTACAACTTTAGATGTAACAAATTATAAAATCAAAAATGAAAAATTGCCTAAAGAATTTAATGGATATAAAATAGCACATATCTCGGATTTTCATAACACTAAATCTAATAAACTTAAGAAGAATATATTGAAATCATTGTTAAAAAATAGGCCTGATATTTTAGCGATTACTGGTGATTTTATAGACTCAAGAAGAACAAATATGAATATATCTCTTGAATTTATAAAACAAGTAAAAGACATTCCAATTTATTATGTTGCAGGAAATCATGAATCAAGAATTAAAGATTATCCTAAGTTTAAAAAAGAGTTAACTAAACTTGGAATAACAGTTTTAGAAAATGAAAAAGTTACGTTAAAAAATAGAAAAGAGACTATTGAACTAATTGGTTTGCAAGATCCATCGTTTGAAACTGGAGAGTTAAATTCTGAACAAATGAAAAAAATTGTTGATAATTATTTGAAATCTTTAGTTTCTAAATCATTTAATGTAGTACTTTTACATAGACCAGAGTTAATGGAAGTTTTAGTAAAAAATAATATTGATGTGGCATTTCATGGTCATGCTCATGGAGGACAAATAATAATTCCATTTATTGGACCAATTATTGCTCCGAATCAAGGGTTCTTCCCAAAATTTACCTCAGGAGTTCATGAGCAAAATAAAACTAGTGTAGTAATCAGTAGGGGAATTGGAAATAGTTTGTGCCCAATTCGAATTAATAACCATCCGGAACTGATTTATGTAACTTTAAATAAGTAGTTTTTCACTTACATAAACCGATAAAAAATGATATAATTTTCTTACATAAACGAGTAGCTATTAATGGCGTAAGTCCAGTTTAATAGCTACTTTTTTTATTATAGGGAGGAAATAATGTATCAAAAAGGAGATTATTTAGTATATTGTAAGGATGTTTGTGTTGTAAAAGACATTTTGGAAATGCGAGGAGAGGCATATTATGCTTTATCTCCGCTTAGTGATGATAGTTTGTCATTAAAAGTTCCAGCTTCAAACGAGTTTCTAAGAAATGTCTTAACAAAAGATGAAGCGGAAAACTTAATTGAACATATGAGTGAAATAGAAACATTAGATTTAAATGAAAAAATGTTAGAACATGAATATCAAGCTTTACTAGCTTCTTCATCTTTAGAGGATTTAATAAAAATTATCAAAACTACATATTTAAGAAATTTAAAACGAGTAGATGAAGGTAAAAAGATTGGTGAAAAAGATGATTTTTATTTTAAAAAAGCAGAAAAATTATTATATACAGAATTATCAATAAGTTTAAATTTATCTTATGATGAAACTAAAGAATATATCGTAAATAAATTATCTACAAAATAAAAAACAGTTTTTAAAACTGTCTTTTTATTTGTAATAAACATCGATATCAACATCACCGCTGATACCATCCACCAGTCCATTGTTACATAATTGCCACATTTTGTAGTCTTTGTCATAATCTGATGTTCCCTTAGTATAATGTGCTAGCCAAGTATCGTATTTAATCGGTTGCCAAAAAGCATTTAAATAATTTTTACTTCCATAATGAATAGGTGTATAACCAGCTTTTCTAACTTCATCTTGAAAGGCATTGGCTGCACTTTGTAAATCAAATAAACTTATACCAAGATCATTCCAAGTACTATAGCTTTCCCAGTCATAAGCAACAGGGAAGGTGATATCATATTTTTTGATATTATCTATAACGTACTGAGCTTGTTCTTTACCTTCTTCAGCGTTACGGGCATATGAATAGAAGTATATACCAACTTTAATATCGTTAGCTAAAGCACCTTCAGCATTTTTTTCAAAATATGGGTCAATAATATATTCTTCTCCAAAGTACCATTGGGTCCCCATTCGAATCATTGCAAATTCCACTCCGGCATCCTTAACTTTCTTCCAATTGATATCTCCTTGATATTTGGAAACGTCTATTCCAATCATTGTATCTTCATTTTTATATTTTTTTATAACATCTTTAATATCTGTTCTTATCTTATTAGTGTTGCTATTTGTAGAACCATTACTATTCTTTGGATTAGTTACATATAAAGTAAAGTTAGCACTTTCTTTGTTTCCGTATTCATCTTCGGCAATAAACTTTAATTTGTAACTTCCAACTTTATTTACATCATAATCGCCTTCGATATAACAGTTTGGCTTTTTTGCATGGTTATCTGCACAAATAATTTTCTTAGTTAAATTATCTTCGGAACCTTTTGTTATAGTGTAGGAACCTGCAATCCAAATAAGAGGTTCTGTTGTATCTACAACTGAATATGTATATTCCTCTTTAAATAATTGATTATTCTTTTCAAACTCAATATAAGAAGTTTTTTCTCCAATGAAAGATGTATCTAAATATTCTTGGGTAAATTTAAGTTCCTTATCTTCGAAAAGGTTGGATAATTTAACTAGACTTCCATATTCAAATTCATTTGTTTTGGTATTTAAAAATTCTTCGCTAACACTTGGCTTGTTGCTAGCTTTACATGATGTTAATAATAAAATAGTTATAATTACAATAATTTTTTTCATAAATAATTCCTTCTTTTTTATTATAGCAAGATATTTGTGTCTTTGTATAAAATACTTTCAAAAAAATAAGTTTGTGTTATAATAGCATAGCTTTAAGGAGGGAAGAATATGTTTGAGATTCCAGAAAATATACTAGAGTATTTCTTTTTAGAACTTAAGAAAAAAGGAAAATATAATACAGTATTTTTAGGTAATAGTGCAATAATTGAAGCTCGAAAAGAACAATCGTACTACAAACCAAATATTGTAGTTAAAGATGTAGCAGATTTAGAAGTTGCTTTAATTGAATTTGTAAATGAACTAAATACTTTTTATTCTGATAAACCAAAACTCGAAGATTATCATGACTTATCTTTCTTCTTTAATAACTTGCTTATTAATATGACTTCTACTGATGCTGAGGATTTAACAAGTTTTATTTATAAAAGAATAGCGTTTTTTAGAAATAATCAATTCGAAGAGTTTGATAGTCCAAAACTTTTGATGGAAAAAGATGGTGTAAAATATTATGCTCAGAGATTTTTAGAATGTCCTGGATTAGAGACTCCTTATGTAATGGTTTTTTATATGGAATCTGATGGGATTCGTTATAATCTACCTTTAATTAGATATGCATTTGATGAAGATGGAGTATGTTATTTATTTGCAGTTCAATTTGGTAGAGACCGCATAGTTGTTTTGGATGATACTTATAGAGACATTGTTAATGATGTAAATCAAGGTATAACAAAATTTAGAAATGTTTCTCCGAGCTTTGTGGTATCGTTATCTTTATTTGTAGATATGTTAAGAGAGTTAGGAACTACGAAGATGGTGGCACCAGACTTTTTATTTGGTAGATATCGCAAATATATTGGAGCTTCAAGTGTTACCAAAAGTAATCAAATATTAGAAAGAATTTTAGATAATTTTGTAAGACTGTTAAAAAGAATGGAATTCCAGGATGATGGCTTTGTAATAGAATTTTTTCCTTTAGATGTTGATAGCTACACACATATTACAATACTTCCTAAAGAAAAAGAGAAAATATTAAAGCGAGAATCGTAAATAAATTGCGTTTTAAAACGTATTATTTTATAATTTATAAAGGTGATGAATTATGTTAATTAGTAACTTTGGAAATGATTATCGATTAATTAAGGCTAGCAACGGCCAAAAATTGGAAAAATGGGGCAATGTAACTTTATTAAGACCAGATCCTGTTATTATTTGGCATGATTCAAAAATTCAAAATAGTGAAGCTGATGCAGTTTACTATCGTTCAAATACAGGTGGAGGCCATTGGGAAAATTTAAAGAAAGTACCTGAACGTTGGACAATAAATTATAAAAATTTAACTTTTAATATCAAACAAATGGGCTTTAAACATACAGGTTTATTTCCAGAACAAGCTGTTAACTGGGAACGAATGATGGATAAAATCAAAAGTAGTAATAAAAAAGATATTAAAGTATTAAATTTGTTTGCTTATACAGGAGGAGCAACTGTAGCGTGTCTTTCTGCAGGAGCTAGTGTAGTTCATGTTGATTCTTCGAAAGGAATGAATGATTGGGCTAAGGAAAATGTTGTATCTTCGGGACTTCAAGATAAACCAGTTAGATTTTTAGTAGACGATGTAATTAAATTTGTCGAAAGAGAAATAAGACGTGGTAATAAGTATGATGGTATTGTAATGGATCCTCCGAGTTATGGAAGAGGAGCTAATAAAGAAGTTTGGTCTATAGAAAAGGATTTAGATAGACTATTATCTTTATGTGAGCAAATCTTAGCAGAAGATTACTTATTTGTATGTGTTAATACATATTCTACTAATCTTTCTTTATTAACTTTAGAAAATATTTTAAAGACTCACTTTAGAAATGCAAGTGTAGCAGTAGATGAAATTGCACTACCTATTGAAGAAAGTAAATTATATTTACCTTGTGGTGTAACAGGGTGGATAACTAATGACTAATTTAGAAATTTTATATGAAGATAACCATATTATTGTGGTTGTAAAGAAGCCAAATATTTTATCCCAAGCAGATAATACTCATGATATAGATATGCTTACTTTAATAAAATCTTATCTTAAAGAAAAATATCAAAAACCAGGAAATGTATATTTGGGACTTGTTCATCGTTTAGATCGTCCTGTAGGCGGCGTGATGGTTTTTGCTAAGACTTCAAAGGCGGCTTCAAGACTAAGTGATCAAATTCGTGAAGGAAAAATGCACAAGTCTTATTATGCTGTTGTAAAAGGCTATCTAAATGAAAAGCAAGGAACTTTTAAAGATAAATTAGAAAAATGTGAAAACAAAAAAGTATTACTAAATACTCCGAATGGAAAAGATGCTGTTTTAAATTATAAAGTGATTGAGGAAAAAGATAATCTTTCTTTAATGGACATTGACTTAATTACAGGACGTTTTCATCAAATAAGAGTTCAATTTTCTTCGAGAAATCATCCTTTATATGGCGATCAACTATATGGAGACCAAGATAAGAAACAAATAGCATTATTTGCATATAAGTTATCTTTTTTACATCCGACAACAAAAGAACAATTGACTTTTGAAAGAAAACCGGATGGAGAAATTTGGCAAAAGTTTACACAAAGATAATTTTCAAAAAATAAAAATTTATTAATGGTAAAATTTGGTCTGAGAGTAAGTAATATGGATTTAAATAAAGTAGGAAATTTTATAGTAATGTTGAGAAAAGAGAAGAATCTAACTCAACTTCAATTAGCAGAATTAATTGGTGCCTCTGATAAGACAGTATCTAAATGGGAAAAGGGTAATGGATTTCCTGATATTGCTTATCAAACTAAATTATGTTCTGTTTTAGATATCTTTTTAGAAGAACTACATGATGGAGAATATAATCTTGAAAGAAGAAAGAGACATAAACGTAGGAAAATAATTAATCGGATGATTGCAATATATGCTGCAATAACTATACCATTAATAATTTTCTTATGTTTATTTTTCATAAATAATTATGATTCTACAAAAATATATTTGTTAGAAACTAAAAATTCTAGTGTTGAAGTTAATGTACATGGAACTTTAGTGGAAACTAATCAAACAAGTATGCTGTATATAAGTAATATTGATATATGGAACTATAATATTAAAGAAACTGATATTATAAGTGTTGAAATATATAGTGATAAAACCTTGATATATCATACTAATGAACTTTCTAATATTGTGGTTAAATATGCTGACGATATTAATCAAGATAAAATAATGGTTAAGGTAACAATCACTAATAATAAAAAAGAAGATACTGTCTATGAAGTTAAATTAGCATCTACAAATATTTCTAAAGATAATGAAATTAAATCTCCAAGGGTTTCAAAGTTACATTTGCTAACTGAAGAAGAAATTGTTGCTAATTTAAAGAAGGCAGGATTCAAAAAAGATGGTGATAACTGGAAGTTAAATAAAAAAAATAATAAACTAGAGGAAATTGTCAGTTATTACTCTAATGCAAATAAAATAACTTATAACAGTACTGACTCCATTATTATTAAAAATATAACGTTTAATTTAAAAACGAATTTATTAATAGTATGTGTATATAACAAAAGTGGTACTGAACGAATTTTATTTGAAAAATACATTTATGACTATAATGATGGGAGTTTAGATTGCCAAGTTGGAGTTTGTTCAACTGTCGAAAGTGTTTGTAAAACCTTGGAAGAATATATAACTCTATTAATCGTAGAGTAGAACTCTACGAAAAAGAGATTGTCAAAATTCGACTTTTTAGGATATAGTTTTGCCTGGAAAGGAGAGCGGGATATGAAAAAGTGCTATTTATTAATTGCAAGTTTTCTTTTGTTATTTATATGTGCACCAAATTTTGTTAATGCACAAGATTATGTAAATGACTTAGGTGTTGTGATTCCTGAAGAAGATTATAATAATTTAAAATTACTTTATACTGAAGCGCATATAGCAGTTTTAGACCAAAATAAATATGACCAAATTAAAAGTATGAATTTAGATTATGATAGTGTTCAAGTGCAAAATAAGTATGTTAAAACAGAAATTAACAATGTGACTGGTGAAGTTACAGAAACTGAAATATCAAAAGAAGAATATGAAACTGTTAGTCCAAATTATTTAACTAGAGCGACTTTAATAGGAACATCATATAAACAATTATCTTTAGGATTTTCAAGAACAAGCGATTCTGCACATACTGCATTTTTCACATTAAATGCTATTTGGAAAATTATGCCTGTAGTAAGATCTTTTGACGTAATTGGTGTAAGACTTTCAAATTTAAGTGTGATTAATGGAACACAACAAGGTCAACAAATCTATAAGATTAACGATGGCAGTTATCAATGGGTTCAGTATAATTTTAATGGTACTAACATTCAAAATCATTCAAATGGTTTTGGGATTTCGATGAATTTGTTAAATGATACAAGTTTAACTTATTTAGAGTGTACTATTGATGCTAATATGTCCATTAATGCATATCCTGCTGCAGTTTTCGGGAGCTACCAACATGCTATTGAGAATGTGTCTTTGGCAACTTCTCAAAGTTATACGATCGGTGCAGGTGGGCTAGGTAGCGTATTCATATTTCCTAATGATACTATCAGATTGAAATATGATGGGATGAATGGAGTATACGACTATATTTCCAGTTAATTAAGAAAAAAATTATTGACCTAAAATCTCAAAGAAGAAAGAAGGGATTAAAGCTCTATTGAAACACGCAACGGGTCAATAAACAAGATTTTTAAAAAAATGGAAAAAAGCGATTGACATATCGAGCGTAATTTAATATAATTTTACTTGTACTGATGCCCAATTAGCTCAGTCGGTAGAGCGCACGGCTGTTAACCGTTAGGTCGTAGGTTCGAGTCCTACATTGGGCGCCATTATGGAAATAAAAAAGCTAATCTAATTGATTAGCTTTTTTTGTTGATAAATTGTTGAACGTTCCATAAATTTCATTGAGTAGGTTGTTATTACCATTGGTTATTTGTCCGCATTCAATTAATAGTTCTTCATTATCTTGCGTTAATGAACTACCATTTAAATGGTAGTGAAATCTTAATAGCGAATTCTTTAATTGATTTCTAATCGTTGGAACTTTATCAAAGTATGAGGATGTTCTTTCAATAACTCTTACTACTTTAATTTTATAGGGTTCTTCGATTTTATTGTTTTGAAGTTTTTCGCTTAGATTAGAAAATAATATCTTTTTATCATTCCATCTTTGGATCCCATAAGGTAATATTGCTACTTTATTAATTCCCATACTGTTTAATAAGGCAATGAAAGATGTAAGTGCTACCACAGCCCCGGGATTAGTTTGGTATAGTTCGTTTTCTGAGTTAATTCCTTCGTTAGCTTTATATAAAACTCTTTTTACTTTGTTTTGATATTTGGTTTTTTCATCTGGTTTATTTCCTTGGATAGCACCGATATAAGCAGTTTTGTCGTGAATAAAAAATCTTATTGTTTGAAATTCGTAAGTATCAGTGCCATCAGTAACAAAAAGAGTATATCTAAAAGGAGCTTCTTCATTCGGCTTTTCTTTGTTGACTGTGTAGTATAAATCTCCCTTAAAGTCGTCACTATGTGCTACCGGAACTTTGGTTTCTGATAAAATAAAAGGATTTTGTTTAATTGCTTCTGTTCTTAATCTAAAATAAGTTGTAGGATCTAAATAATCCTTTTGACTCATATTAGCTAAAGCCGTTGCAATAATGTATGCTGGATAATATTGTTTATCAATTGAGGAAAAGTCATAGTCTTGATAAAAAGCTAACATTGTTTCAACATAATCAATTAAAGCATTATTAAATTCATTTTGATTATTAATAATAAGTGTTGGAATAATTAAATCTTCATATTTATCTGTTGCTTTTAAAAGTCGATTATTTTCTGGAAAATAAACATTACAAATCATATGAACTAATAGTTCACAGTCAATTTCTCCTTGTAAAGCTCCTGGGATAACATGATTATAAAATACATTTAAAACTTCATTCATAAATTTATTATATCATTTGCTAGTTAGATTTGGTATAATTTTAAATAGGTGATAACATGAATGAAGCAATAAGTATGTTAGAAAGATATGGAGAAGATTTAACTGCTAAAACATATATAACAGATCCAGCGATAGCTCGTGATAATGAAATAAAGCAATGTATTTTAACTTTATTAACACCAGAAAAAAGTGCTCTTTTAGTAGGTAAACCAGGTATAGGTAAGACTGCTATAGTTGAGGGCCTTTCTTATCGAATTCAAAAGGGTTTAGTTCCTGATGCTTTAAAGGGCTGGTCGATTATTAAAATAAATATTACAAGTTTAATTGGTTCAACTCAAAGTGCAGGTCAAACAGAAAATAGAATAGATTTATTAGTAAAAGAATTAGCTCAAAAAGAAAGAACGATAGTATTTATTGATGAAACGCATCTTTTAGTAAATCGTGAAGGTGGATTAGACTTTGCTAACATGTTAAAGGCAGGATTAGATAGAGGAACAATAAAAATGATTGGTGCCACAACAACAGATGAATATGAAACATATATTTTAAGAGATAGAGCGTTCTTAAGACGTTTTCAAAAAATTGAAGTGGCAGAAGCCGATGAAGCAACATGCGTACAAATCTTAATGGGAACTTATCCAAAAATAGAACAACAACTTGGAGTAAGGATTGGATATCAACCATTTGTTATTCAAAAGATAATGACGTTTATTGTTCAAATGACTGATGAATATAAAAGAGTATATGAGGTAGCAAGTAGATATCCAGATATCTGTTTAACTATAGTATCAAATGCATTTACTTTTGCACTATATGATAATACTAATATCGTAACAATTAAACATTTTTACAAAGCTATATGTAATGCTAAAAATATTTATCCAGATGCACTTGTTAAAGAAAGAGAAAGATTTAAAATTGAATTTGCAGACATGCTTCGTGTAGAAAATGTCGATGTAAATGATATTGCATAAATTAAAGGGAAAACACTTGATTTATTAGGAAATATATTGTATATTACTAGTGAACACGGAAGTGTTTTTTTATTGGGAGGAAATATGGCAAAAGCTGCTGGTAAAAAAGCTGAAACAAAAAAAACTAAAAAAGTAAAAAAAGAAAGCTATTTAAAAAGTGTAAAAAAAGAAATGGGTTTAGTTAAATGGCCTACACTAAAAGATGTAATTAAAAATACTATTGCTACTGTTGTATTATGTGTAGTTATATGTGGATTCTTTATATTATTAAACTTCTTATTAGCTGTGATTAAAGGATGGTTTTAAAAATGGAAAACGAAAAATTATGGTATGTTGTTAATACATATTCAGGTCATGAATTAAATGTAAAAGAAAAATTAGAAATGCGTACTGAATCTATGGGTATGCAAGATTATATTTTTAGAGTTATAGTTCCAGAAACTACTGAAGTTGAAGTAAAAGATGGCGTAAAAAAGGAAAAAGTTAAAAAAATGTTCCCTGGATACGTTTTAGTAGAAATGGTTATGACAGATGAAGCTTGGTATATTGTAAGAAATACTCCAGGCGTAACTGGATTTATCGGATCATCAGGAAAGGGTGCTAAACCAACACCATTATTACCACAAGAAATTGATCGTATTTTAGCTAATATGGGTATGAGCCGTGTTAATATTGAAACTGAACTTGCTGTTGGAGATTCTGTTAATATTATTGATGGACCATTCAATGGTATGAGTGGAAAAGTAGACAATATTGATGCTGAAAATAACCGTTTAACAATTATTATCGATTTATTCGGACAAGAAACATCTGTAGATGTTGAAACTTATCAAGTTAGTAGAGTTTAAAAAGTGCCAAGATTTATCTTGGTATTTTTTTTGACAAAAATTGTTTGTTTTATATGATATTTTAATTCTAAAGGATGGGATATAAATGAATAAAAGGGTATTAATTGCACTATCCATTGCAATTATATTAGCAGGGTTAATTGGAATAATGCTTTATAAAAACGAGTTAGAAAAAAGTAATAATGAAGTGATTAATAATACAACTTCCGAGGATTATTAATATTTGTGTTATAAATGATACGTGATATAATTATAATAGGTGGTGTATAGATATGGCATATATAACAAATTTTGAACCTATAATTATAGATGATGTAAATTATGACTATTTAAGTGGGATTGAACAAAAAGTTAAATCTGGCGCCGCTTTAACTGAAGAAGAAACAAGTTTCTTCTTAGATAATTTAGGATATTTTACTAGAGTTAAATTAAATCCGGAAATGATTTATTTTCATAATAAATGTGATACTGCTCAGGCTATGGAATATCATTATTTGAAAGATTTAGGATTAGAACCTATTCCTTCGATGACGCAATTTGCGATAACTAATCATATTATTGGTCATAGTTTCTTAGTAGTTAAGTTGTTGGTAGAAGATCAAGAACGTTTATATTTGTTAGATCCAACATATATTCAATTTTTTAGCCAAGAAGATTGTTCAATGCAAAAGTTCTATGTAAGTGCACTTTCACCAGATACAATTTTAGCAACACCAGATCCTGGATTCTTTATTAGAGAAAAGCAAAAGGGAATGGCAAAGTTTTTACTAGATCACGGATATATATTGCTAACTCCAGAAGTAGCTAGAATGTATGGAGATAGTTTCTTTAATACTAAGGTTGGAGTTTCAAAAAGTAATTGGCGTTTTCAAACGATTCCTGGAGAAGTTTATATTAATGCATTTACTAAACCAAATTGTCCAATTAGTAAAACTAAAGAGGAACTTGAAAATGAAGGATTAAGAGTTGCTCCAGTAGAAGAGATGCTATTACAAAGACAAAAAAGTCACGATATTTAAATCGTGGCTTTTTAATGATGTAATAGCTTTTTTTCTAAAGTAATGACAAGTTTATATAAAATATAAGAAATAATTAATAATAGTAGTATTCCTGACATAACTAAGTCTAAATTAAAAACTTGTGTTCCATAAATAATTAAATAGCCAATTCCTTTTTTACTAACAAGGAATTCTCCGGTTATAACACCAATTAGAGTTAAAGCGATATTTAGTTTTAAACTCGATATGATCGTTGTATATGAATTAGGGATTACTAATTTACTAAGGATTTGTGTTTTACTAGCTTTGAATGTAGTAAACATTTTAATTTTTGTTTTATCTGTATTTAAAAAACCATTATATATTGTAGTTATGCTGACAATTAGATTTATTAAAAGAGCCATTATGATAATACTTTTAGTATTTGCTCCGGCAATGATAATTATTATTGGTCCTAGAGCAACCTTAGGAAGCGAATTTAAGACAGTGAGAAAGGGATCAAATATTTTTGCAATTAATGGATATTCATAAAAAATCACGGATATGATAAAACCTAAAATAATTCCCAAAGTAAAAGCAATTAAGACTTCGGATAAAGTGGTAATAATATGAGAAAGTAAGTTGCCTGTAATCGCTAAATCTTTAATTGTTAACATTATTTTTGAGGGAGAAGAGTAGATAAAAGAGTTAATGATTTCAAAGTAAGTTAATAATTCCCAACCTAAAATAATAATTGCTATAATGGAAATTTGGGTTAGTAAAATGATTCTTTTTTCTTTTTTTCTTTTCTTTATAAATTCTTTTTGGTTTTTAGAGTGATACATCTAAATCCCTCCATATCTTATCGTAATAAATTGGAAATTCTGAACATTTACGATTGTTAATTGGAGTAGTTTTATTTTCCATTTTTATCTTGTATTTTGTTTTTATTGTTGCAGGTCTTTTTGATAAAACGATAATTTCATCGCTAAGTGAGATGGCCTCCGCGATATCATGGGTTATCATAATAACTGTCTTCTTTTCATTTTTAATAATTTTATAAACGTCATCAGATACCATTAATCTACTTTGATAATCCAAAGCTGAGAAGGGTTCATCTAAAAGTAGTAAGTCTGGTTTGGTAGCTAGAGTTCTAATTAATGCTACTCTTTGTTTCATTCCTCCAGATAGTTCGTCGGGGTATTTATCAATAAACTTTTCAAGACCATATGTTGTAAGTAAGCTTTTAACGTAATCTAAGTTTTCTTTAGAATCTATTTTTTGTAATTTAAGTCCTAGTGATGCATTTTGGAATATTGTTAGCCATGGAAGTAGTGCGTGATCCTGCAACATATATCCAATTTTTAAATCCTCTTTAAATTCTATTGTTCCTTCGGTAGGAGTGTCTAACCCTGCGATAATGTTGAGTAGAGTAGATTTACCGCACCCACTTGAACCTACTATTGAAAGAAATTCACCTTCTTGAATTGAAAAGTTAATATTATTAATTGCTTCAACTTCTCCTTTGATGGTGTTATAGTTCTTTTTTAACTTGTTAACATTTAAAATATTAGTCATAGTTAATAACTAAATCTTTATATGGAACATATTTGTCTAGTAAATTGTTGTCTATCATAATGTCTTCGAGATTTTCTAACAACTTTTCGGAAATGTATGTTGTTTGAAGCCAACTGTCATTTTCTTTATATCTAGCAATCAGCTTAGTTAAATCGTTTAATGAAGTATCAGGAAATTGATTAAGAATTACTTCGGCGATTTTATCTGCGCTATTATTATGAGTAAATTTTAATCCTTTGTTAATCGCTTGTGCAAAAGACTTGATTGTATTTTCATTTTCTTTAATATAACTTTTTCTTGCATAAAAGGCGGTGTATGGCATTTCTCCTGATAGCTTTCCGATGCTTTCAACAACGTATGCGTATCCTTCTTGTTCAAGTCGAAGCGCATTAGGTTCAAAAAGATTAACAAAATCTCCTGTATCACCTATGAAAGTTCCGGATAGAGCTGCAAAATCTACACTGTAATTGATATTGATTTTTTTAGGATCAATATTTTCATTCTTTAAAGCATTTAGAAAATTTAATGCTGGCATTCCTGAACTTCTACCTACAAGAATTTCTTTACCATATAAGTCTTCTAATTCGAAGTTGTCTATTTTAGTTCGAGATAATATAAATTGACCATCTCGTTTTGTTAAACCGCTAAAGATTTGCAAATAATCTTTTTCGCCTTTTTCATAAATGTAAATTGCAGATTCTGCTCCCGCAAAACCGACTTCAACATCACCCGATAATACAGCAGCACTTACTTTATCAGCACCACTTGTTAAAACTAATTCAATATCGATTCCTTCTTCTTCAAAATAACCATTTTCAATTGCAACGTACATTGGTGCATAGAAAACAGAGTGGGTAACTTCACCGATGGTTATTTTTTCTAAAGTAGAAGTTTGTCTATCTTTTGTAAAGGACCAGATGGCAATTATAATAATCAAAATACTGGCTATTACCAAATATATATAATATTTATTTTTCAAAATTTCACCTCTTCTAGAGTAGTATATTCCATAGCGCTTCTATTGTTAGTTCGATAGCCCGTTTTTTAAGTGATTTTCCATTTTTTGATATTTACAATCAATTAATCGATGTGTTATAATTATTTCATAATAAGGGTGTGAATTTATGAAAGTGTTAAGTTCAGAAATGACAAGTTTACTAGATAAGTTATATAATTTACGCGGTGAAGACAGCGTAATTCTTGTTTCTATGGATAAAGAAAAACAAACAGCTGTAGAAACTAGAGATCGTACTAGCGCATTAAAAGCTGAGTTACAATCAAAAATTAATGATTTAACATCAGAAGAAACTGTCTTAGCAGAAGAAGGAGAAAAATTAAAGACTGCTTTAGCTGCTATTAAGAAAGATGAATTTGCAACAGTAATTGAACATTTAAATATTGATTTTGATCCTGAAGCAATTAAAAGTAAAGTGGATAGTGCTCTTCCTTTAACAATTGAAAAAGTAGCCACTGAAAAGAAAGAAGCTGCTGAAGAACTTGTTCAAGTAGAAGATGAAATGAATGCTGCGATTACTAAAATTGAAGAATTAGGCATTCGTAAAGATGAAGCTTTATCAAATCAAAGTAGATTAAATCGCTATTTTGAACTTGCATTAAGTTCAAATATAAATATAACAAGAGATGAAATAACTTCATTGCTTGCTAAATTTAATTTCTCTGAAGAAGAACAAAGAGAAGCTGCGAAATTATTGATGTTCCCTGAAGATGGTTTATTTGATTATGAAGAATCATTTAAAGATCGTCCTGTATCAGGAAAATCAATTGGTGAAGTAATTCAAGAAGCTAGGGAAGTTACTCCAGTAGTAGACTTCACAGCATTGGCTGGAACTCCAGAACCTGAAGCGGAACCAGTTATTGAAGAAGCTAAAGAACCTGCGATTAAAATTGAACCAATTGAAATTACAAAACCTATAGTAGAAGTACCTGTTGTTGAACCGTCAGTGCCTACAGCTCCAGTAGCTCCGGTAGGAAACTCTGAAGCAGATAAAGATAAATTAATTGAATTACTAACTAAATTAGGATTTGATTATTTAGATTTTACAAGTAATGATTTTGCTAAATTATTAGAAAATTATGATGAAGAATTAATTTCTAGTAACGTAGCATTAATTGAAGAATTAAAAATTAATAAAGATGTATTCAATGACAATATTGAATTATTATATGATAGAGAATTGAAATTAAAGATTGAAAAGTTAACTAGCGTTGGAAAAGCTCCACAAGATATATACTTAAATCCAAATGTTTTAGTTAAATATAGTTTAAATGAATTAGATAGTGCTATTAAAACATTACATGAAAGTGGTTTAGAACCTAAAAATGTTCCTTTAATGGCTTATTAGAAAGGTTATCATGGAAAGTAACATTGCATTAAAATTAAAAGCATTGAATTATTCAAAAGATGCTTTGCCAACAATTAATAAGTTTGTTCCAAGTATTTCTGATGAAGTAATTTCTTTAGAAGAACTTGTTCAAATAGTTAATTATTTGAATGAAAAGGGAATAAGCATTCAAAGACCAGCACAACAAAAAGCTTTAGCTGGTGGTCTTTTGTTTGTGAAAAAACAAGTTGAAGAAATGGAAAGAATTGGTGAGCTAGGTGCATATGTTGAAGATCCGGTTAGAATCAATTCAAAAGGTGCAGCTCAAAGAATTAGTTATTTAAAGAGTCTTGATGAACCATATAAAACTCCAGAAGGTAAATATTCTAAGTTACCTTTTAGAAAAAGAGCTTTTGAAGCAAAATATGGAATTGATTATTTAAATAGTGTAGCAGAAGTTGTAGAACCTGTAATTGAAGCGGTTCCTGTTGTAGAAGCTCCTATAGTTGAGGCTCCAGTAGAAAGACACAAAGTTACACAAGTAATTAGCTTTAATCCAAATAAAACTGAAGCTACTGAATATGTTCCTGAAGAACCAGAGATTACTGATCCTTTGATTGATATCTTAAGTAAACCACAAACTATTGGATTAGTTGATGAAACATTTGAAAGATATGAAAGATTAGCTGATTCAATTAGACATGTAATGGTATCTGTTTATGGAATTGAAGAAATAAATGATTCAATAACTGATAATTTAATTAAACTAGTTACTAATGAAGTAGTTGGTGATGACAAAGTAATGTATTATGCTATTACTTATGGAAAAAATATTACTGATGAAGAAGAAAGAAGATTAAAAGAAACAATTCGTGAAGAATTAGAATACACTAGTATATTAGAGATTAATATTGGAGGTATGGCAGCATGAAATTCTTAGAAAAATTAAATTTTAGTAAAGATGATATTGCTGAAATCGAAGATTCAACTCCAGAAAAATTACTAGAACTTATAAAAATGCAAAAAAAATTGGTAACAGAAAATATTACCTTTTTAAGAGAATTAGGAGTAACTAATTATCAAGAAATCTTTATTAGATATTATGATATGTTCCTAATGGATAATAGTAATTTTAAAGACATCTTTTCAAAATATGAAAGAGATGATTTAATTTCAAAATTAAACAAAAATATAAACATAGTAGAATATTTATAAAATATCTACTATGTTTTTTTATTTTGAATATAATCGATAAACGTTTATTGATGGTGTATTTAAAAGCCTTAATCCGGTTTTTTGTGAACCTATACCATTTGATATATATAAATAACTATCTTCATGAAAGTAAAGTGTATCGGTATATTTATTAGCTCCATCTTTTTTGATTGTTGCTCCAATGAATGGAAGTCTTATTTCTCCTGCTAAAGAATGTCCTGCAAGTACTAGATTGTAATCGTTATTTAACTTATCATAATCATCTGGTTTATGGATTAAAGCAATTTTATAATTATAAGTTATTTCTTCTTCTGGTAATGATTCGCTAGTTAAGTTATCTCCACCAGCGATTAGAATTGGTTCAGTGTCATTGTTAAATATGAAATTGCTAGTGTTATCTAACAAAATAAAATTACTTTGGTTTAGGATTTCTTTTGACGCGTCGGAATCTTTATCGCCAGTTATTGCATATTTATATAGTTTTGGTTTAATGCTAGAAAGTAGATTGATAAGATTTTCTTTATCGGAATCGTTAATCTTTTTATTTATAAGACCTCCGGTAAATACAACAATATCTGAGTTTGTATTTTTGATTTCATTAATTACTTTTTCAATATATTTATCATCTGTTTTTTCGGTATATAAAATATCGGAAAAGTGAGCGATTTTAACTCCGTCAAAGTTGTTGGGAATTTTTTCGCTGGTTACAGAATATTCGTGGATTGTAATTTGTTTTGGTTCGATGTATTTTGCGTATAAAAACACTAAAGAAATTATTAATATAATAATACAAATGAATTTTTTCATAGGGTACCTCCGATTAAAATTAATATTACTTGAATGATGTTGTTTAAAGCGTGAAAGAATATCGAATTATAAATGTTATTGCTATCATAATAAATATAACTTAGTACTATTCCTAAAAGAGAATAGGGAATTATATATAGAAGTTCCAAAGTTGTTTTAGCTACTAAAAGATGTAGACTACCAAAGAAAATCCCGGTTGTTAAAATGAACTTCCACTTGTTTTTAAAAATTTTTTTAAAATTTAATCTAAATAATACTTCTTCGTAGAAAGGGGCTAAAATACAAGTTGAAATTATAGCAGTTAAAGGGCTTGTTAATACGGCGTTTTGGTTTACTGCTTCATTGGTTGCCATCTCGCTTACGAATTTAATAATAAGGTTATTTGAAATAATAACTAATATATAGGTTAGCAAATATATACCTATATACTTTTTGAGTGATTTAGTAAAGTTTTTAATAAATGGTTTGAAGCTATTTCTCAAGTCTTTATTAAATATAAAAATTAAATATATAGAACAGATTGATAGAAATAATATATCAATATATAAAAGAGCGGTTTCGCTTAAGTTTGCTATATATTTAAATGATAATGAGATTAGTGATATGTAGAGGAAAAAGAAACTAAAAATTATTAAAGTTGATTTCCCTAAGTTTTTAAGTTTTTCTTTCATAGTGCCATCCTTATTTTATATCTTAACATAAAGTGGTGTTGCTTTCAATTTGCTTGAAATATTTTTTGAAAAAAGCTTATTTTAATTGAAATGCCACTTGCAATATGATAAAATTTTTAATAGTAGAGAAGGTATATCAAATTATGAAAAAAAGAAATATAATGGCGGTATTGTTAAGTAGCTTTTTGCTAGGTATAAGCGGTGTAAACGCTAGTTCTTGTAGCTATAGTGAACAAGCTCAACTTAATAAAGATGTAGCTAATATTAAAGTTAAATATGAAGAAATGACAGGCTATTATGACGAAGAGATGTCTGGATGTAGTGAAGCGGATGAAGAATTAGGCTTATGTGTTCGTTCAGAGTATAATTATTTTAAGGTATCTGTTTATAATGTTACTGAAGATTTCTATTTTACGGTTGAAAATAACCAAGACAATTCTATGAAAAAATATTCTTATAGTGATTCTGAAGGCGGCATTGTAAGTTTTGATTGGAAGGGTATAATGAATGTTACGACGTTAACAATAAAAGTTTATGCTTCCGCTAAGACTGAATGCGTTCATGAAAGTTTAAGAACAATATATAAAACTTTGCCAAGAAAAAATCCTTATTATTACTATTTGCAATGTAGTCAAGTTCCTGAATATTATTTGTGTGAGAAATATGTTACTTTTGATGAAATTCCATTTTATGAATTTTTAGATACTGTTGAAAAAGAGATTGAAGAAAAAGAGGCTCAACAAATGGCTGAACAAAATGTACCTTGGTACGCAGCTGTTTGGAATTTTATTGTAGAAAATAAAGTTGTTGTATTGATTGTTGTGGGTGTAGTTGCAATAGGCGCTGTTACAACATTCATTATAGTTAATAAAAAAAGAAAGAAGAGTGTTCTATGAAAAATAAATTAATCAGTTTATTCTTTTTGCTGTGTGTGCTATTTAGCATCGGGGATGTTTTTGCATATGATGCCGAAACAATCTTTGAAAAGGGAAGAGATGGGCATACTGCGATTCCTACAATAACGTGTCCAAAATATCCTACACAATTTAAAAACTCAATATATTATGCTACTAATACTGCTGATGTGAATGAAAAGTATTATATGTATTGTGCAGACCCATTTGTTAACGCCAGTCTGTATTTAAAGGTTGATCATATCCTAATGGGCGCTGAAAGTACCAAAAAACATTTAGATTACGGTGTTCTTGTTATTATGCAAGATTTAGGAGAACAGGCGTTTAGCACTTCTAATCCTAATCGTGATAATGATTATGAAGCAACGTCTCAAGCGTTAAGAATGTTTGTTAATGCGTTATGGGGAATACCTTATCGTATCTCTAGTAATGGTAATTCACTTTTTTATTCGTATATTCAAACGGCGTACAGATGGATTAAAGATGATCCTGAAATGACTGAATATTACAAAAAGTTAAATGGAAATCAAGATCCTAAACGTATACTAGATCTTTATAGATTATCAGAAGATCCAAGTAAAATGTTTAAATACTCTGGTGGGGCCGTTGCAGTGGAGACAAAAGCTAAAGAGTTATTGGAAAAAGGTATGGCTGCTGCTGTTCGTTATATGGAAGGTTCAATTACAATGCCTGAGGTAACTATAAATAGAGTAAGTTCTTCGGAGGTTACTGAAACAACAGTAGGTTCTCTTACTCAGTATGAACAAGATATAGTTGTTGCTATTACTATAGATGGATTTAATAATGGTAGTTATGAGTATTATGGTGCAGAAGCTGATTATCCTTCGACTACTTCAATATCTGAGATTGGATATAGTTTTGATAAGCCTGCTGATTTAACTGCCTTGAGTCCTATGGTGGATATTTTATCATCGGATGCCAATAAAATTAATTTAGTCGATTTTTTAAAGGCTAATTCTCCTGCGACAGGTAATCCAGATGATGAATATAAAACTATATATATTGCTTACAAAGTTAAAAATCAATCTTCTGATAGTACATCTGGTTGTCCTGCCGGTTTTTCAATTAAGCATGCATATGATGATACAATGCTATTAAACGGTGCTATGTTAATGGCAAAGCTATCAGGCGGATTGGACTCTACTGACTTTCAAAGATTCTTTATGTTTTCAGGAGATCCGGTAGAAGATAAATACAATATTCCGCTTTCTATGTGTCCTGCTGGCTGTAAACCACAAAATTCATTCCCTCAAATGTGTGATGATGATCCTACCAATGTCACTATGAATTCTGGTAATACACTTGCTGAATATGAATATCGTGAAGGTATATATCATGGAAATTTAAATATTGAAAAATGTATATTAAAGAATTCGGATGCCAATGGAAGTTCTCATAAATTGGTGGATTCACTAAACGCTGGTATTTTACATGATAATCCATATTGTTCTGTTTATTGTAAGGAAGACTATAAATTTAGTGTACCATATAAAGTAACTGTAGATAACGGAAGATACTTTAAGCTTTCTATGGAAATTAAAGGTCAAATGGATTGCTATAGTACCAAAATTGATTCTGCAGCTTTATATAGAGATTTAAGAGCGGCTCAAGCAGAGATGGTCACTAATTATAATTTAATGCTTAGAACAAAGAATTTGTTGGATGCAAAAGCTGATATGAGTGATCCAAAGTATTGGGATGATGGAACTACTGAAACTTGCTATAAATATACTTCTGCACCAATTCTTACAAATCCGTTGACAGGGCAAATTAGTTGCGGAATACCTAGTATTACTACAAATGGTAGTGTAACTCCAAAAAAATATGCTTATAACGGTACTTATTATCAATTAGTACTTCAAAATAGTGCATATTATACAGTTGCAACATCAAGTGACGTTTATATATATGATTATACTGATAAAAATGCTATTACGGCTTCAACTATAGATGACAGTACATTAGAATTTGGTGAGATTGAATCAAAAAGTACTGGTTCTTGTAGTCTTCTAGCAGATGGAACTTGTGGGTGTAGTGGTGCTTCATGTGATATAACAACCCCTGAAGACGCTTATGAAAAGTATTTGGAAGATAATGATATAACACAAGAAAAATTAGAAGAATATAAAACCTTGTATGAAGCGGCTGTTAATAAGTTATATCATCTAGTTGATTTATTTAACGGATGTATGGCAGATGATAATTATGATACTATGTACTTGAATGACGATATGTATCGAAGTTGGCAAATGGTATATGAATTTAATCCGGAAATTAAATATTCTTATAGAGAACCAGAACCAAATGACTATAGTTATGATAAATGGATCAAAGATGTTCAAGCACTCGACTGTAACGGGAAATCGTGTGATGTAATGATTCCTACTAAGGATACAGCTGGGAACGTTAATCAAAAAGTTATAGCTCAATATTGTGGTCAACCTAGTACTTCCGGAACACGCTGTATTGATAATGAACCTGTTTATAATATATTTAATAATAATGCTATGAATGTTGTTGAGTGGTGTGATGGTGCCATTGACGCTTCATATAATTGTACTGGCACGCTAAAGACTAGTATAACAAGTTCTGATTATACATTTTATCCAGTTGTTGTTTGTAATGATAGTGGATGTGAAAACTATGTAGATAAGAGAAATGATCCTACTAATACTACTCCTGGTGTAAAAGTTACAAATATGAATTATGTACATAAAGTTGCTGTTGCAGAAGGAAAATATGATACTGCTAGAGTTTACTATCAATTTTCTCCGAGTGGTTCTATTAAGGTTTCAAATGTTGATATTCCTGAAGCATCGTTAATTCCTGGTTTGCCAGTAGGATTGTATACTCAACCAGATGTATATTTTTACATATTGACTTTGAATAACATTGGTATGTATTATTCTAATCAAAGTAATAGACTAGGAAGAATTTATTCTGAAAAAGGTTTATCTTCAGTATTAAATAATAATTCCCAAACAATTAATGGAGAAGAATTAAAAGGAAATCAATATGCATGTACTTATGAAATAACAAGTTGTACCGATTCTGCTGGCGTGGTTCACCACCCAATTGAATGTAACACTGGCGAGTCTTGGGATAGATGTAAAAAGAGACTTTGTCCTACTACAAGCAGTTATTGTGTAAAACAGGCTGAGTCATATTATGTATGTAATACTACATCGTATGATAGTAGTTGTGTAGAATATTCTGATCGTGATTCTGCAGTTGCTGCTGCTACTGAGAATTACAATTGCTGTCCAAATTGTACGATTATGTGTGTTGGACCGTGTGTAATGGATACTGGAAATTGGAATAACGAAGAAATAAAAGCTGGAGTTGAGTTTAAACCAATTACCCCAGAAATAGTTAATCCTAATGATAGGGAAATGGGATATAACTGGTATTGGGATCCAACGATAGCTAATCCGATAAATGTGTTGGTAGCTGAAAAAGCTGGTAATACAATTACAGAAATTAAGAAAAGAGCAGAATTAAATGACGTTGAAAGTCTTACTCCAGATGACCAAGCAGAATTGCAAATGGTGGAAGAATATAAAGTTAAAGTTAAATTAACTCCAGAAATGGCAAATTATATACGTAATTATAATGATACTAATGAGGATAAGGGCGGATATAGTAATGATACTTTAGAGTGTTTTGACTATCCTGTTACTCAGTATCGTGCACAAGACACTTGTGAAAAGGCTGGTTATTATTGGGATGAAACAAACGGCTGCCAAATGAAAAAAGTATTCTGCTTTAGTAAATTTATGTCAGATTTGGAAACTAATTATAGTGCAGAAGTTCAAATGCCAAATAGAGCTAATGCATATAGTGCTGCACTAAATAATAGTTATGTTAATGTACGTAATTATACTGGTAACAATGTTATATATAATGATGCTACAACAAGACCGATAATGGTAATAAATGACTATTGGACTATATATCAATATACTGTTATGGATATAAATGGAGATAAAATTCCGGATATTGGTCCATCATGGAAATAATGAAGGAGGAAAGTTAATTAATGAAAGAAGCTTATTGGGGCTATTGGTTAGTTGTATTAGGTGTATTTATTATAGTAGTGCTTTTATTAGTTCAAAGCTTTACTTCTTCAAATACACAAGATTATTATTTAGTAAAAACAATCACTGAAGCGGCGATGGAAGATGCAATTGATTTTGCATACTATCGCCAATACGGTGAGTTGAAGATTAATAAAGAAAAATTTTATGAATCTTTTTTAAGAAGATTTGCTGAAGAAGCATCAATTGCTACAACTTATGATATTGAGTTTTCCGAAATATATGAAGCTCCTCCAAAGGTAGGGGTAAAAGTATCAAGTCGTGCAAATACATTTAATATCGCTGGAGATGCTGAATCTTTTGATATTGTTAATCGTATTGATGCAATATTAGAATCAAATGCTGAATTCATTCCAACTGCGGGTACTAATAATGAGTTCTGGTATGCTAGCGTTAGTCAACTTGATGGTGTTTTAACAGAGAACAATAGTATAAAAAATGTATTAACTGCTAAAAGTTGTAAGTATGAATTTAAAGATGATGTATGTACTACAAATGGTACTAAAGCACCTATTACAATTTATAAATGTGGAACTCCAACTGAGTTAGGAATTTTACAATATGATTTAGATTCTACTGACGAATATTGTATTGCATACAAAACTGGAAATGATAAATGTCAAATAATTGCAACATTTAATACATTTGATCAAAATGCTTGTAGTTAATAAAATGGAGGAATAAAATGGGTAATATAGTTCAAAAAATACGGAATATAGTTTCTAATAAAAATACAGTAACAATATTAGCTGTTATTGCTGGAATCATTGTTATATGGGGATTTTATAAATATAGAGTGGAACACGCTGTTACTCCAATAAGAGTTCCCTATGCAAAAGTGGCCATTGCTGCTGGAGAAAAAATTACGGAAGAAAATATTGGTTATACGGAGATTAACAGTAAATTTTTAAAAACTGCAGATGTATATAGAGGTAGCGGAGATTTAATTGGTAAATATGTAAATCTTGGCACTTCTATATCTGCAGGATCCTTATTTTATAAAAAACAAGTTGTGTCTAAAGCTGAATTGCCAGTAAATTATTACGATAATATTAAAGATGGCTATACAGTATTTGGGTTAAGTGTAAGTAACCATTCAACATATGGTAATTCAATATATCCAAAGGATAAAATAGACCTATATATTAAGGCTGTTGATGAAAATAACCGAATTATGTTCGGAAAATTTGTTACAGGTATTGAAGTTTTACAAGTAGTAGATGCAACTGGAAAAAATGTATTTGGTGGTTCAAAATCTGGAGTACCAGCAGAATTGATGTTCGAAGTGAAAGATGAAGATTACGAACTATTAATGCTAGCAACTTATATTCCTGGATTAAGTATTGTACCTGTACCAAGAAATAAAAAATATAACCCACCAGAAATAAAAACATATGAATTTTTAAAAAATTATATTTTAGCTAAAAGTGCTGAAATACCAGTAGTAGAATAAAAAGGAGAATTGAAATGACAGGATTAATTAATTCAATTAAAAAGTTTTTAGGTAATAAAAATACTGTTACTATTCTCGGCGTTATTATTGGGATAGGGGTATTATTTTTCTTCTACAATTATAGAGTAAATGAAGCTACAACACCTACTAAAGTTCCTTATGCTGTTCGTGAGATAACCGCTACTGAAGAAATAAAAGAGGAAGACATTAAGTGGACTGAGGTTAATTCAGCATTTTTAAAAAATGCTGATATAGTTCTTAACAAAGATGAGTTAATTGGTAAGTATATAAATACTGGAACTTCGGTTCCTGCAGGAGGACTATTTTATAAGAATCAAGTAGTTGAAAAAAGTCAGTTACCTAATACTATTTTTGATGAAATAGATGATGGATATACTATATATGCATTATCAGTAAATAATCACACTACATATGGTAATACAATGCATCCTGGAACAAGTATTGATTTGTATATGAAAGCTACTGATGAAAATGGTAAGATTATGTTTGGAAAACTAATCGAAGGTATTGAAATTCTTGCTGTAAGAGATGCAGCAGGTAAGGATGTATTTAATGCTGATGGGGCTGTTGGTTCTCCATCTGAATTAATGTTCTCAGTACCTGATGATATGTACGAATTATTTATGAAAGCTAGTTATATAAATGGTATTACGATTGTCCCGGTACCAAGAAATGCTAATTATCAACCTGGCGAAGTTAAAACTAAAGAATATTTAAAACAATTTATCTTGGCACAATGTGCAGAAATACCAGTAGAGTAATAAAAAAAGGAGTGACTAAGCGTGAAAGAAGCAATATTTTCACAATTAGATTTTGGACCAATATCAGAGTTTTTAAATGATGATAATATTACAGACGTGTCATATTCAAATGGCGGTCAAGTTTGGGTCAAATCATTAGATAAAGGTATATATAAAGTTGAAAGGCCAGAAATTAATAATGCATTAATGGAAAAGTTGGCCTTCCAATGTTCTAATGTAATGGGCGTAACATTTAATATGGCCCATCCTTTTTTAGATGCTGAAGGAGCTGAACTTCGTCTTAACTTTGTACATGAGTCAATTGCTACTAACGGAATTGCTTGTGTTATAAGAAAGACTCCAGCAAAAATTAGATTAAATAAAGAAAAATTATTAAATGAAAAATATGTAACAGAAAGCTTGCATGACTTCTTATTACAATGTGTGCAAGCACACTGCAATATTATGGTAAGTGGAGAAACTGGTTCAGGTAAAACAGAACTTGTAAAATACTTAGCATCAAATACTGCAGAAAATGAAAAGATTATCACAATCGAAGATACTCTTGAACTTCATTTAGATAGAATTTTTCCTCATAGGGATATAGTAGCAATGAAAACAAGTAATATTGCATCTTACTCTGATGTACTAGTAACATGTATGAGACAGAACCCTAAATGGATACTACTATCCGAAGTTCGTTCTGGAGAAGCGGTTACTGCGGTACGTAACTCAGTTTCATCAGGACATAACATTATTTCGACTATTCACTCAGATAAAGCACAAAATATTCCAATGCGTATGTATTCTTTGTTAGAGGGAAGTCAGGATATTGATCAATTTTTAAAATCAATTCATAGATATGTTCAAATTGGTATTCATGTTAAGGGGTACATGAGTGCAGAGCTTCAAAGATTCCAAAGAGAGATTGTAGAAGTTGCAGAATTCTATGTAGATGAAAATAATGAAGCTAAGGCAAATATTATTTTCCAAAAAGGTTTAGATGGTACTATTACATTTAAAAATCCTACAAAATATTTAAGAGATTATTTTGGAGCCCAAGGAAAAAAATTGGCGCCAGATTTATTTATTGAAGAAACAGAAATGCCAGTAGATAACACTCAAATTGAAGCGTTATAGAAAGGATTGATATGGAAGATTTACTTTTACTATTCATACTTATTGCATTAGGAATATTTATTATCATATATCGTCGTAATCCAGGTGAAAATGTTCATAAGTTTTTTATTGGACAAGTTTCATCTGTTTATGAAAAGTATGCACCATATTCTTTTAAAAGCGTACGTGCTAAAGCAAAAGAATTAGGACAAGAATATGATTCACGGCAATATCTTGGACAAATAGTTATGTTTGCAGGATTTGCTGGAGGAATAGCATATTTATATTTTTATAGCTTTATTTGGGCAATTATTTATGCTGTTGTAGCGATATCCTTTATTCCATATCTTGCATATCTACGTTGTCAAAGAGTGTATTCAGAATTTATTTTTGAACAAATACAAACATATGCAACAAACGTAATAATGGAATTTAATACTACCCAAAGTTTTGTTAAGTCATTAGAGGGTGTACGCGATTCTGGAATTATTGAAGATCCAGTACTTAGTGATATAAAAAAGATGATTGATTTATCTTATCAAAATGGTACTATTGACCAATCAATTGAATACTTTAATGCCAAGTATCCATATTATATGATTAAAAATATGCATCAGTTGTTCTATCAAATTACAAAAGAAGGTGCAAGAGATGCTGGTGAATCTCTTGAAAATATGTCAATGGATATCGATGCTTTAGTCGAAGGTGTATACCGAGATCAAATGGACCGTAAAAACTTCCATGGCAGATTTATTAAGTTTGGTTTAGCGTTGTTTTTCCTGATTCTAGCTCTTCAATATATGCTTCAAGTTGAAACATATTTAGAACTTTTAGAAATGTGGTATGTTCAAATTTTATTACACTTAATAATAGTACTAAATGCTAGTTTTTTACTTAAAGGTGAAAAGTACTACAATGCAGATGTGGGGGTAGAATAGTATGATATATTATGAAATGCTCATTATTGCTGCTATAGTATTTATTATAATGTTTAGCACTAAACAAATTAGTTTAAATCAGCTTGTAAGTGATAATGATGCCTTATTTAAAAAACTAAAAGAATCCGATTGGGACTTTTATGTTAGAGCTAAATATGGTAATTCAGTAAATCCAGATATTCTATTTAATAAAAGGATAAAAAATGGAATAATAGTTATTTTTGCAGTAGTGTTGATTACGTTATCTAATTTTTCTCCATTGATGCTTGCGGTAGCATTTGGAGCCGGATTTTTTACATATAAGATTTCTTATATGGATATTAAGGGATATTATAGAAAACATATTAATGAAATAGATGCAATGTTGCCTCATTATCTTAAGAGTATAGAAATATTAATTCAACACTATACTGTTCCAGTTGCAATTGGAAAATCACTTCCAGATGCTCCAGAGATATTTAGAGATGGATTGCAAGATTTAATTAATGCAATTAATTCTGGGGATGATTCAATAAATCCATACATGGAATTTGCTAAAACATACCCCGTTAGAGATAGTATGAGAATGATGCGACTTTTATATCGTCTTAGTATTGGTCGCCAAGAAAGAAAGCAAGAACAATTATTAGCTTTCTCAAAATCAATTTCAAACTTACAACAAAAGGCAAGAGAAACAAAATATAAAAATCGTTTGGAAAAAATGGAAGGCATGACAATGAAGATGCTAATAACAACTGGTATTGGTGTTATGATTGTACTTATCTTAGCGGTTTTACAAATGATGAATCTATAATTGTTGATAAAAAAATTTTGTTTTGCTATAATAAAAATATAAAATAAGGAGGAGATAATTAATGAAAGAAGCTACTGGTGAATTAAGTACTACTGTTATTGCTGTTGTTGCAATTGCTGCTGTTTTAGCACTTTTTACAGGGTTATTATTACCAACTCTAAGATCTAGTATTACTTCAAGAATGCATTGTTCTGAGGCTTATGGTTGTACTTGTACTAATGGTACTTGCGCATGTTTATACGATGAAGTGGACGCAAATGGTACAATTACTACTAAGAATGTTAACTGCGACGATCCAAACGCATAGTAAAAATATATAAAATATTGAAGTAAAAAAGGTGAAAAAATGAAGGAAGCTACAGGTGAATTATCAAATTTATTAGTTGTAACGGTTAGTGTGGCTATTTTAGTAGCCTTTTTTTACTTTACAATATGGCCATTACTCGAAAATAATTTTTCATCACAAACTTCATGTGAGAAAGCGTTATGTGGTACAAGCCCTGATGCAAATGGTAAAGTAAAATGTTGTATTCCCGAGGTTGATGCTAGTAATCAAGTTGTTTGTAAGTCTAGCACTTTTATGTGTAATTATAAAGGATAGATAGTATGAAGGAAAGTATTGGTTCTACACAAATATTTGTTATTGTTGTGTTTATGATATTTATATTTTCAGGTATTATGGCACTTACAATGAACAGATCAAATTCCTATGCTATTAAGGATGAAATTGTATCTATTATTGAGCGTAATGGTGGATTAGACTTACAAGATGAGGTTCCTGTATCTGGCAATCTTACTGGTGATGGAATAGTAATTCAAGAAATCGTTGATGCCATTAATCATTTATCATATCGTCAAACTGGTAATTGTCCAGTATTATCACATTCTGAAGGTGAAGTTCAAGGATATACTAGAAGTGGACAAAAGACAAGTGGTCAAGCTGCATTTTGTATTACTAAAACAGCTGGAACGAAAGATAATGGCGTAACAAAAAGCTATTATTATCAAGTAATTGTATTTTATAAATTAGATTTACCGGTTTTACGTAATGTGTTGATTTTTAAATCTGTGGGAGAAACAAAAGCACTATATTCATAAAGAAGGAGAAATAAAAATGAATGTAATTGTATCAAATAAATATCAAACTTTATTATCAAATTTAAATATTGATGTAATTAAAAATATAAATGGAGTATTTTCTATTGACGATTTAGCAGTTCAATTTAAAAATTTCTTTTTTAATAAGATGATTTTAGATATTACTGCATTAGAAAATTATGAAGATATAAATACAATCCAAAAATTATCTGTTGCCTTAGATATGAATAAAGTAATTTTGCTTCTTGATGATTCTCCAAGAGTAAATTCTGCTGTATATCTATCACAACTAGTATCGATGGGAATTTATAATTTTACAAAGAATTTAGATGCTATCACATTTTTAATGGATAACCCAAATTCTTATAAGGATGTTGCTAGTTTCCATCAGTTAAATATGACTGAAGAAGACATTCGAATGAATGACAGAAGAATTGCACAAAATCAAAGTTTTATTGGTCAAAGGATAATTGGTATAAGAAATTTAACTGATCATGCAGGTTCTACGACATTAACTTATTTACTAAAAAAACATATTGAAAGTTTATATAAAGTAAAAGCTGTAGAAATTGAAAAACGAGATTTTGTTTATTTTAATGATAGTGACTTAGATAATTCTACATCAATTGAAATTAAGAACTATTTAAATCGTTATTCAGATATGGAAATAATTTTAATAGATATGGGTAGTACCGATGTAGAACAATATTGTACTGATGTTATCTATTTAATAGAACCAGGATTAATTCAATTAAATAGATTAATTAGACAAGATAATCGAGTATTTGAAAGAATGAAAAATAAAAAGTTAGTTTTGAATCGTAGTGTTCTTTCTTCATCAGATGTATCTGATTTTGAAAGAGAATCAGGAAGTAAAGTGTTCTTTAATATTCCAAACATTGACGATAAACTAGATAACATAAAAGTAATTAAGGATTTCTTACTTGCTTTAGGATTTACTAGATTCAGTGATAATGATAAAGGCCGTGGATTTGGGCTATTTGGATAAGGCGGGTAAAACCTGTAAAAATATAGTCAATCTATTGACATAAAAAAGAAAATTATATAAAATATGGGTAGTTAAAGGAGTGTTATTATGTTTTTAGACTTTGGTGGATCACAAGGATTCTGCTACAATACATCTGTAGTATTTCAATTTATTGGATATGTTGTATTAGTATTAAAAATATTAATTCCAAGTATTCTAATTGTATTAGGTGTTATTGCATTAGGAAAGGCTGTTATTGCAGCTGACGATAAAGAAATTAAAACTGCAGTTAATTCAATTATTAAGAAATTTATTGCAGCTGTAGCAATTTTCTTTATTCCAACAATTATATCTGCATTATTCACAATTGTTAATGGTTTTGGTGATATTAAATCTGACTATGAAATTTGTGTTAAATGTATCACAAATCCTACAAACGGAACTTGTAAGAATGCTGTAAATGCAACTACAAAATAACTAGTAACTTATACTAGTTATTTTTTTTTGCATATGATATAATAAACCCCATGTGGAGGGGATATTATGGAAACATTCGGAACAGAAGCTGGTTTTTGTGCTCAAACTGCAGTGTTTTGGCAAGTGGTAGGTAACATATTATTGATTGTAAAAATCTTAGTTCCAGTAGCGTTAATCTGTATAGGAATTATAACGTTAGGAAAAGCAGTAATATCTACAGATGAAAAAGACATGAAAAATGGCTTTAATAGTATTATTAAAAAATTTTTAACGGCAGTAGTAATCTTTTTCTTACCAACAATAATAACTACGATGTTTGGTATAGTAAATGGATTCGGAGAATTAAAAAGTGATTACAACGTATGTCAAAAGTGTATCTCAAATCCAAAAGGGGATTTTTGTCAAAGTAAAGTAATTGCAATGGATTAGATGCTTTTAAAAGCATCTTTTTTAATTTATATGGTAAAATAAAAAAAGCAAAGGAAGATGTAATATGGATAAAATAATTGTTAAAGGTGCAAGAGAGAATAATCTAAAAAATATAGATATCACAATACCAAAGAATAAACTTGTTGTTATGACGGGTGTTTCAGGAAGTGGTAAAAGTAGTTTGGCATTTGATACTATTTATGCTGAAGGGCAAAGAAGATATGTTGAAAGTTTATCGGCATATGCTAGACAATTTATTGGAAATGTAGATAAACCAGATGTAGATTCAATCGAAGGCTTATCACCCTCAATTTCAATTGACCAAAAGTCTACGAATAAAAATCCACGTTCAACAGTAGGAACAATAACAGAAATCTATGATTATTTACGTTTGTTATTTGCTCGTATTGGAGTTCCTTATTGTCCTAAACATAAAATACCAATTAAGAATCAATCAATCGAAGAAATGACTAACAAAGTAATGGAATTCGAAGGTAAAAAAATATTAATTTTATCACCTGTTATACATGGCGAAAAAGGAACTCATAAAGATGAAATCGAAGAGTTTAAGAAAAGTGGTTTCTCTAAACTAAGAGTTAATGGAACAATTTATAGTGTATATGATGAGATTGAACTAGAAAAAAATATTAAAGATAACATTGATATAGTTATTGATAAATTAACTGTTTCTTTAGAAGAGAGAAGCCGTATTTTCGAAGACATTGAAACATCTTGTAAGATGGCTAACGGTAAAGTATTAATCATCGTCGATGAAGAAGAAATTATCATGAGCGAAAAGTATGCTTGTGTAAATTGTAATTATTCAATACCGGAACTTGAACCTCGTTTATTTTCATTTAATTCCCCATATGGTGCTTGTGAAGAGTGTAAGGGTATTGGAACTAAACTTAAAATTAGTGAAGATTTAATTATGCCGGATAAAGAACGTAGTTTAAATAAAGGGGCTTTACTAGTTATTAATGCCGAAAATAACATTTATTCAACATCGTTACGTACAGTATGTGAATATTATGATATTGATATGGATACTCCGGTAAAGAATATTCCAAGAGAAAAATTAGATATTATTTTCTATGGTACAAAAGAAAAAATTGATTTTAAATATGTGTCTAAGAATGGAAATACAAGATATGTTAAAGATTATTATGAAGGAATAATTAATATCTTAGAAAGAAGATATATTGAAACAACTTCTTCTTGGATAAGAGAATGGTTATCTAGTTACATGGTTGAAAGTACATGTGATGTATGTAAAGGAACAAGACTTCAATCATCGGTATTATCCATTTATATTAATAAGAAAAATATCTATGATATGACTTGCTTTAATATTGCGGAATTAAAAGACTTTTTAGAAAATTTAAAACTTTCTAAAGAAGAGGAAAATATAAGTGATTTAATTTTAAAAGAGATAATATCGAGATTAGATTTCTTAAAAAATGTTGGCCTTTCATATTTATCGCTCAATAGAACTGCGGCAACTTTATCTGGTGGTGAAGCCCAAAGAATTAGACTAGCCACTCAAATTGGAAGTAAACTTTCAGGGGTATTATATGTATTAGACGAACCATCGATTGGACTTCATCAAAGAGATAATCAAAGATTAATTGATTCATTAAAGGAAATGCGTGATTTAGGAAATACTTTAGTAGTTGTGGAACACGATACTGATACAATGTTGCAAAGTGATTACCTTGTTGATATTGGCCCTGGCGCCGGTGATAATGGTGGAAAGATTGTTGCACATGGAACCCCAGAAGAAGTTATGAATAATGAAGAAAGTTTAACAGGAAGATATTTAGCAGGAAAAGAAAAGATTGAAGTTCCTAAAGAAAGAAGAAAAGGGAATGGAAAACTAATTAAAATTTTGGGAGCTCAAGAGAATAATCTTAAGAAAATTGATGTTGATATTCCTTTAGGTAAATTTGTAGCAGTTACTGGGGTATCAGGAAGTGGAAAATCCACTTTAATTAACGAAATATTATATAAAAATTTGCAAATAGCAGTTTATAGATCAAAGGTTAATCCAGGAAAGTGCAAATCAATCGAGGGTATAGATAATGTTGATAAAGTAGTTATGATTACTCAAGATGCAATTGGTAGAACACCACGAAGTAATCCTGCGACATATGTTGGCGTCTTTGACGATATTAGAGATTTATTTACAGAAACCAAAGAAGCCAAAATTAAAGGTTATGATAAAAGTAAATTCTCATTCAATGTAAAAGGCGGACGTTGTGAAGCTTGTTGGGGAGATGGAGTAAAGAAAATTGAAATGCATTTCTTACCAGATGTTTATGTACCTTGTGATGTTTGTAATGGAAAAAGATATAATAAAGAAACTTTAGAAATTAAATATAAAGGTAAAAACATATCTGATGTTTTAGAAATGCGTGTTAGTGAAGCTTTAGAATTTTTTGCTAATGTTCCTAAAATATATAATAAATTGAAAGTAATGGATGATGTAGGCCTTTCATATGTTAAACTAGGTCAAAATGCTACAACACTTTCTGGTGGGGAAGCTGGTAGAGTGAAACTAGCTAAAGAACTCCAAAAGAAAGCAACTGGAAAGAGTGTATTTATCTTAGATGAACCTACAACTGGATTACATACTGATGATATTAAGAAGTTATTAGTGATATTAAATAGAATAGTAGATAATGGTGATACCGTAATCGTTATTGAGCATAATTTAGATGTTATAAAAGTAGCAGATCATATTATTGATTTAGGTCCTGAAGGCGGTAACCTTGGAGGGAAAATTGTAGCTACAGGTACTCCAGAAGAAGTGGCTAAAGTATCTAAGTCATATACTGGTATGTATCTTAAAAAGATGCTATAATAAAATGGGGATGATGATATGAATCCATATATTTTTGAAATTGGAAATTTCAGTTTAAGATGGTATACCGCTTTAATCTTAGTAGGTGTACTATTGGGTATTGGCCTAGTTATGAAAGAAGGAAAAAGGTTTGGAATCAATAAAGACTTCTTATTTAATATGGCTTTCTGGGCAATTATTTTTGGAATAATTGGTGCAAGAATATACTATGTAATTTTTAATTATAGCTTATATAAGGGTGACCTTATGGCAATGTTTAAAATTTGGGAAGGTGGCCTAGCAATTCATGGCGGTATTTTAGCTGGTGCATTAACTGTATTCTTATATTGTAAAAAGTATAATGTATCATTTGTAAGAGTGACAGATTTATGCGTTCCAGCGTTGTTACTTGCTCAAGGAATTGGTAGATGGGGAAATTTCTTCAATGGGGAAGCCCATGGTCCTGCAACTAGTTTAGCTCATTTACAAAGTTTACATTTGCCTGAATTTATTATTGAAGGAATGAATATTTCAGGGATTTATTATGAACCAACATTTTTATATGAATCAATAGCTTGCTTAATTGGTTTTATTGTTATCATAATAATTCGTAGATTTAAGTATGTTAAAATTGGTACGTTAACTAGTATTTATTTAATGTATTATTCTGTTATTAGATTCTTTATTGAAAGTTTAAGAACGGATTCATTAATGTTAGGCGGTTTTAAGGTAGCTCAAATTGTATCTGTTGTTTTATTCTTAGTAGGTTTAATATCTACGATGATTATTTCACGAAAAGGAAGATTCGAAGATTTATATAATGCACAATATGATAGTAATATAAGATTTTAAAAAAGGAGATATCTAAATGTACGATGTTATAATAATTGGTATGGGTATGGGAGGAATTACTGCCGGTATTTATGCCAAAAGAGCAGGTCTTAATGTTTTGATGTTTGAAAAAAGTGCGCCCGGAGGAATATTACAAAAAATATCAACAATTAGAAATTATCCGGGTTATGAAGAAATATCTGGTCCAGATTTAGCTATGCAATTATTTAAACAAGTTCAAACATTGAAGATACCATTTAAAAATGAAGAAGTAACAGCATTAGAGTGTAATGGTGAAATAAAGAAAATCACAACTAAAAGTGGTATTTATGAAGCAAAAAATGTAATAATAGCAACTGGAAGAAAACCAAAATATTTAGGGCTTGATAAAGAACAAGAATTACTAGGAAAAGGAATAAGTACTTGTGCAACTTGTGATGGATTTTTATATAAAGGAGCGGATGTTGCTGTAGTAGGTAGTGGTAATTCTGCATTAACTGAATCTTTATATTTATCTAATTTAGCTAATAAAGTATATTTGCTTCATCGCGGAAGAGAATTTAAAGGCGAAGAAGAACTTGTTTCAAGAGTAATTAATACAGAAAATATTGAAATCATCTACGGTGTAAATATTCAAAAGTTTAATGAACAGGATAATAAAATATCAAGTATTGAACTTGATAATGGTCAAATATTAAATGTATCAGGAGTATTTATCTATGTAGGATATAAACCAGATACAGAAATATTTAAAGAACTTAACATAACCAATATTGAAGGTGATATAGTTGTTGATGAAGTTTGTAAGACAGAAATTGATGGAGTATATGCCGTTGGAGATTGTATAAAAAAAGGTGTCTATCAGCTAGTTACTGCAGCTGCTGACGGTGCAATTGCTGTTTCAGATATAGATAAATAAGACATTCAAAATGAATGTCTTTTTTTATTTTGCTAAGGATGTTATAATTTATTTATAATAAAGGAGTTTATAATCATGGCGAGAAGAAGTTTACAAGATATTGCACTTAATGGTGGAAGTTTATTTTCAGACATATTAAATTTCAATGAATTTGGAACAACTAATTTAATGCGTCAAAAAGAAAATTATTTTGAAAAAATTGATATATCCAAAAGTAAATATGAACTCCGTTTTGATTATGAAAAAGGAAAACACATAATTTGGGATTTGCTTTTTTTAGCAGAAGTAGTTGAAAGACAAATGGATAGTGTTGCACTTAATGAAGTCGATAATATAATAAATGAAAATAATTCTTATGGGGTTGTTAAAGTAAGTATTTTAAATTGTTACGAGCCTGAATTAGAAGAAAGACTAAAAAGAGCCGTTGTAGTAATTCAAAAAATTCGAGATTCATTGGGGCATCGAGTAAGCTCTTCAGAGGATTTCGTTCCATTTGAAATTATTAATAATATGGCTTATATCAAAAATAGACATCCAAATAATCATCTTAATATTTGTTTGCCGGTAAGTTATTTAAAAAACTTTGGAAGTGGAATTATTTCGATGAATCAACATCAAGAAATTTCTGATGAAATAGATGATTATATTGCTATGAATTTAGATCAAGAGGGGATATATAATCTTGCTACATTATTTTATCGGGTTGAACCTTCAAAGTTAAATGAACTATTAGAAATTACTGCAGATGAAAGGGGCATCCAAGACGTAGGAAGAATTCCTGCGATTGCACTTAATCCTAAATGCTCTGTAACAAGATTCTTAACTATTGTTGAAATGTTGAAAAATAACAATTGTTTACTTACTGTAAATGATTTGCCTAATATTCTGTTTTTATGTGAAGATGCAGATTTTCAAAGTGTTATAGGATATATAACAGATGAAAAAGGAGACATCCATTTTGAATGGCTAAATGGTATTTCTTCATTATGTAAATGCGAAAGTGAAAAAAGAGATAATTTAGTTAAACTTTTGCTAAAAAGAACTGGAAAAAAATCCGGTATAACATATTTGAAGAATTTACCTGCCTCTATATTAACTCCAGTAAACAATACTGAAAGAATTTGTGAGATATTATGTTATTTAAATAATGTTCCGATTGTTAAAACATTTGATGAATTACCAGAAAATATAGATATAAGTTGTTTAGAACATTTACCAAGTGTTTTATTTCATAATTATTGTTCGTTAGAAAATTTTTATTACTTATATAAGATTTTCCCTAATGATATTCAAAATATTCCGGAAATTTGTTTTAATTGTAAATTATCAAGATTACAAATATTTGTAGAACAAATACTCAAACAAAATTTATCTATAAATGTTTTGAATAACGTAGATATGTTAATATTTAGGTGTTATAAAGATAAATTTAATCGAATTATTCACTATGTTACTAATGAAAATGGTATTTTAGATTTTTCTTTGCTTTCTCAAATTCCTAAAGAATTAATGATGTGTCCAATTCCCAAAATAGATACTTTATTCAAATTTACGATGGATGGAAATTCTTTTAATCTAAGTAAATTGCAAGACATACCATATGTTCTTTATAGTCCTCGAATATCTAATGAACAACTCTTAGAAATATATAATCTATTAAACACAACAAATCTAATTACTATTGAAGAATTAAAAGAGTTATCTGATAAGGCGTTTTCAGTTAGTTGCGATAAACTTAGTTTTATTATTAATAAAATTAGACAAAACGGGTTAGACCTTTCGATTACTAATAGTTTTCCATATGGTTTTTGGGATAAATCTTGTTCGTACGAAAGGATTATTGATGTTTTAGATGACATTAAAGGCGATTATTCATTACTTCCAAATATTCCTGAATCACTTTTATATAGCTCGAAAGAAAAATATGATTATTTAACTAATTTAGTTAAAGTTAATGGAAAAGTAGATTTTAATAAAATCTCTAATTTACCTTCGATTTTTTATAGTTATTCACTGGATGTAATCAATAAATTATTAGAAATATATAATTATGATATTTCAATTTTTAATGATGTACCTAATGGTATTTTTTTTACAGACGACGAACATCAACAAATTTTATCGAACATTAATAGAGAAAATGGAATTTTTAAAGTTTCTTCTTTACAAAAATTACCAGAGGAATTTTTTTCATGTCCTATTGAAATTTTTCAATTATTAATTGATAAAGCTAATAATGATCTTACAAAGCTGCAATCAATTCCAAGGATTTTATTTTATGCTCCAGTAGAATGTTTAGAAATTTTCTTGAAATTTGTTACTAAAGATGGAATTGTACATTTTGAAAGATTAAGTGAGCTACCATTTGATTTTAATGGAATGGATTATTCTCGTTTAAAATTTATTTACGACAAAGTCGGTAATAATTTAGCTACAATAAATAAATTACCTAAAGAAATATATACTTGTGAGGATGCTATAGCAGAATCTATGTTTGAGCATTTTGAAACGAATATGATGAAATCTTTATTTGGTATTAATGATCCAAAGTTGGTGGCTTTAATGTTATATTTAAATGAAACTTTTTCTAATTTCAATAATGAAGGAATTGAATTCTTAGATTTAAAATTAAGTGCATTAAATATCTCTATTGCGCCAGAAGATGTGATGAACTATGTAAATAAGCTTAATAAAAGAAGTGATAAATCTTTTGATACTGGAAGTTTACAATGGATAGATGGTATTATTCAAAGCTTTAATAATGTAAGAGTAAAAGGTAGTGGTTCTTTAAATAGTTTAACAAGTACTGCAACGGTATTAAAAGGAAGACTGCAAGATGGAAATAATATGTTTGAACGATTAAGTTTAATTAATAAAAAATTAGTAAGCTGTTTAAGAAATGCTTCAGAACATTTAAGAATATATCCTACTGATGATCCTGATACAGTACGTGTGATGGATTATAAATATGATGTATCTTATGGAATGGCTAAAAAGGTAGTTTCTCTTGATTGTAAAGTTAAAGTAGATGATTTGTTAGCTATAGTTAATCAAATTGAAACTATTATAAATGATAATGAAAGAACTCCTATGAATCAAGAATACATTAATAATAGAAAAGATTTCTTATTTGGCGAACTCGCTCATCGACTTAATTGCGCAAGTAATTTGCCTGATAATTTTAGCTGGAGCGGAGAGTCACTACAAATGGTTGTGGAAGGTAATTTTTATTTAGCTACTCAAAATTTAGTAGATAAGTATATATCTTTTATAGTGGGTTTGTTATCATCTGAAGGTATTTCTCAAAATGCTATAGATGATGTTATGATAAGTAAAGAAATTGATATTCAAAATTTAAAACAATCGATAGAGTCTAATTTATGTCCTTTACAAGAACATTTAAATATTTCGGGATTTATTATGTCCTTAAGTCAATTAGGTAACTCTATTATAATAGAGTGTAGGAGAAGAAACACTGAACAATTCACTAGATAATAGTGAATTTTTTTTGTAAAAAATTTACTTTACAAGTTTATCGTGATAAAATACCTTTGAGGTGGAAAAATGAAAGTTAGAACAAGATTTGCTCCATCACCAACTGGTTATATGCATATTGGTAACTTAAGAAGTGCATTATTTGCATATTTAACTGCTAAAAGTATGGGTGGAGAATTTATTTTAAGAATCGAGGATACAGACCAAGAGCGTAAAGTTGAAGGTGCTGTCGATTTTATTTGTCAGACTTTAGATTTAGTAGGCCTTAAACCAGATGAAGGCGTTGGTGCCGGTGGAGAATATGGCCCTTATTTTCAAAGTGAAAGACTAGAAATCTACAAAGAGTATGCAGAACAATTAGTTGAAAAAGGGGATGCATATTATTGTTTTTGTGATGAAGAAAGATTAAATAAATTAAGAGAAATTGCCAATGCTCGTAAAGTAGCATTTACTTATGATGGTCATTGTGCAAATATTCCTTTAGAAGAAGCTCGTGCTAGAATCGCAGCTGGCGAAAAATATGTTATTAGACAAAAGATGCCTAAAGAAGGAGTTACATCCTATATAGATACAGTGTATGGTGAAATTAAAGTAGACAATTCTACTTTAGAAGATCAAATTTTAATTAAAAGTGATGGATTTCCTACATATAATTTTGCAAACGTAATTGATGATCATTTAATGGAAATATCACATGTTAATCGTGGTAATGAATATTTATCAAGTACTCCAAAGTATTTACTTTTATATAAATCTTTTGGTTGGGAAAGTCCTGCTTATATCCATCAACCTTTAGTTATTAAAGCCGATGGTACTAAAATTAGTAAACGTAATAAAGATGATAATTTAATGGATTTAATTAATCGTGGATTTTTACCAGAAGCTATTATTAATTATTTAGCTTTACTTGGATGGTCTCCGAAAGAAAATAGAGAAATTTTTACTCTTAAAGAATTAGAAGAAGCATTTGATATTAATCGTATTTCTAATGCTCCAGGATGTTATGATATTAAAAAGTTAGAATGGTTCAATGCTCATTATATTAAAGATATGGATGATGAAAAATATCTTGAATGGATTAAACCATATTTAACACATGATACAAGCGACAAATCAGAAGAATGGGTTAATAAATTATTATTAACTTATAAAGGACATATTAGTTATGGTGTTCAAATTAATGATGTAGTTAAAAACTTCTTTACAGAGGAATATAATTTATCAGATGAGTGCATCGAACTTTTACAAAGTGATGAAGTTGTTCCTTTAGTAATTGAAAAGTTTATTAGTGAAATTGAACTTATTACTGATTGGAATACTGATAATATCAAGATAGCTGTTGATAATGTAAAAAATAGCTTAAATGTAAAAGGAAAATTGTTATATATGCCACTCCGTATTAAAGCTAGTGGTTATATGCATGGCCCTGAACTTGATGCCTGTATCTACTTACTTGGAAAAGAAAAAACATTAAACAATTTAAGAAAGTAGGTAAAAAAATGAAAATTTATAACACATTAACAAAAACAGTAGAAGAATTTATTCCTTGGGATGAGAACGTTGTTAATATGTATACATGTGGTCCAACTGTGTATCATTATGCTCATATTGGTAACTTAAGAACTTATATTATGGAAGATATATTAGAAAAAACTTTAGTGTATCTTGGATATAATGTTAAAAGATGTATGAATATAACAGATGTTGGCCTTCTATCATCAGATAGCGATACTGGCGATGACAAAATGGTAAAAAGTGCAAAGAAAGAAAATAAGACAGTACTAGATATTGCTAAGTTTTATACTGATGCATTTTTTGCAGACACAGAAAAATTAAATATTAAGACACCTGAGATTGTTTCTCCAGCAACTGAAAATATTGATGAATATATTAAAATAATTCAAAAATTGTTAGATACTGGCTATGCTTATAAAGCTGGTGGCAACATTTATTTTGATACATCTAAGTTAGAAAAGTATTATGTACTAACTAATGCAGATGAAGACTCACTTATTTCAGGAGTAAGAGATACTGTAGAAGAAGATACAAATAAGAAAAATAAAAATGATTTTGTATTATGGTTTACAAAATCGAAATTTGATACTCAAGAATTAAAATGGGATACACCATTTGGTGTTGGGTATCCAGGATGGCATATTGAATGTTCTGGAATATCTCTTAAAAATTTAGGAGAATACTTGGATATTCACTGTGGTGGTGTAGATAATATTTTCCCACATCACACTAATGAAATTGCTCAAAGTGAAAGTTATATTGGACATCCTTGGTGTAAGTATTGGGTTCATGCAGAACATTTAAATGATAAAAATGGTAAGATGAGTAAAAGTAGTGGTGAAAGTTTAACTTTAGCTACAATTGAAAAACATGGATATAGTCCACTTGCATATCGTTATATGTGTTTAACATCTCATTATCGTAACCAATTGGTATTCTCTTATGATGCTTTAGAAAATGCCTCTATTGCGTATAAAAAACTAAAAAATAGGGTATTATCTTTAAAAGAAGATGGTGATTTAAATGATGAAGTATTTAATAAATACAATGATTTATTTAAAGAAGCTATTGGTAATGATTTAAACACTTCGAATGCAATTACTTTAATTTATAATTTATTAAAAGAAGAAGTAAATGATGCAACTAAGCTTGCTTTAATTAAAGAATTTGATAAAGTTTTATCACTTGATTTAACTAAAAAAGAAGAAGTATTAAATGAAGACTATATTAAAGAAATGATTGAAAAAAGAAATGTAGCTAAACAAAATAAAGATTATGCTTTAGCAGATCAAATTAGAGAAGAATTACTTTCTCAAAATATTGTTTTAAAAGATACTAGAGAAGGTACAATTTACGAGGTGAAATAATGGATTATTTTTTAATAGCTTTAACTATTGTAATTCCTCTTATTGCAGATTTAAATGTAAAAGGCACTTATAAAAAATATTTAAAGGTTAAAAATTCCAATAAATTAACTGGCCAAGAAGTTGCAAGACAAATTTTAGATAAACATGGTTTACAAAATGTTTATGTAGTAGAAACTTCAGGATATTTATCAGATCATTATGATCCTAAAAGAAAAGTAGTTAGACTTTCAAAAGCTGTATATGAAGGAGAAACCGTAGCATCAATTGCTATAGCTGCTCACGAATGCGGACATGCGATTCAAGATAAAGAAGGATACATGTATATGCGCTTTAGAAGCTTTATATTTCCGATGGTTAATATTGCAACATCAATTTCATATTATATAATTTTAATTGGTATTTTATTGCAAATCTTAGATTTGTTATATCTTGGTATAGCATTTACTATGTTAGGATTAATTTTTCAAATTGTAACTTTACCAGTAGAATTTAATGCAAGTAAGAGAGCAAAAGATGAACTAGATAGTCTTCATATTGTAAAAAGCGATGAAGCTAAAGGAGTAAAAAAAGTATTAAGAAGTGCAGCTCTTACTTATGTAGCAGGTGTTCTGGCTAGTGCTATTCAAATCTTAAGATTGGTATTAATTGCAAGAAATAATGATTAGTATGCAAAGTATTCAAATGTAGGTACTATTGTACCTGCATTTTTTTTAGGGAGATGAAACAATGTATCGTAAAACATATGCAGAAATAAATTTAAATAATATTAAAGATAATGTTCAAATGTTAATAAATAATTTACAGGATTATGACTATCATATTGGTGTTGTTAAAGCTGACTGTTATGGTCATAATAGCAATGAAGTAGTAGGTAAAATTATTGAAGGCGGATGTAACTATTTAGCAGTAGCTACCTTAGAGGAAGCTTTAGAAATTAGAAAGGCTTACAGAGAAATTCCAATCCTTTGTTTAGGAGTGATTGATACTTTAGATTTAAATGTATGTAGAGAAAACAATATAACAATATCTATATCAAGTTTAAGTTATTTGAATTTAATTCATATCGAAGATTTGAATAATATAAAAGTTCATTTGAAAATTAATACAGGGATGAATAGATTAGGTATTTCTAGTAACGATGAATTAAATAAAGTGTATCAGTTATTAAAAGTAAATAATATTTTTATCGAAGGTATATATACACACATTTATAATGATAGCAGTTTAATGGATACCGAAAAGCAAATCAAAAAATTTGAATTAATAACTAGCAATATTAATCTTGAAGATATTCCAATTGTTCATTTCGGAGCAAGTGGTTATACTTTGAATTATGAAAAGTTAGAATATGTTAATGGCTGTAGATTGGGCATTGCAATGTATGGTCTAGTTAAAACTAAGTTAGATTTAAAATCAACATTTTCACTATATAGCACTGTAATCCAAATAAATGACGTAACAGATGAAACTGTTGGTTATAATGGACAATATCGTGTCTTTGGTAATGGAAAAATAGCGGTTATTCCAATTGGGTATGCAGATGGAATTATTCGTAAGAATACTGGAAGATATGTTTATATTAATGATAAAAAGTATCCTATAGTAGGAAATATTTGTATGGATATGTTATTTATTAAAGTGGATGATACCATAAGGATAGGAGATAAAGTAACATTAATTAAAGATAATAAACATATTAATGAAATAGCAAAACATTTAGATACAATTAATTATGAAGTAATATGTAGTGTCGGGAAAAGAATTCCAAGAGTTTATGTAAAATAAAAAAAGGAAAAAATATTTTCCTTTTTTTATTCCTAAATTGAAATCTCAACCGCACCACTCGGTGCGGTTTTTTGATACAATAAAAAAGAGCCACACCCGGCAAGGAGGACTCTTAAAATGAATTATACCCAATTGACAGAAAAAAAGAAAGTAGAAATCGATATTTTGCT
>JAFSGC010000018.1 GCA_017434825.1 Bacilli bacterium | reverse complement strand
TGTCTAGATAATAAGATATGTTCTCTAGTTTGTGGAATAGGACCGTCAGCTGATGATACTACAAGAATAGCACCATCCATTTGAGCAGAACCAGTGATCATGTTTTTAACATAATCGGCGTGTCCTGGACAGTCAACGTGAGCATAGTGACGTTTGTCAGTTTCATACTCAACGTGAGAAGTATTGATAGTAATACCTCTTTCTCTTTCTTCTGGAGCTTTATCGATATCTGCATAATCTACAAAGTTACCAAAGTATTTAGTGATCGCAGCAGTTAAAGTAGTTTTACCATGGTCAACGTGTCCAATAGTACCTATATTAACGTGTTCTTTAGAACGATCAAATTTTTCTCTTGCCATATAATATTTCCTCCTTTTCTTATACTATTATATTTTATCTAATGCCTGAATAAAATTCAAGTATTATTTTAGTTTACGCCATTTTTCTTGATGATTTCTTCAGAGATTGATTTTGGCACTTCTTCGTAGTGGTCCATAAACATAGTAAATGTTCCTCTACCTTGAGTATTACTTCTTAATGAAGTAGCATAACCGAACATTTCAGCAAGTGGTACCATAGCTTTAATTGATAAAGCGTTACCTCTTGATTCGTTACCCATAGGTTTTCCTCTTCTACTAGTTAAGTCACCCATTACATTTCCTAAATATTCTTCAGGAACTACAACTTCAACTCTCATAATAGGTTCAAGTAAAACTGGTTTACATTTTTTAGCAGCTTCTTTTAATGCTAATGAAGCAGCAACTTTAAACGCCATTTCAGATGAGTCTACATCATGGTATGAACCATCAAATAATGTAGCTTTAACATCTACTAGTGGATATCCAGCAAGAACACCACCAGCCATAGCTTCTTGTAATCCTTTGTCAGTAACTGGGATATATTCACGAGGAACTACACCACCAACAACTGCATCAACGAATTCATAACCTTTTTCAGGATTTGGTTCAAATTTAACCCAAACATGTCCGTATTGTCCACGTCCACCTGATTGTTTAATATATTTACCTTCACAATCAGCAGCCATTGTTAATGTTTCACGGTAAGCAACTTGTGGTTTACCAACATTACAATCAACGCTGAATTCTCTACGCATTCTTTCAACTAATACGTCTAAGTGAAGTTCACCCATACCACTGATAACTGTTTGACCAGTTTCATGATCAGTATGATATTTGAAAGATGGGTCTTCTCCTGCTAGTTTAGATAAAGCAACAGCCATTTTATCTTGGTCAGATTTACTCTTAGGCTCAATTGCTAAATCAATAACTGGTTCAGGAATTTCCATACCCTTAAGGATAACAGCATTCTTATCATCACATAATGTGTCAGCTGTACCAGTATCTTTTAAACCAACTGCAGCAGCGATTTCACCAGCATATACGCAATCAATTTCTTTTCTTTGATTTGCATGCATTTGTAAAATACGTCCAACTCTTTCTTTTTCTCCCTTAGTTGAATTCATTACATAACTACCACTTTGTAGTTTTCCAGAGTAAACTCTGAAGAATGTTAATGTTCCAACGAATGGGTCTGTCATAACCTTAAATGCTAATGCACAGAAAGGTTCATTATCGTCAGCTTTTCTTAATACGTCATTACCTTTAAGGTCTACACATTCAGCAGCTCCGATATCAGTTGGGCTTGGTAAGTAGTCAATAACAGCATCAAGAGCAAACTTAACACCGATATTAGCTTTTGCACTACCAGGCATAACTGGGAAGAATTCTACAGCTAGAGTTCCTTTTCTTATAGCTTTTTTAACCATATCAATAGAAACTTCTTCGCCTTCTAGATATTTTTCCATTAATTCATCGTCGAATTCAGCAGCAGCTTCAATAAGCTCTGTTCTCTTTTCTTCGATTAAATCTTTTAAATCAGCAGGGATTTCGATTTCTTCATAAGTTTCGTCAGCATCACCTTTAAATAGCATTGCTTTACGATTAAGAATATCGATAATTCCTTTGAATTCACTTTCTGCTCCAATTGGCCAAGCAATAGGTTTAGCATTAACGCCTAATCTCTTATCAATAGTATCTAAACTATATTGATAATCAGCTCCCATTTTGTCCATTTTGTTAGCAAAAATCATTCTAGGTACTTTAAATTCTGTAGCTTGTCTCCAAACTGTTTCAGTTTGAGGTTCAACACCATTTTGAGCGTCGATTACAGTAACAGCACCATCTAATACTCTTAGGCTTCGTTCAACTTCAATTGTAAAGTCTACGTGACCTGGAGTATCTATAATATTTAAGCGGTAACCATTCCAATGAGCTGTTGTTGCAGCTGAAGTGATAGTAATACCTCTTTCTTTTTCTTGGTCCATCCAGTCCATTTGAGATTCACCATCGTGAGTTTCTCCAATTTTGTGGATTTTTCCTGTATGATATAAAACTCTTTCAGTGAATGTTGTTTTACCAGCATCAATGTGAGCCATAATACCAATATTTCTTGTTTTATCTAATGAAACGTCTCTTGCCATAAATAATTACCATCTATAATGAGCGAACGCTTTATTAGCTTCAGCCATTTTGTGCATGTCTTCTCTTTTCTTAACAGCACCGCCTACGCCTTTAGCAGCATCCATAATCTCATTTGCTAAATTAATAGCCATGCCCTTTCCATTTCTAAGTTTTGCATAGTTTACTAACCAACGAAGTGCTAAAGCTTGAGATCTTTCGCTTGATACTTCAATTGGAACTTGGTAATTGCTACCACCAACACGACGAGATTTAACTTCTAATGCTGGTTTAATATTTTCCATTGCTTCATTATAAACGTCCATAGCTGGTTTACCAGTTTCTTTTTCGATTATTTTGAAAGCATCGTATAAAATAGTTTGAGCTGTACCTTTCTTACCATCAACCATAATTGTATTAATTAGTCTTGTAACTACTTTTGAATTATATATAGGATCTGGAAGTACATCTCTTTTAACTGCTCTTCTTTTACGCATATTCTCTTCCTCCTTTATTTTATTTTTTGCCTAATTACTTAGGTCTTTTTGTACCGTATTTACTTCTACCTTGTTTACGATCTTCAACTCCGTGAGTATCAAGTGTACCACGTACAATATGATAACGAACACCGATTAAGTCTTTTACACGACCACCACGTACTAATACTACGCTGTGTTCTTGTAAGTTATGTCCTTCACCTGGAATGTAAGCATCGATTTCTTTTCCGTTTGAAAGTCTAACACGAGCATATTTTCTTAAAGCTGAGTTTGGTTTTTTAGGTGTTTTAGTACCTACACGTGTACATACTCCTCTTTTTTGTGGACTCTTATTGTCAGTTTGTTTTCTTTCAATTGTATTGAAACCTACGTTTAAAACTGGACTTTTACTTTTTCTAGTTTTCTTTCCGCGGCTTTTCTTTACAAGTTGATTAATTGTTGGCATTTGTCTTCCTCCCTTCATTAACACACAACCTGGTGTATCATTTTCCCCATTAAATTAGGTTCAATCTTAGACTGAACCTAAATAAACGCATAATTAATATACCAATTTATTACAATGTTGTCAACAAATTTTATTCATAACTTTTATTGTATCCAGAAGTCTTATAAAATTCACAAGATATATATGATTTATAGTCATAATCTTCATAAATCACATAACCATTACATTCATTATCATTTGAATCAGTAAATAAATCTAAATACCCATTTTTTTGCATATCGCTAAGTGAAATAATTGCTTTAGAGTCTTTCAAGTTATTTTTAGCAACATAATTTACTGCTGAAGCTTTGATCCTTGACTCTAATTCGGCATATTGATAAGGAACATCATACCCCATATCACTATATAACACAAAAATATAGTATCCTGCTATTAGCAAAAACGATAAAAGGATAGCTACAATGATGACCATTTCTTTAAGACCCCATCCACCTTTATTTAATTTAAAGAAATCCTTCACTATTTATCATCCAGCTTTCTTTCAAATTCTTTAAATACTAGGGTAAATTCTCTAGCGGAAATTGAATCATCACTATTATAATGATATTCTCGATATTTATATAAGATTCCATAACATGTTAAAGAATACTCATCATCGTCTTCAATATCTTTTACTTCATTAACACATATAAGCGGCCTTTTATCAATTTTTACTCGATAAAGTTCAACTAAAACTAGTGAAAACCATAATATAACTATTCCAAGTATAATAAAGCAAATCACTTTAATATTTTTTCTTATTTTTTCTTGTTTTTCTTCTGTATTTTGCGACATACTATCACCATTTTAAGTATAAAATAGTTCCTATTTTTTTTCAACAAAAAACCCACATAAGTGGGTTTAGTTTACTAAAGTAAATTAAGCTAATTCAACTTCAGCGCCAGCTTCAGTTAATTGAGTTTTAATTGCTTCAGCTTCGTCAGCAGCAACGTTTTCTTTAATATTTCCACCATTGTCTGCAAGAGCCTTAGCTTCAACTAATCCTAGGCCAGTAATTTCTTTAATGATTTTAATAACAGCAATTTTATTGCCACCAGCTGATTTTAATACAACTGTTTTTGTTGATGATCCAGCATCTTCTGCTTGAGCAGCAGGAGCAGCAGCTACAGCTACAGCACTAGGATCTACACCAAATTCTTCTTTCATAGCGTCAACTAATTCTTTAACTTCAAGAATAGTCATTTCTTTTAATGCGCTAATAAAATCTTCTTTTGTTAATTTTGCCATATTATTCTTCTCCCTCCATTTTTTCGGCATAAAGATTTAATGCAATGCTTAAATCTCTTACGTATTGAATCATTCCACTTGCTAACATAGTAAGTAGTCCTTCTCTTGATGGTATTGATGCATATTCTCTAATTACATCTTTATCAGAAACAGATCCACTTAATACACCTACACGGATATCAAGTTTATCATGATCTTTAGCGTAGTTAGAAATAATCTTAATTGGTTCTAATAAATCAGTTCCAAATAAAATTGCATTAGGTCCTTCAAGGAATTCATTGATATCAATGTTTAATTCGTCACAAGCTAATTTTAATAAAGTATTTTTATAAACTTTAACTTCAGCATTAACTTCTTTTAACTTAGTTCTAAGTTCAGTAAGTTCAGCAACTGATAAACCTTGATATTGGAATAAAATAACTGATTCGCTATTTTTAATTTTTCCAACGATTTCGCTTACTATTTGCTTCTTTTCTTCTAGAATTCTCTCGCTTGCCATATTTCCTCCTTATTATATTTAGAAAAAACTTCCCATGGGGAAGTTTTAAAAGACTTTATAACTTTCCCCTCGGTAGGATTATTAAGCTCATCGCCCCTACTGTCTTTGGTTCCTCGTTTTTTCTATTCGATATTATATTATAGTTTCTATTAATTGTCAAAACTATTTTTATTTACTCTAATACCAGGTCCCATTGTTGATGAGATTGCAATATTTTGGATTAATGCACCTTTTACAGTATTAGGTTTATTTTTAGATATTGTAGAAACAACATATCTTAAATTTTCTTCTAATGCTTCTGCAGTAAATGAAGCTTTACCAATAATTGTATGGATGTTTCCATAACTATCAGTACGGTATTCAATCATACCTTTCTTAATGTCAGCAATAGCATTTTCTACTTTTGGAGTAACTGTACCAGTTTTAGGGTTAGGCATTAAACCTCTAGGTCCTAAAATGTTACCAATTTTTCCAACTTCTGGCATCATATCTGGAGTAGCAACGATAATATCAAAATCCATCCAGTTTTCTGTTTTGATTTTTTCAATTAGGTCTTTATCTCCTACATAATCAGCTCCAGCATTTTTAGCTATTTCTGCTTGTTCACCTTTAGCTAGTACTAAAATTCTTTTTGATTTACCACTACCATTTGGTAAAACAAGTGAACCACGTAATAATTGATCTTGTTTCTTAGGGTCAACATTAAGTTTTAAAGCTACTTCGATAGTACTATCAAATTTAGTAATAGAAGTTTCTTTAACTAGTTTAATTGCATCAGTAATTGAATAGCTTTCGTTTCTATCAACTTTGTTAGATGCTTCCACATATTTCTTTCCAAATTTTCTCATTATTTCCCTCCTAACTGTGGTTTATTAGCGGATAAATTTATTAAATTAAAATAATTTATATTATTCAGCAGATTCTTCTTCAGTTTCGTCTGCAACAGGAACTTCAACAGATGTTGCTTCAGCCATTTCTTGAGCTTCAGCCTCTAGTTCAGCAAGTTCAGTTTCACGTTTTGCTCTTTCAGCTTCTTCTTTTTTAGCTTCTGCAGCTTGTTCTTGAAGCTCAGCATCGTTATAACCTTTAACTGCGATTCCCATATTTCTAGCTGTACCAGCAATAATTTCCATAGCGCTTTCTACATCATATGCATTTAAGTCAGGTAACTTAGTTTCAGCAATCTTTCTTAAATCATCTTTTGAAATAGTAGCAACGATTTCATTTGCTCCTTTAGATCCAGCTTTTGCAATACCAGCAGCTTTCTTTAATAAGAATGCAGCAGGTGGAGTTTTTAATACGAAATCGAATGAACGATCATCGTAAATAGTAATTTCACAAGGAACTACATCTCCCATCTTATCTCTAGAAGCATCATTAAATTTAGTACAGAATTCTTGTAAATTGATACCTGCAGGTCCTAAAACAGTTCCAACTGGTGGAGCTGGTGTAGCTTTACCGGCTTCAATTTGTAATTTAATTTTCTTTACGACTTCTTTTGCCACGAAAAACACCTCCTAATAAATATCTTTTTCATGTAAGTGGTATGGGCATCCGCTTTTCCCTCCCACTTGGACGCAAATAAATTGCAACTAAAATACTAACACAAAAATTGCAATTATACAAGTAAATACTTCACTATTTCATTATTTATTATATTATTTTCAGCATTTTTCTTTCATTAATATATAAACAAAATGGTAAACTGATTGATTTTTTAATTGATTGAGCCTTAAATTAGTGATATTATAGTTATGAGGATAGAGAGTTATGGGAAAATTTTTTAACGGCAAAGTCAAAAAAGATCGTGGGACTTTGATTAAATATGGTGTCATAGCTGCTGGCGTCATATTAATTATTTTATTATTTGTATTAATTGCAGCAGGAAAAAATAAAAAATCTGATATTGTTTTAGAATTAAAAGAAACAATTACATTTGAAGTAAATAGTGATTGGCCAGAGGCTGATGTATTCTTTACAAAAATTGAAAACTTCGATACCAATTTAATATCGTTTACTGATTTTGATATTAGTACCGTTGGTGAATACACTGTAACAGTTACTGCTGAAGGTCAAGGATCCGAAGACGTTACTGTTAATGTAGTAGATACTACTGCCCCAGTACTTGAATTACAAGATTTAGTTATTCCAACTGGTGGATCATATTCAATTCAAGATTTCTTCTTAAACTGTGAAGATAACTCTGATAAAGAATGTTTCTTAGAATATGATACAACAGCAATAGATCAAAATGGTAATCCAATTGACTTCTCTGCATACACTGCAGACGGAAAATATGTAATTAAGATTATAGCTAAAGATGAAACTGGAAACGCAACTGAACCACAAAGTGTTAATCTAACAATTGGTAATGAATCAAGTGTTACACCGCTTCCATCAAATTGTAGCTATGGAGATTTAACAGTAAATACAGATACACACAATTATCCAATTGCTGTTATTGTCGGAGACGAAATTAACGGATGTGCATTAAATAGAGATTTATGGGATAGCGCATCAGTTCAAACTCCTGTTAATGATTTCTACAAAAAAGATTACGAAAGATTAGAAACTCAATTAAAACCTGTTCTTAAAGAAGAATACCCAAATGGAGCAAAAATAGTTGCTTATCCACATTATGTAGCCGTACTAAATAAAGATTTAAAAGGTTTAGTAGGATATGCAATTTATGTTAAAGTTTATGCAGCTGATTCTACAAGCGACGCTCAAGTAGATTCTGATGCAAACCTAATTCTTTCATACTATTTACGTAGTGATAAAACTCGTGAATATGATGTAAACAAATTTAAACTTGATGAATAACAACAAAAAAGAAAGATTAATTTAAATCTTTCTTTTTTTTGCTTTGTTTTCTAGCTAGAACTATTGTTCCGCCAACAATAACTGGTATCGAAACTAAAATAGTAATTGCTATCTTTTCGTCTTTTGATTGTTTCTTTTCTAATTTCTTTAACTCTTCAGCAACAACATCTTTATAATCTTCATTTGCATATTCTGCTAAAATGGACTTTTCAATCTCATCATTTAATTCTTCAGAATATTCATCAAATGTATAGTTAGAACCTACAACTACATATGGCGCTCCAATAATCGTTTCATCAAACCGCTTTGCTACATTATCAGCAAGTTTACGATTGAATTTATCTTCACGCCAATTGGTATCCCACACAATAATCTCTTCGATATCAAAATGTTCTGAATGCTTATCTTGAAGTGTTTTTAAATAAGCCATTGTCTTTTCTGATATTTCTTCGCCAGCTTTATTAAAAACGTATACTTTTATTTTTTCTTCAGCACCTGCAGTTGGTAAAAATGAAAATGTATAAAGTAATACACATATACTTAATATAACTTTTTTCATGTCCACCACTACTTAACTAAATTCTTATAAATTTTTACAAGTCTTACCATTATTTTTTCTTCATCTAATTTAATTTGGTTTGTTGCAATTAACGTAGCAAGTCCATTAGAGTATAACCACATATGTAAGAATAATTCTTTTGCCTCATCAAATGAAAATCCATGCTTGTTTACCAAATTAATGATAGCACCTTGATTCCACTTTTCATCAAATACATCTTCGATTTTTTTCCATTTTAAATTATCTGATAAAAATAAACTAATGAATAAGTTCTTATAATCATTGGCAAACTCTACATATGCAATACATAGTGTTAATAATGCTTTCTTATTATCAATCTTGCTTGTAATAAATTCATCATATTGACGATAAATTTCTACTAAAACATCTTTCTTTATTTCATCCATATTTTCATAAATACGATATAGTGGTTTTGTACTTATGCCAATATGTTTAGCAAGACTTCTTGCATTAAGAGCTTCCCAACCTTCCTTATTAATGAGTTTAACTGCCGATTTAACTACATTCTCTTTTGTAAGATCTATTGCTTTTGCCATTCATCCCCATCCCCTTACTATGATAACTTACGTTTCCATTATATCCTATTTTATTTATTATTGTCAAAAAAATCATTCACATTATATTTAGTTTTATCTTTTATAATTCCTCTTACATAATCTATTTGAACATTTTCTGTTGCTTTAAAGATATTATAATCCACAAGTTCATTTTCTTCTTTTAATTGTTTTATTATTTCTTTCACTTTAGCTCTTTTAGAGTTTTCTTGTTTCAACGGACAATTACAAGGAGTACACTTGATATCATGTCTTCGTACAAAATTAATTATTGCTTCTTCTCTAACTAAGTAAAGCGGTCTAATAAGTTGCATTCCAGGAAAATTTTCGCTATCTACCATAGGAAGCATGGTATTAAATATCCCATTATAAAACATTGATAACATTGTCGTTTCTATAACATCATCAAAATGATGACCTAAAGCTATTTTATTACACCCTAGTTCTTGAGCTGCGCTATATAGATGCCCCCTTCTCATTTTTGCACAAATATAGCAAGGTGATTTATGTCCAGAGTTTTTTACAGCAGCAAAAATATCAGTATTAACTACTGTTATATCAATACCAATTTCTTTGGTACTAGCTACAATTTGTTTTAAATTATCATCACTATAGCCTGGATTCATTGCCATAAAGACACACTCTATTTTCTTTTTGCCGTGTCTTTCAATCTCTTGCATGCATTTAGCAAGTACTAAAGAATCTTTACCACCACTTACACAAACTGCTATTTTATCTCCATCTTCGAGTAAATTATAATCAGTAATAGCTTTTGTAAAAGGTCTAAAGATTTGTTTACGATAATTAGTTAATATACTTCTTTCTATTTCTTTTGCTTTCATACCTTTATTATCATCATAATCCTGTATTATGTCAAACAAAAAATCCAGATTAACTGGATTTTTTTAGCCTCTTAGTTTAGCTCCAATTTTTTCTTCAACATCTGAAATAATTTTGTTAAACACTTCCATTACTTCATCATCTTGTAATGTTCTTGATGAATCCTTAAATGTAAGTTTATAAGCTATAGATTTCTTACCTTCCTCGATATTGTTATAAATATCGAATACATCAATAGAATCTAGTATTTTTCCACCAGAAGATTTAATTTGTTTTTTAATAACTTCACTTTCTACATTATTATCAATAACAAATGCAACATCTTTTACAATTTCTGGATATTTAGAAGCTTCTTTAAATTTAATTGGCTTAATAGTTTTTTCATATAACTTAGTCATTGAAAGTTCCGCTACATACACTTCTTCTTTTTGAACGCTTGGATGCACTCTACCAATTACCCCGATTTCCTCACGGTCTAATAAAATTCTTGCTCCAATACCAGGATGAATAGTATCAATAGTATCTTTTACAAAAGTATATCTATTTTTAAATCCTAAATAATCTAATAGATTTTCTACCATTCCTTTTAATAAATAGAAATCACATTTTGTAGTTGTATTTTGCCAATTGTTTACTAAATAGCTACCCTTAATTAACATTGCAACTTTAACATCTTCTTTATAATTAACATCGTATGTCTTAGCTATTTCATATAACATTATATCTTTAACATTACGCGCTTTATTATATTCAAAGACTTCCATTAATGAACCTAATAAAGAAGTTCTAATAACCGATTTATCTAAACTCATTGGATTAGGAAGTGTAATAGCATTAACATCTTCATATTTAAACATTGATGCAATTTCAGGGCTAACTAATGTATATGTTTTTGTTTCATTTAAGCCCATAGTACGTAATCTTTTTGAGATTTCTTTTCTAATCTTAACATCACCAACATATACACCTCGACGAGATGGTACCAAAGGTAATGTAGATGCTAAATTTTGATACCCATATAAACGGCCAATTTCCTCAGCAATATCATTTACGTTCGGATCAATATCTAAACGACGATGTGGAATTTCCACTCTAAAATTACCATTATCATTAGTATATTCAAAATCTAATCTTTCAAGTTCTTGTTCAACATCTTTATCAGTTAAATTCATACCTAAAAGCGTATTTACTTCTTTAGTAACAAAATTTACTACCTTTTTGTTTTTATCTACTTTATCGTGTTTTAAAGTACCTTTTAAAACTTTAGCACCAGCATATTTTTCAAGTAAATAACAAGCCCTTTCAATAGCAGCATCAGTGTATTCAAAAGAAAGTCCTTTACCATATCTAATTGAAGCTTCACTTCTTAAATCTAAACGAGCTGCAGTATATCTAATTGAAGTAGCATCAAATATTGCGCTTTCAATTAGTACATCAACTGTACTATCATCAACGTCAGTATTTTCTCCACCCATTACGCCTGCGATACATACCGGCTTATTTCCATCAGTTATAACTATATCATTTTTACATAAAATTCTTTGATTACCGTCTAAAGTAATAATTTCTTCATTTTCTTCTGCGTTTCTAACTAAGATTTTATTTCCTAATTTATTTTTATCAAAGAAATGAAGAGGTTGACCATACTCAAGCATTACATAGTTAGAAATATCTACTACATTATTAATTGGTCTTAATCCTACTGAAAGTAGTCTTTGTTTAATAAAATCTGGAGATTCTCCAATTTTAACATCTTTTACCATTTTAGCAGTATAGTATGGACACTTATCAGTTTCAACTTCAATATTCATATAATCTTCAACTGACTCATTTATTTCTTGATAATTACTTTCTGGTAAAGTTACTTTTCTATTTAATATAGAAGCGATTTCATAAGCAAATCCAATATGATAATAACAATCATTATTACGATGTTTGTGAATGTCTAATTCATATGTTGTATTATTTGTTCCTAAATATTCATTTGCATCTGCTCCAGGATTTAAATCAGTTTCTAAAATTTCAATCCCTTTAGCATGAGTTTCTTCATTCTTTTCTTCTAACCCCAATTCATATAAAGCACAAATCATTCCATTAGATTCTACTCCACGAATAACACCTTTTTCTATTTTGAAATCTCCAGGTAATACACAACCAGGTAAAGCAACTAATACTTTAATACCTTCTCTTACATTTGGAGCTCCACAAACAATTTGTTCTACTTTGTCTCCTAAATCAACTTCACAAATATGTAAATGATCACTATTAGGATGGTCAACACAAGTTAAAACTTTACCAATTACTAAATGATCAATGCGTGAAGATATAACTTTTTCAACATTAATACCTGCTTTAGTAATTTTAACTGCAAGTTCTTTTAGATCTTCATCAGAAATATCAATATAATCTTTTACCCAATCTAAATTTATCATTATTACACATCCCTTCTATCAAATGTTTTTGATTCTCTTAAATCTGTATTATAGAATGTTCTTATATCATTAATACCGTATTTTAACATCGCTAATCTTTCTGCTCCAAATCCAAATGCAAAACCAGACCATACAGCAGGATCATATCCGCAATTTCTTAACACATTTGGATGAACCATACCTGCTCCACTTACTGTAATCCATCCAGTATTCTTACATAAAGAACAGCCTTTTCCTTTACAAGCAAAGCAAGTAATGTCAGTTTCTACTGAAGGTTCTGTAAATTGATAATAACTTGGTCTAAATCTTGTTTCAATATCTTCGCCAAACAGTTTTTTTACAATAACATCAAATGTTCCTTTTAAGTCAGATAATTTGATATCTTTATCTACAAGTAATCCTTCTATTTGCATAAATTGATGAGAATGAGTTGCATCATCACTATCACGACGATAAGTTTTACCAGGACAAATCATTCTTACTGGTTTATCTCCACCGGCAGCAATCATGGTTCTTGCTTGAACTGGAGAAGTTTGACTACGTAATAATATTCTTTCATCTTCAATATAGAATGTATCTTGAGCATCTCTCGCTGGATGTCCTAAAGGAATATTTAATAGTTCAAAGTTATACTTATCCTCTTCGATTTCTGGACCGTCTACTACATCATATCCTAAAGACATAAACACTTCTTCTACTTCTTCAATCACTTTCTCTAAAATATTTGGTGCTCCTACAGGAACTTTAGTCGCAGGTAAAGTGATATCTATTTGTTCACTAGCAAGTTTAGTGTTTAACTTTTCTTCTTCAAAAAATTTAATTTTAGCATCTATACTTGTTGATAAAGTTTGTTTTAATTCATTTAATGCTTTACCAAATTCTTTCTTTTCCTCAACACTAAGTTCTCTCATTTGACTAGTAAGTTCACTAATTGGCCCCTTTTTACCTAAATAAGTAACTTTAATTTCGTTAACTTCTTCTAAAGAAGTAGCAGCTTCTAATTTTAAAGTTGCTTCTTGTAATATATTTTTTGCTTGTTCTTCCATACTTTATAATCCTTTCTAAAAATAAAAGACCTCATAAATATAAGGACGAGATTACCCGCGGTACCACCTTATTTTATGAAGTCTTCATACACTTTTAATATTTAACGCTATTAACCGATTATACTCATTATTTGAAATTCATTTTAAATTTTTATAATACTTTCACCATTTGTATTATTCTCTTTTATTTACTTCTTAAAACTACTTAGAATAACTCATCGTATATTAATTTTTAATAATTTGTACTTTTTAATTCCATAAATGATTCTGGATGTTTACATACTGGGCAAAGTTTTAAAGCATCTTTTCCATAGTATACATGTCCACAGTTTCTACAAATCCAAATTACTTCTTGATCTTTGTGGAATACTGTATCATTTTCAACAGCCTTAACTAATTCTAAATATCTTTCTTCGTGATGTTTTTCAATTTCACCAACTTTTTCAAATAAGAATGCAATTTCATCAAAACCTTCTTCTTTAGCTACTTCTGCAAATCCTTTATACATTTCTGTCCATTCATAGTTTTCACCATTAGCAGCGTCTTTTAAATTATCTAATGTAGATGGAATACTTCCACCATTTAATTGTTTAAACCATAACTTAGCATGTTCTTTTTCATTATTTGCAGTTTCTTCGAAAATCGCAGCAATTTGTTCAAAACCATCTTTTTTTGCTTGAGAAGCATAATAAGAATATTTGTTTCTAGCTTGACTTTCACCTGCAAATGCAGTCATTAAATTTTGTTCTGTTCTACTACCTTTTAATTCCATAATTCACCTCTTAATTTCGTTAACAACTATATATTAACATAGAAAAAATTTTGAGTCAATTTAGATATTTGGAAATATTTTACTAATTTAAAATATATTTTATTAGGTGATATATTGAAAGGATTTTTGAAAAATTACCGATCTTCATTTACTTTAATCATAAGTATGATAATCGGGCTAGTTATTGGGTTAATTTTTAAAGAAAAAGCAACAGCCTTGGCTCCCCTCGGAGATTTATTTATTAACCTGCTCAGTACTATTATTGTACCTCTTGTATTTACTACTATTACGTTATCTATCGCAAAAATAAGACCTAAAGTTGTTGCTAAATTGTTAAAAAATATAGTTATTGTTTTTTTAATAATGTCACTGTTATCTGTGATGGTAGGAGTAATTTCGACATATACTTATCGATTTGTTTCTGAAGAAAACACCATCACACTTACAGACAATATTAAAACAGACAGCGAAAATATGACAATATTAGAAAGAACAATAAATATGCTTAGTGTTAATGATTTTAATAAAATATTAACAAAAGAAAATATGATCGCTCTTATTGTTATTTCATTAATTATTGGAATAGCTACATTTAAAGCTAAAGAAAAAGGAATTCTATTTATTAAGTTTCTTGAAAGCATTGAATCCGTATTAATGAATGTAATTAATATTATTATGTATTATGCTCCAATTGGAATCGCAGCATTCTTTGCTACAATGGTAGGCAACCTAGGAATTCAAATAGCAGCAGATTATTTAAAAGTTTTCATTTACTATACAATCATCTGTATACTATTTGCTTTAATTGTATATTCATTAATTGCAAAAATCAGTGGAAAAAGTGTTAAATCTTTTTGGAAAGAATCACTACCAGTTATAATGTGTTCATTAAGTACCTGTTCATCTGCAGCATGTTTACCAATTAACATTGATTGTACTAAAAAAATGGGAATTTCCGATGAAGTAAGTAAAACTACTACATCTCTTGGAACAAGTTTTCATAAAGACGGTTCTGTAATTGATAGCGTATTTAAAATTATGTTTTTAGTATACTTATTTAATAGTAATATCAGCATACTACAAATCATCGGTGTCGCTTTAATTGCTACTTTGCTTATTACCGCAGTACCTGTTGGTGGTGGAACTATATCCGAAATGTGCATATTGACATTGTTAGGATTCCCAGTTTCTGCACTTCCAATCTTAACTATCATCGCAACCATCACAGATGCTCCTGCAACAATGCTCAATTCTTTAGGAGACACTTCAGCTTCACTACTCGTCAATAAACTCATGAAAAAAGATGCTATTTAACAGCATCTTTTATTTGTTTCGTTAATTTAATCATTAATTCATCATTTTTTACTACTTCTACATACGAACCATCTTCTTGTTCAACATGCTTTAGTAATACTAATTTTTTGGAATCAATGTTTTCTTGTTCATCAATCCCTGCCGCTAAAAAGTAACGACTTTCTTCTAAGTTTGTTTCTGCTAAAAGAATATATCTTTCCCCGTTTTCTAAAACAATAATGTCATCAACTTTCATTTATATCTTTCCTTTCTTCAGCTTTTAAATTATCACTTTCAATTAACTTCTTATTCGCTTCATCAGCAAGCTTCTTAGCTTTGTTAAGTCTAGCAAGTTTAGCAATATCCTTAATAATTATGTATAGCGCTGGTAATATTACAACTACAAGCCAGCCAAATTTACTAGCGACAAAGAATTGTATTTTTCCTAATTGTGGAAGTTTTAAAACAGCTTTTCCAATTATATTATGATATAACGCTGGTGCTCCATCTTGAGCTACATTGTTATCCCCTTGTGTAATATATTGATATTCTCCATTTACTATTTGAATATCTTTTACTCTATGTGTAATCGTCATGTTAAGTGTAAGTGAACTTGTCGACTTAAATGTTATAATATCGCCAACTTTAACATCCGATGGACTGTCTACCCTTGTATTAATAATAATATCGTACACATCAATAGTTGGTCTCATACTTGGACTTACAATAGTATATAAAGAAAATGCAGGTCCTTTTCCACCTTTAGATATCGCAATTCTCGAGGATACATAATAATATAGTAATGCAGCAATACATAAAGCAAGTATAACAAAAATAGCCCATGTTACAATAGACGATAAATAGTTTATTACTGATTTTACTTTAAGTTTCACACTATTATTTTTCATATACCCTTCTTCTATATTCTATTTTATCACTTCTAGCTTTAATTGTCCTCTAAAAGATTTACCACTATCAATATTTTGATTAATTCCAGTTTCTCTAAACTCAATATTCATAACAAATTTAGCGCTACTATTAGCTTTAATAATAAGATTATCCTTAAGAACAACACTTGCTCTTGGTGCTTTCATATTATTTAAAAAGCTTGTATTACTTCTTGATAAAGAATAATCTAAATTATTAGTATCAGTAAATTCGTTTGTTACATTTTCCCAAACAATACGATAAGCAACCGCATAATGTGCCGTATTTTTAACTTCTAAAACATAATGGTCAGCCCATCCTGGTTCCACAGAATCAGACTTAATGTCTAAAGGATTCATAATATAAAAGTCTGCATCGTTAGAGTTAGTAATTTCTAAAAGCGCTGCGCTATCATATTCTGAATCTAAATAATAATTATTGTCTTTATCTATATTCGATGTTCCATTATTACAATTAAAATCACATATGCCATCATTGTCTACATCAACATTAGTATCTGGCCATCCATCATTATCAGTGTCACAATTCTTAGTACATGCTATAGACGAACTAACTATATTATTTCCATTACAATTAAATGTACACTTTCCAGTTCCATATGCATCTAAATTTTGATCTGGAATTAAATCTCCATCTGTATCTATGTTAAAATCCGGATTTCCATCCAAATCATAGTCAATATTTACATCAGGAATCCCATCTTTATTTACATCAATGTCTACATTTGGATATAAATCATAATTTGTATCACAGTTTGCATCACACTTAGTATCATAATCAATATCTGCGTTTATGTCGCCAATAGATATAAGCTCTTTACCCATATCTATTAAATAGTCCGCTATTCCATCATTATTAGTATCACAATTCTTTACACAAATATATTCTTTTCCTTCGATTACATTTAAATCTGCTTTTCCATCATTGTCCACATCAATATTATAGTCAGGAAAACCATCATTATTACTATCAATATTTAAGGTTACTTTACCCTCTTTTTTATTAACGGGATTAACAATGTTATTGCCGCCATCTGATGAAATATTTACATCCGCTTTCCCATCACCGTCTACGTCAATATTAATATACTTATTAGCATTAACTTTAATATTTGATTTACATTGTTTTAGATTCGGAGAAATAGAACATTTCCAATCCATATCTTTGCTATCATTATAATAAACTGTATTATTACCTTGATTTACAAGTTCATTTAATAAATAATTGTTATTTGGATGTTTAATATTATAATCTGGCCATCCATCACCATCAATGTCGCAGTTTTGAGTACAATTATGTTGTTCCTTAACACTTATCACTTGATTTTGAACTTCATCACCGTTTAAAACATTAAATGTAGCTTCTCTATTACCTTTATAATCAATATTATATTTAGGAACCAAGCTATTTTCATCTGCTATATTTATATCTGCTTTTCCATCGCCATCAATATCGATGTTTACATCAGCAATAGTATCATAATTAATGTCACAATTAAGATCACACTTATGATTTAATTTAGGATTAGAAACAATATTTAAATCAGCATTACCATCACCATTTAAATCAATATTATAATCTGGCCATCCGTCACTATCAGCATCACAATTAATTATACAATAGCTTCCTGTAGCATCTAATTGATTCATTTTATTAAAGATATATGTTCTATCTCCATATACGTCAATGTTAAACGTTGGTTTACGATTATTGTAGTAATCAACACTATATATAGGTTTACAATCATTACCTTCTGTAATATTTAAATTAGGAACAGGACTACCATTTATTTTCAAGTTTACATTTTCACAACGATTATTACTAATAGGTCCATATTCACGATAATGATAAACCGTTGAATAAGAAACAACAAAAATTATTACAATTAAAAGAAGAATACTTACTATAAGTATATACCATTTCCTTTTTTTGACGATTTGAGCATGCTCTTCCTCTAGTATTTTTATTTGGTTGTCAAAATCAGGAGCTTGTTCTAGGATTGCTTTTTCGTCCTCTAATACGCTCAATTCAATTCTCCTTATTCTCTTAAATTATAGCACAACAAAAAATGGATAACAATAATCAATTATTGTAAACTTTAACAGTAGACAAACTATTACCACGATATTTACCACTTTCATCAAAATCATCTTCACTATCATATGTAAATACCGTAACTGTTATTTCACCGTCAATCTGTTCATATAGCGATCCCGCAGTAAGTTTCATCGAAGTTAAAACAGTATCTTCTGTCATTTGATTATCAGTTAAATGTGAATACCAAACCCCTATCGGTTGATTGGCACTATCATACAAATATATTTCTAAATAATCATAAAAGCGGTCTACATCACTAGGTTTAAATACCATTTGATCATATATGGTTCCATCAGTTAACTTAAAGTATACATGCCAACCAGTTTTATATTTAAAATAGTCATCATATTTTTCTGCGGCATTTTTCCACATATTTTGAAAATAATCTTCTTCAATTATTTCTTCAGATGTAAATAAACTTCCAAATACTACAATATCTCTTTTTAATCTCCATGTATCTCTAAATTCATCTTTAACAATGTCTAGACCGCCGAAAGCATTATCCACATAAAGTGAAATTTCGACTGGATTTTCATCTTCATACTTAGGTTCTTGCACAGCACTTTCAGTTTCTTTATTAGCATCAAAAATTAATTCATTACTATCTATTGTTTTATATTTAAAATCACAACCACATAATAATAAAACACATAATATAATTACAAATCGTTTCATATTTTACCTCTAAAAAAATTATAACATAAAAAAAGAAAGAAATTAATCTTTCTTCTTACCTTGAATAATACCACTTTCCATATGACGGCATCATCGGAGGAGTAATACAATTAGCTACATATTTAGAGTAACTTGTATAATCTTCTAAATACCAACCATTGGCTACCTCTAAGTGTAAATGCCAACCAGTTGAGCCTTTATCCCAGCCTCCATTTTTATATAAAGTAGCTCCACCGCCACCCATTGTACCAATTACAGTAGATTGAGTAACTTTGTCTCCGACTTTAACATTAACATCATACATATGAGCATATCTAACAGTATATTTTTTTCCTTGTACTTTTACATGTAGGAACACTTGATTTCCGCCATACTCTTGCTTCCACCAGATTGCAGCAACATAACCATTAGCTACCGCATATAATGGAGCTCTAGCACCTGCCCCTGCAACGTCTACAGCATTATGGAATTCATTTCTTAAAACTCCATTAAGATAGAAACTTCTCCAACCAAACCCTGAAGATATATAACCTTTAGATGTTGGTTTCATCCATTGAAGAGTATCATTTACATTTATACAAGTAGCAAGCAAATCGTTATCCTTACAGCCTGCTCGTTCATAAGAAGCAATTAATTCTTTTTTAGAATTTATTTCATCTAAAGCAGAAGCTGATAATTGAACCAAAGAAGATAAATCTGATTTTAAAACCTCAATACTATCTTGATATGTAACAATTTTCCCCTCTAATTCTACTTGCTTCTTTGCTAAATCAATTTGCAATTTCTCATTTTCAGTAATAAGCTCTTCCATCTCATTTAGTTTATTTTGACTATAACTTAAAACTTGAGATACAGCTTCAATTCTCATCATTAGATCAGTCATCGAAGAAGAACCACTTATATATTGAAGGAAATCATTTTCACCTTGAGAAATTTCATAGAAAACTAATAATTGTTCAATTTCCTCTTTAGTTTTTGCAATTTCTTCTGATGATTTTTCAATATTTTGTTTAGCAAGTGCTATATCACTTTCAGCTTGTTCAATGGCATTATATGCATTTGCTATATTATTCTTTTGATTATTAATTTCCGATTCAGTTTTTTGTTTACCAGCATTGGCAGCATTGTACTCAGCTTGCGCTTTACGCAGTTCTGCCTTTAAATCCGCTAGTGTTTCTGCAGCGTTAACTTTACTAAAACTAAATCCAAACGTTAATAATGTAATTAAAAATAATTTTACTACTTTTTTCATCATATTTTTAAATACTTCCTTACTGAACGCGAGCTACCGAACATACCAACAACAGCACCAATTACCACTAAAGTTCCTGATACCCAGAATACAAAATTATATGGTTCTACAAGCCTTAGCATTTCACTAAATAAATATCCATGCATTGTGTTATATAAAATAACATAACCATAAATTGTAATACAAACAGGAATAATTGATCCGATAATTCCTAACATTAAACCTTCGAAAATAAATGGTAATTTGATAGCACTATTACTAGCTCCTACTAAACGCATAATTTCAATTTCATTACGACGTGAATAAATAGTTAATTTAATAGTGTTACCAATTAGGAAAACAGTAACTAATACTAAAGCAATTACAATAGCAATTGTTCCTTTTTGAATAATATCAAATGCTGATACTACTTCTTCTACCATTCCTTCACCATATTTAGTTGTTTCAACTTTTGGTAAATCATCAATTTGCTTAGCTACTTCAGAAATCTCTTTAACGTCATTTACAAAAACAACGTAACTATCTAAAAGTGGATTATCGTCTAAATAATTAAGAATTGTTTCAAAAGCACTATTATACTCAGACATATTATTTTTTTGTTCTTCTTTGCTAACAAACTTTATCTCTTTAACACCAATAATATTCGTAATTTCAGATTCCATATTATCTATATCTTCATCAGTAACATCTTTTTGTAAATATACTACTATGTTCATTTCCTCTTCAATGTTCTTAGTAGCATTATTAACATTGGCAGTAATTATCATCGCAAAAGATACAATAATTAATGTAATTGTTACACATAAAATACTAGCCATCGACAACGAAAAGTTACGTCCAATACTTTTTACAGCATCTCTTATACTACGAAAAAATATTCTAATTGCTTTCATTTGCTTTATAACTTCCTTTCTCGTAATCTCCAACTAACATTCCATTATTAATTACAAGAACTCTCTTCTTCATACGATTAACAATGTCTTTATCATGAGTTGCCATAATTACAGTAGTTCCTAATTCTTTATTAACAGAAGAAATAACATTCATAATTTCTTTGCTTGTTTGAGGATCAAGGTTTCCAGTAGGTTCGTCACAAACTAGTAGTTTTGGTTCATTTACTATTGCTCTAGCAATACAAACTCTTTGTTGTTCTCCTCCAGAAAGTTCACTTGGAAAACTTCTTACTTTATCTTTTAAACCTACTCTTTCTAAAGCTTTTAACACTTTAGGTCTAATTTCACTAGATTTCATTCCAACACACTCTAATGCAAAAGCTACATTTTCATAAGCTGTAAGCTGTGGTAATAATTTATAATCTTGAAATACAATTCCGACTTTACGACGAAATTTATATACTTTACGATTTCTTAATTTTCCTACATTAACCCCACCGACAGATACAATTCCTTTTGTCGGTTTTTCTTCACGATATAACATTTTAGTAAATGTTGATTTTCCACTTGCAGTAAGACCAATAACAAAGACAAATTCGCCTTTATCAATTGAAACGGAGATATCTGCACATGCAGTAATACCATTACTATAAGTTTTTGTTACATCTTTAAACTCTATAAACTTCATAGGTCCTCCATTCTAACTTAGATTATATCACTTTTATGTCATTAAATAAATGGTAATTATTTGAAATATTCAGCTTTACATATGATAAAATAATTACTGTTAAGGAGTTTTTATGATTATAGGAATTGGGTGCGATATTACTGAAATCAAAAAATTTGAAAATAAAGATGAAAGTTTTATTAAATGGGTACTTTCGGATGAAGAACTTCTTTTATATCAAAAAAAAGTTGGCAAACAAAAAGCTGAATTCCTCGCAGGAAGATTTTGTGCTAAAGAAGCCATCATTAAAGCTATTCCTAAAAATGAAACCATGGCTATGCCAGAAATAAACATTTTTTATAAAAACGATAAACCTCAATGTATGATAGATAAATATAAAATCTTTATATCAATTTCTCACGAAGACAAATACGCAATAAGTTATGTAATCATACAAAAAGATTAACAGTTGAATGTTAATCTTTTTTTAATATCTTAATAATCGAATAAATTTGATAAACAAGTAAGAGTAATAAAACCAAGCAGTATATAATATACAAAATTAATTTAATTAACGTTATTATATTATTTTCAAACGGTAGTATATATACTATTCGATAACTCAGTATTACAAATAATAACCATCCCAAAGTAATTAAATTTAACACTTTGCCTTTCTTACTATGCTTTTTTAGATACTTATTTTGTTTTTTAGAAAAACAATTAATAAAACCTATAATAAAACAATAAGACAAAACTGCAGTTAGTTTTTCGCTATATGTTCTTTTTTCCATATTTTCACCTATTTAATTTCCTTTGAAAGATCTACACTTTTTAAGTAATTTACATAGAATTCTTTTCCCTTATTACTTAAATGAAAACCACAATCCTCTTCCGAAGCACAATAGAAATATTCTTCTGCACCATATCCCGAATCGGCCTTTAATGCATCTGATATATTAATAAAAGCGATATTATGTTTATCACATAGTTCAAGTAAATAATAGTTATATTTATTAATTGGATTTTGAAGTCCTACGTGATATGTAGTAACAGGCAACATTGAAGCCACAACAAGTTTAGTTTCTGGACATTCTTCTTTTATTAGCTCAAAGAATTCCTCTACTTTTTGAATAAACACATCCTTTGTTAAGAAAGATGCACTAGTTATTCCAAATGAAGCAATAGCATATTTAGGTTGATACTTTTTAATAGCATCCACTACCTTTAATTGCTCATTTGTATCATGAATAATAATCTTAGCAGTACTAATATCTCCAGCATTTAAGTTATTCTTTCCCCAAACTTGATTTCCTTCAAGATATTTTCCTTTTAAATATAAATAACGAATGTTGCTATCCCCAATAATAACTGCATCATCCATATAGTTATACTCAGTCTCAGATTTTTCTAACATAACATTTCCAAATAGACCATTAAGCCTAAACGTTGAAACTGGACTACTTAAAATGTTATTTTCTACTACCTCTACAGAACGCTCAACTACAGTTTCATTACCAGCATTATCTGAAATACTATACTTTACTTTATATGTTCCTAATGTAGAGGTATCTATATTTGAAACTACGGTTACTTTATTTGTTAAATCACCATCTAAATTATCTATCGCTGTATATCCGGGTTCTTCATAATTATAATATTTATTTAAGACTATATTTACTTCTCCATTTAATTCAATAACGGGAGCAATACCATCAATTACATTTACCTTTCTAATAACTTCTTTTTTTCCTAAAAGATAATCAATATAGTAAACCACTTCATATGTACCTAATTCTTTATTATTAATATTGGATTTGGTTTTAACCAAACCATTTAAATTTATTGGACCTAAATTTGCTATATATCCATTTTCAAAATAATCATATTTAATATTTAGATTTAACTCTTCATCTCCAATAAGAGTAATATTAATAAGCTCCGATCCAAAAACCATAAATATAATTAATATCCAAGAAAATATAAAAGAAAAAAACAATAAAATAGTTTTTAGTATATTAAAAAAAGGATTACTTCTTCTTTCCATCATACACCTTTAGTCAACCTTTCACTACTAGAAAATTATATCACGAAATATATAAAAAAAGAAAAACTTTAATAGTTTTTCTTTTTAATTATTAAAAATAATTGAACGAGTTGAAATATTATCAAAATTATAAATAAGCAACCATTTACTATATTAAGTAAATTTATATCTACTCGTGTTTTTACTATGTATAAAACAGATAAAATCCATATAGTAACTAATATACTAACTATAATCCCTTTAATTAAATGCTTTCTAAAAAATATACTCTTTTTAGGAACAAATAACAAAACAATTGGTAAAGGCCATATATACGCTAACAATGATAATACTCTATCTTTTAAAACAATACTTGTTTTATCTTCTAAAGATTCAATCATTACTACCTCAATTTATATATTGAAGCATCTGTATAAATTCCATTAATGTCATATAAAATCAATACTTTTTCAATATTATTTTCTTTGATATAATCACTTACTGAATTTTTATAATAACGCAAATCAATTACACTTAACTTATCATAATCTTTAGCAATAAACGGAGCAAAACTATTGCCATAACTATTCTTTATTAAGAGCATATTAACTCCATTTTCATTATCAAGATTATCAATTTCAATTAAAGCATGATTATTATCTAAAAATACAGAGTACTTATCTTTCTTTTCTAAATAATCATAGTTATATAAACTATCAGACTCTACATTTTCAACCACATAATTAACTTTATAATCTACATTATCTTCGAATAAATATAAGTCATCAGGTTCAATTGCATAATAATTAGATTTAGAGTATGAAGTTCCATAAAATCCTTCAGTCCTTTTAATATTATAATCAGATAAATTTACATTAGCTCCTGAAGTTTGTTTTAAGTATTCTTGATACGCAAAGTAAGCTCCATATGTTGTCCAATGATGGTCTGTTCGATAATATAAATCAACTTCATTCTTAATATTTAATAACGAAGAATTAATGTTGATAGTTTTTGAATTAAAATTAGAATATATCCTTTCTATCTCTTTTAACCCATTATTAAGTTCATCATTAACAGGTAATTTTTCTGGATATATATCTATTGCATTTGGAGCAAGCATTAAAGATACATCTGCATCCACACTACCCACAAAATTATTTAAAGTATTTATTATTTTTGTATAATCATTATTCATACTAAATGTTGGTATTAAATACCCATCACTAGTTATATAAACATCATTTATTTTAGTTTTACCTAGTAACACTTCAACCCCAGTTTTAATACCTACCAAGGTATCTCTAAATGGAAATTGATCATTTATATAATCTTCAATATCTCCAGTTAACTTACCACCAGCTAAACTGTCAAAAGATAGTTTAGGAAACATCGTCAAATAGCGATTCTCATTTTCCGAAAAAATCGTAGGTTTCTTTACGATAAACAACAATGATAAAATAAGAATCATACCTACTGAAACAATAAACACTATATTATTAATTTTTTCTTTCATAACATCACCTAAAATCTAAAGTATAAGAAGGGATTATAAGAATCACTTACTATAAAGCATATACTGATTAAAAATAAAACAATATATGCAATACCCTTCAATACATTAATTAAAGCATTATCTTTAATCTTATCTGGTACTTTTGTAAATATAGGTAAACAAAATATCATTCCTATAAAGATCATTAGACCATAATTTGATAAATAAAACTTAAAGGTATCATTAATAAACGGAATACCGCCAAAACCAAATAATCCTTGAAAATAATTGGATAATACTGTCATATCTTCAATACTAAAGATTACATACCCAATAATTACAACAAACATAACATAAAAATGACTTATTACATTGTGCTTGCGAAGAAACTTTTTCAAAAATATATCTTCAATTATTAAGAAAAATGCGTAATATAATCCCCAATAAATAAAGTTATAATTTGCACCATGCCATAATCCAGTTAAGAAAAACACTAATAAAGTTCCTAACGAAACTGTTATATTTTTAGCAATCGTTTTACCCCATTTAGACTTTATCCAAGATTGCATTTTTTGAACTTTATCACTTTTTAAAAATGGATATAATACATAATCTTTAAACCAGGTACCTAAGCTAATATGCCAACGGCGCCAAAATTCTCCAATGGATTTAGAAATATAAGGGTAATCAAAGTTTTCATCAAAACTAAATCCTAGCATTTTACCTATACCAATTGCCATGTCACTATAGCCAGAAAAGTCAAAGTATATTTGTACTGCATAAGCAATAATACCTAGCCATAACGTCATAACTGATAACGTACCAAAATCTGATGCTAATATTAGTTCATACATAATACCAATATTATTTGCAATTAAAACTTTTTTAAATAGGCCTCGAAGGAATCTCATAAACCCTTCTGAAATGTTGCTAAAAATAATCTTTCGAGATTTTAATTCTGAAGCAATTGTGCTATACCTTACAATTGGCCCTGCTACAAGCTGCGGAAATAATGATACATAAGTTAGATATCTAAAATAGTTTGTTTCAGGTTCAACCGATTTACGATATACATCTATACTATAGCTCATTGTTTGGAATGTATAAAAACTTATACCTATAGGTAAACCTATATTTAAAAGTGCTATGTCTAAATTAAATATATTATTTAATATTCTAATAACAAAATCACTGTATTTAAAGAATCCTAATAAAGAAAGATTAATTAATATTGCAATTGTTAAATATAATTTTCTTCTTTTTTCATTATTATTTTGTGCAAGTAATCTACCATTTAGATAATCTATAAAAGTGGAAAAGCACATTAAAATAATATATACCGGTTCTCCCCATGCATAAAATATTAAACTAGCGATTAATAAAATTGAATTTTTAAATTTACCCGGTAACAAATAATAAAATATTAAAACTATTGGCAAAAAAAAGAAAAGGAAAACTGTGCTGCTAAAAACCATGATTATTCAGTGTATTCCTTTACTATATTATAAGATGCTTGATTATCCTCTGAAGAAATATAAATTAAATAATTACCAATTGATGTTTCTAAACAATTCTTTAATAAATTTACTGCCTCAGGTGAGTATAAAGCATTTTGTTCAATTAAAATTTCAAAATAGTTTGCCATTTGTTTTTTTACTTCTGTTTTATTTTCATCTGTAACTTTTATTATTGCATAAAGGTTGCCATTAGCAGTATCACTAGCTTTAATAACATATTCTTCCATTAAAGAAGTATCTATTTGATAAATACTTTCCAATTCTTCTTCATTTACTGCTGACATACTTCCTAGTTTAGAATCTAATGCCTTAGCAGCATCATCAATATTAACCGAAGTTAAATTACTATTTCCCCCACATGCAGTTAATCCTAAAACTACTGCAATCATTACTAAAAATTTTTTCATTATTTTATCTCCTTACTCATATCTATTTTTTTTAAATAATCTACATATAATGATTTACCTTTATCATTTAAATGAAATCCGCAATCATATTCAGCTGCGCATACGAAATACTGAGGATCACCATAACCATCTTTACCCTTCAATTCATCAGCAATATTAATAAAACTAATTTTATGTTTAGCACACAGTTCAACCAAATAATAATTAAATTGATTAGTTTTATTTTGTAATCCCGAATACATTGTTCCTGTAGATATAGGTAGCAATGATACTATTAATAACTTGGTATCTGGATAATTATCTTTAACATTATTAATAAAAATCTCAGCATATTTAATAAAGTTGTTTTTGGATAAATTCATAACACTACCAAATCCAAATGAAACTACTAGATACTTTGGTTTATATTTTGTTAAAGCTTCATTCATAAGTATTTGTTCATTAGTACTATGAATTAACATTGGTGATGTTGTAAGCTCCACTGCATTTAAATTATCTTTTCCCCAAACTTGGTTAGCAGGTAAGTATTTTCCATGCACATATAGATAACGTATGTTGCTATCTCCCACAATAACCATATCATTTATATAGTGATACTCTTCATTATCAGGTTTAATGATAATATCCGAATACATATTATCAAATCTAAATAATTCAGGAGGAGATGTTAACAAATCATTTTTAATTACTTCAACATATCTAACTGCTTTGCCAACATTCCCTGAGGAATCACTTACCTTATAATTTACTTCGTACTTACCAATTTTAGAGCTATCAACATTCGAAGAAATTTCAACTTTTGTCGCAAGCTTATGATCGAAATTATCGTACACTGTATATCCATATTCAACATACTCAGCATTTTGTCTGAGATATATTGTTGAGTCTCCCAATATTTTTATAACTGGAGCTACTTCATCAACAACATGTACTTTTCTAACCTTTTCAACCATTCCCAAAGTTGAAGACAATTGATATCTAACTTCATATGTCCCAACTTCCTCACTATTAATGTTATTTTCTACTACAACCTGATCATTAACATCAATTGATAACATTTCTGCTTTATATCCATTTTCAAAGTATTTTTCATTAACATTAATATAAATTTCGTCATCTCCGACAAGATTTAATTTTACAAAGTTAATGCCAAAAACCACAATACCAATAAATGACCAAGATGCAGCCAAACAAACTAATATTAAAATTGTTATACCTAATTTCTTGATCAACCCATACATTTCAAAGCCTTTCTAGTATCAATTATGATTATATCACTTCAAATGGTTATTAGTAAATCACATTTTATCTTTTATAATTTTTACCATTTCTCCAACATTTTTCATGCCAGTTACTTCATTCATTCCAAATTTAATTCCAAACTCATTTTCAATAGCTACAATTAAATTAATGTGTTCTAATGAATCCCAATCTTCAATATCACTACTTGTAGTATTTTCATTTACTGTGATTGTTTCATCATCAAATACATCTCGAAAAACATTGTTTACTCTTTCAAAAATTTCTTCCATCATTTCACCTCTATTACTTCATTTGTATTTTTATAATCTGATACTTTGCATTCCCACTTAGCATTTCCATCTTCATCTTCACTAACTTTATCAAAACCAAATTGACTATAAAAATCTTTAACCATTTTATTTTTTGCAGTCGGATAATAATAACCATGAACTACATCAATATTATTTTCTCTACATGACTCCATTAGCTTATCCATCATAGCATTTTCCATACCACGTTTTAATACACGGCAACTCATAATCCATAATTCAATATCTAAAATATTTTCATTTTTATGACCAATTACTACTGATACAATTCCATTGTCTCCAAAAGAGTCTTTTAAATCGCCATATAATGTAATATAACAATCTGCCTTAGCAACATTTTCTATTTCATTTTCAGTATATCTTTTAGTTGTTAAATTGAATTGATTACTCTTATTACTTAACTGTGATAATCTAGCATAAGCCATTTCATCAAAAGCTTTAATATTTGCTACCATTTCTAGACTCTTCAAATAATCTTCATAGTTTTCAAATTTAGTCAAGAGTTCATTACGCATTGCATTTTCTTTATACATTTCATCACGTTTTAAATCTTCGTTAGAAATTTTTAAACATTCGAAGTAACCATTATGGTCAACTACTTTTATGTAATTTTCTATACTATCCAATGTAGGAACCGCTATATTATCTATATTCTTACGAACAATATCTCGTTCCATTGGATTATCATCTAAAAATACAAATGCATCTGGAGTAAGTCCCATCTCAGTTGCAGAATTAATTATATTAATATTTTTAGGATCCCAGTTAGCTTTTATAGTAATAAAGTCTTCAGATTTCAATACACCACTTGGATGACTTAAACCAAGCAAAGCATTTTCATGTTCATTTTTAGAGGCTACAGTTAATGATATTCCAAGTTCTTTGTGTTCCTTTAAATAATTTTGAAATTCATAATATCCTTCACCCGAAGCATTTTCTTTTCCAATTTGGATGTTCTCAACCCCATCATCACCTATAATTCCGCCCCATAGCGTATTATCTAAATCTATTGCAAAAACTTTTTTATTTTGAGCACAAATTGCTTTAATAATTCTAGCAATATTAAATGATAAAAATGGTATAGCATTAATATCTAAAGCATACTTATATAAATAGTAAACAGATAAATCATGCCATTTTTCTAAACCATATTGAGCACTTACATAATTAATATCATTAATATAAAAGTTTTTATGTGACGAAGCATATTCATAAAATAAGCTATTTAATCTATTAATAAAATTAATTTTTCCATGCATATCTACGGCATCTAAATTTCCAAGTAAACGATAATATGGCATCTCAAAGTTATTTTGAATTATCACAACATTAGGATATCTTTCATATAGTTTTTCCCACATGTTATTATATCTTGCAAACTCTTGATTCAGACGATTATCAATTTGTGAAGAATCTTCTGCAGGATGTGGAAAACTTGTTATATTTCTAAATGTTGTATGAATATAAATAATATCTGGATTAAAACTATCTAATTCGGGATTTCCAAACATCGCATCTTCATAAAACTTATTATATTCAGATTCATAAAATGTTGGTTTAATGCAATAATTTAATAAAAATAGTTCTAAAACATTTTTTATATCATTTGTTGTTGAACCGCCAAGAATTGCAATCTTTTTTTCTGTTACAATCTTTTGGGATTCTAATTCTCTTTTTATTTTCTTTTTATTCTTTAATATAAATGATGCATCAAATGGATACATTAATTCATTCATTTCCTATCCTCCTAGAAAAAGTATAACAAAAAAAAGTATCTATTGCTAGATACTTAATTATACAAAAATGGTAGATAGTGTTTTCTTTTGCCTCCACCAACTTCATAACAATCATTTATAATGAAGAAGGCATTCGGATCTACTTCTAATATCCGATTTTTAAATGAGTAATAATCTCGGTTAGGGACAACTACCATAATTAGTTCCCCTCTTCTACGTAAGAATTCAGATTTTGTGGTTAATGTTGTATGTCCAGATTCATATTCTTCTTTAATTATTTGTTTCACTTCTTTTAATTTATCTGTACATATAAAGAATACTTTACTATTTGATATCCCTACTATAATCTTATCAATAATAATATTACTTACTACTAAAATAATAACTGCATATATTAAAGCGGAAATTCCAAATACCAAACCACAAACAGCAATAATAACAAAGCTATAAATGAAATTAGCTCTAGCAATAGTCATATTACAATATTTACTAACTAGTTGCATAATAACGTCTCCACCACCTGTAGTAAATCCCATCTTATATATAATTCCATTAGCAAGACCATAAAAGAAGCCCGCTAAACAAACTAGAACGACAGTTTCGCTTACATCCATTCTTTCCAAAACAAATTCACTAATTGGATTTGTAATACTAATCATAAGCGGATACAAAGCTGAACCAATAAATGTGTTACCTGTTACTTCTTTACCTAAAAAGAAATAGCTTAACACTAGTAAAATAAAATGTGATACATATATAAATAAAGTGGCATTCCAGCCAAATAATTCTTTAAATACAATTGACAATCCACTCATTCCACCAACTACAAAGTTATTCGGAACAAGTAATATATTGTATGTCATAGCAAGCAAAAAAACGCCAAAAACAAAGGCCACTCCCTTAAAAACAGTATATTCAACATGCTTAGCACTCATATATCAACCCACACTTACTATATTCAGTATATCCTATTTTATATTTTTTATCAATTAATTTAAAAAGTTTACATATAATGTACTGAGGTGTTATATGAACGGTAATTTTTATCAAAATCCAACTTTCCCTAATAATCAAACTCCTAGTCAAAATTATCAAACTCCCCCAGGGAATTTAAGTGTAATGGATTCTGATTATAATGAACAAAGTTATATCGAAAATATTTTAAGATTAAATAAAGGAAGAAAAGTTAAAGCATACGTTTCTTTTCCTGACAGTACAGAATGGAAAAACAGTATCTTTACAGGATTAATTGAAGAAGCTGGAAAAGATCATTTAATAATTAAAGATGTTACAAACGGCAATTGGTATTTAATAAGAATACTTTATCTTGATTATGTAGAATTTATGGAACCTATTAATTATTTGCATGCTTACTCTGAAAAAACATTTTAAAAATAATATTTAAAATTTTGTTTTTCGTCTTTTAAAGTTGTTATTGGACCATGACCTGGATAAATAATAATGTCATCGGGATATGTTGAAATCATGTTTAAACTTTCAATCATATCAGCTTCACTCGATTCTGGAAAATCACATCTTCCAACAGCTTCTTTAAATATAAAATCTCCAGAAAACAATAATTTTTCTTGTTTAAAATAAAATGATATCGAATCATCAGTGTGCCCTGGAGTCTTTATAACTTCAAAATCAAAAGTTGGAATATCAAAAAAGTTATGAGTTAGATCATAATTTTTTTCTAGTTCATTTAAAGCTCCGATATGATCAAAATGATGATGAGTAACTAAAATACCAACTACATTATAACCATTACATGCAGAAATTATTGCTAAAGCATCATCCGCAGGATCAATAATTAAAACATCTTTTCCCTTCTTAATTAAATAACAATTTGTACTCAGCTGACCTAATACCAAAGTTTCAACTTGCATATTATCACCTAATTGAATTCTAACATTATGATTTTTATGTGTAAATATTAAAACTTGTTTTATAAGTTTATTTTTTCTATAATAATATTAAGGAGTTGAAAGACTTGAAGAAGAACAGTTTTATGGAGGGGGCAATCATTGCAACCATAGCCATTATCATATCAAAAATAATCGGTATTTTATACGTAATACCATTCTACAGAATCATTGGAGAAAAAGGTGGAGCCTTATATGGATATGCATACAATATTTATAATGTATTTCTTATAATATCTTCCGCTGGAATTCCTCTTGCAATAAGTAAAATAACAAGTGAATACGAAACAAAAAAAGAATATGACAAAAAAAATGCAATGTTTTCTATTGCAAAAAAAGCAATATACTTCTTTTCAATATTTTCTTTTCTAATTTGCTTTATTTTTGCTAAACCATTAGCGACATTAATTTTAGGAGAATTATCCGGAGGCAATACAATTGCTGATGTCACATTTGTAATTCGCTGCGTTTCATTTGCACTTTTGGTAGTACCAATATTAAGTGTTTCACGCGGATATCTACAAGGACATAAATATATAAGTGCATCTTCATTTTCACAAGTAATTGAACAAATTGTTAGAATAGCTGTTATATTACTTGGTAGTTATATTGCAATTAAAATTCTACATATTCCATTAACGTATGCAGTTGGAATTTCAGTATTCTCTGCTGCAATCGGAGCTATAGCTGGTTATATTTATCTAAAATTTAAAATGAGAAAAGTTGAAGATAAAAATAATAATTCTTTAGATAAAATAACAAAAGCAGATAAGAAAGAAATCATTAATAAATTAATAGGATACAGTGTTCCCTTTATAATAATAAACGTAGCTAGTAGTTTATATAATACTACGGATATGATTTTATTAATTCGTGGATTAAACATGTTAGGTTATAATGCCGCAGACATTGAAGTTATATCTTCAACATTTACCACATGGGGAAGTAAGTTAACCGGAATTGTTACGTCATTTGCAAGCGGTTTAGTTATTAGTTTAATTCCTTCTTTAGTAGCTTCTTACACTGCAAAAAAACAAGACGAGGTTAATTCATACTTCAATAAAAGCTTGCAAGTTCTATTATTTATAATATTACCAATAACAGTCTTTATGAGTATCTTTAGTTACGAAATATGGACTATATTCTATGGAGACAATTATTATGGGCCAATCATTTTTCAATATATTATTATTGTTGCTTTCCTAGATAGTGCATATTTAATGATTAATTCAGCATTGCAAGGATTATACAAAACAAAATTAATATATATTGGAGTTTTCTCAGGGCTTTTAACAAATATAATTCTAGACCTACCATTAATATTCTTATTTCATAAATTAGGATTATATCCATATTATGGAGCCATAACAGCAACAGTTATTTCATATCTTATCTCGCTTGGCATACCACTAATTACTTTAGCTAAAAAAGATAACTTTAATTATAAATCAACTATGAAAATGTTACCAAGATTAATTGTATCGATTGGAGTAATATTAGTTATGGGATTAGCCCTAAAAAACTTAATACCATCATTTGATTCTAGACTGTTAAATATTGTCTATCTTGGAGTCATGGGAATCATTATTATGGGAACATATTATGCGATGAACTTCCGTGTAATCAATACAATATTAGAACAAAAATTAGCCAAATTATTTAAGAAATAAATTTTGCAAATAGACTATAAATAAGATATAATTAAACAAGGTGAAGATATGAAATTTTTATGCATTATATTAATATTAATAATCATTTGTTTAATAGCTACAATACTCTATTTTGTTGCATACAATAAGTTAATAGTTATTAAAATTAAAATGGATAATGCTAATGAAAAAATAGCAGAAGACCTAAAACAAAAGCATGAACTTATGATTAAATTATATGAAGAAATCAAAAAGGTAGTAAAAAAGAAAGACTATTTAAAAGATTTTAATTCATTAAAGAAACAAAAGTTAACTAATTATGAATTAGACAAAGAATTATCATTACATCTAGATACAATGAAAGCTTTTAAAGAGGATTATAAAGAACTTAACAACGATACGTTTAATGATATATTACAATCAATAAAAGAACTAGACCAAGATATAATGGCTAGTAAAAAATTCTTCAATCGTAACAATAACAATTTAATTAAACAACTAAAGGGCTATACAAAAATAGTTGCTAAACTAAAAAAGATAAACGTTAAGAATTCATACGAAATAAAAGAACCTAAGAAAGATTAGTTTATAATGACCAATCAATAGGTTCTTTTTTATTTTTAACTAAAAAATCATTTGTTTTCGAAAATGGTTTACTTCCAAAAAATCCGTTATAAGCAGAAAATGGACTTGGATGTGGAGATTCAATAATACAATGCTTAGGGTTTGTTATATATTGCTTTTTACTTCTTGCAAAGTTTCCCCATAAGATAAATACTATTGGATCTTCACTTTGATTTAATAACTTAATTATATAATCAGTAAATAATTCCCAACCTAAACCTTTGTGTGATGAAGCTTTGTCCTTTTCAACAGTTAATACACTATTAAGAAGCAATACACCTTGCTTAGCCCATCCTGTAAGTTCACCATGATTTTTCGGAGGAATGCCCAAATCACTTTCAAGTTCTTTGTAAATATTTTGAAGTGACGGTGGAATCTTTATCCCTTTTTGAACACTAAAGGAAAGCCCATGAGCCTCTCCTACACCATGATATGGATCTTGCCCCATTATGACAACTTTAACATTATCGTAATCTGTTAACTTTAATGCATTGAAGATATTTTCCTTCGCAGGAAAGATTTCTTTTTCATCATACATGTTAGTTATTTGTTGGTAAAATTTATTAAAACCTGAACTATTCCAAATTACACTTAATGCATCATCCCATTTATTGCCAATCATTTAGATGCCTCCTGATTTCTAAGTTTTAAAGCATAGAAACTAAATGTAGCTTGTAATACGGCAAAGATTGCTGCTAAAGTAAAATTCAATCGAACACCAACACCCAATGCTAAACCACATAACAAAGTTCCGATAGCTTTACCAAAATAATTAACCATTTCTCTTAAATTACAAAAAGCTAACTGATACTCATCATCAAATCGATTGATATAAGGAGCATCTGTAATATGTGAATATGATTCTGAAATTATCTTAGGATACATTAGTGCTATTAAAAACATAATTTTATTATTAAATATTACTGCAAGTATATATAACGTTGCCCTAACTGCATACTTAATAGATAATGTAATATAATTATTTTTAAACGTTAATTTAGCTAAAACAAATATTCCTAATAAAACAGCAAAAACTCCCATAAACACCATTAAATTTGCAGCCTCTTGTGGAGAAAAAGCAAGAGCACCTGTTAATAAAGTTACAACTAAACTAAGTACACAATTATATGAAATTTGACCATTAAATGTGAATAATAAATATACAATTGATATTTTGTCTTTTTTGATTTTCTTTAAAAGTCGATTTAATAAATCATTATTCTTATTACTATCAGTTTCTTTATCATAATACTTTTCCAAATCTACAGTCAGTAAAATAGCAAATGATATTAAAATTAAAATTCCTGCAAATAAGCAATAAAAGTTATAATTAAATTCAAATGCACCGATACCCTTACCCAATAAGAAACCTGTTAGCAGTACACCAGTATTATACATTGCACTATATACTAAATCTTTTTTAGCGTAAGTTCTATCATTTTTACCTATTGTAGCTATCATAGGATATATACATGCATAAATCTCTGTATCAATAGCATAATCAACCATAATTAAAAACTTAATCAATACATTTAACCCAGAATTATTTAACAGAAATAATGTAATTAATATTAATGCTTTAATAAGCAAAAGGGTTGCACAAAAACTCTTTACTTTTCTTTGCTTAATAACATTAGAACAAAGAAAGATTGTAGAAACCGTTATAAGAGCACATAAACTTAATACAATTCCAATTGTTTTTACAGATAAACTATTACCAGCCATCCATAGTTCTAAGAAATTATAGTAAAAGCCTCCGGATAAAGCAAATAAGCCTAAAACTAAAAATATTTTTTTGATTTCTTTTTGCATAGCTACATCTCCTATTTATGATAACGTTCGTTATTATTTATTTTAAATGCTCTATATATTTGCTCTAATAATACAACTCGAAATAAGCCATGGGGCATAGTTATTGCTCCAAAGCTAATTCTTTCATTTACTAAATTCTTAATTTTTGGTGTAACACCATTAGATCCACCAATAATAAAAGTTATGTTTCCATAATTATTAAAAGTTTGATCTATAAGTTCAGCAAGCTGCGGACTACTTATCTTTTTCCCTTCGATATCAAGCAGTATATTATAATTTTTATTATCTATATATTTTAAAAGTTGTTCTTCTTCCTTTAAAATGTTCTCATCATCTTTTAGTTCAACTATTTCTAGTTTATGGTATTTACCCATTCTTTTTTGATAATCATCCAAAGCTGATTTCAAGTATTCTTCTTTTATTTTTCCTAAACACAATACTCTTATCATATAATATAAACCTCACTTATATCATTAGGCTTTGCACACTTTATTTTATCAAATGAAAATTCCGAATCCGAAAGAGCCTCTTTCACAGTATCTAGTGCACAGCTTTCAGTATTATTCTTCTCACTTAAGTGTAGTAACAGAATATTTTTAGTATTTTCATCAATTAACTTAGATAAATAAATACCGGCGAACTTATTTGATAAGTGTCCAAAATCTGATAACACTCTTTTTTGCAACCATTCAGGATATGGACCATGTGTTAGCATTTCAATATCATGATTACTTTCTATAAAATAAGTATTTTTCCCTTTAAAGTTTTTAAAATATTTTGAATTTACATATCCAGTATCAGTTATATATACTAGAGACTTTTCATTCTCAGTAATTACAAAAGATCTTATATCATTAGTATCATGACTCATAACATAAGACTTTATATCTAAATTTTCTATTTCAGGATGTTCCTCATATATAATAATATTCAAATCCGAAATATCTTTTAGTTCCATAAACATTTTTTGAGTGATGACTAATTTAGCTTTATGATTTTTCAAAAAAGTCCTAATAGCAGATGTATGGTCATCATGAGTATGAGTAAGGAAAACATAATCAATATCCTTGTAGTCCACTCCAATCAAAGATAATTTATCAACGAGATATTTTTTTGTTTTCCCTAAATCTATCAATATATTATAGTTTTCGGTACCAATGTAGGTACAATTACCAGTGGAACCACTAGCTAAGTTACATACTTTCATTAGCTATATAACCTCAATGGATTAATTGGAGTACCACGATATGGATTGCCATTAAATACACCAAAGTGTAAGTGTGTACCACAAGTAGGACAACTCGGAGATGGCATTGGACTTACTACACCACTATTACCCATTGCTCCAATTATTTGACCTTTTGTAACAGTATCACCTGGTTTTACAGTTACATACGCCATATGAGCATATTGAGAATAATAATTTCCATCATGTAATAATACAACGCAATTACCTCCGGCACCACAATATTGTACTTCGTATCCTGCAGAAACAACAGTACCATCATTTGCAGCATATATAGGTGAACCATAACCAGTACCAGAAATGTCTAATGCTGGATGTAGTGATCCCCAACGATATCCAAATCCACTTGTAATAACATATGGATAGTTAGTTGGCCAGCCCCATTCCTTACCAGTATCAACGTAGCTTCCACCACCACTTGAATAGTATCCACCTTTAGTAGTAATTTGATCAACTTTTTCGGTAATAACAACTTTATCAGTGATGACAGCACCTTGTTGAGTTTGTCCATTCTTAACAATGTATTGTTGAGTTACCCTTGTAATACCAGTAACACCAACAGTGGTAATTTCCGAAAAAGTAACCGGTTTTGTTTTATCATACTCTACTTTCTTTTGGAAAGGAATCTTAGTATCAGATACTTCATTTACTTCATATGTTAAAGTTAAAACCGGATCAATAAGCGTAATATTTACCTTGTCACCAATTTTAAGTAAACTATCTTTTGAAGCATACTTAGTATTTGCAATCAAAAATTCTTGAGCATTTAACTTGTTATTTTCAGCGACAGATTCAATTGTATCGCCCTCTTTTACAGTATAATAATTAATCTTATAATCTTTTCCAAATAATAAATATTGACTTAATTCAATTTTATCTGTATAAATTACATCATCAACACTCATTAAACCTTTTTTAATTTTTATAGTTTCATCAAAATACACAAGTTCAATAATTTTACCAGTTGTTTCAATAACAGGTTGAGTATCGTTCATATAGTTTGTATAGTCTTCTTGATCAATAAACGCTAGTACAAAATTATTTATAGCTTCATCAAATATAGTTTTATCTAAAACATTAATAACTACTTTTGTGTTTTCTTCTTCATTTTCCGCAGTAACAATATAGCCTTCAATTGTAAATGAATCTAACTTTGCCACCTTAGCATATATCTCTTCTGCTGAAGAAATAGTAACATTATATGAATTTGATTTTACTATTTCAAAATTTTCTGGAGGATGAACTTCATCGACACCATATTTTTCTTTAATTTCTCTTTGTCTTTGATTAATTATATTATAAAGTTCTTCATCATCTTCGATATATCCAATAATGTTACCATCAAGATATACACGATAAATGCTATCTGCACGTAAAATAAGCTTATTTGCTAGAAAATTTAATGCAAATAAACCACAAACTAGTATCACTAATAATGTTGTAATAATTATTTCTTTAGCCTTCATTATTCATTTTCCTTATTATATTCTCTTAAAACACTTTTAAATGAACCAATATTAAGTTCAAACATTAAATCAATTGTAGCTAGACTACCTTTACGATGCTTAGCAATAACAAGTTCAGCAGGAACAATAGTTTCTCTTTGATCTTTTTTAGCTTCATAGTAATCTTTACGATTAATAAATAGTACCATATCGGCATCTTGTTCCAAAGACCCTGATTCTCTTAAATCTGATAACATCGGTTGATTACTTTCTCTTTTTTCAGCAGTTCTTGAAAGTTGTGATAAAGCTATAACAGGAACTTGTAATTCAAGCGCCATTGTTTTAAGCGCTCTTGATATCTCAGATACTTCAACTTGTCTTGATTCAACTTTCTTACTTCCACTGTTAACAAGTTGTAAGTAGTCGATAATAACTAATCCTAAACCATTTTCACTACTTGCAAGACGACGGCATTTCGCTCTAATTTCTGAAATCGTAGCACTTGCATCTGCCTCAATAAAGATATTTGTTTCAGCAAGTTCACTCATAGCTTCGTTATATCTTTGCCAATCTCTTTCAAGCATTTTACCTGTTTGTAATTTATATGAATCGATTCTTCCAACGGATGCTATCATTCTGTTAACAAGCATATCCGCAGGCATTTCTAAGTTAAAGATAGCAATTGCTTTTTTTGTTGTTGAAGCAGCAAACGTTGCCATATTAAGTGCTAGTGCGGTTTTTCCCATACCTGGACGAGCAGCTAATATTATCATTTCACCAGCTTGGAAGCCAGTTGTAATTTTATCAAAATCATAAAATCCAGTTTCAAGTCCAGTAATAATCTTTTTACTTTTAGCTAATTGTTCTAATTTATCATGAGCAGTTCTTAATGCTTCATAAATAGGAAGTAACTCTGAAACGCTTCGATTTCTAACTGCTAATAAAATATTCTTTTCAGCAGAATCTTGTAATTGAGTAACATTATCTTCTTCATAAGATTCTTCAATAATTTGAGTAGCAGTATCAATTAAACTACGTCTAATATAAAAATCACTTAATATCTTTATATAATAATCAATGTTAGCACTTGTTACTACTGAATCAATTACTTCAGTTATATGATCAAGTCCAACCAATGATAATTTCTTATTTCTATCTAATTCATTTTTTACAGTTGTAATATCTACTGGTATTCTATTTGAATGTAATTCTTTTATGGCATTAAAAATACATCTGTTCTTTTCATCATAAAACATATCTTCAGTAACAGATTCACAAATTTTATCGATTTGTTCTTTAGAAATAAACGCAACTCCCAAAACAGACATTTCTGCTTCAAGATTATGCGGCATTACTCTTGCCATAAAAACTCCTATTTTGTTAAATTTACTACGATTTTAAATTCTACTTTCTTATGTAACTTAATAGTTACGTTATGACTTCCTAAACAGTCAATTGTTCCGTTTACAAATATTTTTTTCTTATCAATTTTATATCCCATTTTAGCTAGTTCATCACTAATTTGTTTTGATGATACTGTACCAAAAACACGATCTTGAGCACCAGTTTTAACTTTAAACTCAATTTTTTTATCATTTAATTTTTTCTTAATTTCATTATATTCTGCAACAAGAGCATCCTCAGCATCTTGTCTTTCCTTTAGTTCTTGATCGAGAATTTTCTTACTGCCCTCAGTATACATAACAGCTAGTTTATTTTTTATTAAATAGTTATTTGCATACCCAGTTGAAACATCAATTATATCATCTTTTTTACCTTGATTTTTAACATCTTTTAATAAAATAACTTTCATTTCGACCTCCTAAATCGCTATTATTATATCATAATATAAAGTATATTTACACATAAAAAAACCATTTGTTATCTAACAAATGGTATTAATGCCATAAATCTTGCATATTTGATTTGTTCAGCAATATGTCTTTGATGTTTTGCGCAAGCACCTGTCATTCTACGAGGTAATATTTTACCTTTTTCATTAATATATTTATTAATAATCATTACATCTTTATAATCAACAGATTTTCCAGCGCACATTTGACATATTCTTTTTTTCTTATGATAAAATTCTGCCATCTTCGCTTTCCTCCTTTAATTAGAACGGTAAATCATCACTGCTGATATTTACTTCTTCACCAAAATCTTTGTAAGGATCTTCAGTAACATCTGTTGTTTCAATGTTATTAGTTACATAACTTTGTCCTGCATCAGATGGATAACTTGCATCACTTGAACCTACACCTTTTGCTCCTAAGAATTCAAATTGATCTATAACAATATCAGTTGTATATCTTTTTGAACCATCTTGAGCATCATAACTATTATTTTTGATTCTACCAGTCGCACAAATTTGTTGACCTTTTTTACAAAATTTATTAATAGTTTGAGCAGTTTTTCCAAATGCTACACAGTTTACAAACTCAACATCTCTTTCGCCATTTCTAGTCATAAAATCATTTTGACAAGCAAGTGAGAATCTTGATACTTCAAGTGAATTTGATCCCATTCTTGATTCTGGATCACGAGTAAATCTTCCAGTTAAAAATACCTTGTTCATTATTATTCTCCTTTTTTAATAGTTAAATGTCTTAAAATATTTTCGTTAATTAAAACTTTACGATCAAATTCTTTAATAGTATCATGTTTAGCTTCAACAGTCATAACAAAGTAAGTTCCTGTTAATTCCTTTTTAATTGGATAAGCTAACTTTCTTTTTCCCATTTCTTTGAATTCGATGATTTTACCTTTGTCGCTAGTAATTAAACTTTGTAAAGCATCAGCTTCTTTTTTAACAGCTTCGTCTTCAATTGTGTTTCTTACTATAAACATAATTTCGTAACGATTCATCAATTTCACCTCCTTGTGGTCTACTCGGCTTCAATAAGAAGCAAGGAGTAATTTCTTTACTCGAAAGTAGTATAACAAATTATATATCTTTTGTCCACTTATTTTTGGCTAAATTATTAGAGTTTTACTCCCTATTATCTTTACTATATAAATATGATAATTATGGAATATTTATCATAAAAAAAGCGATGTTATTCATCGCCTTTATCCTCTTTTAAACCCTCTTTGATTCCTTTTGATATTTCTTTAGCTATTTCCCCATAAACTGGTGCCATTTCTTTGGCCATTCCTTTTCCAACTTTTGTAACTGTTGGCGCCATCTTTTCAAGTCCTTCTTGAGCTAAAGGCATTACACTTTGCATTTGATAAGCCATCATATTCCTTTGCTTTGACATCATAAATATCATAAGTCCAACCATACCAGTAAATACCATAATAATACCACCTACAGGATATCTAAATGATGATGATCCTGAATCTGATGCACAATATGCACTAGTTAACGAATTATCCTTGTATTCGTCAAAAGAACAATAACTAAATGAAGGATCTAAAGCATTTGTAATTACATATAAGTCATATGCTTCACCATCTTCATAGTTACGAGATGCTACAACACCCTTGTTTTTTAGTTCTGCTTTTTTAGCTTCTAATATTGCTCTTTGCTCTGCTTTATTATCTTCAGAATGCATAAATAATCCAGATAAAATTAATCCTCCACCAATTAATAATCCTAGTCCCCATATAATAAACGCAGCAATTCTTAGTTTATTATTAGTATTTTGATAATTTTGTTCACTCAATAATTCTTTTTTCATACTTTTTCTCCTTAATTCAATTATACACTATCAGTATTTTTTATGCCACTTTTTATTGGACACTTTTTACATAACATTTCTATTTTTTTACTGCACTTAAACCCCTCAATCATTTGTTGATATCTTGGGGAATTTATTATATCATCTAAGTTATCCTCCAAAATATTTCCAAGATTTATATCTCCTTTACTATCTAAACAGCAAGGAACTATCGTACCATCTACTAATATTCCAATATGTTGTTTAAGTGCATAACACGATCCATTTTCATCATAATAATCATTATCTAAGCTGGGCCAAATAAATTCCTTATTTATACTTAAATATACATTTTTAGCAAGCTTTGTATTATCTGATAAGTTATATATACCCAAATTAAGATTAAATTTCTTGTTGATTAATTGTAGAATTTGCTTTGAATTATCATTATGAGTCCAAAAACGTAAAGAAAAATATGTATTATTTGATAAATCATCTATAACAGAAAATATATTATTTATATAATCATCAATTGATATATTATATTTTGTGTCATAACTATGAAGTGAAACATTAATCTGTCTAATATTTTTACAATTAGAAGGCGTTTAATCAAATAACCATTAGTCGTTATATTAACTTGAAATCCATTTGCATTTGCCAAGTTAATAAAATTTATTAATTTAGGATGTAATAAAGGTTCACCTAAAAGATGAAAATATAAATATTTAGTATGCCCCTTTAACTTATCTAAAATACTTCTAAACTCTTCTTCAGTCATAAACTTTTGTTTTCTATGATTTTTAATGCAAAAAGTACAATCCAAATTACAATTATTTGTTATTTCAATATAAACTTTCTTATACATATATCCTCACTTCATTTGCATTATTATATCAAAAACAAAGATTATTAAAAGAATATATGATAAAATATTTTTAGAATTAATTGGAGGTATTATGACTATTGAAGATTTAAAACAATTACAAAATGAAATTTTGAATAATATAAAAAAATGCAATTTAATTGGAAGAACAATCCTATTTATAATTTTTGTTATTATTACAATTCTTTGCTTATTAATTATTAAGAATATATTTATTGCAGTGCCAATATATATAATTACAACTGTAATATATTTGATAATTATGTCCACAATAAAACATAAAAAAAATGCAACAAACATAAAACATTTTCATAATGAATTCAAAAAAATTTTTGTTCAAAGTGCTCTTAGCGAAGTTTTTGATAACCTAACTTATAACCATCAAGATGGTATTTCTCAAGATTACATGTACGAAAAAGGGATTTTAACTATTGGCGATATTTATACATCTAACGATTATATTTCAGGAACATACAAATCTATAAAGTTTGATCAATCGGATGTAAGTATTCAAATAGAAGTTGAAGTTGAAGACGAGGAAGGTAATAAAACCACCGAATATGAAACAATCTTTTATGGAAGATATATGATATTTGACTTCAATAAGAAATTTAAGTCAAATATGGTAATTACAAATTCTCACAGTTCAGCATTATCTCGCGGAAAACTGTTTAATAGTCAGCCAATTACTTTAGAAGATCAAGAATTTAACAAATCTTTTGCGGTATTCGCTCAAAACGAGCACGAAGCATTTTATATATTAACACCACATTTTATGAACAAAATTAAAAATATTAGTAATAAACTTAGAAGCGGATTAATATTTTTCTTTGATGATAACAAATTGCATATAGCAATAAATAATTATGATGATTCCTTTGAACCAAATTTATATGAACCAATTGATGAACATAAGATTAAAAATGCAATTAAAGAAGATATATTACTAATAACAGACTTTGTTAACGATTTAGCATTAGACAATAATCTTTTTAAATAAGCACCTTTAATAGGTGTTTTTTTATAAATAAATGCAATAAAAAAAGTGTTAGATAACACTTCATTATTTAATTTGGTGGAGTAGAGGAGAGTCGAACTCCTGTCCAATATACCCTATTATACAATATCTACAAGTTTAGTACTATTTGTGATGTCCTATCTAACTGGCTATGTACGTACCCATTAAATAGTAAGTTTAATAAATATTCAGACGTATTACTTAAACAATAATAAATCTATACCTTGCATATATGAACCCCTATTCTTTTCTACAAGGGAAAAAGATAGAAGTGCTCCCTAGCTAACTAAGCGTAAACAGGAGCGAAACTATATGAAGTTTCGTTATTTATTTTTTTGTGCATTTATAGTTTGCCAACTACTTGCAATCATACCTAGTAATATATGTCGAAACCAAACTACCCCAAGTACTTATCATTATATCATAAATGTGTAATATTGTAAATTTTAGAGAATACTATATACTATGAAAAAATTAAAAAGTTTATTTATTATATTTGGTCCGCTTATAGGTGGAATTCTTGTGGGAATCATATCTCAAAGTAAAAACTATCAATACTTTATTAAACCGATACTAAGTCCTCCGGGATTTATATTTCCTATCGTATGGAGTATTTTATATTTATTAATGGGAATTTCCCTATATATTATTAAAAAAGAAAAGCAAAGTATTAAAATTACTTTTCTTTTACAATTATTAACTAATTATTTATGGCCAATACTATTTTTTAATTTTAAATTATATACAATATCTGCTGTTTGGTTAATACTATTAATTGCGTTAACGATCAAGATGATAATAGAATTTTATAACATAAAAAAAATTGCAGGTTTATTGCAATTTCCTTATTTTTTATGGTTATTATTTGCACTATATTTAAACATAGGAGTAGCTATTCTAAATTAATCACATACTCCAGCATGACTCTCAGCATTTAAACTTAGGTCCTTAAACTCACCGCGTTTATATAAAGGATATGCTGCAGCGCCAATCATTGCAGCATTATCTGTACAATACAACATTTTAGGAATATAAAGTTTGGCTTTATATTTTTCGCAAACTTTTCCTATTTCAATTCTTAAATATTTATTTGCGGATACACCACCTGCAATTACCACATTTTTTATACCAGTGTTCTTTAATCCCAACTCTAATTTTCTTGACAGTTCATCTACTGCTACAGTTTGAAAACTACATGCCAAATCTTCTTTACGCAATTCATTTCCTTTCATTCTTTCAGTATTAGCTAAATTAATAATATGGCTTTTTAAACCACTGTAACTAAAGTTATAGGTATCATCGTCAACAGGTTTAGGCAACTTATAACTATTAGTTCCAAGAGCGGCTGCCTTTTCTATATTTGGGCCTCCAGGATAAGGAAAACCTAATACTCGAGCTACTTTATCATAAGCTTCACCAATAGCATCATCCAATGTAGATCCTAATAATTCAAAGTCATAATCGTCTTTCATGATTACTAGTTCGGTGTGACCTCCACTAACCACAAGAGCTAACAACGGATACTCTAATTTATCTTCAAGATTATTAGCGTAAATATGGCCAATAAGATGGTTCACCCCAATTAAAGGTTTATTGTAAACATATGCTAATGTTTTAGCAAATTCTATTCCTACTAAAAGAGAGCCCATTAATCCCGGCTTATATGCTACTGCAATAGCATCCATTTGCTCAACAGACATTCCTGCTTTTTTTAATGTTTCTTCTAAAACCATTGTAATGTTTTCAGAGTGCATTCTCGAAGCAATTTCAGGAACTACGCCACCAAACTCAGCATGTGTATCCATTTGAGTAAGGATTGTTAAAGCTACACATTCACAACCATTTTTAACAATAGCTATACTAGTTTCATCGCAAGTAGATTCAACAGATAAAATATATGTATCTTTCATTTTAGCTCCTTTCTCATTACATAAGCATCTATACCATTGTAGTATTTTTTTCTAGTGCTTATAATTTTATAATTATGTTTTTTATATAAATTTAAAGCTGGCTCATTTTGAACAGAAACCTCAAGCAACAAGTTTTCAACACTATTTTTTTCCAAATCAGCCAACAACTTTGAGGCAATCCCATGCTGTCTATATAAAGTATCTACATATATTAACAATATTTCAACACTTTCATATAAAGCATTAGCAATAACAAAACCCTTAATTATCCCGTCTTCTTCATAGCACTTCATTATATATAATATATTATCAACATAAGATTCTAGATTATATAAATTAGGAAAATTACTATCATATTTTTTTCCTAAGTTGTAAATTGTTTCTAAATCATCATTATTTATTTTTCTTATCATTTTCTACACCAATTAATTTAATATATATTGGATTTACGCTATGCGGGTTTTCTGGTTCCCTATTTTGTAAAGCTTTTAATACCTTCTCATAGTCTATAGTAACGTCTGTTTCTACATTATTGCTGTTAGAAAATTGTTGATAATCATTATTAGATAAATAATAATATTCTTTAACTAAGGAATTTTGATTATATTCTCCTATAAAGTATCCATTGCCGTCACTTATACTAAATATATGTGCATTATCATCAGAACTATAATTCATTATATCTAATGACGAAATAGATTTTATTGGCTTATTTAACGTATATGCTAAAGTTTTAGCAACAGTTACTCCCAATCTTACTCCAGTAAAAGATCCTGGTCCATTAACAACAACTATCTCATCAAACTCATTACCATCACATACATTTTTTATCGAAGGTAATAAAAATCTACTATTATGTTTTTCTCCTACTATATGACGCTCACTTACAATTTGATAATTATCAAATAGCATAATATTAATATCAAATAAGTGAGTATCAATAAATAATACTTTCATAATCCCCCTATAATACTGATTCTACTAATTCTTCATAAACTGTTCCATATGGAACAATATTTAACACTCTTGTATTTTCATCAATAAATTTAAAAGTAATTTCCACTCTTTCATCAGGAAGCTTATCTTTTATAATCTCTGACCACTCAATAATAGTTATTCCACCCTTATTATAATATTCAGAAAAACCTACACTATCATCATTCTCTTCAAGACGATAAACATCCATATGATATAAAGGAAGTTCTCCAGAATCATATTCTTTTATCAAATTAAAAGTTGGACTAGTAATGTTTTCTTCTATTCCAAGCGCTTTAGCAAAACCTTTAACAAATACGGTTTTACCACTTCCAAGTTCGCCATCAAGGCATATAACCATATTCGGAAACTTTTCAGACTCAAAATTTTGAGCCAAAGTCATTGTATCTCTTTCATTTTTAGACGTATATTTAAAATTCATAATAATCACCAAATTAATTATAAAATAAAATAGTAAAATATAACAAGCTATTTGCTAATACTTTACTATTTTATTGCAAAAAAAAATTATTGGCAACTACCTATTTTCGCATATACTATCTTCGGCGTTTCAGGTCTTAACTTCTCTGTTCGGTATGGGAAGAGGTGTACCACCTGAGCTATCGTTACCAATAAAAGGATTTTGTCCTTTAAAAACTTGATAATGTAATATTGATCTCACTCATTAAATAAAATAAGTTAAATCCTCGATCTATTAGTACTGGTCAACTCAACGTATCACTACGCTTCCATCTCCAGCCTATCAACCTCGTAGTCTACAAGGGATCTTACTTTACGAAAAATGGGAAAATTCATCTTGGAGGAGGCTTCCCGCTTAGATGCTTTCAGCGGTTATCCCGTCCATACATAGCTACTCTGCACTGCAACTGGCGTTACAACAGATACACCAGAGGTATGTCCATTCCGGTCCTCTCGTACTAGGAACAGCTCTCCTCAATTTTCCTGCGCCAACGATGGATAGGGACCGAAC
>JAFSGC010000017.1 GCA_017434825.1 Bacilli bacterium | reverse complement strand
CGTTCATCCTGAGCCAGGATCAAACTCTCAATAAAAAAGTTTTATATTTAAACCTTCAATTTTGAATTTAATCAAAGCTACTCAAATTGACTTTTTTACTTAGTTTTCAAAGATCATTCTGCGACTCTTTTTCGCGTCGCACAAGTAATATATCAAACTCCGAAGAACTTGTCAACAAAAATTTTTAATTTTTTTAAAATTTTTGTTTTTAGTGTAAAAAGCAAGGTTTAACAAGCTTTTTTAGTACTCTCTTTCGTGTTTGCACAAGTAATATACCAAATCCCCAACCCGTTGTCAACAAAAAATTACATTTTTTTGCATTTTTACAAAAAGTCCGTATATATGGGCCTTTTTATATATTATATTAGTTTTTTTATAAAAAATTCATAAATTATTTTATTTTTCTTCGCCCACAATTTCTTTATACATATTATAGTATTTTTCAATTAATTCTTTTTGAAACGGAGGCTCGTTGTTTTCTTTCATTTTTATTAATCTATTTAAACTGTCTTGTACAATTGTATCTATTTCATCAGAATACTTCATAGTCATCTTATGATATTTATATTCATTCTTATCCAATACCTTAAAAGAATTATCCGGAAATATTCTTAAATCTAAATCATAATCTATATACTTTATGATTTTGCCATCAAAAACGAACGGTGATGCGATGTTACAATAATAAAATAAACCATACTTTTTTAACTGAGCTAACACATTAAACCATTCATTTTTATAAAAGAACAAAATTGCAGTTTCTTTTGTGCGGTGACTACGCCCATCATTTTCAGTTAACTTTACTTTATTATTTGCACATACAAGATAGTCATCAGTACATTCTAATACAACAGCTTCCCCGCTAATTCTATCTATTTTTCCATTGTGTTTATAACAATGTATTGTAAGTTTTTCTCCTTTTTTCATAATAAAACCTCCAATTTATTATATCTTTAAATAATATTTTTATCAAATAAAAAACTGCTTAGCTATTAAGCAGTTCAATTGCTTTATCATATTGTTTGTCAATAACGCCGGTTACCACAACCTTTTCAGGATCAGATTCATCATATACAAATTCGTTCTCTACCACAAAATCTGGAGTTATCCCCACGTTATCAACACAAGTACCATTTGGACGTAACCATTTTGATGCAGTATACTTTACAATTCCACCATCACTTAAAGAATATGTATGTTGCACTTTACCTTTTCCAAATGTGGTAACGCCCACTAAAGAGGCCCCATAACTATCTTTAAGAGCACCCGCTAAAATTTCTGCTGCCGATGCAGTTGAATTATTTACCAAAACAACAATTGGCATATTTTCAGACTTATTATTTTTATCAACAACTTTATCAGACCCATTCTTTGTACTTAAACTGTATACAGTTTTTCCTTTTTCTAAAAATAGCGAAGCGGTATTATACGCTTGGTCTAAATATCCGCCAGTATTGTTTCGTACGTCAATTATTAATTTTGTTGCTCCTTTTTCCTTTAATTTCTTTATAGCATTTTCAACTTCTTCACTCAGGCCACTTGCAAAAACAGATAGTTGAATATAACCAATCGAAGCATTCTCTGTCATATAATAAGAAACACTTGGTACGCTTAAAGTTTCTACTTTCATAGTAAAAACTAACGGAGCACCATCACGTAATACTCCCAAAATAACATTTTGAGCATTAGCTTTAATCATTGACACAATTTCTTCGGTAGTTTTATCTACTACACTAACGCCATTTACGCTTTCAATAATATCGTCTGATAAAACACCAGCTTTTTCTGCCGGAGAATTCATTACAACGTTAACAATAACCCCATTTCTAACAGTTATTCCAACGCCTTCATATTTACTATTTAGCTGCTCCATTAATGAACCAGCCTCGTCCTCATCCAAATAAGTTGTATATGATTCATCTAAATATTCCATCATTCCATTAATGGCATTTTGAATCATTTCTTCCTTATTTACATTTTCGTAATAGTCTCCGACTATTTCACCATAAACATCTAAAAAATCCTGAACATGTTCATCATTTATCAATTGTGAATAACTAACTCCTGAAGTAGAAGTAGTACTTTTGCTTATGATAACACCCGTTGTCAGTCCAGTGATAATCGAAGTTACGACAATTATTATTATTACATGTATTAAACTATATCCCTTTTTTTCCATTTTAGTCTCCACATCTATTGTACCAAAATGGCAAAAAAAAAGGAAGAATTACTTCCCTTTATTGTAAAGCAGTTTTAATTGCTTCAATGTCTTCAAGATATTTACTTATTTTTCCATCTTTAACTTTAATTAAAGTAACTTTTCCAAATTTTAATTCTTCAATAGACTTTGCTTTTGGATTACTTTCTCCACCTTTAGCACTATATGAACTATTTAGAGCATTTGCTAAATCACAAAAATAGATTTTACTTGCATCTTCTTCTTTTTCATAGTTTGTTATTAAAGATGAATAATAAATTGCTTCCGAATCTTCTGAGTTATATACCATTACATAATACTCTTTGTATGGTCTATTTAAAAGCGTCCCAACACTTAAAATATCATAATTAACTTCACCAGCTATAGTTTCATTAGATGTGTTACTTGAAGAGTCTTTATTTACTAATATATTAGTTAAAAAATATACACCAACTACTATAACAACAATTATTATAAAGATAATTACAAATCTTCTGATTATTTCTTCGTTTTCGGTTCTTACTTTAGTATTTTTTACCCTTTTGTTATTCTTTACAACTTCTGGAGTTGAACTTTTCTTTGCTTTAACCTTTGCCATTTTACCACCTTCGTTTAATATTATAATATATTTTTACAATTTATTGCAATAAAAAGGCGGTTTAACCTAAAAAAAGGAAATATTAATTTCCTATTTTGGAGCTAATGTAGTCTGAGCATTACCTAAAGATGTTGCAATAAAGACCATTTCTGATACTGATAAATCATCACTTACTATATAATAATCAATATCATTCGAAGTCCAATACATTGAATTACTTGATAGTGCCGCTATTGTATCATTTAGCATTACTGGCTCTCCATACACCGGTATTATTTCATGTTCATTGTAAGCAGATGCTGTTTCCTCTACAATAACAAAGTTCTTATCACCAGAAAACGTTAATATAACTCTACTATCTTGTTCTGTATTAATAACCTCAGAAGCGCTTAAATATGTGTTTGACGGCATATATAAAGGATATATGGCATTTTCTATTTTACTCATTGTTTCTTCTGTTTTACAGGTTTCTTCATCGCAATTTGTATCAGAAACATAATTTTTTAGTGCAAACTCATCTTCCTTAAGTCCCGCTTTTAAATCTACATCATCAAATGTCACTTTTATTTTTGGAAGATCAGATTCTCCATATACTTCAACTTTTTTTATATTATAGTTTTCATCAACATATACTTTTTGATATTTCAAATCATCATTATTAGGATAATTGACTTTACTTTTAATTATATTTAAACCTTCTTCTGAAGAAATTACACTTTCATTATCATTTTCCATATCTTTTACTAAAGATGCTAAAATATACGCTTGAGAAGAATTGTCTGGCCATGTACTTTCAAATTTAAAGCTTTTGTTTAAAGATGGTGTTATTACATATAAACCTTCATTATTCTTTAATATAATTTGTTTATGTTCATTGGTAGTATTTACCATTTCGACTTTATAATTATCTTTTTCAAGGTAGCTAACATCTATAGTATAGTTAAAAACTTCTTCATCATTAAGTAATTCCATTTTACCGACTAGTTTATATGACTTACTTTTATTTACATTGTCTGTAAATTCCTTTATAACGTTAGCATCATTGCTTTTAGAACATCCAGTTAATAAGATAATTGAAAGAATACATAAAATTACCTTTTTCATTTACTCACTTTCCTTTTCTAATTAACTATATTTTTAATTATGTAAAATATTCATGAATAAAACTATGTTTTAGGATAATACTAAGAGTATAGAAAGGAATAATTATGGAAACGTTTCAAAAAGTAACGCTAATATTTACTATAATCGGTGCTATCAACTGGGGATTAATTGGTTTCTTTGATTTCAACTTAGTAGAATCATTATTTACAGAAGCTTCAGTTCTTCCAACTATTATATATGCAATCGTTGGTATCTGCGGTTTAATAAATATTGGAGTTTTGTTCACGCATTTTGATGAACATGAAAAATAACCACTAAAAAGTGGTTATTTTTTGTTAACTAGAAATTCTAACTTTTATAGTCGAAGATACAATATAAGTTACAAGAGGATTGTTATTATCAATCTTAACTTCGACTTCATGATCTCCTACACCTAAACCAGTTAAATCTACATATGCATTTATATCTTGGGCATTTATACCTTCGATAACAGAAGATACACCTTTACAAATAACATCAATCTCTGAACTTCCAACAATGTTTGCAGTTAACGAACTACCTAAATTCGGAGTCTTTATATCAGAAATCGTTACTGTTTTTTGTTGTTCATTGCCAAATGTTAAAGATAAATTAACAGTTGTAGCAGACATATGTCTTACTCCAGTTGGTTTAGTTAATGTAACTGTATAAGTCTTAGCGCTATCAGCACCTAAACCATCTACATTTATTGTAACAGGAATTGATTTAACATTAGCAATCTCTAACTCACTACCATAAACTGTAACTGCATATTCCTTTTGATTATTAACCAAAATTGATGCAATACTCTTGCCAGCCACTAGTTTTCCAGTTGTCTTAACTTCAATCGGAATACTAGTATAGTAGCTATCTAAAATTACTGTTGCACTTAGCGTACTAGGAACAATTTCTACATTATTTAATATTTTTCCAGTATTATCGTATGCAACTAATAAAACATTATCTAAATCATATGATCCAGCCTCTGTTAAATCAGGATTGTCTAAATCAACTAAAGCTTTAATCCAAGCAATCTTTTCTAGGGCACTTTCGCTACCTTTTACAACTACTTCAGATTTTGACAATGTAACACTCTTAACACTTAGTTTTGAGTCTAATTTATCTTGATTTATTAATTCATATGTTACTGACGATACACTACTTACTTTGTTTTTAATCATAACAGATACATATGATGGATCTAATTTATAAGTTAAATTATCAATATTTTTTGAATAAGTAAAATAAACTTTATGCGCTGAGTCCGAAGCTGTATAATCAGTTAAGTCTAATGTTACTTTAAATTCTCCAAGTTGTTTAGCTAAATATATATCATTTTTTCTTCCTGTTAGTATAATATCTACTTCTTTAGGAGCGCCTTCAACAACGTATGCTTCCTCATTATATTTTAGTTCAACAGGTACATTTGTGATAACCTCTGCATTATTTTGAACTAATCTAATAGCCTTAGAATCAATTAATAAAAAGCAAATTACTGCAAGTATTAATGATAAATATATTAAGAAAGTTGGTCGGTTTAAAACTTTGTCTAATAAACCGCCATTCTTTTTTAAAAGACTTTGAACGTTAAATACAACCCTACTTATTGGTACAATTATAAATTTATCTATCGCATTATAAATGCCTTTAAAAAATTTACGCATTATCTTCTTCCTCACTTTCATTATCATCTGAAGCAAAGAAAGTTTCAGATTTAGGACCTAACTCCTCCATTAAAATTGTTCTAAATTCTTCGTTAGTTAAATTATAATGAAGTTCACTATCCATAGCGATTGATGCTCTACCCGTTTCCTCAGAAACAACTAAAGCAAGAGCATCACTTTCTTCAGAAATACCCAATGCAGCTCTATGTCTTGTCCCTAATCTTTTTGATAAACTTTGATTCATACTAGTTTTGAATACGGAACCCGCACAAGTAATCTTATCTCCTTGGATAATAATACCACCATCATGAAGCGGAGAATTTGGGAAGAAAATAGTTTCTAGTAAAAACGCATTGATATCTGAATAAATCTTTGTAGAATTTTCAATGTATTCTTGTAATGAAACTTCTCTTTCTATTACCATTAAAGCTCCGATTTTATTTTTTCTTAACCATTCAACAGCTTTCATAATCTCGTTAACAACTTTTTCTCGTTCGTCAACAGTTAAAACTTTATGTCTTCCTAAAAGTTGTGTACGACCAATTTGTTCAAGAACGCTTCTAATTTCCGGTTGGAAAATAACAATTAAAGCAAGCGGCCCCCACTCAATTGCATATTCTAAAAATACTCCAACAGTATTTAAGTTTAATAAATCGCTTATAAACTTTACTAATAAAATGATTGCTACTCCCTTAACAATCAAAACCATTTTAATATTATTTCGTACATGTTTTAAAATAAAATAAAATGCTACCCATAATAAACAGATATCAATTACATCTGCAATAATATTCCAAATTAATGTTAAATTCATTTTTCCACCCTCCTCGAGGTCGAGTATATTATATCAAAAATTTATGAAAATAAAAAGACTATTAGTCTAGTCTTTCTATATATTAATTATATGCTATCGACTTGTTCTTCGGTAGAAACGTTAACGGCATTTTCTTTTTTTCCTTTAATTTTTACATCTTTACTTACATTTTTTTCAACCAAATAGCCAATTAAGGCTAACACTAAAATTACAGAAATAATTGTAAATACCAAATAATATTCTTTAGCAAATTCTAATATTACTTCCATATTATTCCACCGTTAACTTTCCAGATTTTGGCATTATTTGAATAAATGTATTTCCATCATTAACCATTAATTTTTCTCCATCAAGATAAGTATATTCAGTTTTACTTGCGCGATCTTTTTTAGACCATTTAATCTTAATAGCTTTTCCTTCAGAAATATAGTATCCTTCTCCAGAACCAATGTTATCTAAAAATTGTCTTCCCTTGTCGTCGCCTTTAATAGTATAATTTTCTAATTCGTAAACTATAATATTTTTCACTGTTAGTTGTTCTTTAGTAGCAAAATCAACATGTTCTTTATTATTTACAAATCTTTCATAAACTTTGTTTTCAGAATTATATACGTATTTATTATTTGTATAGTTTGAGTATTTAATAGTAACATTTGTTGCTATTTGAGTTTCTCCGTGTTCCTCAAGCTTTACAGAACTTGCACTATAACTTAACAATAATCCACTATCAGTTTCTGTACGATAGCCAAGTTTTTCTACCGCAGACTTAAGCATTTCCATCTTTGTAAATCCTGTATGTTCACTTGACAAACCAAGAGGGTTATCTCTATAAAAATACTTTCCTTCATAAGTTAAACCATTTATATTATTAATTTTTAATGTTTTAATATCACTTTGAGCTTGTGGTGAGTATCCCCAGTGTACAAAGAACGCATCATTTTCTAATACATAATCTAAGTAATAATGTCTTGCGCTTCTTACTGAACCAATCTTTGCAGTTTCAGCATCTTTAAATAACGCTAAGTATCTTGTTATACCACCTTCTACGATTAATTCATACACTAGATAAGCATCACTTAATCCAGATTGTACTTGTCTTGCTTCATTTAAATTGTTAATCATTACTGCATAAGGTCTGCTTTTAGAATTAACATCTACGATTTTAACTTCTTCTTGTTGGTCCAATACTTCATTTTGTTTATTACCAGTATCACTAGACTTCTTATCATCTTTTAAAAGCACCACAGCCAAGATACCTCCAACAATTAACACTAGGACAATACTTGCAATTATTATTATTGTTTTTTTACTTAATTTTTTCATTTTACATCCTTTCTAATATAATCTTTGATAGCTTGATTTGATAATATCTTTTTCTTTAATCGATTCCCTTTTATCATATACTTTTTTACCTTTACATACACCAACAGTAACCTTAGCTTTACTATTTTTCATATACACATTTAATGGTATCAAAGTATAACTATCTTGAGATATTTGTTCGTTTAGTTTCTTTATCTCTTTTTTATGTAATAATAATTTTCTTTCACGATATTCATCATGATTAAAAATATTTCCATTTTCGTATTTAGCAATATACATATTTATTATAAATACTTCATTATTTTTAATTCTAATATAACTATCTTTGATGTTTACCGAGCCTTTTCTAACAGATTTTATTTCCGTTCCCGTTAGTGCTATTCCAGCCTCAATCTCGTCTTCAACAAAGTAATTAAAGTATGCTTTCTTGTTCTTTATTTCCATCTTTATTACCTACAATTTCAAAATCAATGGTTCTTGCTTCTTTTGAAGCACCAGTAACCACAATTCTTACCGAATCTCCAATAGTATATTTAATATTATTCTCACTAACTAATGACAGCAACTCTGGAACATGAGTATAAAATCCTTTTAAAGTAGAAATATGAACTAAACCTTCAACTAAATTAGGAAGTTCAACAAACATTCCAAAGTTTGTTACTCCAGAAATAATTCCGTCATATTCTTCTCCAATATGATCTTCCATATATTCAGCCATTTTCATATCTAATACTTCACGCTCAGCGTCGATAGCAGCAACTTCTCTTTCACTGGCTATTTCACATATCTGAGGCAAATTACTTTCATAATACCTTACTGTATCTATATCAGCTTTATATTCAAATAAATATTTATGAAGAAGTGTATGAACTGTTAAGTCCGGGAATCTTCTTATCGGAGACGTAAAATGTGTATAAATTTTACTTGCTAGACCAAAATGGCCGATATTATTAGTACTATATATTGCTTTTTTCATACTTCTTAAAAGCATATCGCTTAAAATCGCAAAGCCTTTTTTACCTTTAAGACTATTTAATATATTTTGCATTGTCTTCGGAGTAATATCATTTGTATTAACATCTAACGTATAACCCATCATCTTTACAAGATTTAAGAAGTCATCAATTTTTTCTGCTCTTGGTTCACCGTGGATACGATATACAAATGGTAAATCCATATTACTAATATGAGTAGCAACAGTTTCATTAGCTACAATCATAAAGTCTTCGATTAATTTTTCACCTTCAAGTTGAACACGTTTTACTACGTCGATAGCTTTTCCATTTTCATCCTGAACAATTTTAGCCTCATCTAATCCGAAATCTATATATCCCTTGTCATTCTTAGCTTTTCTTAAGATATGAGCTAGTTCTTGCATCATCTTTAATTTTGGAACAAACTCTTCATACCCTTCAGGTACAATATCTTCCATAATAATTTTATTAACATTTTTGTATGTCATTTTTTTCTTACTATTAATCACTGAAGGGAAAATATCATAATCTTCAACTTTTCCATTTTGACTAATAGTCATAACACAACTTAAAGCTAAACGATCTACATGTTCATTTAACGAACAAATACCATTGGATAATTCATGAGGAAGCATCGGTAGTACAGTATCCGCCAAATAAGATGAAGTACCTTTCTCTAATGCAGCATCAAATAATGGAGTTCCTTCTTTAACATAATGCGATACATCTGCTATGTGTACTCCTAATATATAGTTATTACCATTTTTTTCAATACTAATAGCATCGTCGATATCTTTTGTATCATCGCCATCAATTGTAAAGATTATCTCACTAGTCAAATCACGACGGCCTTCTCTTTCCTTATCTTGAACTTCCATTGGTATTGCGTTTACTTGATTCATTACTTCTTCAGAAAATTCAAGTTTAATGTCATGAGCTGCCGCTATTGTTAAAATATCAACACCAGGGTCATTTTTATGTCCTAATATTTTAGTAACTTCCCCAAGATATAGATTGGTTTTTAACTCTTTTATTATTTTGACTAATACTTTATGACCTTCTACACATCTTGATAAAGAATCTTTTGTTATTTCTACTCTAATTTTTTTCTTCTTATCATCTAAAGCAAATTCTAATTCGCCGTGATTTTTAACTATTTCACCCACTAATGTTGATAAATCTCTTTTTAGAATATTTACAACAATTCCTTCGTTTCCTTGAACATCAATTTCAACAAAGTCACCATCTACTGCACCATTTAAATTTTCACGTGCAACAAATGTATCTTCGTCATATTTTGTATCAACGAATCCGTTTCCACGTTTATTAATATGTAATATTCCTGTAAGAAGTGAACTACAACGTTCCATTAAAATAAATTTATCTTTCTTACTCTTATGAATCTTTCCTGCACTAACAAGTTCAAAAACAACACGATGTAATTCTTTATATTCATCAATTGTTGTGTATCCTAATAAATCGTTTATTTCAATCATTGTTAATGCTTTATTTTGATTCTCTAATACTTCTAGTATTTTATCTTCCATTTAATTACAACCTCCCCAACATTTATAATCTTTTATGTTACTATCGTTAACATAATTTATACCTGAACAGCCGCTTACATCATTTGTACATTCACTTACAGAATATGACGCAGACTTCTTACCATTTGTTTTTGTTATGACTATTATATCACCATCCAAAAATTTTTCATTTTTACGCATAGGGTTATTCTGTTTATAAATTTCTTTATCGACCAATCCTTTTTGCACAAGATACTCAAGCTTTACATTACAAGTTCCATTTTGAGATGTTGACATGGTACCACAATAAGGCTCTGAACTACTTAACTCAACAAATATTTTCGCAGCATCAAAAAGATCTCCAAAAATCTCTTCGTAATCATTATTTTGAGTATCATTTAATACTTTAGTTGCATTCAAACCAATTGTAACTCCTAAAGCTGCAATTATAGCGATGCAAACTAGCATTTCCACTAATGTAAAACCATTTTTTCCATTCTTCATATTTTCATTATATATTAATAGACTTATTTTTTCAATTTAAAAAGCGACCATTGTCGCTTTTAAACATTATCTTAAAAATAATACTAGAGAAATAACAAAGAAGCTAATTCCTAGTAATAGAGTAAATCTACTTATGAAAAGTTCAATTCCTCTTTCCTTCATATTTTGAAATAAAGCTTCATTTCCACCAGTAATAATATTACCAGCACTACTAGCTTTACCACTTTGTAATAATACAATTACAATAAGTAAAACTGAAACAACTAATAAAATATTTTCTAACATTATTCTTCCTCGCTTTCAGCTATAGCATTTTCTAATTCGTCTCTAGTCATTTTAGCATAACCTTTAACTTTTAAGTCTTTTGCTTTTTCTTTTAATTTTTCTAAAGATACCTCATTTTTTTCAGGTTCTTCTTCTGGAACAAATTCTCCAGTTTCTACTAAAGAATCAATTTGTTCTTTTGTTAATGTTTCATGTTTCATTAAAGCATCACTTAATAACATTACTAAACCTTCGTTTTCAGTTATTATCTTTTTAGCTTTTTGATAACATTCATCAATAATCTTTCTTGTTGCAGTATCAATTTCCAATGCAACTTGATCAGATATATCTCTATTCTTAGTATAATCTCTACCTAAGAATACATCTTTTCCTGTTTCTTCATATTGTACTGGTCCAAGTTCACTCATACCATATTGAGTAACCATACTTCTTGCTAATCTAGTAGCTCTCTTAAAGTCATCAGATGCCCCAGTAGACATTTCCTTTAAGAAATGCTCTTCACTAACACGTCCTCCTAAAAGGCCTGTAATTTTTGCTAAAATTTCTGTTTTAGTCATTACTGATAATTTTTCTTCTTTAGGAAGCATCATAGTATAACCACCAGCCATACCACGTGGAATAATTGTAATTTTATGAACAATTTCTGCATCCTCAAGCTTTAAGCCTATTACAGCGTGACCAGCTTCATGTAAACTAACAAGTTTCTTTTCTTTATCTGTAATCTTTCTTGTTGTCTTAGCTGGCCCAAGCATTACACGGTCAGTTGCTTCATCAATCTCATCCATTGTAATACTATCTTTATCTCTTCTTACAGCAAGTAATGCAGCTTCATTTAATAAATTTTCTAAATCTGCACCAGAGAACCCTGGAGTTCTTTCTGCAAGAGCTTTAATCTTAACATCTTCTGCTAATACTTTATTCTTAGCATGAACATTCAATATTGCTTCTCTTTCTAAAGAGTCAGGTAAACTAACAGTTACTTGTCTATCAAATCTACCAGGTCTTAATAACGCTGGGTCTAATACGTCAGGTCTATTTGTTGCAGCAATGATAATGATACCTTCATTAGCGCCAAAACCATCCATTTCAGTTAATAATTGATTTAGAGTTTGTTCTCTTTCATCATGTCCGCCACCAAGACCAGTTCCTCTTTGACGACCTACAGCATCGATTTCATCAATAAATATTAAACAAGGAGCACTTCTTTTTGCTTCTTTAAACATATCTCTTACACGAGAGGCACCTACACCTACGAATAGTTCTACGAAATCAGAACCACTTATGTAAAAGAAAGGTACATTAGCTTCCCCTGCTACTGCTTTAGCAAGTAATGTTTTACCAGTTCCCGGAGGACCTACCAATAAAACCCCTTTAGGAATTCTAGCTCCTAGTTTCTGAAACTTTTTAGGATTCTTTAAGAAATCAATAAGTTCTTCTACTTCAGCTTTTTCTTCTTTTAAACCAGCAACATCTTTAAATGATTTTTTATTGTTTTCATCTACTAATCTTGCTTTACTTCTACCAAAATCCATTGAATTTTTGTTTGAATTAGCTAACTTACTAAATAACATAAATGCAATAAATGCCATTACACATAAAGGTAATACATTAATTACTATATACATGATAGTTGATGCTCCAGGATCTTTTTGAGTATCATATTTATCAATATCATTTATTTGGATAAATTCTGTTACTGTGTCAATCTCTGCTTCAACTACCAAAGTTTTAAATGATTCGTTTTCTTTATAACTTTCTAACTTACCTTCAACGTAATAAACTGATTCACTACTTTTTGGAGTGATTACGATTTCTGAAACCTCATCTTTTTCTAATGCGGAAATTAATTTTCCTGTTGAAAGTTCGTGAACGCTTGTTCCTTGCATATTTAGAACAAACATTATAACAATCATTATTATTCCTAATACAAAATACGGACTAAAGTTTTTTACTGTGTTTTTCTTTTTTGCGTTATTCATTTTTATTTCCTTTCACTCGAAAGTATTATATCATACTTTTCATCTTTTTCTTTATCAAATTTACTTTTTTTCAAGCCGGGTATCCAAAGAATATTTCCATCACTGTCAACAACAAGTGGATAGCTATTTCTTTCATCTTTGTCTACTTTACTATCAATAAAAATATCTTTTACTTTTTTGCTGCCCAAATTCTTAAGTTTAATTACATCTCCATTTAACCGATTACGAATTATAAGTGGTAACTTAATATCCTCGGAATTTAATCTTATTACAAAGTTACTTTTTTCGCAAGAGTTATCAACATTTAAAATTACCCAATTGTCATCTTCGTATCTATCATTAAACACTACATTAAAATCATTGTTGATAACTTGTTTATAAATTTCAAATGTATTATAACTTTTCTTTCCAATATAACCATTTGATAAATTTACTATACTATTGCTTTTTGAAGAATTAATGATATTTAACATATTTTCTACATTTTTATCACTAACCTCTAAAAAATTATTCTTTTGAATTTCTTTAACCAATAACTCTAATACCTTCTTTTGAACAATATATTCTTCTTTAATTAATTTCTCTGTTGATACTTTGTTATTAACTATTAACTCTTTATCATTAATATATTTTTCTAAAAAGTTATCATATTCTAATAAAGTTTTACTAAATTTCAAATATTTCTTATGTACATCTTTATTTTCTTTTTTCAAAAAAGGCAATACTTTATGACGATACTTATTTCTAGTGTGGGATTCTTGTGAATTAGTAATATCTTCATAATATTTAATATTATTAGTTTTAACATATTCTAAAATTTCTTGTTTGGTTATAGAAATAAAAGGTCTTAAAAATTTTCCCTCTTCGAATTTTATGCCAGCATACCCTGATAAATTACTACCGCGAGTTAATCTCATAAGAATAGTTTCCATTAAATCATCTGCATGATGAGCTGTAATTATGAACTTAGCTTGATATTTATTATAAAGACAGTCAAAAAACGTATATCTGATTTTTCTAGCTTCGCTTTCAAAATTGTGTTTGATTTTTGTAGAAATCTCCATCCCTTCGAAAATAACATTTGTTTCTTCACAAAAGCTTTTTAAATATTCATATTCTTTATCACTTTGTTTTCTAACTTTATGATTAACATGTGCACAAATGATATTATGATTAGGAAAATTATCCAACATTAAATGAAGGAGTGCCATTGAATCAGATCCTCCACTACAAGCAACAATAACTTTATCATCATTAGATAATTTAGATTTTAAAAAGCTAATAACTTCGTTCATAAACATCTTTTATATAATATCAAAAATAGTTAAATTATCAACATTTATTTTCTTTTTAATAAAGTATGATATTCTTCGAAAGTTCTAATATTATTATCGTACATATCTAAAGCAATTTCTTTTCCAACATATCTAAAATGCCAACATTCGTATTTGTACCCAGTAATGTGTTCTGCTCCTTTTGGATATCTTAAGATAAAACCAAAACGATGAGCATTATTAAAAAGCCACTGAATCTGTGGAAACGTATCATCAAACTGGTCAGTATATTCACCATCAATATATAAAGCGACATCAATAGCAAGTCCACTTTGATGTTCTGACGTTCCTGGTAGTGCAACAAAACTATATGCAGACTCTCCTTTTTCTGCCAAATTGCGTTCTAATACTTTTTGCTGATAAGCATATGAGCGATACGCAGAATCTACTATAATATGATATCCTTGTTCTTTCATTGCGGCCGCTTGCATTTCATAAAATGCATTTAAGGTTGTTGCCTCTACTAAAGTCTTATGATTTGGATCAATCTTTGGACCATTATATTCAGGATAAACCACTAATTCTTGTGGTTCAAAACTACTATCTAAAGGATTTTGTTTATTAACAAGCATTGAATAATCCATTTAAAATACCCCCTATTCAATATTTTTTAGATTAAACTCTAACATTTCCATTATTTCACCATTTAAAATTTTATCTGGTGAACTATTTTCATAATTTGTACGATTGTCTTTAACTAGCTTATATGGTTCTAGTACATAACTACGAATTTGACTACCAAAATTTATACTATCGCTTTTCTTAAAGCCATTAATTGCACTTTCGTGTTTTTCTAATTCAATTGCATATAACTTACTTTTCAAAATTTCCATTGCTATTTCTTTATTCTTAAGTTGACTACGTTCATTTTGAACACTTACCACAATCTTGCTAGGTATATGTGTAATCCTTACCGCTGAATTACTTGTATTAACTGATTGTCCTCCAGCTCCCGAAGAATGGAAAACATCTATTTTCAAATCTTTTTCTAAAACCTCAACAGAATCCACTTTTTTAAATTCTGGAGTTACATTAACTGAAGCAAAGGATGTATGTCTACGAGCATTGGAATCAAACGGCGATATTCTAACTAACCTATGTACACCACTTTCATTTTTTAAATAACCAAATGCGTTAAGGCCATTAATTTTTATCATTACCGATTTTAGTCCAGCTTCTTCACCAGGTTGCGATGATATTTCCTCATATTTATATCCGTTTTTTTCACAAAATCTTTCATACATTCTTAAAAGCATATCGCTCCAGTCACAGCTTTCAGTACCACCCGCTCCTGCATGAATTTCCAAAAAGCAATTTAAACTATCATATTTACCACTTAAGAATGTTTCTAATTCTAGAGTTTCAATTATTCGTTTTAATTCTTCGATTTCACTTTCTTCGACAAGTTCAATTAATTCCAAGTCCGCATCAATTCTAGCAATTAAATCTTGATACGTCTTTATTTTCTTTTCTATAGAACTAATTTCAATATTTACTTCACTAGACCTTTTTATATCATTATAAAAATCTGGTAATAAAGACTCTTCTTTTAATTCGTTTAAGCGATTAGTCAACAAATCTATGTCAAAGAGACCTCCCAATTACTTCTACTTTTTCTTTTAAGTCTAAAAATACTTGTTTATCAACCATAATGTTTCTCCTTGTTAAAAATCATTTATAGTATAGCATATTTTACTTATTAAATAAAAAAACTCTATAAAAGAGTTCTTATTTTAATTCATATTTAATTATTCCTTTAAAGTTAGAGACTTCAACAGTAGCAAGCGAGCCATTAATAACCGGTAAGCATGGCGCCTTATGAGAAAAATCCGCATCATAAATAATTGGTATATCTAATTTAGAAATTACACTATCCAAAATACATGATTTAACATCATAATCATAATAAGTATTTTGGCTTCCAAATCGACCGAAGATAATTGCTTTAGCATATTTAAAATAATCTAATTCATTAAACTTCCACAGTACTCGGATTGTTTCTTCCATTGAAAGTTCACAATTATCGAAGTACCATATTATTCCGTCATTTTTATATCGGTCATTAAATTCATTAATTCCATCATATTTAGTGCCAGATAGTTCTGCAATTATATCCATGCAACCACCAATTATACGCCCAGTAACTTTTACATCATTCTTATCAAGTGTTTTCCACTCTACTTTTTCTGTTAAATTGTACCCCTCAAGACCTGTTACTTTTTCTGGATATTCTGATTCATATAAATCATAATTTGAAAAATCGAATGTTTTACCTTGAGCCAGGTTCAAAAAATCACTTTGACTCTTGTGAACTACCTCAGAACCGAATGGGCTTAAGTTTTGGCCATAGATCGTAGCAATATCATGTTTAGTAGTTATAGGATATAACAAACCTGTAGGATCAGAAAAACCGCTTACATATTTAGGATTTTTCTTTAATAGATTAAAATCAACATAAGGTAATATTTCAATAAGAAAGTCACCACCTGTTGCACATAAAATAAAATCAATATCTTGACGATTAAACATATCATTAATTTCATTAGCTCTATCAAGCGCGGAAGCACTTCGTCCTTTTTCACAAGAAAATAAACTTTCATTATGAACTACGTGATACTTTTGTTTTTCTAAATACTGAATAGCATTTTCTAGCTTACGTTGTTTTTCTAAAACTCCTGCTCCCGCAGAAGGCGCAGGAACTCCAATGGTATTATTCTCTTTTAAAAATTTCGGATAAATCATTTTCTAACATCCTCTAAGAAGATTTTGTTATCAAAACCTCCACGTTTCGCTCTTTTTTCATTTCTTTTATCTATAATATCTTCTAAAGTCTTATTGTCTATTTTAGCCAACGCTACCATAACTTCCAATAAATCTGCTAATTCTTCAAGTCTATCATCCCCGGATGCGCCTAATACCTCATTATGTTCTTCGGTTAATTTCTTTTCTAATTCTATAAGATAATTCTCATCAGATAAAATTCTCGTAACAGGAATCTCTCCATTTTCTTCAATTATTTTTGGGATTTTATCTCTAACTAATTTATGATACATACGTCACCTCATTATTTAAAAATTTCATTATAAACCGCTCTTTTAATGCACTGCCAAACAAATTAAAGCATATGTTTATTAGAGAAATAATTATTATAATCATTTAGATAATCATTAGAAACATCCGGATCCGGTGTTTCTTTATATAACTTACTAATATCATATTTTTTTTGATCATAATATCGGCCAAAAACTTTATTTATTAATAATTTAAATATTCCTTTTAAAGTTGTATTTCCTAAATGAACCGACTTTCCAAAAGTCTCTTTAATTTGCACGAAGAGCCTTATGACTTTATTAGGGGTATATCCCATCGCTCCTAAAAATTCAGCCATTTCCGATACTTTTTCATGTTGAATTATTGAATCAGCACTAGTAAGTGCATTCTCATTATAAAGGTTTTGAATTAAATAGCACAAATACAATGTGTATCCAATCTCATTTATATCCATCAATTTTATCATTTTAAAAAAAACTATATGGTTAATTGTTTCTAAGGGCAAATTATATTCCGATGAGAACATAAATTGAATCTTTGCTTTAGCAGACGAATCATTTGAAATAAACTTTAATAATTCCTCAGATATTAAATGAGGATATAATAATGCCACCTGTTTGGTTACCGACGGTAACTTACAAAAATCATCATCTGACATTGTAAATTTTTGATCATTTTGAGGATCCAGCGTATATTGAGCTAGAGCTTTAATCTGGGTAGCTAAATGATACAAAAATTCTACATTTACATCAAATTGTTTTTGACCTGAATACCTCGATTCTTCAAATGTTTTTTTATGTTGTTCTATCCAACCTACATATTGCTCAAACGAAATTTGATTTTCTCGTGGTAAAATGCCTTTTTCTAATAATACATCTAGTATAGATACAGAATGATTGTTTTCGGTTTCCTCCATTGGGATTGTTAACATTCTAGTTTCTAATAGTATTCTAGATTCAGGCGATAACGCCTCTATTAAACGGTCTAGTTGATGGCCGCTTCTTTTTATTTTAGCTCCTCTATTATTTTCCGTATAAGCATTATTGTTTTTATCAAAATAAAGTATTGAACCATTAGCATCTTTTATTGGTTCTTCATTTTCATCATACTTAACAAATGTAATTACTCCACCTAGAGTTACATAAAGTAAATTTCCTTTATCGTCAGTTTGGAATTCTGATTTTTTTAATTTTTCCCATAACTCGTCTACGATAGTACCAGATATATTATGTTCATATATATATAACGCTTTTAAGTATATTTCACAACACTTTGCTAAATCTGAAGCTATCGCATGACATTCATCATATATATCTTTTTCAGAAGAAAGTTCTCCTGATAATAGTCTTCTTTCAATATCCTGTAAATATAATTCTTCTTTTCTATAAAAGGAATTTGCTTCGCCATACGTTCTTTCAGCAGATTCACTAATACTTTCTAGATTAGGATTATACACATTTCTTATATCTAATTCTTTTGGTCCAAACATTCTATTACCTCTACATTATTCTATCATAAATTTTGATAAAAACAAAAACTCATAAATATATTATGAGTTTATCTAACATAACAGTGGTAATAATTCTCATCACTGCCACTTTGACAATGGACATATTTTTATATTCTTTTTAAGCAACAATGCTTATAATTCCTTATAAAAAAAGGAAATATTGCATTTTAAGTTCTTACTAAAAAATTGCAAATTTACCACTAAAAAGGGTATCTAAAATTCAAAAATTAGAATTTTTCGAATATTTTTTGTATTAGCATTTTTGCATTCTATTTAATCATCGCAATGTCTTAATACTATGATTTAAACAATAAATTGTAATTTGTTATTTAGTAAAATAAAATTCAGCTTTTTGTTGATTCTCTAATGATAATCTTTTTACTGTTCCATCTTGATGGACATCCTCAATTTGCTTTCTTACATTTCTTGGAAATATATTTTTTATGTCTTTTGGATAATAACTTCCATCTCTTGGTATTCTAGAATCGATAACTTCAAATTCATCATTTATTTTTTCTACTACAAACTTATATGGTATTGATGAACCGCTTTCATTAATAATTTTTTCATCTTCATAATAAAAACAGTCTTCTAATACCCAAGCATAAACATAATACAAATTATTTTCTTCCTTTTCATCTATTAGAAAAATCCTCATTGATGCAAACGTTTTTGAATTCTCGTGTCTTTTATATTCATCTCCATTTGCAACTATATAATTCTCTATTGAATTAGTAATCATTTCATTATCTAGATTAACCGGAGGAAAATAATCAAATCCCCATGTACTAAAAAATACCGGTTCATTATTTCTCATTCTATTAATATCAATACTAAATAATGTTCCATATACTAACAAAAACAAAATTATTATTCCTATTATTATTTCATATTTGTTTCTTGTCTTTTTTATTTGTTTCTGTGAATAGTTAATAGTATTTAAGACATTTTCCTCAAACTTATTTTGATATTCTTTTTTATCTATTTTTTCTCCACTAATAAGTTCATTGATTGATAT
>JAFSGC010000016.1 GCA_017434825.1 Bacilli bacterium | reverse complement strand
ATTCATAATTGGGTTATTTCTCTTGAACTAAAAAAATTGCAAAAAGGTTTGCATTTAAAAATCATCATTCAAGATTATTATGATTCTTTTTCATACCCTAAACCCTTGATTTTCCCCATACTATCAAAAAAAAAAAAAAAAATCAAGGGTTTCGGAGAACAAAATTTTAGGCCAAGAAAAACTCATTATTATCTAAAATAATGAGTTTTAATTTTATTACCAAGAACCACAACTTAGGTTATATTTTTTACAAAGGTCTTCAGTAAGTGGAGTTTGGCCTCCGCCTCCTCCACGAGGTTCAAAATAGTAAACTGATCCATTATATGTTCCTTTATAAAATTTCCCTTCGCGTATTACTTTAACTGGCGGAATTGCTTTTTCATCAACTGTTACTACATAATAAACTTTACTATCTATCCCAATTAAGTTGAACATTGGAAGTGTTTGAGAATCATCGCACCCCTGTTCTCCTTGATAAGTAATCAATTGATTTGCTGTACACATAAATCCAGTAGCCTCTGAAGTTATCATAGAGCTATTAATATTAAAATCCGCAGAGCCTACTAAAATAATTTCATTAACAGCTTTTTTGATTTCTTTTTCAGAAACAACCTCTTTTGATACTTCTTTGCCATCTTCATCTAGAGTTATTTTATATGTTATTTTCTTAACTCCATTAATACCTTTTTGGATAACTTCTTTATATCCACTACCTTTATTTGAGTCTTTTCTTGTTTCCGTTTGATATTTAACTTCTACTTCTTCAGTTACTTCTTTTGTAGTATATTTTGATACTTCAGCAGCCTTTTCATCTTCGAATAATTTATTTTCTTCAATATAGACATCAATATATCCTACAGATGTGCCAGATTCTGTAACAATAGCTAAATTATGTTCTCCCGCTTCTACATTTAAATCTTTCATTGCTTTTTCAAGCCCTTTGATAACCTTTACGCCATCTTCCATAACTACATCAAAGTATCCTAAAAATTTTGGAGTTGAATAAACCCACACTGCTACTTTTTCTCCAACTTGAACTTTTACATTTTCTGAAAATTCAATTACATCGTTAGTTAATGATTTTACTTCAACCTTTTCCATTGCTTGAACTAAACTTTCAGTATTTTCTGCTGGAGCATCTGGAGTAACAATATTTTCTCCTGGGATATCTTTATTCCCTTCTGATGTTTTATCGTTTCCATTTTTTAAGAAAATCATTGCTAAAACAACGCCAACAATCACCACTAAAAGAACGCTAAGTACAACAAATAAATTCTTTTTATCTTTCATAAATCATACTCTCCTTATCTTTATTAAAGTATATCTCAATAAGATAAATATTTCCACACAAATTTTTCACAAAAAAAAGTAAACTATTCAAGTTTACTTATTACAATCAGTACATACAGATAAAGCTTTAGCTACTTCTTTCATATATTCAGATAAAGTTTCTTTTAAATCTGCAACTTCAGCTTCTGTCCAATAGTCTTCTGGTTTTTCAAACCCTTTAGTATCATATGCAGTTTCTAAATCATTACCTACGATTTTTCCATCAACGTGGAATGATACGTTTGGAACGTAAATTCTAGCTTTCGCTTCAGCATCTAATTCTAAATGTTCTTCTAAAACAGCAACCATCTTTTGATATTCTGGAGTATTATCTTTTCGATCATTTAATATATTGTAGTAATATATTTTTTCTACACCTTCAGCTTGCGCTACTTCATTTAAATATTTAACATATGCTTTGCACCAAGGACACTCAGGGAAACCTAAATATACAACCCCAGTTCCTTTTTCCATAATTCTAATAATATCTTCTACATCACGATACACAAAGACATTATCTTCAGTGATACCATATTCTTCTGCAAATTTTTGAGCATCAGTGGGTTCAGTAACTTCTGGTTCTCTAATAAAGAAATACCAACCTAAGCCTCCTAATAACGCTATTAATAAAACACTTATAATTATTATCCAAGTTTTTTTCATAAACTCCTCCTACTACAAAAACATTGTAACAAATACCAAATTTTATGTCTATAAAAATATAGTTGAAACAACTAAACTGTTAGTTGAATTAATAATAAAAAGTCAGGAATACCCTGACTTAACTTTCATTTATCGATTACATCACCTTACTTTTCTAGAATAGTTTAAAAGTGTTTAATTTATAACTTTTATATAGTTAATTATCTCACGATCAGTTAGAACTTTTCCTTGGCTTATTAGTTTATCATTAATTACTAAACTCGGAGTGTTGGTAATGCCATATTCTTGTTCATAAGACTGACCTTCTAATAAAGTAATGTCGTATTTATCTTTTAAATTTTTAATAGCTTTATTCACATTTTTTACTAACTTGGTTTTATTACTAGAACTTTGTCCTATAACCTTAATCTCTATAATATCGCCTCCTTACAATATACATTCTAGTAAACTTATGTTATAGATTTGTTTTAGTTTTATTAAAATTTTGTGAAAAATAAAAAATAGAATAAATTTTTCTATTTTTTATTGAGTTTTAAATCATATACCACATCAACTGTATCACAGACATTTTTAGAGTGTGTAACAATAATAACACATTTATTTTCATTATGAGCTAAATTTTTAAAAATATCTAATATTTCACTTTCTGTTTGAGCATCAAGATTACCTGTAGGTTCATCTGCAATAATCATTTTAGCATTATAAAATAAGCATCTATCATTCGCTACTCATTACTGCTTCCAGCAAAAAATTCTAAAAAAACGCCAATTAACACAGTTTTCTCCTAAATAACTTAAATGGCGTCCCCGAGAAGATTCGAACTTCCGACCTACTCCTTAGGAGGGAGTTGCTCTATCCAGCTGAGCTACGAGGACACAATTTAATTATATCACAACATGTAATGTTTGACATCTAATAAAAATATAGTATAATAATTATGCAATTACATTTGGCAGTGTTATTAGACGCTATAATGTGTTTGATTCAAAATAAAGTAGCTAACTGCCTTAGCGAAATTAATTCAAACTCCCTATAGTGATTTAATGACATTTACTTTTGTTTGTAATATATAGAAAGGAGATTTTTAATATGGCAAGATATACTGGTCCAGCATATAAGAAATCAAGAAGATATGGTTTCTCTACTCTTGAAACTGGTAAAGAATTAGCTAAAAGACCTTACGCTCCAGGAGCTCATGGTAAAGATCGCAAAAGAAAATTAAGCGAATATGGCGTTCAATTACAAGAAAAACAAAAAGCAAGAGTTATGTATGGTTTAACTGAAAAACAATTCCACAAAGTATTTGAAAGAGCGTCTAAAATGAAAGGTATTGCCGGTGAAAACATGTTCGTTCTACTTGAAAGTAGAATTGATAACTTAGTTTATCGTATGGGAATGGCTAGAACAAGAAGAAGTGCTAGACAAATCGTTAACCATGGTCACATTTTAGTAAATGGAATCAAAGTAAATATTCCTTCTTACACTTGTAAACCTGGTGATGTTATTTCAGTAAAAGAAAATAGCAAAAACCATCCAGCAATTATTGATGCAGTTGAATTAAAACTTAATACACCTGCTTTCGTTGAATTCGATGCTAAGAAACTTGAAGGTAAATTCGTAAGAGTTCCTGACAGAAGTGAATTAACAACTGAAATCAATGAACAATTAATCGTTGAATACTATAACAGATAGTAAATAAAAAAGTAGATTTATAAAAATCTACTTTTTTTATCTTAAAATTGTTGGTGTTTCTAAAGAAAGTTTTTTAACATATTCCTCATATATTTCAGCTGTTGGAAAAACTGCTATTTTATTACCCTGACCAACTAATTGAACTCGCTCCTCACATTTTTCTCTTACTGTTTGTGGCAGCACTATTCTGCGTTGAGCGTCTAGAGACATTGGTTGGCCTATAACCAAATGATATACAGTTCTCATTTGTTTTTCTATATCTCTTGCCAACTCACGATTATTGCAAGTTCTTTTTAATTCTGTCAATTCATTTAGTCTCTCGCGTAACCAAGATAACAAAACTAAAATATAATGTTCATCACGAGGAAAACAAATCAGTTCCTCCGTTTGATTTATATTAAATTTTGATGGAACAAACATTCTTCCTTTAGCATCAACCTTAACATTATCATGACCAAATGCCACGAATAGCTCCGGTTTCATTTAAATTCCCCCTCTTTTTATGGCAATTAGTCTACAACAAAAAGAGCGAAAAGTCAAATTTCGCTCTTTTTATTTGCTTTGATTTGGTTTTAAAATAACGTAAGAGATTTCATATTTTTTAAGTTTATCAATTATTTCGATACCATTTTCAGCATTTAATTCTTTAAATACGTCTTGGATATTATCAATTATCTTATTATATTTGATTATATCAGCGCGTATGTCGTTATTTACATCTGCAGCATCTTCATAACCTAAAATCGAGGCAGCAATTAAAGTTTTATTCTTTCTAGTGAATATATCTTCTTCAAAAGTTAAATTTTTTAGTTTGTCTTTAATCATTTTAATAATTTGTTTTGGATAAGAAGTTGAGGATTCAAACGTAAGAATTATATGATTATCTTCAACTGTCACCATGTAATAGATATCATCTACTAAGGAATTTTGAATTAAATGTTCATTTAATTCACTTGTAGTTCCAAAATTAATATCCATTAAAATATTAAATAAAATTCTTAAATGTAAATCATCAATATCTTTATATTGCTTTTTAGGTATTTTAACACTTAATAGTAATTTTTCTTTGGTAACTGTAGTTTCAATTTCTTGTGCTTCTTCAATAATATAGTCTGGTTCTTTTGGTAAAATAATCTCTGGATTTAAATATTTAGATACTTTCATACCATCACAATATTCCTCTACAATCTTCTCTATTTCATAAGGATTAACATTACCTGTTACTGTTAGAAACATATTCTTTGGATGATAGAAATTATTAAATACATGTTCTACATCTTCGATAGTAATAGCTTTAATATCATCTTTTTCACCAGTAACTAACTTACGTTTATTATTAAGTTTATATAAACCATTCATTAACGCTTTATATCCCATATTATATGGATTATTTAATGTCATCTTACTTTCTTCGATAATAATACCTTTTTCTTTTTGAATTAATCCTTTAGTAAAATATGGATTAAAAACAAAATACAATAGATGCTCTAAATTATCTTTAATATTGTTATTACAAATAACTTCATAAGAAGTATGATCATATGTTGTATATGCATTAGTATAACTTCCTATTTTATAAAAATAATCATGAGCAGTTAAATCTTTTTTTTCATTGAATTTAATATGCTCTAAAAAATGTGCCATTCCATCCGGAACAGTAATTTCTTTACCATTACTTTTAAACTTTGTATGAATACTTCCATATTTAACTGTTAAAGTTAAATTAACTTCTTCACTTAGATTATATGGCCATACATATACCTTTAATCCATTTTTTGTGGTATGTTCATAAATTACTTCTCCAGCACCTTTTATCTTTATCTCTTTCATTTTTCTTCCTCGCTTAATACATATACTGTATTTTCTTTAATCTTTTTGGCTAAAGAAATAATATCTTCTTTGGTTATTTTTTCAATTAATTCAATCTTTTCTTCGATAGTATAATTCCCTAAGAAATATTTAAATTGATAATTAGCTAGTATGGAATTAGGATTATTCTTATTTACATTCAGTGATAACAAGAGATTTTGTTTAGCATCTTTAATATCCTCTTCAGTAAAGTCTCCGCTTTTCATTTCCTCAATAGCTTTATTAATTAATTTAACAGTATGTTTAATATTTTCTTTAGCTAAAGACGACGCTATACAAAGTAAATTATCATATTTAAAATACATGCTTGCAATTCGATAACAGTAACTATTTTCTTCACGAATATAGCGATATAATTTACTACTTAGTCCACCACTTCCTAGAATATAGTTTAATAAATGAAACGTTATCTCTTTTTCATCTTTAGTTAAATTATCTAAATTATACAAGCATACAAGTTGAGATTGTAGAAATGAAGATTGTTCTTCTTTCTCATTAACTTTTTTACGTAAGTTGTTTTCTATATAGTAGTTAATCTTACCAGTTCTTATTTTACGATTTTGATAATACTTTTTGATATATTTGACGATATTATCCATATTTGTATTACCAATTACAAAGATATCTACTAAAGAATTATTAATTAAATTCAAGTATGCTTGATATAGTTTTTCTGGAGTAATCTTTTCTACAGACTCTTTAGTTCCTAAGATATTGAGTGAACTAATACTTTCTTCATCCATTGCTAAAAGAGCACTATTAATTGCTTTTTTTTCAGCATTCTCTTCGATACTTTCAATATCTAGTAAAATATTATTTTTAACTATATTAAAGGTATTTATGTCAAACTCTTCATTTTCCACATTAGGATTACTAATCATTTCAAATAAAAACTCAATAACATTTTTTAAGTAATCATCTTCAGATATAAATTCTGGATTAATAAAATTAACTGTAAAAATTGTATTTAAACAATCACCAACTTTATTAGCAAATGCATAATAATACGTTTTATATAAGTCTTCACTTTTGATAGCAAGTTTTCTTCGAGTAGGATATTTTTTTGATGACTCATTAAGCATTGCTGCTAAAAAAGAATTTATGGCAATTGTTTCTTTATCAACCCTACTACGAAAAACCACTTCTATTTTGGTGGTTTTAAAACGATTTGTTTTGATTGTATGGATATTATATGATTTACAATCGATGTTTTTATACTCCATAATTCACCTCTTTTTTATTATTGTCTATTCTACTATTTTTATGTTTAATTTATCAAATTGCTCGTTAAAATATTCATCAGTCATTCCTGATACATAGTCAAGTACAATACGAGCATTACTATTTTCTTTATATTCGTCACTCATGTTGTCTAAATACGATGTATAAATAATACTATCAGTATTGTGTTCTACTAAATCTTTCATATAACTATTTACTACACAGCGAAATTTAAATTCAATATAATCCCTTTTTTGATCATCTAAACATTTATAATAAATATTTTCATAATTAAATTTCTTTAACGCTTTTACCGCATTAAATACTTCATCACTCATTTTAATATAAGGTACATCAATACTATTAGCAATAATATCACAAATAATAGTATTGACTATTTCTGAATTCGTGGTTCCTAATACTTCACGAATTTCTTTAGGAACATCTTCATAAGTAAGAAGTCCGACCCTAATACCATCTTCGATATCTCTTCCTAGGTAAGCTATAATATCACTAATTCTTACTACACAGCCTTCCAAAGTCATTGGTCTTAAATATTTAGCAACTTCTCTGTCTTGATATGAAGCATAATATTCATTTAAAAAATCTTCTTGAGTTTTTTTCTTAGGATGATATTCATTTGATACCATTTCACCATTATGGCACATGATTGCATCTAAAACCTGTAACGACACATTATTACCATTACCATAATTTTCAATAAACATAACATTTCTTACACTATTAATGTTATGCATGAAGTTTCCTTCTCCTAGTTCACGAGAAATCTTATCTAAAACTTTTTCGCCTTCATGACCATATGGGGTATGACCTAAGTCGTGTCCTAGCGCTGCTGCCTCAATCAAATCTTCATTAAGTCTTAAGGCTCTTCCTATTGTTCTAGCTATCTTCGATACATACTGAACATGAATCATTCTTTTTTGAATATGATCATTTTCTACTACAGTAAATACTTGGGTTTTATCCATATATCTTACATATGCAAGTGAATAAATAATCTTATCGATGTCTCTAAAAAATGGAGTTCTAATATCTGGATTATATGGTTTTAAATAAATAGCATCTTTATCTTTAGTTGCATAGAATCCTAAATCAGTTCCATGTTTTTGCATGTTTTCATAAATCTTATCGTTCATAATGTACCTTCCTTTATACAAACTATTGTATCAAATTTATTGCAAAGAAAAAAGCCTTTGTGTAAAGGCTTATTCTTCAGTTTCGTTTTGAGCTACTTCTTCGTTAGAATTTTCTTCCATTAAAGATTCTTCTAAAGTTTCAGCAGCATCATTTACTAAAAATTGTTTTTCAAGTTCAATATCAATGTTAGCATATTCTTTTGCACCTGTACCTGCAGGGATTAATTTACCGATAATAACATTTTCTTTTAATCCTTTTAATGGGTCAATCTTACCTTTAATAGCAGCATCTGTAAGAACTCTTGTAGTTTCTTGGAATGATGCAGCAGATAAAAATGAATCGGTTTCAAGTGATGACTTAGTAATACCAAGCATAATTGGGTTACCTTTAGCAGGAACTCCACCACTCAATAATACTGGTTTATTACCTTCAGTGAATGTTCTAAGTGATACTGTTAAACCTTCAACAAAGTCTGTATCTCCAGGATCAACAATCTTCATCTTATTAATCATTCTCTTAACGATAATTTCAATGTGTTTGTCATTGATATCAACACCTTGAAGTTTATATACACTTTGAATTTCTTTTAAGATGTATTCTTGTGCAGTAAGTGGGTCTGTAACTGCAAGTAATTCTTTAGGTGCAATAACACCTTCAGTTAATTTATCTCCTGCATTTACTTCATCACCAACAGCTACACGTAATTTCATGTTGTAATTTGTAACATGATCTCTTACACCAGCTTCATTTTCAACAGTGATTGTATATTTTAAATTATTTTCAGTAATGTTAGTTACTTTTCCAGAAATTTCAGCAATAGTAGCTTTATATTTTGGTGTTCTTGCTTCGAATAATTCTTCAACTCTTGGAAGACCTTGAGTGATGTCTTCAGCAGATGCTACACCACCGGTATGGAATGTACGCATTGTAAGCTGTGTACCTGGTTCACCAACTGATTGAGCAGCCATAACACCAACTGCTTCTCCAGTTTCTACTAAGTTACCAGTAGCAAGGTTACGTCCATAACATTTTTGACATACGCCACCATCTGATTTACATGTAAGTGCACTTCTGATTTCAACTTTTGTAATACCAGCTTTTTTGATTTTTGAACAAGTATTTTCAGTAATCATTTCGCCAGCTTCACAAATAACAGCTTTACTTTCAGGATCAACGATTTTCTTAGCAGCAAATCTTCCTAAAATTCTTTCTTCTAATGGTTCAATAACAGATCCGTCTTTATCATTCAATAAGTCTTGAACTACTACACCTTGAATAGATCCACAGTCATAGTCTTTAACAATAATGTCTTGAGCAACGTCTACAAGTCTTCTTGTTAAGTAACCTGAATCGGCAGTTTTAAGAGCTGTATCGGCAGCACCTTTTCGAGAACCGTGAGTTGATAAGAAGAATTCTGATACTGTAAGTCCGTCCATGAATGATGATGTAATTGGGATTTCTACTGTTTCACCATTTGGTTTTGCCATAAGTCCACGCATACCTGCAAGTTGGGTAAAGTTTGAAATTTCCCCACGAGCACCTGAGTTCATCATCATGAAAATTGGATTTTGATAGTCATTTAAACTGATTTGTTTAAGTTCTGCTTTAACTTTATCAGTTGCAGCAGCCCAGTTAGAAATAACTTCTTGATATCTTTCACTTTCAGTAATTAAACCTTTTTTGAATTGTTTATTAATCTTTTCAACATTTGCTTTTGCTTCATCAACAATTTCTTGTTTTCTTTCACTAGTCTTAATATCTGCATAAGATACTGTAATACCAGCGATTGTTGAATATTTGAAACCTTGATCTTTTAATTTATCAAGCATAATTGAAGTTTCAGTTGTACGATATCTTTTGAACACTTGAGCAATTAATGATTTTAAGTTTGACTTAATAAGCGGATTTACCACTGGCATTTCTTTAATTGCTTCAGGAATATTAGTACCCTTTTCTAAGAAATATTTCATTGGTGTGATACCTTCGATATTATCCTTAGAACCATCATTAATAAATGGGAATGTATCTGGTAAAATTTCATTAAACTTAATCTTACCTACAGTAGTTACTAAATATTTATCTTGTTGTTCTTCAGTAAATAATTTATGTTTGAAAGAACTAGCAGGAAGTGCAATTCTTGTATGTAGAGTTATTTCTCTTCTTTCATAAGCCATTAAAGCTTCATTTGGATCTTTAAATACTCTACCTTCGCCAGGAAGTCCTGCTTCTTCCATTGTTAAATAACAGTTACCCAATACCATGTCTTGTGATGGAGTAACGATTGGTTTTCCATCTTTAGGGTTTAGGATGTTATTTGCACCTAACATAAGAAGTCTTGCTTCAGCTTTAGCTTCTTCTGATAAAGGTACGTGTACAGCCATTTGGTCTCCGTCGAAGTCGGCGTTGAATGCTGCACATACAAGTGGATGCAGTCTAATTGCTTTTCCACCAATTAATTTTGGTTCGAATGCTTGAATACCAAGTCTATGAAGAGTTGGAGCACGGTTAAGCATTACTGGATGTTCAGTGATAACATCTTCAACAATGTCCCATACACATTCGTCTCTAGTTTCGATTAATTTTTTAGCACCTTTAATGTTGTGTGCTAAGCCTCTTTCAACTATTCCATGAATAACATGCGGTTTGAATAGTTCAAGAGCCATTTCTTTTGGTAAACCACATTCATACATTTTTAAGAATGGACCTACTACGATAACTGAACGACCAGAGTAGTCTACACGTTTACCAAGTAAGTTTTGTCTGAAACGACCTTGTTTACCTTTTAACATTGAAGATAAACTCTTTAATGGTCTATTTGATGCAGAAGTAATACTTCTTCCACGACGACCATTATCAAGTAAAGAGTCTACTGCTTCTTGAAGCATTCTCTTTTCGTTTTGAACGATAATTGATGGAGCTCCAAGTTCAAGTAATTTCTTCAAACGATTATTTCTATTAATAATTCTTCTATATAAGTCATTTAAGTCTGAAGTAGCAAATCTACCACCATCTAGTTGAATCATTGGACGAAGTTCTGGAGGTATAACTGGAAGCACTTCTAGAACCATCCATTCAGGACGATTGCCACTTTCTAAGAAAGATACTAAGCAATCTAATCTCTTAACAAGACGAATTCTCTTTTGTCCAGTTGTATCTTCAAGTTCTTTACGAACATCTTCAACTTCTTTTTCTAAATCAACTTGAGAAAGTAATTCTCTAATAGCTTCAGCACCCATTCCAACTTTGAATGTATTTCCATATTTTTCATATAGATTACGATATTCTTTGTCAGAAATAGTTTGTTTAGCTTCTAGAGGAGCTTTTCCTGGGTCAATTACTACATAACTTACGAAATATAGTACTTCTTCTAGGTCTCTTGGAGACATATCTAGAACTAGTCCCATTTTTGATGGAACACCTTTAAAGAACCAGATATGAGAGCAAGGAGCAGCAAGTTCAATGTGCCCCATTCTCTCTCTTCTTACTTTTGAAAGTGTAACTTCAACGCCACAACGATCACAAATAATATTTTTATATCTTAGTCTTTTGTATTTACCACAACTACATTCGAAGTCTTTTGATGGCCCGAAAATCTTTTCGCAGAATAAACCATCTCTTTCTGGTTTTAATGTACGATAATTGATAGTTTCAGGTTTCTTAACTTCACCATAAGACCAACTTCTAATCTTTTCTGGTGAGGCAATAGATACTCTAATACCTTTAAAGTTACTTACATCTATCATTATAGGTCACCTTCCTCATCAATATCTAAAACATCTGGGAATTCTAAGTCGTCAAAATCGACTTCTTCCTCTTCTTCGTCTTCAACTGGGTCAGGAACATTTTCAGGTTCTGAAGGTTCCATATCCTTAGTTAAATCAATTTCATCAATTCTTAAAGCGCCTTCATTTTCGTCGCTTTCTTCTATATCTTTAAATTCTACGATTTCATCGTCGTTATTTAATACTTGAACATCTAAGCCTAATGCTTGGAATTCTTTAACAAGTACTCTAAAGCTTTCTGGAACCCCTGCTTGGTTAACTAATTTACCTTTAACAAGAGCTTCATATACTTTAACACGTCCAACAATGTCGTCTGCTTTAACAGTTAAAATTTCTTGTAATACATGCGCAGCACCGTATGCATATAGTGCCCAAACTTCCATTTCTCCGAAACGTTGACCACCAAATTGTGCTTTACCTCCTAAAGGTTGTTGAGTAACAAGTGAATAAGGACCTGTTGCTCTAGCATGTAATTTATCATCAACCATGTGGTGTAACTTAATCATGTACATAACACCAACTGATACTGGATGATCGAATGCTTCACCAGTACGTCCATCATGTAAGATCATCTTACCATCTGGGCTCATACCAGCTTCCGCCATTTCTTCTTGAATATCTGACCAAGTAGCAGAATCGAATACTGGAGTTGCATAATGAACGCCTAATTGTTTTCCTGCCATACCTAAGTGGATTTCAAGAATTTGTCCAATGTTCATACGAGATGGAACCCCAAGTGGGTTTAACATGATGTCTACTGGACGACCATCTGGCATGTAAGGCATATCTTCTTCTGGTAATACTAGAGAGATAACACCTTTGTTACCATGTCGACCTGACATCTTATCTCCGACTTGGATTTTTCTCTTTTGAATAATATATACTCTAATTACTTTTGATACTCCCGCAGGAAGTTCATCAGAATTTTCTTTTGTATATATCTTAATATCATGAACGATACCATCAGCTCCGTGTTCTACACGTAATGATGTATCTCTAACTTCACGAGTTTTTTCACCAAAGATTGCATGTAATAATTTTTCTTCTGAAGTAAGTTCTTGAACACCTTTTGGAGTAACTTTACCAACTAGGATATCTCCTTCGTGTACTTCAGTACCAATTCTTACAATACCTTCAGCATCTAGGTTCTTACGAGCATCTTCACCAATATTTGGAATATCTCTTGTAATTTCTTCAGGACCTAGTTTTGTATCACGACATTCAATGTCGTAATGTGATATATGAAGTGATGTATAAACATCATCTTTTACTAATCTTTCATTTAAGATTACAGCATCTTCGTAGTTATAACCTTCAAAAGTCATGAATGCAACTGTCATGTTCTTGCCTAAAGCAAGTTCTCCACCATTACATGAAGGACCGTCAGCAATAACTTGACCTTTGTGTACTTTATCACCAGCTCTAACAACTGGACGATGATTTACACAAGTTGAAGCATTTGATCTTTCGAAGTTAGCTAAGTAATAAGTATCCTTACTATTAGCAACTTTAATAACAATCTTCTTAGCATCGGCATATTCAACTACACCATCTGCTTTTGCTACTACACAGCTTCCTGAAGATGCAGCAGCAATATGTTCTACACCAGTTCCTACGATTGGAGCTTCAGAAACTAATAGAGGTACAGCTTGACGTTGCATGTTGGCACCCATTAGTGTTCTTCTGGCGTCGTCAAATTCTAGGAACGGAATACAACTTGTTGTAACAGATACAACTTGGCTTGGAGCTACGTCAACAAAGTCAACTTGATCTCTTTTTACACGAACGTTATCGCCGTTAATACGAACGATTACTTCGTCTTCAACGATACGCATATCATCATCTAAAGCTACTGTAGCTTGAGAAATATAGAAATCTGCTTCTTCATCAGCAGTCATATAAATTACATCTTTTTGAACTACACCATCAATTACTTTATGATATGGAGTCATTATGAAACCATAATCATTAATTTTAGCGTATCCAGCAAGTGATGTGATAAGACCAATGTTTTGTCCTTCTGGTGATTCAATCGGACAAATACGACCATAGTGAGATGAGTTAACGTCACGTACTTCCATACCAGCACGTTCACGAGAAAGTCCACCAGGTCCTAGAGATGATAATCTTCTCTTATCTGTAAGTTCTGCAATTGGGTTAACTTGGTCCATGAATTTTGATAACTGACTTGAGCCAAAGAATTCTTTTAAGATTGCAGTTACTGGACGAATGTTAATTAAAGTTTTAGGAGTAACAGTCTCAATTTCTTGAGTTGTCATTCTTTCTCTAATTACTCTTTCCATTCTCGCCATACCAGTTCTAAATTGGTTTTCAATAAGTTCTCCAACTTGTCTAACACGACGATTACCTAAATGGTCAATTTCATCTTCATTACCAATATTGAAATGTAATCCAATATAGTATGAAAGTGATGCATAAATATCAGGAATAGTAAGTCTTTTTTCTTCAACAGTACTATCAGTACCAATTAAATTTAATACAGTCTTACCATCTAATTTGTCATATACTTTTAATGTTTGAATCTTCTTATAATCATCTAATTCTTCATTAATAGTAGTTTCTTTTAGATTAAAGCCTTCAGCAAAAATAGGTTTTAAGCTTTCTAATAAAGGTTTAGTAATTACATCACCTTTCTTAGCATAAACTTCTTTTCCTACTTTAATATCTTCAGCTAAAGTACAACCTAAAATTCTTTCGCTAATATTTAACTTTTTGTTAAATTTGTAACGACCAACTTTTGCTAAATCATAACGGAAACGATCAAAGAAACGAGTAATTAATTGGTTCTTTGAACTGTCTAATGTAGCAGGTTCTCCTGGTCTTAGTTTTTCATAAATTTCTAGTAATGCTTCATCAGTGTTATTTGTAGCATCTTTTTCTAGAGTATTCTTAATATATTGATTATCTCCAAATAATTCAATAATTTCTTCATCTGTAGATAAACCTAATGCTCTTAAGAATGTTGTAACTGTAACTTTTCTAGTACGGTCAATTCTAACATAGATAACATCTTTAGCGTCTGTTTCATATTCTAACCATGTACCTTTGTTAGGAATGATTTCTCCCCCAATAATTCTACGACCATTCTTGTCTATTTCTCTTTTGAAATATACAGAAGGGCTTCGAACAAGTTGAGAAACAATAACTCTTTCTGCACCGTTAATGATAAATGTTCCTGCATCTGTCATTAATGGCATATCTCCCAAGAAGATAGTTTGTTCCTTAACTTCTCCAGTTTCATGAATGAATAATCTAGCTTCAACCTTTAAAGGTGCAGCATAGTTAACCATTCTTTCTTTTGCTTCCTTAATAGAGTATCTTGGTGCATCAAATGAATATTCACCAAATTCTAAAGAAATATTACCAGTAAAACTTTCAACTGGAAAAAGATCCTCAAAGGTTTCCTTGATTCCATTTTCCAAAAAGTTTTGGTAACTCTTCTTTTGAATTTCTAGTAAGTCGGCAAGTTCTAGTGTGTTTTTGCTTTTTGCAAAGCTTCTTCTTTCGCGATAGTCCCCGAATTTTTCTTTCTTATAAGCCACGATCTCACCCCATCATCAAATTTTTTTAGACTATTTTCTTCTTATATAAAAATAAACACGTCAGCAATTTATAATTCTACCAAAGAATCAACAAATGTGTCAATAGATTTTGCAGCAAAAAATATAAAACCCTTTACTCTTTTCTACTGTCTCTACCTTGTAGTGTTCATTTAATACCTTTTCCATACTTTTGGCGCCATGGTCCTTTCTAAGGACATACCAAAGTTCCCCATTTTTATTTAAATGTTCCTTAGCTCCAATTAAGATATCAAGTAGCACTTGTTTTCCCGCTCGGACCGGAGGATTAGTTATAATTACATCATATTTATCAGTAACATTTTCATATCCGTTACTTTCAAATACTTCTGCATTTAATTTATTTTCATCAAGATTTCTTTTTGTTAAATGTAACGCTCTTTTATTAACATCTATCATCGTTACATTTGCTTGTAACACTTTAGCAAGAACAATTCCCATAAATCCATATCCACAACCTACATCTAAAAATTTTCCCGATTCATGGTGATTTTTCAAAAAAGTTTCAAGTAGCAATTTACTGCCATAATCAATATGTTCTTTACTAAAAACTCCGTTATCACTTAAAAAAGCAAAATCATTTCCTAAATAGGAATATGAAAGTGTCTTAATCTCACTTTTTAAATTTTGATTATTAGTAAAATAATGGTCCATTAAATTCCCTTTTCTTTAAATAAGTACTTTTATTATATTAAAATATAGGCTTGGAGTCAAGTTTTATGCCATAAAAAAAGAAGAGATTATTTTCTCTTCTCTCCTTTTAACACTAAGCAAGCAAATCCCGCTGTTAACGAAATTATTATAACTCTAGCTATTATTAAGATATTCTCTTTAACTCCTGTATGTGGAGGCTTAACAATTATAACCGGTTCACCAGTTAAATAATATACTTTGATTACATTACCTTCAACATCAATTTCAAGAGGAGTGTTTTCTACTTTATCGAATTCGTAATTATCATAAGCTTTATCACGATATGTATCAATAATAGTTTTGTATTGTGCTGTATGAGTTTCGGTTTTATCAGAATCTAGTACACCGTCATAATAGTATTCAACTTTATATTCAAAATACAATTTTTCATAATATAACTTAATTACATCTCCTGTATTAACTACCTCAGGGATTTCTTTGTAGTTTGAATTTGCTAATTTATAACCTTTATATTTAGTTTCAACATTTGCTAAGTTATTAACTTCTAATGTATCAAGATCATTAATCCACACAACATTTTCTATAGGTTCAGTAGATTCTAAACTACCATCTACATAATATTCAACTGTATAATTTAATTCTTTAGTTTGTGTTTCATCTTTTATATAGTATAAATTAACAATTTCACCATCTGCTATTTTCTTCGGTATACTTTCTTCATCTGCTAATTTATAACCTACATATTTGTTTTTATATAAATTAACTAAGTCCGCACTTACTTCCATTTCATTTACCCAAACTTCGTTTTCAACATTTTTATTTTCAACAAATTCTGAGCCTTGGTAAAAATTAATTTTATAATTTAAAGATTTTGTTTTAGCTTCATCTTTAACGTAATATATTTTTATTACTTCCCCATTTTTAATCTCAGATGTAACACTTTCTGGGGATACATTTCCTAATTTATAACCTGGATAACGGTCATTACTAATATCAACATTTTGATTATAAATAATATCCGAATCATTAATCCATACATCAAATGTATATATATCTTCAGAAATCTTTACGTTATCTTGATAATATTCAACTGTATAACTTAATCTTTTAGTTTTAGTTTCATCTTTTTCATAAACAATATTTATTTCATTTTCTTCAGCAGATAAACTAATTTCAGAAATACTGCTAACTAATTTATAACCATCAGGTAAATATTTTGCAGTATCAGCCTTAATTATAGTACCAGCATAATCATTACCAGTTTGTCTTTCAATTAAATTTTCTTCAGCAATACTTTCTTTATAATAATTTATTTCATAATCATATTTACTTCTTACAGCAAAAACTTCAACAGTATTTTTTAATGATAATGAATTAGAGTTACCGTCAATGTCAATATACTCTAAAGTTGTACCAGAATCAGCATCTCCAGTAAGTGGATACCACTCACCGTCTTGTCTGTTATCTACTGTATCATATTCCATCTTTACAACGTAACTACAGCCCTTTGCTTCTGAAGTAATTGTTCCAATATCACAACGTACTTCATCGATATTTTCATTGTATGTGACTGCTCCCTCCTGCGCTTCAACGAAAGTAAAGAATTGGCCAACTGAACTTAGTGTCTTAGCATCTGTACCTGCCGGTTGAGTAGCTATTTCTTCAGTCATACTATTAAATACTTCAGGAAGTGATGATAAATCTGATGATAAGTAATGAGTTAATGAACCTGTATCCGGAGTTGAAACTTCTTGAAGTATTTCCGGAGCAGTTTTTCCATTTAATTCAGAACCAGCAGCTTCATCAGAAAGCGCATATCCAATTGAGAAAACTTCAGCAGTTTGTTGTAATGATTTTGCGGCTGCTATAGTGTTATTATAAGTAACTAATGATGTAGTATTTCCATAACTTCTTACGTTACGATTATTATATACATAATATGTTGGTTGACCATCACTTAATATTAATACAATCTTTACTGCATTATCAGGCATTTCTGTATTTTGAAATAATTGTTGAGCTTTTAATAACCCAGCGTGTAAATTTGTTCCTCCGACAGCACTACCAAAATTAATATTATTAACATTGCTTGTAGATATTGGATTATCATAATCATATTTTACTGTCGCACCTTCAGCAAAAGTTATTAATGCAATTTTTACATTTTCTGCATTAGTTAACATTTCATTAGCGAAAGTTTTAACACTGGCTTTTGCAGCATCCCATTTTGTTTCAGAACATCTACGACCATTATACTTAGTACAATCTTCCATTGATCCTGAGGAGTCCATAATAACAGTTATATACATTGGTTTTTTGGTTTTTTTACTTTCTTTCCCCTCTACAGAGACAGAAACTAAAAACTTATCTTTTGTATTAGCTATTTTTTCTACTTCTTCGCTTAATTTTACGTTTCCTTCATATTCACTGTCACCAACAAATATTTTGGCATTTTTTAGCGTACCTATTTGCGACGGGGTTGGTTCAACATATAAATCCTCATCGCCCTTTAAAATTTCATCACTGAAAGTAAACGTAGCAATTAACGCCAAAAGCATAACCACGATGAAACCGACTACAACAAACGTGTTAGCCCTTACCTTATTTCTTAAATTTTCTAACTTACTCATAATACACCCTACTATTCTATAACCTATAATAACACAAAATATTATCATCAGGCAATATTTCATTTGACAAATATTTAAATAACTATAATAATTATTTATAGAAAGGATATATAAATGAAAAAAATATTTTTATTTTTAGTAGCTACACTACTACTTGTTACTGGTTGTGGTAAAGAAATGCCTGAAGAAAATCCGATTGTTACCATGACAATTAAAAACTACGGAGATGTTGTTATCGAACTGTACCCGGATAAAGCTTTTAACACAGTTGCCAATTTTGTTAATCTAATTGAAGATGGATTCTATGACAATAATACAATGCATAGATTGGTGAAAGGCTTTGTGCTTCAAGGCGGCGACCCAACTGCAACAGGCACCGGAGGCCCAGGATATACTATTAAAGGGGAATTTCCTGTAAATGGTGTTAACAATGATTTATCACATACTAAAGGTGTAATATCAATGGCAAGAGCTGATGATTATAATTCAGCTGGCTCTCAATTTTTCATCGTTCTTAATGATAGCGCAAAATCTTCGTTAGATAATATGTATGCCGGATTTGGTGAAGTAATCGAGGGTATGGATGTTATCGAAAGTATTGAACAAGCTGATTTAGAATATTCTGATATGACAAACGGAATGCTAAAAGAACCATTAACTATTGAAAAAGTCACAGTAGATACCAAGGGATATAAATACGAAGTAAAAAAATATAAAAGCTAAACCAAAATGGTTTAGCTTTTTGTTTGCAATTGATATTTTTCTTGTAATTTTCTATGTAAAACTTTAATATCCGCAAAGGAAAAATCATCGACTGTATGAATGTCCAAATTTTTTTGATAAATATTTTCAAATTCAATTGCTTTCATAAAGGAACTTTTATTAACCTCATCTAAATGATCATACATCTCAAAGAAAAGTTTAAATTTTTCTAGTTCCCTTTCAACTTTTGCTCCGTGAGACAATACCAATAAATTAAATGCAATTAACAGGCTATAAAGAAATGTCATCAAATCATCTTCGGATTTTATACTAAAATGTACTCCCAACCCTGAAACAAGTTCTGTAAAAAGAAGCATAGTTCTTCCAACTTTATAATCTTTATTTTGCATTATCTCCTGCCTTTGCCCAGCTTGAGAATACATTAAAGACTTTACTTCATTTGCATGATTTGGATCAGAACAATAATAATCAGATACAGAACCATCAAAATATTCAATATGAAAACTAGTCCCACGATAAGAAAATTTTTTAATTATATTACTTAAATCAGCTTCGGGCCATGCAAATTTCATCTAAATCCCACCTTTTTATAAGCGATATGTATTATAGCTCTTAATCTACTTAATGTCCACTTTTAAAAGTAGTTATATTTTAAGTCTTTTTATGTTAATATTATAATAAGCGAGGTTGTATATGAAAGATAAAATATTTCGAGCATATGATATAAGAGGAAAATACCCTGAGGATATCAATGAAGATGTGGCGTATAAAATAGGTTTAGGTTATGGGTCATACATTCAGGAAAAGTTTAATCAAACTACTTGTGTAGTATCACGAGATAATCGACTTTCTTCTCCAAGTTTACATAAAAATCTTATCAAAGGGTTATTAGAAACGGGAATCGATATTATTGATTATGGATTAACTACTACTCCTATGAATTATTTTGCAAGACACATTAATAATCTTTTTGGAGTTATGATAACAGCTTCACATAACCCAAGAGATGAAAATGGTTTTAAATTTTCTTTTGATCATTATTCCAACGCTCGAGGAGAAATGATTCAAGATTTTAAAGAATATATAAATCGTGGTATATTTATTAGAGGAAATGGAACTGTCAAAAACGAAAGTATAAAAGATAAATATACTAATTATGTACTTGATACACTTGAATTGGGATCTAAAAAGATTAAAGTAGTTTTAGACCCTGCGAATGGAGTTCCTGCTACAATAGCTCGACATATTTTTGAAAAAGCAAACGTTGATTTAATTATTATTAATGAAGAAAGTGATGGGAATTTTCCTAATCACCACCCCGATCCTACAATTGAAAATAACTTAACACAGCTAAAACAAAAAGTTTTAGAATGTAATGCCGATGTAGGAATTGGCTTTGACGGAGACGGAGATCGCATAGGTATTATCGATGAAAATGGGAAAATGGTTTCAATTGAAGTATTTAGCATTTTAGTACTAAGAGACATATTTGATAAAGTTAAAGAAAAGAAATTTTTATACGACGCTAAATGTTCAGACAATTTTAAAGATGAGGTTTTAAAACTAGGCGGAACGCCGATAATTTGCAGAACTGGAACAAGCTATACACAAGAGAAAGTTATTAGAGAAAATATTCCATACGGATTTCAATATGTAGGTCACATTTCATTTAATGATAGACTTTTCAGCACTGAAAGTGCGATGTACTCTGCTTTAAGACTTATTGAATTATTAAGTAAAACTGATAAAAAATTAAGTGAGTTAGTAGCTACAGTCCCTACTTACTTTAATACCCCAGAGGAAAAATTTTCTTCTCCCGACAACAAAAAATATCAAGTCATTGAATCTATAAAAAATCTATGCATTAAGCTTAAATACCAATATATGGAAATTGACGGATTAAGAATTATGTTTACTGACGGCTGGGCATATGTTAGAGCAAGTAACACCGGACCAAATATAACGCTTCGTTGTGAAGCTCACACTCAAAAAGATGTAAATGATTTAAGAGATTTTATAGTTCAAATCATAAACAAATTTAATGTTTAATTTCACAAAAAAACTCCTTAAAGGAGTTTTTTATTTTATTATTGCTTCAAGAGCAGTTTTTATCATATCATTTAGTCCGGTTTGCCTTTCTTCTGAACTCAGTATAATATCACTAAAAGGAGAATCAACTGCAGACAAGACACAAGCCGCCTGCCTTTTAAATTCTCTAGCAATAAAGAAAAGTGCAAATGCCTCCATTTCTTCACCAATAATATTTAAGTCTTTAGGCAGACGTTTTAAAAGATTATCGTGATTTGCATAAGGACCAAATACATCCATTGTAGTAATATCTCCAATATGCATTTTAATTCCTTGTTCATTTGCAGAAGAAATTAGTTTATCATTTAACTCTTTAGACGGATACATAATACGTTCGTTACATTCATTATATGTATACGCAAAATTTGACTCGCTATATGCACTAGTTGCCAGTATTAGCTCTGGAATTTTAACTTCAGGACTTACAACTCCACATGTGCCAATACGAATTATTTTTTGAACATTATAATATTTAAACAATTCCCATGAATAAATCCCCATACTCGGCATTCCCATGCCAGAACCAACAACCGATACTTTTACACCTTTGTAGGTTCCAGTAAAACCTAACATATTTCTTAAATTACAAACTTCTTTAACATTATTCAAAAAATTATCGGCTATATATTTTGCACGAAGCGGATCTCCAGGCATCAAAACAATTGGAGCTATTTCCCCTTCTTTTGCATTGATATGTATTGGGCTTCCTCCCTCTATCATTATTATCACTCTCCTAGTTTCATTCTAACAAAAAAATGTATTTAATAATACATTTTTCTTGTTTTTGACAAAGTTTGACAACTATTTTCTTTCTAATTTAATACCTACGCTGTAATCATTTAAAGTTAGGTTTTTTTCAAGACTTTCATCTTTTATTAACTCAACTGTTAATGTTTCATTTTTTACATAATCGATATTAGCTTCGATTGCTTTTGCAAATTCTTCATCTGCATTATATGTCGTTACTATACGATCAGCGATGTCAAAACCATTATCTTTACGTAATTGTTGAACTTTTGATACAAACTCACGAGCATTACCTTCCATTTTAAGTTCTTCAGTAATTCTTGTATCAAGGATTATAAATGCGCCATTTTCCATACCAACATTAAATCCTTCTTTTGCATTATATCTAATTTCAACCATATCTGGTGTAATATCATATTCAGTATCCGCAACATTCATCTTAATGTTTTCTCCATTTTGAAGTAAAGAGATTTCTTCTGGAGATAATTCTAATAATTTCTTTTGATATTCACCCATATTTTTACCAAATACTTTACCTACTTCTTTAAAATTAGGTTTAATTGTAAATGTCATATAGGTATTTAAATCTTCTGCAAAAGTTACTTTCTTAACATTTAATTCTTCCATAACTAAATTAGTTAAATCATTAAGAAGTTCTTTATTTTTACCATCTACTAAAGCTTCTGGAAGTGGTTGACGAACTTTTATCTTATTTTCTTCACGTACGTAACGTCCAATAGAAATTAAGTTTCTTACTAAGTCCATTCTTTCTTCTATATGTTCATTAATTAAATTTTCATCATATGATGGATAATCTGCTAAATGAACTGATTCTTCTCCAGTCAAATTGCGATATAATTCTTCTGAAACAAATGGTACCACTGGAGCAATTAATTTAGATAAACCAACTAATACTTCGTATGTAGTTATATATACACTTTTCTTAGATGAATCTAATTCACTTCCCCAGAATCTATTTCTATTTCTTCTGATATACCAGTTAGATAGATCTTCTGAAACAAATGATGCTAGGAAATGAACAACTTTATTTAAATCATATTCCTCAAATGAAGCACGAACATTTTTAACTAGTTTATTATATTTTGAAATTAACCATTTATCAATTTCTTCACGATTTTCATATGGAACACTACATTCGTTAGTATCTATTTTATCAATATTGGCATACATCGCAAAGAAACTATAAGTATTTTTAAGAGGATTGAAAAATTTAGAATATACTTCTTTTAATCCTTCCATATCAAATTTAAGCGGAGTCCATACTGGTGAAACATATGGTAAGTAGAATCTTACTGTATCAGCACCATATTCTTCGATTGTGCTAAACGGTTCAACGATATTACCGCGACTCTTACTCATTTTCTTACCATTTGCATCAAGTAATAAGTCATTTACTAAAACATTCTTAAACGGTGAACAACCTTTAACAAAAGTTGAAATTACCATTAATGTATAGAACCAACCACGAGTTTGGTCAATACCTTCACAAATGAAGTCTGCAGGAAATTGTTCTTCCCATAATTCTTTATTTTCAAATGGATAATGATATTGAGCAAATGGCATAGCTCCAGAGTCAAACCAACAGTCTAAAACATCTGGAATACGAGTCATTTTTTTGCCACATTTTTCACAAGTTAAGTGAACATTATCAATATATGGTTTATGTAAGTCAAAATCTTCGCCAATTTCTTCGATAGCCAAATTCTTTAATTCCTCTATTGATCCTACCATATGGGCATGACCGCATTCACACTTCCAGTAAGGAATTGGACTTCCCCAATAACGAGAACGTGATACATTCCAGTCTCTTGCATTTGCAAGCCAATTAGCAAATCTTTTTTCACCAACATAAGCTGGATACCAATTTACTTTTTCATTAGCTTTAACTAAATCATCAGTCATTTGACTAACTCTTATGTAATAACTTGGCATTGAATAATAAATTAATGCTGTATCACATCTCCAACAATGAGGATATTCATGAGCTAGTTTTTGTTTTTTAAATAATTTATCATTTTCTTTTAAGTAAGTTACAATTTCTTCATTTACATCATGAACAAATTTACCTTCCCAAAGTCCAGCGGTATAGCAACCATCTTTTCCTACTGGATTTAAATATGGTAAATCATAATTTTTACCAATATTAGCATCATCTTCACCAAAGGCTGGTGCAATATGTACGATACCAGTTCCATCCTCCATAGTTACATAATTATCACAAGTAACAAAGAAAGCTTTTTTATCTACTTCGAAAGATGGAAGTAATTGTTCATATTCTTGATATTCTAAATCTTTACCTTTGTAGGTTTCTAGAACAGTAGCCTCTTCCCCTAAAACTTTTTCTACTAATGCAGACGCTAAAATAAACTTAGTTCCTTTAGATTCAACTAATGCATAGTCTTCATTTGGATTTACACAAAGAGCTACGTTAGCAATTAACGTCCATGGAGTTGTTGTCCAAACTAAGAAATATACATTTTCATCTTTTTTCTTAAATGGTACATATACTGTAATTGCAGTATCAGTTTGATAGTTTTGAGCAACTTCGTGAGTAGCTAATCCTGTTCCACAATGAGGACAGTATGGTACTACTCTAGTTCCTTCATAGAACATATCTTTTTCAAACATTTCTTTTAAAATCCACCATTCAGTTTCAATATAATCATTTTTATATGTTAAATATGGATTTTCTACATCAAAGAATTGTCCCATTTTTGAAGTTAAATTTGTAAATGCATCTTCATTAGCTCTAACACTCTTACGACATTCTTCATTAAATTTTTCAATACCTAAAGCTTCGATTTCTTTCTTAGATGAAATTCCCAATTTCTTTTCTACATGGTTTTCAATCGGAAGACCATGAGTATCCCATCCAATCTTTCTTATAACCTTCTTACCGTTCATTACATGATACTTTGTAACACAGTCTTTAAGATTTTTTGATACCATATGGTGTAATCCTGGAAACCCATTAGCAAATGCCGGGCCATCATAGAAAACGAAAGTTTCATTATTTTCATTTTTCTTATTTTGAGCATCGTGCATTGCATTGATACTTTTCCATGATTCAGAAATCGATGTTTCGACCTCACTTACGGGTCTTTTGTCTAATTCCTTAAAATTTTTCATTCTTTCTCCTCCTTAAAATAAAAAAAGTCCATAAATCTAAGGGCGGACATTATCCGTGGTACCACCTTAGTTTATGAACTTGTCATACACTTTAACCTCTTAACGCGAGTTATTCGTCCTATTCTATTTTATTCAAATAAGCAATTCCCAAGTGATCCAAACTACTATTTCATTTGCCAACTTTCACCTTACTTGGCTCTCTTTCAAAACTTCCTAATAGTTTCGTCTTGTTCATAATCTTTAAAAGATTAGTCATATTATAATACATCTTTTTTTAAAATACAAGTGTTATACTGTTGCGGCACACTCAGCATTTTGAATTGCAATTTTTCCTTTGTATGTTGCATCAGCATGTTTATCTTGAACTACATTTAGATTATAGAAATTAACAGTAAAGTTCCAAGTTTGAGTTGTACTCGTAGAACTATTAGTTATTTCATAAGTCCCTAATTTAAGCCCTGTTGAATAGTTTGAAATTTGAGTTTCTGCCAAAGTATTTGTACCATCTGTACCAGATATTGTAAATTCTTTTGTAGCTCCAGTTGATAATGAATAGTTATCAGAATCAGTATCCCAAACCCAGGCAATATCATACGTACACTTGGCTTTTACCTTACTTTCTAATGTAAGAGCAATCTTAGGAGATGAACTTCCAGCAACTGTACCGGCCTTATCTGTTAACATACTACTTCCAGAAACATTGATTGTTGCTGCATCTTGCCCTACCGCAGTAAGTGTCATTGAAGTCCCTTCTTCGATGACAACATTTAATGGCAATGTATTTTGAATGTCCGTATCTGCAGAAAAATATGCAAATGAAAACATTGCTAATAAGCTTATCAGCATAACTATAGATACTGTAATTAAAAATAAATTCCTCTTATCTTTCATATCAAAATAAGTATAACAAAAAAAATATCAAATTAAAAGTTTTATATAAAAAAAGTTAATTAATTGTCTATTCTTGGGAGTTATTGCACTTCTAAATAAAGTTAGTTATAATATAAATAAATTAATGAGGTGAATTATGTTTTCAAGCAAAAAAATACATATGATAGGTATCGGAGGCGTTTCTATGAGTGGAATCGCAGACATTCTTTTATCATATAATTGTCAAATAACTGGCTACGACGCCAAAGAAAGTGAACTAACAAAAAGATTAATATCTAAAGGAGTGAAAATTAGCTACTCTTATAACTTAGAAAATGTTGAAAATGCTGACATTGTAATTTATACAGCTGCAATAAAAGATGACAACGAAGAATTAGCATACGCTAAAAAGTTAAATAAAGAATTATATGAAAGAAGCGTTTTCTTTGGACTAATGATGAAAAATTATAAAAATGTTTTATGCATCAGCGGAACGCATGGAAAAAGCACTACAAGTGGTATGGTAAGTTCTATCTTCTTAGAAGCAGAAATGAATCCAACAATTCAAATTGGAGCCATTCTTCCTAAGATTGCTGGCAACGATTATATCGGGGGAAAAGAATATTTCATTGCAGAAGCATGTGAATATGTAGATAGTTTCTTAGACTTCTTCCCTACTGCTGAAATTATTTTAAATATAGATAACGACCATTTGGATTACTTTCATAATTTAGAAAATATTATTAAATCATTTAATCGATATACTAAACTACTTCCAGAAAATGGAATCTTAGTTATTAATGCGGATGATGAAAATACTCTATTAGCATGTAAAGATAAAGAAAAGAAAATTTCTTATGGATTAGAAAATTCCGCGAATTATATGGCTAAAAATATTGAGTTTAATGAATCTGGTCACGCTAGATATGATTTATATATTAATAACGAGTTTAAAACTAGAATTGAATTAAGCGTAAGTGGAAAACACAATGTATATAACTCTTTAGCCGCTATCGCTTTATCTAACCAATACATTTCTGATTTAGAACCAATAAAAAAAGCATTGAAAGAATATCGTGGTGTTGGTAGACGATTTGAACTACTTGGTTCATATAATAACTGTCCAGTATATGATGACTATGCACATCATCCAAGTGAAATCCAAACAACTTATGAATCAGTTAAGAAAACTAAACATAATGAAAACTGGGCAATATTCCAAGCACATACCTATTCTCGTACTAAAGATCATTTAGAGGATTTTGGTAAAGTCTTAGCACAATTTGACCATGTAGTTATAGCAGAAATATTTGCCGCTCGTGAAGAAAATATTTATAATGTTCACGAAGAAGATTTAGTAAATCTTATTAAAGAAAATGGCAACGATAATGTTATTTATATAAACTCATTTGAAAAAATCGAAGAATATATAAAAGAAAACGTTAAAGAAAACGATTTAATTATCACTGTAGGCGCAGGTCCAATTAACGAGGTAGCTAAGAAACTAGCAAATTAAGGAGATAATTATGCCAAAGAAAAAAAGAGGTCCAATATTTATTGTTTTCGGAGTTATTCTAATTACTGCTCTTATTTTAGGAGCATATATCTATAGAACAAATCAAAAAAAGCATTTTGATAAACTATATAACGCTAATAACATTTTAAAAGTTGAATATGGAATAATTCCCCAAAAAGATTTATTTATGGAAAAAAACGCTTTATTTAAAAGAGTTAACCAAGATAACTATTATTATCTACATATAACTGAAGATAATATATTATTTACCTATTACTTAGATTGGTATTATACATTTGATCCTTTAAAAGGATACAATCTAGTATACGAAATGAAAATTAGTGATGAAGCAGTTGAAAATATTATGAAATCTATTAAAGAAAAAGATCGTGATAGTTTATACGCCACAATTGAAAGTGAATATATTACTTTACATTACGACAATAAAACATCATACATAAAAACTTATGAATTACAAGCGATACTTCAAGAAAACGACTTAATTTTAGACATTTAAAAACGTATTAATTAATACGTTTTTTTATTTTTTAACATTTATTCAATTATTTTGTTAACTTCTTCTTCGCTCATACCATGTTCTATAAGCTTTTTGGCTATACTTTTCTGTGCAATTTGTTTTCCTTGAACTTTTCCACTTTCAAAGCCCTGGTTAATACCTTTTTGGATTCCTTGCTCTATGCCTTGTTCTATGCCATGCTCTAGACCTTCACTAAATCCTTCATTATAGCCAATTTCACGAGCCTCAGCCATATCGGCTTCTTTTAACAGGGCCTCACGATCATAAAATAGCAAGCTATCAAACTCCTCGGCAAACGTTTCCATTCGGGCTCTTACTTCTTCCATCACAGAATCTCCTTTGCTTATTTCTCTTACCTTGTCCATATTCCCACATACAAAAATATACATCAATTTTTCTAAACGCTCATGTAGTTTATTAAACTCTTTATCTAGTAAATAATTTAAATTAATATCAATAATTTGAATTAGATTACTCCTTACTAAATGATGCTTTGTTTCTAATAATTTACTAATATAGACAAATTCCTTTTTATTAAAATAATCATAACTATTAATATTAATTTGAGTTATAGGTTTTAATTTTTTATAATCTTGTCCTTTTACAGCTTGTCTTAAAATCAAATGACAAATATACGTTACGTTTTTTATTTCCAACCCTTTATACCTATTATAATTAATTTCTATATTATAAATTCCATCATCGGTAGAATATAAAGCATCCGTAATGCTTTTCTTAATTTCAGCACTTTCTCCAACTCGAATATCTTCTAAAATTAAATTAGATTCTAATTCTTTTTTATCAATAGCAAGTAATACACTTAAAAATTCTTTAACAAATTCACGGCATTCAGTAAATATTTTAGTTGCAAATTGATCTTTTAAGTATAACATCTATCCTCCTTTCATCTTATATATACCGGAAAAAGTTTCAATTTCCTTTTTTTCAATAAAAAAACTTGAAAAATTTAATTTTCAAGTTTAATTTCTTTTAAATTATCCTCAATTATTGAATATAAATATGTCTTTATAGGTTTATTAGTTAATAAATACAGATAATCATAATAAACTTTTAATTGATCTTTATATTTTTCATCCTCAATATTCTTCAATTTATAATCTACTATTTTGATTACTTCTTCCTCGACTAAAACTAAGTCAATTATTCCATGATACTGAATATTATCTTTCTCATATATAAATTCATGTTCTTTATACAATTTCGTATTTTCAGTAATATTTAGTCTTTTAGTAAAATTAACTAATTTCTCATAATGTGGATTATCTTGTGAAATATTTAAAAAGTCTGCATTTTCAAACACTTCGTGCATCATAGTTCCATATTTTAAAGTCTCGCCAGTTTCTTTGGAAATAATCTCATTAATTGTTTTTGAAGCGTGTTTTTCATTTAATTCTTCATTTAAAATCTCAATTGAACTATAACTAATAGTTTCACTAGTTTTATTTAAATTATCCTCAAGTTTATTGCTAAACAAATAATCTTTTGTTAAATCAAGTTCTTTTAAATCAATATTTTTAGTATAATCCTTTAAATTTCCTTTGATAGAATTTAAAATACTTAAAAATGAGTTATATTTCCTACGAATAGAGTAATCTACTACACCGCTAGCTTTCATTTGACTCTCATCATCTAGCGAACTTACAATAATCATTTTTTCTTTAGCTCGAGTTACCGCTACATAAAAAAGTCTTATTCTTTCAGAAATGTTATCAATAGTATACTTATTTTTAAGTAAGTCTTTTAAAATCATGGAACCTATCCCCTCTTTAAAGAATGGAGTTATTATTCCATATTTATTATCATAAACAAATCTTTCTTTAATATCGCTCGTGTTAAACGCTTTGTGATATCCAGAAAAGTAGCAAACTGGGAATTCGAGCCCTTTTGATTTATGAATATTCATTATCTTAACACTTAAAGATGCAGATGTAATAACTTTATAAGATATTTCATTATCACTATTAATCATTTGTGTAATATATTCTTTAAACATATATGGAGTATATCCAATACTAGCCAGATTACTAGCAATGGATAGTAAGTTATCGATTCTAACAATTGTATCATCAACATTACCTACTTTAATAGCCCTCTCATAAAATTTAAATTCATCAATAATTAAATTTAATAATTCATAATTATTAATTACCTCGAGCTTTCCACTTATCTTTTCGCAAATTGCATAAATATCTGTTTTAAAATATGCTTTATCTTTTATTGTTTTAAGAATATCATTATCAGAATACTCAAATAAATATGACCTAGCGATACTGACAAAGGAATATCTAAACTCCTGATCAAAAATCCGATCTTTTATTTTAAGAATCATATTAATAATATTGTTAATTAACATAATATCAGTTTCATTTGTTAAACGTTTATCTTCATAAATAATCAAAGGAATCTGTAAATATTCAAATATTTTTTTATAAGTAGGAAAAGCACTTCCCCTATCCATAATAATACAAAAATCATCGTATCGACTGGCTCTCAATTTTCCCGAAGCCTTATCTATAACTTCATATCCTGAATTAATTTTATTTTTTATATCATTTCCAATAATAAAAGCTTCAATCTCTTCTTTAGTATAGGTATTATCTTCATGAGAATAATTATATACCTCTAAGTCATAATTCTGATTATGATTTTTATTCTCTTCATACGAAGTGTTACCAAATACCATTTGATGGCTTTCTTTATAGCTAGCGCCTCCTAAAGTGTCATCCATTATTAAATTAAAAATATGATTTATACCATTTAAAACTTCGTCTCTTGAACGGAAATTTTTAAGCAAGTCTATTTTTATTCCTCCATCAAGATTTGAATATTTGTCATATTTATTCTTAAAAATACTCGGATTAGCATTTCTAAATCCATAAATAGATTGTTTAATATCACCAACCATATAGACATTATCATTTTGAATTAAACTAATGAATTCTTCTTGGAGGTCATTTGTATCTTGATATTCATCTACCATTATTTCTTTATAGAAATTTTTTAACTCGTCACATATATCAGGATTATTTTTTAAAAGACTAATGGCCATAAGTTCAATATCAGTAAACTCATATAAATCATTTGTCTTTTTATATTCTTTTATTAACTGATTATGTTTTTTTATAATTCTTATTATTGCTTCAATGTAAGTTTGTGAAGTATTAAAAGTTTCATATATTTCAGTTTCATTTTCAAACCTTGTATACTCTTTTAAATTCTTTAACGCCAAGTCAATTTGATCTTTATATTCCTTAACATCATCGCTACCTCTTGGTCTTCGTGGTAAAGTAACTAAGATAGCCTTTTTTACTTCATCATAGTCCCTAGCTTTAATAAGAGGTTCTAAAGCCTTAGACATTTGTTCATAATAGTCATAATACTCACTATCGCTTATTAGGTATAAAGCTGTCTCAATATCTTTGATTTCATCTTTAATTAAATCCAAATATTCTTGAAAATATTCTTCAATTTTTGAGGAAATAAAATAGTTTGCAACATAGTTATCTAAGTATTTATCTATGTCACTTTTAAGTTCTAAAGATGAAATTATTTTTTTAACAGAGGCTTTTAATGCCTTATCATTTTTTACACAGAAATCATTAATTAACTTTAGAAATTGTTCATCGTTTTGTTCATAAAATTCTTCGAATACTCTATCTAAAGCCTCTTCTTTTAATAGATTAATAATTCCACTATCAACAATACTAAGTGTTGGAGAAACATTTAAAATATAATGATACTTTTTTACTAAAGACAATGTGAATGAATCAAATGTTGTGATATAACTACTATCTAGGTAATCGAGATTGTCTTTTAAATCATCATGTTCAGAAATTTTCTTTCTTATTCTATCTTTCATTTCACCTGCAGCGGCATTTGTAAAAGTTAAAATTAAAAGTTCATTAATCTTTATTCCAGATTTTAATTTATGAATTACTCTTTCGGTTAATACTGCAGTTTTACCTGAACCCGCACCCGCGGATACTATTATGTTAGTTCCATTTTTCTCAATAGCTTGGAGTTGCTCTTCTGTCCATTTAGGCATCTTCTTCACCTCCTAAAAAATCTAGATCATCAATATCTTCAAGAATTTGATAATCATCTTCCTTTTTGAAACACAAATCTTTAAATTTACAATACTTGCAGCCTACATCATTAAAGTACCCTATCTTCTTAGGATTTATATCAAATTTACCATTAATGATATTTTCAATAGCTTCATCAACATTCTTTTCAGTTGCTTCGATTAAATTATTCATTTGCTCTTCGCTTAGCACTTTTGAATAGCTAGAAAAACTACCATCATTTTTAGTTTTCATTCCTTTTATTAATTCACTATTTACATATGTATCATCAAATTTTTCTAAGTAATCAGAATCATTTATAGAGTATCCCATTAATTTTAAATTATCTTTCTTTTGAGCATCAAAACTTTTACTTGTATTTCTTGTAATATCTTTATCTAATATATACTGAAGATAAAATCCTACGAATTTTGGATTAACAAATAAATTAGACTTCTTAACTAAATATAAATATATTGGTAATTGCAAACTTAAACCGTATGGAACATATTTAAGTTCAATATCAATAAAACCGGTTTTATAGTCAATTATTGATACTAAAGTATTGTTACTTGTTTCTTTATATAATATTTTATCAACAAACCCAATAAATTCTATTTGCATATCATCTTTACTTTTATCAATAGAAATATTTTTTTCATATAAAGCTTTATCTAAACTAATATGTTTATTTTGCTCTTTTAAAACCTCTATAACATAGTTAATATCACTAATAACTTTATTAACAAAGAATCTTTCCTTTATTGTTAAAACTTTATTGCTTTGCTTAATATATTCATTTATTTCATCAGTAACATTTAGATTATAAATAAAACATTTTTCTAACACATCATGAAAAATTGAACCAATAAAAGCCTCAAAATTTTCTTCATATTTGTCGAGTTTTAATACATTAGCTATATAGTATCTAAATGCACATTTATTATAATTATTTAATGAAGAATATGATAATACTAAACGATTATTTAAATACTCTTTCAATAAAGTTTTATCTATTTCTTTGAAACTATTATTATAAGTACCATAATTAATATCTTTAAAAGTATTTTTGTAAATGTAATAAGAATCCTCTAAATTACCATATTTTAAATAATCATCTATTTTTCTAGCATAATCTATTTTATCTTTAATTACTGAATAACTATTTAAAATATCCATTTTTTCTTTTTTTACCTCAAGATTTAATTCATTAATTAAAAACGATGGGTAGAATTCACTTTTGTCTGATTTTAATTTATATGTAATAATAAGATTTTTAATTGACTTGATTTTATTAATAGTGTAACTTTTAATTGTTTTATTAATTTCAGTAACACTTTTAGCATTTATTTCTAATTTAATGTTATCTGTTATATAACTTTCATCCTTTAATAACTTGGGAATACTTCCAGTGTTAAAATTCATTAAAAAGACATATTCATCATCAAAGGGATAATTATATTCTACGACTTCAATATAATTTTTTAAATTAAAATTACTCAATTTGGTATTTTTTAAATCATGAATTATTAAATCTTTTACTTCATTATAATCATTTACAAAGACGTATTTATTACAAATATCAATAATCTTATTTACAATTTTACTATCTCGATCTTTAATTGTTTCAATCGCTAATTTGATATCACTATTGTAATTTTCTAAAAATTTTTGAGTTATCAAATTACTATATAATGTATTTGAATAAGGAACTTTCACTGGAATATTATAAAATTTAAATATTCTTGTTAATGTATTGTAATAATCTTCGCTTACATTAGCTAGTTTTATTTGATTAATATCTATTCCATTATTAATTAATTTACAAATATTTTTAGCTATATATACTACTTCTTCTTCCATAGAAGCAAACTCAAAAACATCAGTATGATTATATGTAACTTCATTATCTAGTATAGAGGCATTTAAAGTGTTAAAGATTTCTTCTTCGTAAGATTCTAAATATTCATATCCCAATACAAGTATTTTATATTGACTAACATTTTCCTTAAATTTATTATCATAAATTAACAAATTTTTTTGAGTTAATTCTTTTTTTAAATTTACCAACTTTTGTAACTTTACAGACTTATATTCTTTTTGTTCATCAATGAAATACAAATTGTTTAACCACATCTTGGCAATATCTACTTTTAAGTTATGTTCTCTAACTAGATATAGTATTGTTTTCTCATCAAATGAAAATAAATATTTTTTAAAAAACTCCTTTTTGCTAAAAAATTTAACATTTAAAAAAAGCTTTTGATTAGATAGTTCTTTCAAAAGTTTTTTTCTATAATCTAATTCACAAATTATTATTGTATTATCTTGCACTTTATCTATCATAAATTACTCCGTGATTTGTAAATAGTAATTATCTAATATACTCTCTATTTCAGCTTTTGTTTTAGCTTTACAAATATCATTTTTAACTGAGGCATTTCCGGGCATTCCTTTTAAATAATATAAAAAATGAGTACGAATTTCTAAAACCGCTGAACCCTCGCCCTTTTCTTCCACTAAGTTATTTAAGTGAAGTTTCATCATTTGAATTCTTTCTTTATTTGTTACCTCTAATGGTTCGGTACCTTTTTCCAAATAATCAACACAATCTCTTACTAGCCATGGATTTCCAAGTAAGCCCCTACCTATCATAACCCCTGCACAACCAGTTTCCTCGAGCATTCTTTTAGCATCGTAGCATGATACAACATCCCCATTACCTATAACCGGAATATTAACAGCCTCTACTACATCCTTGATTAAATTCCAATTGGCTTTACCGGAATAGCCTTGAGCTCTAGTTCGAGCGTGTAATGTAATAGCACTTGCTCCGGCTTTTTCACAAATTTTAGCCACCTCAACACAATTAATACTTTTTTCATCCCAACCAGCTCTAATCTTAACTGTTACAGGGACAGGAACAGCCTCCACTACACTACTAACGATTTCATATATTTTGTCAGGATTTTTTAAAAGTGCACTTCCTGCCTGATTTTTGATAGCTACTTTCGGAACAGGACATCCCATATTTATATCAATGATATCAGGATGCATAATTTCATACACTTTTTTTGCTGCGGTTACGAAGCTATCTAAATCACTTCCAAATATTTGTTGTGAAATAGGACGCTCTTTTTCATCCATTTCTAAAAGTTTAATTGTCTTTTCATTGCCAAACAAAATCGCTTTGTCTGAAACCATTTCGCCCACAACTAAAGAAGCTCCATATTCTTTGCAGATCATTCTAAAAGTTTTGTTAGAAATTCCCGCCATTGGAGCTACGATAATTGGATTTTTAATTTCTACTCCCCCGATAAAGAAACTCATATAATTAAAGTCCCTTCTGCTTCAGAGTCTAATAAAAATGCACATGCATCATCAGTATCAACGTGAGCTTCATAATAACCATTATCACTTATTTTTACATATGCATCAATAATTCCTGATCTATCACCAATTATTTTAATTTGTACTCTTTGCTTATCTACAACACCAAGTGCTTGAGCTTTAAGTGGACTCATATGAACATGTCTTTGAGCTAAAATACACGCATTTACCAAAACTGCAGCCTTATCTGTTTTTAGTACGATTGGAAGTGCGCCTTGTAAATCACCACTTGCACGAACCGGAGGATTTATTTTAAGCGACAATGCATCCTTACGCGAAATTTCTACTTGATTATAATTTCTAAATGGGCCTAATACTCTAACTCCTGAGATTTCCTTTTCCCCATTACAAATAGTTAGTTTTTGTTTTGAGGCAAATTCTCCGGGTTGATTTAATGGTCGATCTAATTCTAAAGGTTCATCAAAAAGCATATCATACACTTCTTTTGTTAAATGAATATGACGATTACTAATACCAATTGTTACTTTTTCTTCCATAATTACTACTCCTTAAATATATTTTTTTAATACTGGAACTTTCTTTAATAAAGCTACCACTATAACACTAAATATCGATAAAATTATAACACATATCGGAATCCCTATAAATGAATTAATCTTGATATAAGACAAGATATCTTCCATTAAAAAGTTTAATATAATACCATGAACTAAGTACACTCCAAATGAATAAGGCGATACAAAACTTACTAGTTTAATTTTTTTATTTGGTAAATTAAAATAAATTAACAAAAAGATACTCAATGAACTAAGAATAACAAAAATGCTACGATACGCTAAAAAATTATCATAATATCTATTGAAATCTAATGATCTAACATATGTAAATCCAATTGTAGCAGTAAGTGATAACACAAGAACAATAATCCATAAGATATTATTTTTCTTACTTGCAATAACATCTTTATATTTATAAATTAAATAACCTGCAATAAAATATCCTAAATAATATGTACCGCTTAATATCGGAACTAAATATTTTACATCTAAATCTACAAATAAATTTAATAAATATACTACACCATTAAATAGCATCCACAATACTATAAAACTTTTATCTAACTTTTCATTCATATTATCGGTCATACATTTAATAAAAGGTAAAGCTATATAAATAGCAATAATAGCATACATAAACCACAACATACTACGTTCAGGGCTTGTTAGTAAACCAATATAATTAGTAAATTCTTTATGCATATAAAACTTATCCCATAACAAATATACTATTGTAAAGATAGTTAAAGTTATAATCATTTTTTTAATTCTTTGAAAGTTCTTTTTCTCATCATATTCTTTACTTAATAAAAGCGCTCCACTTATCATAAAGAATATGGGAACACTTACTCTAGCAATAGCATTAAATATAACCGCTCCAAAATATGATAATGAACTAATCTGACTAAATGCACGACAATAATAATTGGCCACATGAATGACAATTACTAAAAACATTGATAAAACTCGTAATGTATCTAATTTATAATCTACTTTTTTCATTACTACATTTTATCCTTAAGCGATAAACTCTACTACAACTTTAGCAATGGCAATACCAAACATAACCATTGAAATTGAAAATACTATACTTAATATTATATTTTTCTTATCAGATTTACTCATATTATTCCTTTCTATAAATCGATTACTTCCATATCAACAACTTTTTTATCTTTGTAAATTATTTTAACAATATCACAATCTTTTTCAGATTCATTGTATACAACTTTTTCATCAAATTCGACTACTAAGTTATCATCAAGATTATATCCTGGATTCCCATGTCTAATTAAATAACCTAGCATTGTTCTTTTATGGGTAAAAACTGCTACCTTACGATTGGTGCTTAAATAAATTATCTTGTTTATTACTTTTTCAATTCTAGCGCCTACTTCTTCGAGGGATTCACCATTATTTAACTTTATATTGAAGTCATGGTTTTGCATAAATTTTACCATCTTCAAACTCTTATTACGTAAATCTCCAACTTTACAATCATTTAAGTCTTCATCTACTAAAATATTTTTATTTAAACGTTCTGCCAAATACTTTGCAGATGATAAAGATGATGCAAACATCGAAGAATAAATCAAATTTACATCATTAAATTCCTCTTTTAAAGATAGATCTCTAGCTAATGTTTCACCTTCAACGGAAAGTGGTCTTGTCATTTTCTTTTTTTCAATATCTTGTTTATCAGCATAAGTTAAATTATTTTCAAATAAGTTGTTACAAATTAAATATATTTCCATATTACTCCTCTTTTAAATATTTAAATGATATAACAAAACCCACCGCAAATAAAATAATACCTACTATAAATTCAATTAAATTAAATGTATAACCAAATAAGGAAATTACTACATTAATGACTGATGCACTTACAAAGCCAATAATTGCAAAGTATGTTTTTCTTTCAAATTTATCCAAGAAATATTCCATAATTTTTGAAAATAAAACTACTCCAATTAACATTCCTACTCCAAATACTCCGACAATTAAAATATTAGTACTTAGATTTTGAAATTTGACTAAAGATGAAATAATTTCTAATAAAGGTTCATAAAAGCCTAAAATTACTAACATAACAGAACCACTAACACCTGGAACAATCATACTACCAGCTCCAACAATACCCACTCCTAATAAAGTAAGTAAGCCTGTGATATCAGTAGTAATAACTGCACCTTTGCCTCCACTAGCAAATGATATACCAATTAAAATAGCTATTCCTAAAACAGTAAAAATAACATTACTAAAACGATAATCTTTTTTAGTTTTTTCAAATAACATTGGAATACCACCAATAATCAAACCAACGAAGAAAAGCAATGTTGCGATTGGAAATTTTTTCAATGTAAAGTTTAATGCTAAACAACTTACTAAGCATGAGACAACAACGCCTAGACCTAGGCAAGCAATAAATTTCCATTCTTTCTTAAAGCATTTAAAGAAATTATTAATAACATTTAAAATTCTTTTATAGATTCCCATAACTATAGCAAGTACACTAGCGCTAATTGGGAAGATAATTCCTAAACCAATAATAAAACCTTTTATAAAAGTTACAAACAAACTATCTTTTTTCATTATTTTGTTTCAATCTCCTTTATATCTACACGATTAATAGAATCAAACCTTTTTGATATTTTATCAGTTGTTGTAGTAATTTCATCAACTGAATTGTTAACGGCTTTAATATTTTTAGAAAGTTTATCCCAACGATCTTTATATCTAGTAAATTCAATGCTAAGTTTATTTAATTCTTCATGAATTACTTTAGCATATTTATCTCTTTCAATATTTTTAATAATCATTGATATAGTAGATAATGTTGATATTAATGTAGTTGGTCCAGTAATCCAAACATTATTGTTATAAGCATATGTAATAAGCTCTGGATGATATGCATTAATTTCTGCGAATATTGCTTCTGCAGGCAAGAACATAATTGCTTCATCCGAAGTTACTCCAGGAACAATATATTTGTCTTTAATATCATTAATATGTTTTTTTACATCAGCAACAAATAATTTTTCTGCCATTAATCTTTCTTCTTTAGTTTTACTTCTGTCTGTCATTCTTTGGTAGTTTTCTAAAGGAAATTTGCTATCAATAGAAATGGTTCCAAGCGGAGCTGGTGCAAACAATAATGCATCTACAATATACCCATTTTCAAATTTGTATTGAGATTTATATATTCCATTAGAACTTGAACCAAAAGCATTATTTAAAATATATTCAAGATTAACTTCTCCGAAAGTACCTCTAGTTTTTTTATCAGTTAAAACACTTTGCAATGAAATAATATCTCCAGATAAATCATCTATCTTCTTTTGAGCTTCATCTATTTTAGATAATCTTTCTAAGACATTCATAAATGTTTTGTTACTCTTTTCAAAGTTTTTATCTAATCTTTCATTAACAGTATCATTAATATATGAAAGTTTTCTTTCAATATTCTCACTTAATTTTTCAAAGTCTCCATTTAAATCACGGGCAAAAGTGAATTTAAACTCTCCAATTTCTTTAGTAATATTAGTCTCAAACTTACCTAATTTTTCAATAATTTCCGTATTATTATTTTTCTTTGTTGCTAAAATAATTAGCAAAATAATAACCACCAATAATAAACCAATTATAATATACTCTAGCATTTTATTTTCCTCCTGTATTATTTATTAGCTTTAATAAAGCTTCATCCATCTTCTCTGGACTTATCCATATTTCTTTTTTATTTTTAAAAACAATTGCAATTCTTTTTTTACTTGTGGCATATGACATACGATGATTCTCAGTTATAAAGCTTTTTTTAATATTTTTATATAGATATCTTTTCTTAAAGATTCCTACTCTAACTACAAAAGATCTACGATCAAATTCATAATTACGACAGTAAAAGAAAAACATCATTAGTGTAATCAGTGCAATAAATCCAATTCCTAAACATAAATATAATGTATTAACACGTAATATAACTATTAATGTGGATAGCACCAAACACAAGGTAAAATAACTACCTGCTACAACATAATATGTATTATCTAAATAATTCTTTAATTTCATATCTACCTACCTAATTTATTATACTAAAAAACCCCTTTATTTTAAAGAGGTTTATTTTGTAAAAAAGCATTCATACCAAACTAAAAAACTATATATAGCATACACTTGTTTAGACCAATCTTTTCTTGACTCATAAGTATCATTTAACATCTTAAGAAGCATTTTATGATTAAAAAGTTTGAGAGCATTCTCACTATTAAAAACATTTAAAAATTCATTATAATATTCTGGTGTTTTTAACCATGTTTTTATTGGTACAGGAAAGCCTAGTTTTTTTATTTGAGAGAAGTCACTTGGCAATATATCTTTAGCTACCTCTCTTAATATCGATTTACTTACACCATTACAAACTTTATATGACGATGGAACACTCGAGGCTATTTGCACTAACTCATCATTTAAAAAAGGCGTGATGACCTCAATACCATCATATGCACATAGTCTTTCTGTTGCGTTTATTTCAGCGCTAAGCCAGTAATTGATATCAACTATCTGAAGACTTTCAATATCATCATAATCGTCTTTAATAAAATAGTTATTTTTTCTAACATCAATTTTCTTTTTACTATTTACAAGTTTTTTTAAGGTTCTTTCATTAAATATTTTTGATACTCCTACATAATATTCTTTTGTGTCAGAAAATCTTCTTAACAAAAAATTTACCCCTTTAATTTCAGGAAGCATTCTACATATATTACAAATAAGTTTCTTAAAACATTTGGGATACATAGTGTATTTACGATATTTAACCATATCTAAATAAGTATTGTATCCTGCGAATAGTTCATCTGAACCCTCGCCAGAATAAATATACTTATAGTTTTCTTTAACCATCTTTGGAGCAAACGATAATGCAACTGCCGCAGGGTCAAGACACGGCTCATCCATTTGATATTGAACTTCTTTAATCCTTTTAAGGAATTCTTTGTAATTGACTATTTTTACATTATTATTAATATTTAAATAATTACATAAACTACCAGTATGATAAGTTTCACTATAACTGCTTTCATCGTAACCAATAGTATATGTATCTTTAGGCTTACTTAATGTAACAATTAATGAAGAATCTATTCCACTGGATAAAAATGATGCAGTCTCTTTGTTGTGTTTAAAATTCTTCTCTAAGTTGTTTTTTATTTTATCTTTTAATTCTTCTTCATCGTATATTAAATTTTTAAATTCAAATTCATAATATTTTTTAACTTCGATAGAATTATTTTTATAAATTATATAACTACCACTTGGTACTTTGTAAATTCCCTTAAAAATTGTTTCTTCATATGGATTGTGTAGATAAGTAAAATAATCTATTAAGATATTTTCATTTAACTCATAATCTAAGTTTTCTAAAATGCATTTTACTTCAGATGCAAATATAAAATTATCTTTTGTATAATACAGAGGCTTTCTTCCAAATTTATCTCGAGCTAAGATAATACACTCTTCTTTTTTATTATAAATACAAATAGAAAAAGATCCTTTTATTTTACTAAAAGCATCTTCTTTATATTTTTTATATAGATTAAGTAGATATTCTTCAGGAACTTTATTCTTACATTCGATGTTGCCATCGTAAATAATAATATAATTTCCATTTTCATAAATATCTTCTTTTTTTAAAGTGCATTTAGCTAGACTAATAAATTCATCATTATATGTTGATATAAATTTACCTCGATGACGCAACAATTTAAGCATTTCTTTTAGATTATCAGATTTATTTATTTGTCCAACTATTCCACTCATTTAATATAATCCCACGCAGTCTTATAATAATTTTTATCCATAATGTACTTACTCATTGTTATTTTATTTCGAACAATTTGATTCATTGTTTTTACATAATCTTCTTCAACTTCTTTTTTAGCTTTAAAATTACCTGATGAAGCAAAATATGTTCCATAATCAGATACCCAAGAATTATCACCAAACATTGCAAGTCCTGGTTCTGTTGATAAAATATCTTTACCAATAATTAATCTTGAATCATATTCAAGACCAAATGCATTATATATTGTTGGCAATACATCTATTTGGCTACCAACTTTTTCAATATGTTTTGTTTCCATTTCAGAATTCCATAAAATGAAATTACTACGATTTATTTCTACTGTTCCATCTTTTTGATATGTTGCTGCAGTATTAACTTCATCTACAGTTAACGCATAAGGATAATGGTCTCCTACAAGAGCTATTACTGTATTTTCAAGTTGTCCAGATTCTTCGAGCTTCGTAATTAATTGTTCTAGTGCTCGGTCAAGTTCCATTTGTGCCGCTAAATAAGCTAGCACTGGTTCTGTATAACCTAAATTTAAGCTTTCGATTTCTGCACGATGTTTTCTTGAAGCCGCATTTCCTCCCCAAGAATAACCCGCATGACCTGAAACCGATGCATAGAACACCATAAAAGGTTCTTCAGAATTAATAAAATCTGTATATGTAACGTCTATCATTTCTACATCACTTTGTGGCCATTGTCCACAGTTCATTAGTTTTTCTAAACCATTATAGCATCCTTTATAATTATCAAATCCTAAGCGATTTAAATATACATTTCGATCTTGGAATACATAAGAATTATTATGATATGCAAATGTATTATATCCTTTTTCTTGGAACATTGAAGCAACTCCCATTGGGAAGGAATTTTTACCACTTCTGAATTGAGAAAGCGATGAGAAGTTTGCATATAATCCAGTTAAATATTGGAATTCTCCTCCAATAGTACTATAAATTGTAGGGCTATAGAAGTTATCAAATACAAATCCACTATTTACTAATTTATATAGTGTTGGAGTTGTATCTTTTCTAACTGCAATTTCATTAAAGCTTTCCGCCATAACCATTATTAAGTTTTTGCCTTCAAATATTCCTGTATATTCATTTTGTAGTGTACCCGATTCACTTTCAAAATATTCAGTCATCGTTTTAATTGTTTGATCATTGGTATTATTTTTTAAATTTTCAAAATCAATATCTAAATTATTAAAGTTATAAACAATTTCTTCAGGAAGTGGATCTTTTACCGCAGGTTTCCCAACGTTTAATACTAGTTTTTCCTCAAAGCCAAAGATAGCACGATAAGTATCTACTACAAAAGTGTTAAGAACACCAACTTTTTCTACATTTAATGAAGGATTATTAACCGAATGGTATAAATCATATGCACTGTAATCTTCACTCTTACCAATATTTAATCCTACATAATATATGCCATAACTTAATATTGTACATAATGCTATAATTAAAGTTTTTTTCCAGCCACTTTGTTTAAAAGAAATTCTTTTTCTAAAGATGATAGCAAGTATTACAGGAATGTATATGAGTGCTACCCCCCAAAGTCTTTTGGCAGTTTCTACCACTGCAATACTCAAAAAATCACCAACTTGGTCAGCAATTTGTAAAACAGAAAAAGAAATATAAAAATCAAAGAAGGATTTAACTACAAATTGAGCAGAAAACCAAAGTCCAATAATTGACATCGATGTATAGAAAATAATTTTATTTTCTTTTTCTTTAAACAGTTTTGAAATCATAAAGAAGAATAAAGCAAAGAAAATCAAAAATAAAAGCATGTTAATATTTGATAATCTAAATACTTTATCCATTACTAAGATTCGATATAAAAATTCCATGTAGATAAAACTTAAGAAGTATACTACTAATAAACTTATTTTTTTCATTTACCTCACATCCATTTAATTATATTTTACTCCATCGGATTTAAAAGCGATAGAGATACTTTCTCTTTTTCTAAATTTACGTCAATTACGTAGCAATCAATAATATCTCCGACGCTTAATATTTCACTTGGATGTTTTATATATTTGTCACACATCTTAGAAATATGAACTAAACCATCATTATGTAGTCCAATATCTATAAATGCTCCGAAATCGATTACATTACGCACTGTTCCTTGAAGTTTCATTCCTACTTTTAAATCTTTCGCTTCTAAAATGTCACTTTTTAATAATGGTTTTGGCATTTCATCACGAGGGTCACGATTTGGTTTTTGAAGTGATTTTATAATATCTTCAACTGTATATTTATCACTACCTAGAGTTTCTGCAAGTTTAACTGCATCTTGATTAGATAATACTTCTACTATTTTTTCAGTCCCTATATCTTGTTCAGATAAATTTAAAGTAGATAATAGCTTACTTGCTACTGTATAACTTTCTGGGTGAATATCAGTTCTATCAAATACGTTTTCTCCATCTAAAATTCGCATAAAGCCAATTGCTTGTTCAAAAGTTTTATCTCCAAGTAATTTTTCTTTCTTAATTTGTGCTCTTGATGTAATTTTACCTTTTTCTTCACGGAAATTAATTATCTTATCAATATTTTTCTTAGTAATTCCAGAAATATATTTTAATAAAGAAGGACTTGCCGTATTAATGTTAACTCCTACACTGTTTACCGCTTTAGTTACTACGAAATCTAATGACTCCGATAGTTTCTTATCAGATACATCATGTTGATATAATCCTACACCTATGCTTTCAGGATCTATTTTAACAAGTTCTGCTAAAGGGTCTTGAAGTCTTCTTCCAATGCTTACTGCACTTCTTTCTTCTACATGTAAATCAGGGAATTCTTCGATAGCAAGTTTTGATGCACTATATACACTCGCTCCAGCTTCACTAACAATAATATATTCCACTTTTCTTTCTAAGCTTTTGATAACATCAATTACAAATCTTTCGCTTTCTCTTGATGCTGTACCATTACCAATTGCCACTATATCGATATTGTATTTGTTAATGATATCAATAGTTTTTTTCTTAGCTTCATCATATTTTTTTACAGGTTCATGTGGATAAATTTTTTCAATTAACTCCACTTTGCCAACAGGATTTAGAACTGCTAATTTACATCCCGTTCTAAATGCTGGGTCTAGGCCTAAAACCATCTTTCCTTTCATCGGAGGGCTCATTAATAAACTTTCTAAGTTTTTAGCAAAGTTTTCAATTGCAGCTACTTCGGCTGTTTCTGATAGTTCACTACGAACTTCACGTTCTACACTTGGACTAATAAGTCTTTTATATGAATCTTTAATTGCATTTTCAACTATTTCTACAACAAAGCTTTCTTTATTTTTAATAATTTTTGATTTTAAGAAATCTAAAATTTCATTTTCATTAACATTTATACTTACAGTTAATACCTTTTCTTTTTCAGCACGATTTATTGCAAGAGTACGATGCGATTTTATTTCCTTAATATTTTCTGAATAATCATAATACATTTCATATGTTTTCTTTTCATCTTCAGCATCTTTTTTCTTTTTACAAACCATTACTCCATTTTTATAAAAATAACTTCTTATCCATTTACGATAATATGCATTATCTGAAATATATTCGGCAATAATATAACCTGCGCCTTCGATTGCTGATGCCATATCTTTTACTTTATCATTAATAAATTTTCTTGTTAGGGATTCTAAATCACCTGCAGTAGGAAAAGACATTATCATCTTAGCAAGAGGTTCTAAACCATTATTAATTGCATCTGTCGCTTTAGTCTTTTTCTTTTCTTTATATGGACGATATAAGTCTTCAACTTCTACTAGTTTCTTGCATTCCATAATTTTTGCTTTAAGTTCGTCGGTCATTAAACCTTTTTCTTCAATAAGTCTAATTACATCTTCTTTTCTTTTTAATAAATTTACTTCGTATTCATATACTTCATTTATTTTTCTAATTTGTTCTTCATCTAAAGCTCCTGTAGCTTCTTTACGATATCTAGCAATAAAAGGGATTGTATTTCCTTCCTCTAAAAGTTTTAGAACCGCTACTACGCCACTTTCTTTAATATTTAAATTATTACATATATCTTTAATGATATTCTCATTCATCTTGTTTACCTTCCTTTTCTAAATTCCATATACCTAATTTTCCCTTGACTAAAAAGGGATTAATAATCACAACATCTTTAAGTACCCATGCATACCTACCAACTTCATAATGACCATATAAATATTCTTCGGTTTTTTTTATTTCATTAATATAATCTTCATCCATATAAATACAGTCTACTAAGTTTGCTTTACAAAGGACATAGCCCGGTTTAGGTTCAATCATCTCATTTAATATTTTGATTCTTTCATCTAACTTTTGTTTAGTTAAGCTAGCATGAATATATATTTCACCTCGATAATTTGTTTTCCAACTTCGAGTTTCAATTTTCTTTTTACCATCTTTAATTAAACTTGCAAATGGTTCTTTGATGCTTAATACTTTCATTTTAACTCCATATCATGATTACTTATTAAATATACCATAAATGAGCTTATCTTGTATCAAATTTATGCAAAATAGACACTTTTATTTAAAAGAAAAACAAGCTTAACGCTTGCTTTATTTCCATGTAAAGTTTGAAGTTCCAGCTCCAAGTTCAAAATGATATTTTACAATACCTAAATCAACTTTTGAAAAAGGTCCAATACCTGCTTTTACAGATACAATATTATTTTCTAATAACTCAAACTTAAATTTTTGTTGATTAATTGCGGTCGGAGCAAGTAATGCATATTCAATGCCTTTTTTGTACCAATCTGGAGCATCTTTAGTAACCGATACATCATCATATGTTTTGCTAGGTCTTGGTTTACCATTATGAAGTCCATATCCAATAGCAATCACACAGACTATTTTTTGCCCCGGAAGCACTTTTACATTTAAAGCACTTTTACTATATCCTGCTCCTACCCAACAAGTATTTAAACCCATTTCTTGAGCCTCTAAAACTATTTTTTGGCCATAATAACCAACTATTTCTTCAAGATGCTTTTCTTTTTTATTACCAATTAATGCAATATAATTTGCACAATCATATATCTTTCCATAATGTAGTTTGTAACTTGCAAATGTATCTTTATCCTCAGTCTTTAACTGAATGTTTAATCCAGATTCCTTATTATAATTATCAATAATCTTATTTAAATTATCTACTAATTTTTTAGGAATTGCATCTTCCTTATATCTTCGAACTGAATGTCTTGATTTTACTGTTTCATCTATATTTTTCATTTATTTCTCCTATAAATCATCACTTAATTTTTCCCACTCTACCATTTTATTTTCAAGCTCATATTCAAATAATTTTATTTGGTCTTGAAGTTCATTCATTTTAAGATAGTCTGAATATATTTTTTCATCAAGCATCATATTTTTTATTTCTGTTATTTTTTCTTCTATCTTATTGATTTCTTTCTCAACACTTCTTATTTGAGCTTTAATATTTCTTTGTTCTTGTGGTTGTTTTTTCTTTTTAATAGTTTCCTTTTTCTCTATAACATGAACCTCTTTACTTTTCTTATCAATATATTCTTGGTATTTACCATTAAAATATATTACTTTATCTTCTTCGAATATTAAAAGCGAATCAGCAACCCTATTTATAAAATAACGATCATGAGAAACAAGCAATACACTGCCATCGTAATTATTTAATATTTCTTCCAAGTTCTCTTTTCCTAAAATATCTAAATGATTCGTTGGTTCATCTAAAAGTAATAGGTTTGGTTCTTTACGTAGTATCTTACATAAACCTAGTCTTACTTTTTCTCCTCCAGAAAGAGTGTTTATCTTTTTAAATACATCTTCCCCCGTAAATAGAAAGGCACCAAGATTTTTTCTAATTTGTACCGATTCAGTTCCAGGAAAAGTTTGTTCATATTCTTCATAAATAGTATTTTCTTCATTAATAAATTCTATTTGCTGATCAAAGTATTCTTTTTGAACATTATAGCCATAAGTAAACTTACCACTTATTTTAGGGATTATTCCCATTAGAGTTTTTATTAAAGTTGATTTACCCTTACCATTTTCTCCGATGATTGCTATTTTTTGTCCTTTAAAAAGTTCAAAAGACACCTTTGATAATACGCTATCATATCCAATTTCTAAATCTCTTACCGTTAAAACTGTATTACCACTTTCGCTATTAACTTTAATCTTTGAATTAAAAGTTTTTGTATCACTTTTCTGTGGTTTATCCACAATTTGCATTTGTTCTATTTTTCTTAATTTAGACATTGCCATTGAGGCTTTACTAGGTTTATATTTAAATCTTTCTGCTATATCTTTTAATCTTTTTATTTCTTTTTGCTGATATTCATAGTCTTTTAATTGTTTTTCAAAATTCATCTTCTTTTGCTTTTCGTACGAAGTATAACTACCTTTATATTTTGTAAGAGATGCATACTCTATCTCATAGATTTTATTTACTACTTTATCTAAGAACATTCGGTCATGAGATACCACCACTAAAGATTTTGGATAATCACTTAAATATTCTTCAAGCCACTCTACTGTATGCATATCTAAATGATTTGTAGGTTCATCTAAAAGTAAAATATCTGGCTTACTTAGAATCAGTTTTAAAAATGATATTTTGGTTCTTTGACCTCCGGAAAATTCTGATAATTTTTTACATTTATCTTCTTTGGTAAATCCAAACTTCATAAGGGCCAACTCATATTCTTTTTGATAAGTATAACCGCCGATAAGTTTAAATTTATCTAAGCTATCTGTATACTCATTAAGAACTTTGTCCGAAGTATCTATTGTTAAGGTCTTTTCTAATTTTTCAATTTTCTTTTTTAAATCAGTGATTGGTTTATAAACTTTTAGAATTTCTTCTTCCAAAGTGGCAGTTAAATCTGAAAATGCATGCTGAGTTTGATACCCTATCGTTGGGCTACCAATTTTGATAACAGAAAGGTTTTCCTCTCCAAGACCAGTTTCTAGCATTTCATTATCTACTATCGCTTTTAACAAAGATGTTTTTCCACTACCATTTCGACCAACAATTGCAATTTTATCATTATTTTTAATTTCAAAATTTATTTCTTCAATTATCGTATTAGTTCCAAAGGATATTGCTCCATTTATTATTTTATATTCCATAGTATAAACCTCAATCTAACAAAGTTTATTATAGCATAATATTTTATTTTTTTTGATTTGCTAATTCAATTGCTTTATTAACTGCTTCTTGTGGAGTGTTTGCACTTATACATTTTAATCTTTTTCGATCATCTATGTATTCATTTGATAGTTTATTTGCCCAACCGCCAAATTTATCAATTACCACAATTGGAATTCCTGCTTGATAAGCAATTGCCATTTCTGTTAATGTGCCACTACCTCCAGATATCGCAATAATCACATCACAAGAAAGTACTAAGTTAAATTCTCTTCCTCCACCTATTTCTAATCCTGAATTTATTAAGATAGTAGGACGATATTTCCCATATATTTTCTTATCTTTTCCTCCAGCAACGCCTACTGTAATACCTCCATTTTTAGAAGCTACTTTAGCAGCTTCCGTTGACAGCGAAGTATACTCTTTCTCAGCCCCATACACTAAAATATTTTCTGATTTTGCTATACACTTTCCAATTTCTTTCGCAAAATTTAAAGCTTCATCACTAAAGTTTAAGTCTGCAGCAGACCCCATTACTCCTATTTGTAGTTTTTTCATTATCTTCTTAACTCCCTTCTTAATGTTTTTACTACTTCATCTTCACTTTTTGTATTTATTATTCTTTCTGGTAGTTCACTAATTTTTGTGGAACTTCCTCTGGTGTTATCAACATCATCCCATAAATATAGACTTCTTTCTAAGCACCCTGTTGAAAAATAATTTTCATATTCTTTAGGAATAGATGCTCTTTCACATGAATCTCCATATGGTTTAAAATATGGAGCTTTACATAATCCCTCTTCACTATTAATCATGATTCCCGAACCTGCAACGCCAAAGTAAAAATCTCGTTCACAAATTTGGTCAATTACATCTTCGGACATTATAAACTTTGTTCTTAAGCCATATTTTAAATTTCGATTAAAATATTCATATGCTTCAGATGAACAAATTGAAGAAATAATACCAACAACAGTTATTCCGCGAATGCTGAATCTATTTATTATATTTTTTAAGACATTACCTGAAAAAACCACGTCGTCAGCAAGAATTATTTCGTTCCCGTTTAACGAATTAGAAACTCGAATAATTTGCATATTTAAACTTTCTTTTTTACGAGAGATTATCTTATTACTTCCAGATACTCTTGTACAATCTAAGAAAAAGATATTTTTTTCGTCAGGTTTTACATATATTTTATCTAAAGTTACGATGGGGATATTCACCACCAATTAAGTTATTAACGCCCATCATTTCATCTTCGGAAATAATTGTAACATTACCATTAAAGATTTTATCAGCATCTAACTTAAAATCTTTTCTTACATCCTCTATCACACTATCATTGGGCTTACATGCATAACTATAATCAAATGCATTTACACCACTAAAAATCCTTTTTATATCATCACTAAATACTATTCCATTTTTTATTTTTTCCATAAATTATCTCCTCTTTCTAAATTATTTAATAAAAAAATGCTACACAAGTAGTACTTGTATAGCATTTTTAATATATATTTAAATTTACTAGATACAAGCACCACAAATAGCACTTGTATCTACAACAATTTTAATGTCGTATTAACAAGCGCCAATTATTATGATGATGTCTTGCAACTAAATTTCTAAACATAACAATCGCTTCCTTTCAATTACTGGGATTATAGCATATGCATTCAATTATAGTCAACAATAAAAAAACAGGAATTTCTTCCTGAATTTTATTAATTGGTGCGGGTGAAGGGACTCGAACCCCCACGGATTGCTCCACTAGATCCTAAGTCTAGCGCGTCTACCAGTTCCGCCACACCCGCAATATCTGGTGGGCCTCATAGGACTCGAACCTATGACCGATCGGTTATGAGCCGAGTGCTCTAACCAACTGAGCTAGAGGCCCTTATCAATTGCGACAAAGTAATTATATTATATTTACAGGTAAAAATCAACAAAAAAATAAGACTTAGAGTCTTATTTTCCTTGAATCATATTTAATAAATCAATTTTGAACATATCTTTTGATGCGTTTTCTTTAGAAATCATAATACCTTTATAAGTTGTTAATTCACTTCTGTGACCTTCCAATAAGATATCTTCTGGTGTTAAAGTTTCAAGCATTGCAATACCTTCTTTTTTATGTACTGTATAAATTAACTTAACTTCACCATGAATTTGAGCAAAAAGTTTATCACTTGGTAATTTTAATTCATATGTTTCAGTACCATTCTTTTTGTTACTTGAAACCATTTCACCAAGGAATTTACCACTTCTAATAGATGGATAATAATCGAAGTTTAACTTCTTGAAAGCCATCATATTATACTTCTTTAAAGCCCTTTCTAATTTTCTAAATTCGTTTTCATTAACGTAATCTAAAACGTATCCTTTCATAATTATTTACCCCCTTAATTACGATAAGTATAGCACATTTGCCCCAAAATGTCAAATTAGTGTCTAATTATAGTGTTCCACAATGGGATTAAATTATACTACTTAAGCAAAATATTTGTCAAGAACAAATAAAAAAGATGCTTTTTAAGCATCTTATATTAATACTTTTGCGTATCCTTGGTGCGCTTCTTTTTGCTCTTCTAATGCTGGTGAATAAGTAATTCCATATCTTCTAGATAAGATACCCATCATTTGGAAGTATACATACATAGCCATATCCAAATTACCAAATTTAATTAATTCATTAACTTGTTCATATGATGGCAACAATACTGTTCGAATCATTTTTTCAGTAGATTCTTTTGTTTCAGGATTATTAAAATTAGCTTTTAAACGTTCTGCTAATTGTTCACCATAATTGTCATATGCTGCAATTTGTGATTTACCAGCTTCAGAATTAATCATATGTTCATCTCTTAATATTCTAAAATTAGTAATAAATTCATGATCCATAGGTAATCCTAGTATTTCACACATAGCAGTTACTACATAACAGTCTGGTCGAGGATCATATCCTCTTCTTACTCGCCAATCCACAGCTTCTTCAATCATTCTGTTGCCTCTAACAGCGTCAAAATCATATTGATAACACTTTTCATCAAAAGCCATTGGTCTTTGAAGTCTTTTACAACGGAATCCTCTTACTGTAGACCATGACCAATCACCTTTAGATATTTCATATTTTTTACAAGTCAAACAATGACCTTTAAATTCACTTACATAATCTCTTGCCATAAAACCTCCGTTTAATTAGGTATATATTGTACGCTAAAATAAAAAAAAGTCAAATTTTCAATTCGACTATGGTTTGACCTAGGTTCCAATTGTCTAATTTGAAAGCTTTGACATTTTTATTACTTTTTAATACTCGATGAACCTCTTTAGTTAAAATATTAGTACTTTTTCCATGAACAATCAACACAACTTCATTTCTCATTTTGACATTATCATTGATAAATTCCAAAACTAATACTTCTACCATCGACTCAATTTCTCCGTGCAAATCTAATGTTGGAGTTTTACTTGTTACAATTGCCATTATTGCGCTACTGGAGGAGTTCCTGCCGGAGGTTGTGCATTTGGATCAGCTTGAGGAGCTGGCGCTGCTGGTTGTTCTTGAACGGCTGCATACTTTTGATTAAATAAGTTCATAACTTCATTTATCTCTGGAATAGATTCTTTAATTCCGACTTTTGAAACAGATAATCCTGCAGCAATATTAGCAAATGTAATCGCCTTTTCTAAATCATATCCTTGAAGTAAACCATATGCAAAAGCTCCTCCAAAGATATCTCCAGAACCGGTGGTATCAACTACTTCTGATGCTAATCCTGGCATAACTCTGATTTGATTATTAGAAATATATAAAGCTCCTTTGCTACCTAAAGTAACAATAATTTCTTTTTTTACAAATCTATTTAACAATGCAGAAAATACCGTTACTAGTGAACCTGAATTATCAAAATCAATTTTTTGACCACTTACCCATTCTGCAAATTCTTGCGGTGCAATAATATATTTTGGATATTTACAAAGCTCAACCATTTCTTGAGTACATTCTTTAGCATTAAGAATTGTTATTTTATCAGAGAACTTATTATATGCTGATAATGTAGCACCGTAATCATAACCATCGCTGTATATCAAATCAGGTAACATTTGAAATTCATTTTTCTTTAACACTAATTTTTCTTTATTAATATTGTATATAATTTGATCTTTTGTATCTTTTTTAGTAATTATCATTGATATAGAGGTTCTTTTATCAAATCCAGTCTCCATATATTCTGTATGAACACCGTTTCTTTCTAATTCTTTTTTAATTAGATTACCAAAAGTATCGTCACCAACAACAGAACCCAAGTATGTCTCAGCTCCATATTTACCTAAAAGATGTGCTGCAGTTACTCCAGTTCCTCCGCTACCTTCGATAACATCACTAAGAACTTGCTTTTTTGATTCGGTAGCAAAATTATCTACATTTGAGAAAAAATTATAATCACTTCGTCCTATACATAAGGCTTTCATATGTATCAACCCTACTTTCTATCAATAATTATACAATATAATCTAGATATTTTAAAGCATTAAATGTATAATGTTGTTAGGTGAAGAAAGAAATGAGAGAAATATATCCAAATAAAACATATAGACATTTTAAAGGTAATGTTTTTAAAGTTTTACATATTGGTTACTCTAGCGAAGAACTAGACAAAAACGGTGAAATGTTAAAGGTAGTAATTTATCAATCTAATCATGATGGAAAAATTTATGTTAGACCTTATGATAATTTTGCATCTAAAGTGGATACTGAAAAATATCCAAACGCAGATCAAGAATATCGTTTTATGGAAGTGGATTAAGCTCCACTTTTTTTTATGATAAAAATTTTTTTCTTTTTGTAAAACGCATAAAAAATATCTTTTAATTCTACTTTTTGACTTTCTAATATTTCCTCTAACCATTTGTTATCTTTTTTCAAATATTTTAAAGTGCTTTCCTCTACTTTACCATCTAATATTACTGGCATTGGGTAGTTTCCACGAATTTTAAAAGGTTTATATTTAAATATTGAAAGCTTACCATTAGATTCTAAAAAGGCATACTCTACCTGACTTATATCCTTTATTTCTTTTTGTCTAAGCGCTAAAAGCAAATCATCCAATGTATATCTTTGTTTTATCATCTCTCGATAGTTGATTGTTCCATTACTAATTATTAAAGATGGTTTTCCTTGCAGTAATACTCTAACTTTTTTATTCTTAACAGAAATAAAAGCTAACGCTATTTCAAGTAGCACTAATAACCCCACTGGAAGAATTGTTAAATACATAGGATCTTCGGTATTTTCGATGGATATAGCGACCATCTCCGCTATTAAGATTGAGACGATCAAATCAATTACTCCAAGCTGTCCAACTTCTCTTTTCCCCATTAAACGGTATGCGATTGTAATAAAAAAATAAAAGAACATCGTTCTATATATTGTACTAAATAGTTCCATAATATCACCTATTTGTATTATGTTGTAATACATATTTTTTTAATCAATTCATAAATATTATTAGGTGATAATTATTAAAAAAACATTAAACTTAATTAAGGCTTTTGGGATTTTTATCCTTTTGGAAGTATTAGTCTCATTTATTATGGGATTATTTAATTTAATTGGTATGAATTCTTCGTTATCTAAAATAATCATTTTAATTATAAACTTGGCATTATTTTTTATTTATGGACTGTCTAGAGGAAAAGTTACCCACAAAAAAGGCCTTATTGAAGGCCTAATTACTGGAGGTATACTAGTAGCAATTCTATTTGTTATTTCCCTAATCTTTTTCCATAGTGCAATATCAATAGCCACTATCTTTTACTATTTAGCTTTAATATTTGCCACCATAGTGGGAGCTACAGTAGGTAAAAACACAAAAAAAGATTCTACTGTTTAGCGACAAAAGTAGAATCTTCATCTTTTATTTCAACATAAGAAGATGCATCATATACAATTTTAGATACAGGATCAATTACTTCTTCTGCCAAATAATCTAAATCATATAAAGTTTGAAGTGTGATATTTTTTGAATCACACTTTTTCTCGTAGTAACATCTTTCAGCAGCTTCAGTAATTAATTTATTATTTACAATATATAATTTACGATGATTTTCATTAATTACTTTTAAAAACGTTGGACATGCAATAATAATTATAATCGCTAGAATTGTAACATATATAACAATTTTATTTGTATTCATAACCTTCTCCATAATAATTTAGAATAAATTCATCTCTAAATTCTTTTAGTGTACCATTTTGAATATTTTCTCTAATTTGTTCCATTAATCTAGTTAAAAATCTAATATTATGAATTGATAATAATCTTGCACCAAAAGTTTCATTCGCAGTTATTAAATGTCTTATGTATGCAGCAGTATAATTTTTACAAGCATAACAATCACAAGTGCTATCTACTGGAGTAAATGCTTCTTTATATTTACTATTTTTAATGTTTATTTTTCCATTTTTAGTATAAGCATGACCATGTCTTGCTAAGCGAGTTGGGGCTACACAATCAAAGATATCAATTCCACGCATAACATTTTCAATTAAATCGATTGGGTCACCAACGCCCATTAAATAACGAAGTTTATCCTCAGGTAAATACTTTGTAGAGTACTCTACCATCTTATACATCGTAGGTTTATCTTCTCCTACAGATGTTCCCCCAACTGAATATCCATCAAAATCCATTTCTACAAGCTTTTCTGCACAATATTTTCTTAAATCAGGATATTCTCCACCTTGAACAATGCCAAAAAGAATTTGATTTTCATTTTTAAAAACATCTTTTCCTCTTTTTGCCCATCTTAATGTTCTATCTACTGATTTTTTTACATAATCATATTCACTTGGCCATTTAATACATTCATCAAAACTCATAACAATATCGCTACCAAGTTTATCTTGAATATCAATAGATTTTTCAGGTGTTAAAAATAAATTATCCCCATTAAGATGATTTTTAAATTTTACTCCTTCTTCACTAATATCTTTAGGTTTGGCTAGTGAAAAAACTTGAAATCCTCCACTATCAGTTAATATTGGACCATCATAATTCATAAATTTATGAAGCCCTCCAGCTTTTGCTACAATATCTTCTCCTGGACGCAGCCATAAATGATATGTATTTGATAAAACAATACCACTTCTAACTTCCTTTAATTCCTCAGGACTTAAAGTTTTAACCGTAGCTTCTGTACCTACAGGCATAAACATTGGTGTTGGATATTCTTTTCCATTAAAAAATACTGTTCCAAGTCTTGCATCAGTATTGTGATCTTTATATTTTAATTTAAATTCTACTTTCATAAGGACCTGCCTTTCTTTTTTGATTATAGCATAGAACTTGACAAATTTCTCACTTTATTTTAGTATATGAAACCGCACAAAGGGGTTAATTATGAAAACAATACCAAGGAAAGAAACGATTTTATCGTTTTATAGATACGTTTGGAAAAGTGATTTTGCATCAATTGATGAAGAAAAAATGAAAGCACTTGATGAAGCTGTTGAATACTGGAGATACTTTTTCACGGGAAAAAGTTCTAGTCTTTTATCAATGATGACTTTTGCCGCTGAAAAAATGATTTCTTCAAACGGAAGATATACTGCAGTAACACACGCTGAAAAAGCATATTTTTACATTAAAATGATCGACCCAGAGCTTTTATTTTTAGAAGCTCATGAAAGTGGAAATACAATGGAAGAAATTAGGGATTTATGTATGCTTAACTTTAAACTATATGATCCTAATTTAATTAGACTGGAACAAAGACTATATCGAGTACTTAAAGATGTACCCGAAGATCTATGGACTCTAGAAAGAATAAAACGATAGAAATTAATTCTATCGTTTTTTATTTTATCAACATTGCATCGCCAAAGGAAAAGAAGCGATACTTATTTTCAATAGCATGTTTATATGCATTTAAAATATTCTCACGTGAACTAAATGCACTTACTAACATTAATAGTGTACTTTTTGGTAAATGGAAATTTGTTATTAATCCATTAATTGCTTTGAATTCATACCCTGGGTAAATATAAATACTAGTATCATCTTCACATTCTATAAATTTTCCATGTTTGGTCATAATGGATTCTAAAGTTCTTGTAGAGGTAGTACCCACTGCATAAATATTTCTTCCTTCTTGTTTTGCTAAATTAAGTCTATCTGCAACTTCTTTAGTCATTTTATAATGTTCACTATGCATTACGTGTTTAGTTATATCCTCTTCTTGAACTGGTCTAAAAGTTCCCAGTCCAACGTGTAGTGTAACATATAATACTTCCACTCCCTTGTTTTGTAATTCTTCTAAAAGTTCATTGGTAAAATGTAAGCCGGCAGTTGGGGCAGCGGCACTTCCTAAATATTTAGCATAAACAGTTTGATATCTAGTTTGGTCTTCTAAAGATTCATGAATATATGGTGGGAGTGGCATAAGTCCAAGTCTTTCAATAATTTCAATAAAAATTCCATCATAGAAAAATTTTACGAGAATAATTCCCTCTTCTTTTTTTTCGATAACTTCACAAGTTAAGTCTTCACCAAACTTTACTTTAGTACCCACATTTAATCTTTTAAAAGGTCTTGATAGACATTCCCAGATATCTCCTTCAATATTTTTTAATAAAAGAAGTTCAATATGTGCATTAGTATCAATTTTATTCCCAAAAATTCTCGCAGGCAATACCTTAGTATCATTTAAAACTAATACATCTCCACTTTGTAAATATTCTGTAATATTTTTAAAAATTTTATCTTCAATATCTCCATTTATTTTATCCATAACAAGTAACTTAGATTCACTACGATTTTGAATTGGAGTTTGTGCTATTAATTCTTCAGGTAAATTGTAATTATAATCTTCAATATTCATGTTTTCTCACCTCCAATAATTATAAGGAAAAATACTGATTTTGTCTAGGAATTCTACATAATAAAACTTTGCAAATAGAGTCTTTTTAAGATATAATTGTTATGGTGAAGATATATGGCAAAGAAAAAGAAAAGTAAACAAACCCAAGAAGGTTTTTCATATAGTGTAGAATTTATTGGATTAATTCTAATATTAATAGGAATATGCGGTCTAGCATGCTTTGGTCCTGTCGGTCTATTCATAGAAGAATTCGCGATGTTCTTAGCCGGTGAATACTGGTTTATAGTCCTAATTGCTTTAGTATATTTAGGCGGATATAGTCTATTTAAAAGAAAACTTCCTAATTTTTTTACCCAAAGACTTATTGGAGTATATTTAATTCTTACTATCCTTTTAACGTTAGCTCATTTTGAGTTTTTAAATCAAACGCAAGATTTTAAAGAATTATTTAATATTACGTACGAAAATTATATGGAAAGAATCAGTACAATCAGTAGCGATGGAGGCTTACTTACAAGTGGTGATAACACAATCGTTATTGGGGGCGGCGCTTTAGGATCCATTGCTATTGGATTATGCGCTGCTTGTTTTGGTAAAGCTGGTACTATTGCATTTTTAATTGTACTTGGTCTATTCGCAGTTATTTTAGCATTTAACATTACATTTGCAGATTTATTTAAGAAATTAACGTCTGTATTTAGGAGAAAAAGAACCAGTTCCTCTTCTGACAGTGAACGTAAAGAATACATTGTTGAGGGAGATGAATTAGTAGGAATTAAAAACGCTGAACCGATTGGAGCAAATACTTCTTCGGAACCAGTTAAAGAAAAAGATAATAAAATTGTTATTACTAGTATTGATGAACTTAAAAGTATTAACGCTGAGCCCGCTATCAAACAAGAATCATTTGATGCTGATGTTAAAGAAGAAGACATTGATACTTCGAATTATAGATTACCTAAATTTGATTTATTAACTCCTACTCCTAAAAATAAAACTAATAGCGAAGAAGCTTTCATTAGAAGTAATCAAGAAACATTGGAAAGAGTTTTAAATGACTTTGAGATTAAAGGTAAAGTTGTTGAAATTCATATTGGGCCTGCGGTTACTGAATATGAAATAACAGTACCAAATGGAACTAAAGTAAATAGAATTACTAATATAAATAAAGAGATAGCTTTAGCAATGGCTGCTAAAGACGTTAGAATTCAAGCACCTATTCCTGGTAAGAATACAATTGGTATTGAAATTCCAAATCGTGAAATCGCTAGTGTTGGTATTAGAGAAGTATTAGAAAGCACCGCAAGTACTAAGAGTGATAACAAAATCCTAGTTGCCCTAGGAAAAGACATAATGGGTAAATCAATTTTAGCAGACCTTACTAAGATGCCGCACCTTTTAGTTGCAGGTTCTACCGGTTCTGGTAAATCAGTTTGTATTAATAGTATCATTGCTTCAATTTTAATGCGTTATAAACCTAATGAAGTAAAACTTGTACTAGTAGACCCTAAGAAGGTTGAACTTTCAAATTATAACGGAACTCCTCACCTACTTTGCCCAGTAGTTACAGATCCTAAGAAAGCTAATGCTAAACTTCAAAAAATTGTTAGTGAAATGGAAAATCGTTATGAATTATTTGCAGAAAAAGAATTTAAAAATATTGCAGGTTATAACGAATGGATAGAAAAAGAAAATAAAAAACATCCTGATAATAAAATGGCAAAAATGCCATATATTATAGTAATCATCGATGAACTTGCAGACTTGATGTTAGTTGCTTCAAAAGAAGTTCAAGACTCAATTATGAGAATTACTCAAATGGCAAGAGCCGCTGGTATTCACCTAATTGTAGCAACTCAAAGACCATCAACAGACATTATTACCGGTGTTATTAAAAATAATATTCCATCAAGAATTGCATTTGCAGTTTCTTCATCAATTGACTCAAGAACAATACTAGATGCTGCTGGTGCTGAAAAACTACTTGGTCGAGGAGATATGTTATACGCTCCAATGGGCCAAAGCGTTCCAACAAGAATTCAAGGTTGCTTTATCTCTGATGGCGAAATTAGTAAGTTAATAGAATATTGTAAAACTCAAGCAACCGCTAAATACAGCGAAGAATTTACTAACGAAGATGTTCACTCATCTTCTGCAGGAAGCTCTAATAGCGAAGCTGGTGATGATGATCCAATGTATGATGAAATTGTGGAATTTGCTATCCAAACTGGAAAGATTAGCGCATCTCTTATCCAAAGAAGATTTAGATTTGGTTACAATCGTGCAGCAAGAGTTATTGACCTGCTTGAAGCGCGCGGAATTATTGGACCTCAAAACGGTTCGAAACCTCGTGAAGTCTTAGTTAAAATTCAAGAGGAAACTACTGATTAACATTGTCAATTTTGTTTAACATTTACTTTAAATAAATAATTTGATAAAATAAAGGAGGTGATGAATAATGCAAAAAAAGAATAAAAGTGATAAGTATTTTACTATTAGACATTACATATATGGAGCACTAATATTCATAGCAATTATTCTACTCATTTGGTACATACTAAGTTGGTATAATGTAAAACAAACTGAAAAATTAATGAACAGTTATTTAGTTACTACATCGACTGTTACATACGAAATTAAAGATTTAACTGAAATTGTTCAAGTATTAAAAGAATCACCTAGTGAATATTTTGTATATATTAGTTACAACAATGATGAGGATGTATATAAATTAGAAAAGAAATTAAAAAATGTTATTGATGAATACAATCTTAAAGATGAATTCTATTATATAAATATTACAGATGAAATAGAAGATAAAGATATATATACAAGATTAAATGATGCATTTAATACTACTCAAATCAAAAATGCACCTTGTATTCTCTACTTTAAAAACAATCAATTAGAAAAAGTTATAATCGAAGATAATAAAGTTTTCAATGTTGATGATTTTAAAGATTTATTAACAGAATACGAATATGAAAAAATAAGCCAGTAATGGCTTTTTAAATGGAGGAAAGAATTATGATTAATATTGTTTTATTTGAACCGGAAATACCACAAAATACAGGAAATATAATGCGTACATGTATTGCAAGTGGTTCTAAATTACATTTAATTAAACCATTAGGATTTAAATTAGATGATAAAACCGTTAAAAGATGTGGTGTTAACTACATTGATAAATGCGAATATGAAGTATATGAAAACATCGAAGACTTTTATAGTAAAAATAAAGGAACGTTTTATTACTTTACTAGATATGGTCACAAACCTCATGATTCATTTGATTATTCAAATACAGATGAAAATTTATATTTTATTTTTGGGAAGGAAAGCACAGGCATACCTGCAGAGCTACTAAAACCGCATTTAGAACATTGTATGAGAATTCCAATGACTGCGAATGTAAGAGCTTTAAATCTCTCAAATTGTGTAGCTATAGTTACTTATGAAGCATTAAGACAACAAGGTTATCCTAACCTACTTTTTGATGAACCACATAAAAGTAATCACTTTATTGAAGAAGCATAGAAAAACGACGAATAATCGTCGTTTTTTCAATTTAATTTATAATTATTAAAAATTAAATTTTCATTTTCCAAATTAAATGTGTAAGTATAAATTGCAAATTCATATGGATTATCTTGTAAAACTTTTAAGAAATCACAAGTTTCCATACCTGTGTCAGCATCATATGAACAGTAATCTGTTCCCTTGATGTCCATCACCATATTTTCCATTTTTTTAGCATCTGTTGCAGTTTTAAATAATTGTGTTGGATCTTCGAAATAGATATCACTTTCTGGACCCGCATATAACCTTGCTACTTCTATTAAATATTCATTTCCTTTTTGTTTAGTACTAATAATATTATCTGTAATCATTAAACTAGAGTATCCATGTCCGTGATATGCATATTCAAATTCCTCTTTTGCTACATTATAGTTATATAAAACTTCATTAACGCAATATTCACACATATAGTCTTCCATGGCTATTTCGGCATTTTGACCAAAATACCTTTTTATAACATCTGTCATAGCATCTTTTGATTTTTCATAGTCGCTTACAATATAAGTTTCAGGATCCGTATTTTCAATAGCCAAAAGATCTAAAGCAAAACCGATTTTTTCTTGATTAGTAAAATCATTATAACTAAGAGATTCCTTTTCTTGAGAAAGAACATTAATTACATTCCAAACTTTAACTAGCTCTTCATCAGTTAATTCAACATTTTTAATTTCTATTTCTTGTTTATTATCTACATTTGAACTTTTTTTCTCACACCCGCATAGAACTAGCATCATAATTATTAATATTGCGCCTATTTTTTTCACATTTCTACCTTCTTTCATATTAATAATACCAAATCCATAAAAAAAATATCAATAGTTACATTGATATTTAATTTACTTTATTTGATATCCATTTAATGAATGTATCTTTATCAGATCCGCCGATAGAACCAGCCGTTTGTTTTCCTTCTTTAATAACCACAATTGTTGGAGTAAATCCATAGTTATGTAAGAAATATCCATACGTTTCAGTTATCTCTTCTCCAGTTCCATCTTCGGTTGTTGTTTGAGTAGATTTCATAGTAAGCTTTTCCACTAATTCAAGCCATTCATCAGATGAACGATCTACTTTTTCAATATCTAAATATTGAGTAATATAATTATTTTGTTTTTGGGCCTCCGCTAAAGTTGGAATCATATTAACACATACTTCACAATCTTTACGACCAACATATAACACATATGTTTTTTTACTTTCAAACATATTTAATATGTCACTTACAGTTACTTCATTCATCATTGAAACATCATAATCTATTTTCTTTTCTCTTCCGCCGATTACAGCGATTAAAATAATAAATAGAACCGCTACTGCTATTATAGACCAAAATATCTTTGTTGATTTATCCATTATAATTCCATTAATTCTGTTTCTTTTTTCTTGATTTCTTCATCAATTAATTTATTATATTTATCAATTTGTTCTTGAAGATCTTCAATATATAATTTTTCTTCATCTTCAGGATATTTAGCAGCAGTAATTTCTTCTTTTGCATCTTGACGAATATTTCTTAAAGCAACTTTACCTTCTTCTCCAATATTCTTAGCTAACTTAACATATTCTCTACGACGATCTTCAGTAAGTTCTGGAACTGTTAAAATTACCATTTCTCCATTATTCGTTGGATTAATACCAATATTTGCTTCTTGAATTGCTTTTTCGATATCTTTTACACAACTACGATCAAAAGGTTTAATAAGTAATTGTCTAGCTTCAGGAGCTGTAATATTAGCCAAGCTTTGAAGTGGTGTTGGTACCCCATAATATTCTACCATAATCCCATTTACTAACGCTGGATTAGCACGTCCTGCTCTAATTGTTGTAAGTCTTTGAACAACATTTTCTAGAGCTTTTTTCATTTTAGTTTCAGTATCCATTAATTTCTCCTTAATTTAATAATATAATTTCATTATAATCTTTTTGGTCACTTTTTACAAGGATAGATAACGATAAACGCCCGATTTTATCGACAAATAAATCTAAATCTTTTAATCCATCGATTGTAGCATCAATATCTAAATCTTCCTCTGTTTTAGCAACGTCTTCATCTTCTAAATGACTCTTTACTTTTTTTATAACATCTTCATTAGTTAACTCAAAACTATTTAATATTTCTTCATCGCTAATTAAATTTCCTGTAGCTTTATCAAATACATAAGTTTCAGTAGATAAATAAGAAATTAAATTCTCGCAATCATAATTGTAATAGTCTACTATTAAAGATATATATTTATCAAAATAATATGTATTATACAATTTATATTTTGCACTAACTAAGTTGTCATAAACTGCATTTTCATTTTCTTTATCATATTGTAATGATTCTTTCAAAGTTTTTGTTTCATCATTAAGTTTTTTGGCTATACCATTTGAATCTTTAAAATTCAAAGTAATATTCTTATATTCTATATCTAGCTCATGAGTAATATGTTCAACCTCACTATAGTAAATATATTCCTTAGTACTGTCTAATCGAATATCTTTAACAGTTTCACTTTCTTGAGTTTTGTTATTTGGCTTTTTATCTTTTAAAACAACACTCTTTTGCATTAAAATATAACCACCGACAATAAAAACAAGCAATACAATTACAAATAAACTAGCTTTAAATCCTACATGTTTTTCCATTAGCTTACCCCTTTCATATAATCTTGTAGGGCAACTTTTAAAGTTTCTTTCTTTAGATTAGTTTGATAATTATCCCAGTAGTCAGCCGCACTAACACTGCCTTTAATTACTGCAGTTTCATCATCAAAATAAGTAATAACACCATCAGTCTTAATTAATAAAGTTGGACCATACAAATTCATTTTTCCATCATCTAAATATGTAACATAATCTTTTAAATAATAAACTATACTTTCATAAGTTGCATTCCCATCCTTACGATCATCAGTTATGTCATAATAATAGATTTGGGTTATTCCAATTTCTTTAGCAACTTCATTTAAAACATTGGCATAATACCCTACCCAGTCACTATTACGAATACCAAATAGGATTAACACATCTGGCCTTCTGATATAAGTATAAACATCACTTGCATTTATATAAGTAAATACATTATCTCCTACTACTTCTTTATGTTCACTAACAAATTTTTCACTATCAGTTATTTTATTTACTTTATAATCCTTAGATCCAAAATAAATGAAACCTAGCATAAATAAACAAAATAATATAATTGATACTGTCATTTGTCTAGTACTTTTAAATATCCATATTTTATTCTTTTTCATTCGGTTCACCATTTTAATTTTAACATATTTAACTATTAAAAAAAAGATACTTCCCTTTTGGATGTCAAATATAACCTTGATAATACTCAAGTTTTATGATATCTTGAATATGTCAAGGTAAACTTGCATAAAATAAAAAAGGAAGCATTCAGTTTTGATGAGTTGAATGCCTACCTAAAAATCGGTTGACATTTAATTCTTATGAATTAAGTGTCATTTTTTTATAACCGCTACCAATAATTTAATCGACAAAAAAAGACATTCTTTTCAAATAGAATGTCTTTTTAATTAGTTTCCGTTAACTTGGTTCATTACTTCTTCAGCAAAGTTATCATTTCTTTTTTCCATACCTTCGCCTACTTCATAACGTACCATAGATTTAATTTCTCCACCATTGTTAGCTACGTATTTACTTACAGATATATCGCCATCTTTGATGAATGGTTGTTCAGCAAGACAAATTTCTTTGTAATACTTTTTAATTCTTCCTTCAACCATTTTTTCAGCGATTTCAGCAGGTTTACCTTCGTTGATAGCAATTTCTTTTTGAACTTGTCTTTCAGCGTCTAGTACATCTGCAGGTACATCTTCAACAAATACATATAAAGGTTTCATAGCAGCAGCTTGCATTGCAACTTCTTTTGCAATTTCTTCTGAAGCATCTTTAATAACTGTTAATACTGCAATTTTTCCGCCCATATGAATGTATGAACCAAAACTTTCATTATCAGCTTTTGTTACTTTTTCAAATCTTCTTAATGATAGTTTTTCACCAATTTTAGCAGTTTTAGCAATAACTAAGTCAGCAATTGTTCCTTCTTCGCAAGGAAGAGCGTTTACTTCTTCTAATGTTGTTGCTTCACTTGTTAAAATTGAATTTCCAATGGTGTCAATCATAGCTCTGAATTCTTCATTTTTACTAACGAAGTCAGTTTCACTATTTACTTCAACGATAACAGCATTGTTACCATCTACATAGATATTAGCAAGTCCTTCAGCAGCAATTCTGCTTTCTTTTTTAGCAGACTTAGCAATACCTTTTTCTCTTAGCCAATTTACAGCTTCATCCATATTTCCGTTACATTCGCTTAATGCCTTTTTACAGTCCATCATTCCAGCGCCTGTAGCTTCTCTTAAATCTTTTACTAAACTAGCAGTTATTTCCATATTATACCTACTTTACTGCATTAATAAGGTCTTCTTTTTTCATTGTAGAATAACCTTTAACGCCTTTTTCTTTTGCAATAGCTTTTAATTCTGCTAAAGTTTTAGAAGAATAATCAACTTCTTCAGCACTTTCTTCTTCAACGATATCAGTTACTGTATAAACATCGTTAGCTTTTTCTGCTTTTGCAGTTTTAACGCTAGCGTCATCTTTCATAACTTCTTCCATAGAAGCTTTTTCTTTAGCTTTATTTTTATCATCTTCAGAAACGTAATCAACCATTTCTAGACCATTTGCTTCACAAATAGCATTTGTAAGTACTCCAAGTAATACTTTAATACTTCTTACAGCATCATCATTACCAGGGATAACATAATCAACTAGATCTGGATCTCCATTAGTGTCTACAACACCAAATACTGGGATACGTAATTTTCTAGCTTCACAAATAGCATTGTATTCTTTCTTAGGGTCTACAACGATTAGAGCTTGAGGTAATTTTGCCATTTCTCTAATACCACAAAGTAATTTGTTTAATTTTTCATATTCTTTCTTAATACCAATTACTTCTTTTTTAGGAAGAACTTCAAAAGTACCATTCTTTTCCATTTCTTCGATTTCTTCTAATCTTTTAACTCTTCTTCTAATTGTTCTAAAGTTAGTAAGAGTACCACCTAACCATCTTTCAGTTACATAGTAAGAATTACTTCTTAAAGCTTCTTCTACACATACTTCTCCTGATTGTTTTTTAGTTCCTACAAATAAGAACTTTCCTCCGTTTGTAGCGATTGTCTTAATTTCATTATAAGCTTCTTCTAACAAACTTTGAGTTTTTTCAAGGTCGATAATATAAATATCATCTCTTGAATTAAAAATATACTCTTTCATTTTTGGATTCCATCTTTTTGTTTGATGACCAAAATGAACTCCAGCTTCCAATAAATAACTCATTGAAACTACGGCCATAAAATTTTCCCTCCTTCGTTACTTCACCTTGATGCTTCACCCCACATCCTCACCCTCTTCGGGCACTCGAGGAACATAGTCCACATCAATGTTTATTTGCAATTTCATTGCCAAAAGTATTGTATCAAAAAAAATAGGCTTACACAAGCATTTTATGCCTATAAAGCCTAGTTATTAGTCTGTTCTTATAATAAACGGATCAGCGGCTGTACCACTTCCAGATACAAACTGAGTTCCTGCTCTTAAATATATTACTGGACGATATGTATTTATTTCGTCATATTTTTCACCTGCAACGTATCCGTCCCCAGCAATAGAATAAGCATAGTGAACATCGTCCCACTCTAACCAACCGACAAGTTCAGCAATACTTTCTGCTCTCGACATAGTCCATTCGTATGATCTCATTGGCGCAGAATCGTTATTGGCTAAATGAATCCACGAACTACGACACGTAGAATAATCCTGTTCTTCACCACAAGAAACATCCGCATTATAGGCATATAAATAATCATGAATGTACATAAGACCTACAGTACTCGTGTAAGTGCCACTTTCACTTTCTGCAGCATAAACTTTCGCTGTAGAAGCAGTAGCTTTAAAGTCAGAATCATTCATTGTATAAAACTTATGCGATGAAAGTAAGACTTTCCATTCAGCTGGCATATATGTTGAGTTTCCTAAATATGCTGACCCAGAAATTTGTGCATATGGTCGACAATTTTCCCACCAAGTGTTTACTAAATTGTCACCGTTCCACTTTTGTTCATCATTAATTGCTTCTTTTTTTATAAGTTTTACTTGATAATCACTTTGCATACCAATAATCCGGTACATATAAACATCAGTATTTCCAGTGCACGTTGATTTGTCAGTTGTTCCAAAACAAACGTGATTATATATCTTGTCTGATGCTGTTCCTCGAAAACGGTATAATTCTCCAGCTAGAGCAGTATTTTTAAATCCCTCCGGCGCATTTGTCATAAGATATCCGCCTAAAGTATATGGCATTGTAAAAGAGCTACTATGACCAACATTTCCAGCTCCATCCTTGACATGAACATAATATGTTCCTCCAACATGGATAATATCTGTCGTCGTAATTGTTCCCGCTGTTGTATCAGTCCACGAGCAGCCACTTCCAGTACTGCTAGTATTTATACAATATTTTAGACTTGCACTTCCGCCTGTATCCGATGTTGTAAAGGCAACATAATTATAACCACTTCTTGCAGCTGAAGTTAAGCTTGGCGTGTCTACATCATATTTAATATTAAAAGCTGCCGATTCATTTGAGCAATTGTCTAGATTATCACAAGCTCTAAAATATGCAATCTGATCACGATTTTGTAATGTCCACGATTCAGTTCCCTTACCATTTTGTAAAGCAGAAATTTCAAAGCCTAATGTGGTCCAAGTTGTCGATGTAGACCATCTATATTCTATCCTATTTAATCCACTTAGTGCATCACTAGATGATATATCTGTATAAACTAAAGCATTAGTCCATGTTCCAGATGTATATGCAGCTCCACCAGAAGCGTAATACGCGCTATATGTTGGAATACTTGGAGGGGTCGTATCAACAATAATTGAATCACTTATAGCGGCGGATAGATTGCCTGCGATGTCTTTTATAAATGCATAAACAGTTTGATCACCGTCTACTGTAAAATTAAATGTTAAAGACATAGGACTAGTACCTAAAGTTTGCCATTTATTACCGCTTGTACAATCCGAACCATCAGAGTCCAGTGTTAAACAATATCCATCCCAGTCATCCTCTGGCAAAGGAAAAGTTAATACTGCAGGAACCGCTTTTGTAGTTGAATATGTTTCCCCACTATTTAATACCAAAGATGTAACTGTTGGAGGTGTCGTATCTAAATCTAAATATACATAACACATATCAGCGGTTGGTAAACTATATTCAATTACTCCCGTTGATCTATTATACGATACTACAGCTCCTCCACCTTCGCATTTGGTTAAAGTTCTATTTAATACATATTTAAATGAGTTACTTACTGATGTAGCCTTATTGTACTGAGTTCCATCATGAACCATTAAAGCAATTCCCTGAGGATTATCTAAAAGTTCATTTGTTACTAGTTGTCCACGACCATTTAAAACCGCAAGTAATAAACTACTTGTAAATACTATCGCTACAGCAAGCGCTATTAATACTTTATTTCTCATTCTACCTCCGTAGCTATTATTTTCATTATTCGGGATTGAAAAAGATTTACTAATATTTT
>JAFSGC010000015.1 GCA_017434825.1 Bacilli bacterium | reverse complement strand
CGTATCATCAAAATACTTTTGAGCTCCTACTTCAATTCGATTTATTACATTCTTTTCTTGGGCTTCAACAACTCTTTTTTGCACTGATGATATTGAAAGTGTTGCTATTGAAAACACCACACCAATTAACGCTATTACCGCTAATAGCTCTATCAGTGTAAATCCTTTGTTATTTTTTGAAATTAATCGCTTCATTTTATCCCTACTTTTCTATATTATTAGTATAACAAAAAAAGATAGTTTTTGAAACTATCTTTTTCCTATATCGATAGGATTTTTTATGTTTTATTCTTCAGATTTCTTTGTTCTTTTTTTAGTTTTCTTTTCTTCAGTAGATTCTTCTTTATCCTCTTTCTTTTCAGGTTTTGGTAAAGCTTCTTTACGAGAAAGATTTAATCTACCACGATTATCATAACCTAATGATTTAACGATAATTTCATCTCCAACAGAGAACATATCACTTGGTTTTTCTACCCTCTTATAATCAAGTTGCGAAACGTGTACTAAACCTTCACAACCAGGCCATAATTCAACGAAACATCCAAAGTCTTCAACTTTTACAACTTTAGCATTATAAATAACACCAGTTTCAACTTCTTTAACAATATCTTCAATCATGCTTCTTGTTTTAGCAATAACTTCAGAATCATTATGATAAATAATTACTCTTCCATCATCTTCGATATCAACTTTAACTGCGTCTTTATCATTTACAGTTTTAACATTTGAAGATTCTAGAATAATCTTAGTAATCATTTCTCCACCCTTACCAATTACTTCTTTAATCTTGTCTGGGTCAATTGTAAATGTAACAACTTTTGGAGCATATTTAGAAAGTTCTTTTCTAGGCTCTGCAATCTTTTCTTCCATTACATCTAAAATTTTCATTCTAGCTTTTTTAGCTTCATCTAAAGCTTCTTTTAAAATTGCTTTTGTAACACCTTTAATCTTAATATCCATTTGAAGTGCTGTAATACCTTCTCTTGTACCAGCAACTTTAAAGTCCATATCTCCCATATGATCCTCTAAACCTTGAATATCAGTTAAAATAGTATATTTTTTACCATTTGAGATTAATCCCATTGCAATACCAGCAACTGGAGCTTTAATTGGAACACCTGCAGCCATTAATGATAAACATCCACTACAGATTGTAGCTTGGCTTGATGACCCATTACTTTCTAATACTTCGGAAACTACTCTAATAGTATAAGGGAATTCATCTTCTGCAGGAATAACTTGAGCTAAAGCTCTTTCTCCTAAAGCACCATGACCAATTTCTCTTCTTCCTGGGCTTCCGTATCTTCCTACTTCTCCAACAGAGAATGAAGGGAAATTATAATGAAGCATAAATCTCTTTTCATCTTCAATTCCTAAACCATCCAATACTTGATGATCTGATAAAGGTCCTAAAGTTGTAGTAGCTAAAACTTGAGTTTCCCCTCTTGAGAATAATCCTGAACCATGAGTACGAGGAAGAATATCTACATCAGCAAATAAAGGTCTAATTTCATCCATTTTTCTTCCATCAGGACGAATATGTTTTTCGATAATTAATCTTCTTACTTCATCTGCTTCGATTTGATTAACCACTTTAGAAACATCTTTCATTTTCTTATCAAACTCTTCATCTTCAGCATAAACTTCAGCAAAGTGTTCAATTGTAGTTTCTTTTACTTCATCTATCTTAGCATATTTTTCTAATTTTTCTTTAATTTGAATTGCAGCAAGCATATCATCAGTAGCATAATCTCTAACATCCTTATCAACATCAGGATTAATTACTGCCGGTTCTAATACAACCTTTTCTTTTCCAATTTCTGCAATAATTTCATCTTGGAACTCACATAATTTTTTAATATTTTCATGAGCGAACATTAATGCTTCTAGCATTTGTTTTTCAGAAAGTTCTTTACTTCCTGCTTCAACCATACAAATTGCATCTTTTGTACCCGCTACTGTAAGTGCAAGTGGACTTACTTCGCTTTCTTTAGCAGTTGGATTGATAATGAATTTACCTTTTTCATCCATACCTACCATTACGCCAGCAACAGGACCATCAAACGGGATATCAGATATTCCTAAACATAAAGATGTACCAAACATCGCAGCCATTTCTGGTGAATTATCTTGGTCTACTGAAAGCACAGTGTTTACAACTTGAATTTCATTTCTTAAATTCTCATCAAACATTGGTCTAATTGGTCTATCAATTAAACGTGCAGCAAGAGTAGCGGCATCAGTAGGTCTACCTTCTCTTTTAATAAATCCTCCAGGTATTTTACCAACAGAATATAATTTTTCTTGGTATAACACTTGAAGTGGGAAGAAATCTTGTGTAACTGGAGTCTTACCCATAACACATACAGAAAGTATTACAGTATCTCCATATCTTACTAAAACACTACCATTACTTTGTTTAGCAAGTTGTCCGGTTTCTACAGTAAGTTCTCTTCCTAAAAAATCAAACTTAAATTCTCTTTTCATCTTTTACATCCTTCCTAAGTTTTATAAAAAAAGACACTAAAAATGATTTAGTGCCTATTTTCTTAAATTTAATTTCTTAATTACTTCACGATAACTTTTTACATCGTTATTTTTTAAATATTCAAGTAATTTTTTTCTTCTACCAACTTTCATTAAAAGTCCACGATTTGAATGATAATCATGTTTATGAACTCTTAAATGTTCAGTTAATTCATTAATTTCACTTGTAAGAATTGCAATTTGTACTTCAGCAGAACCACAATCTTTTTCATTCTTAGCAAATTCCTTAACGATAGCAGCTTTTGCTTCTTTTGTTAAAGCCATTTTCTTTTCCTCCTTTTTCTAATAACCGGTTTGAACTGAGTATGGAACCGAGAAAAAATCCAAACTAAGTTAAAACTTCTTAATAATTATATTATACAAATATTAAAAATGCAATATTAAGATGCAACTTTATTACACTCAACATTTTCTACTTTCACACTACCCGAATAAGTTTTATTTGTGTGTGCTGATTGATCTACGCTAGTTAAATTATAAAACTTAACAGTAAATTCATGTTCCGTTGTTACAGTTTGTTTAGCAGGAGCGGTAATCTTTGCTGATTGAAGAATACTATAATTGCTACTATAATTTGGAAGCTGACTCTCAATCGAATTCATTGTTATAGAAAACTCTCTTATTCCCGAAGAAGACACTTGATATTTATCTTTATTTCCATCCCATACCCAAACCAAATCATATAAGCATTCTGTAGCTATATCACGGTCATTAATAAGCTCAACAGTAATTGTTTGCTCATTGGTGTATACATTTTTATCTTCATGATTCCAATACATATCTAATGATGAAATTATAGCCTCTACAGAATCATCACTATGAGAAGTCTTAAATGTATACCCTTCATCAAATTTAATATTAACATCTATGTCAAAATCATTAGTTATATTTCCTTCGAAATAAGCATATGAAAAACCAGCAATTGCAAGAAGCACTAGTATAATTGATGATATATAATAAAATCTATATTTTTTTAATTTCTCTCTCATATTTATCTCCTTATATTATTCTATAAAAATTTTATCCTAAAATATGCAATAGTTCAATATATTTATGCAATTAAAAAGCACCTTAATAGGCACTTTTCATTAACCACTTATAAAGTGTGTTCCAGTTTCCGATGTATAAAACGTGGAGTTTTTCAAACAATATAATCCAGCAACACCATCCGAAGTTCTTACGGCTGGAACAAACCATCTAGCTAGCACACCATTATCCCATAGTCTCGCCGAATAAATTTTTCCGTTAGCTATTCTTGCATCTAATCCCGTTGAATCAGCCATCGTAAAAAATCTTAGAGAATATTGAGAATCAAAATAAGAAGTCGTTCCAGTTTTACTAATTGTTGAGTTGTTAACTAAATCTGTTACTGTTATCTGATTACCATTATAATGAATTAAAGTTTTATTATTTAAAGTATAAGCAAAACCACCTAAGTCCATAAACGAAATATTACCATAATGAATCCATGCATAATTTCCGTTTTGTGACCCGATCCACATTCCATACACAGAATCGGCGGTAGTTTTTCTAGCACCAAACATACAACCAAATGTATGGTTATTAGCAGAATATTCTAGCATTAGTTTTGTATTACTATCAGGAACATATCCTGTATTTAAATAAGAAAGCCCCACGGTGTCACCAGTATTAGAAATATAATTTGCTTCATCATATGAATACTTAAATGCATCATATGCTACAGTAGCAGATACTTCACTACCACTTAAAACTCGATCATAAATCCTTAAAGAATATACATTTCCATTTAATGGAGTAGCAGCAGTATCAGTTGTTCTATTATCTTTACCTAAAAGGACTCCAGTCCAATCTACTGCAGTCTTATAGCTCGTATTAGTAGCAGTTTTTAACAACTGATTATTTTGATAAATCTTAACTACCCCATTGGTACTATCATATGTTAAAGTAAACGTTACTGGAGAACCAATTGTAACGGTATTCGCAGAACTTCTAATATCAATATCTCCCCATACAATTCTATATGAGTTATCAGTCCATTTTTCAATATTAACAAACTTAGTAGAATCTGGATAATTTCCTAATATAACATCTCTAGTACCAGATTCATTAAATTGCAACCTAACCTGAATTGTAGAGTCACCTTGAAATGTGTTTTCTATAGGTACACTAACAGAATCATCGCTTCCATCAAAAGCTAAATATTCATCATTCCATCCACTTGTTGTAGTATTTCCAAAGTTACTTAAAATAGAATCTCCTGTACCATAAATTGGTTTCCAAGCAGTAGCTGATGTACTATGTGCAACTCCATCACCCTGATTTGCTTCCGCAGAAAGTTCATATATAGGTTGAGGCACTAAATGATTGTCTTTATGAGCAGCATGGCAAACAACATTTTCTACCACTACATTTCCTTTATAATTTTTTCCAGCATGTCCACTTTGATCAATATCGGTTAAATTATAAAATCTCACTTCTACACTATGTCTTAGTACCATAGTTTCCAATTCTCCCGAAGTAATCTTTCCATTTACTAAGGTAGTACTTCCTGCAGTTGTATTTTTTAATTGATATTCACTTGTACCAGCATTAGCAGTAAATTCCTTTGTTGCTCCTGATGTTATTGTATAACTATCACCCGACGTATCCCATTTCCAAACAACATCGTAAGTACAACTCATTGGATAATTTTCTAAGTTTTCTAAAGTCACTGTTAATTCATTTTTTTTTGAATTATATTTTGTTTCATCGTCCCAATACATACTTAATGCCGAAACATCAAAACTTACAGTATTAACACTGGAATTAGTTATAAAATTGTACCCTTCAGCAAAGCCTACTTCATAATTGATATCCACATTATTTGTAACTGATCCCTCAAAAAAGGCAAACGAAAAACCAATTATAGCTAATAGCATAACAATAATAGAAACAATATAATAAAGTTTATATTTTTTAAAATTTTCTAACATTACTACCACCATTATTTTGTATTCTATATAAATTGTACCCTAAATACTAAGATAATTCAATGAAAAAACTCTCTTTTACGAGAGTATTCATTAATATCCTTTAGATTTATAATAATCATAAAGTTCTTTAAATCGATTAAAATGGATAATTTCCCTTTGTCTTAAAAATAGTAATGGACCAATAATATCTTCGTCATTAGTTTGGTTAATTAATGCCTCATAAGTAGCTCTAGCCTTTTGCTCTGCCGCCATATCTTCTGAAAGATTTGCAATGACATCTCCGGTCGAAGCAAAATACGCTGCTGTAAATGGATTTCCCATCGTATCTACAGGATATAAACTTACACCATGCTGCGTATAATATCCTCCGAGTCCAGCATCTTCGAGTTCTTTAATTGTCGCATTTTTAGTAAGTTGATGAACCATAGCGCAAATCATTTCTACATGCGAAAGTTCTTCAGTAGCAATATCATTTAATAAAGCTTTCCCTTTATCGTCAGGCATAGTAAATTTTTGTGAAAAATAACGCATTGATGCACTTAATTCTCCGTCAGGGCCACCAAATTGAGTAATTAAATATTTAGCCATTTTTAAATCTTTTTTAGTTATATCAACAGGATAAACTAATTTCTTATCATACTTAAACATATTTACTATCCTCCTTTTCCCAAGGCCACGGAGATTCTATCCATTTAAAAGTCTTATAATTTGCAGCATCAATTGAAAGGGGCCCATATTTTTCTTCATATTCTTTAGTTAGCCTTCTAAACTTTTCTGTGCACGCTTTATATTTACTTAGAATCTTTTGATCTTCCGGATGAACATCTAAATATAGATTATAATCATTAATAGCAAAGGCCACTTCCATCACTTTAAATAAATCCCTTTCCCTTTCTGTTTTTAATTTTGGTTTGATATAAGTCATATTCTTATATGGTTCATATTCATTAGAAAACATATTACCACGTAAAAAACCTTCCGTATCATCTTGAGTATACGGGACTTTATTTAATCCATGGTAATTATTCGAATTTCCAACATTAAAAAGCATATCAATATAACTATTATCAGCATTTTCAAATAACATATCATTTCCTCCTATGATAAGGTATGGAAACACAGATTTTACGTTTAGTATTTTTGCCTATAAAAATTATTTTATAAAATATTCTTTAGCTACAATTCTTTCATCGGAACAATATTCCATAATATATTTATCATTTTTCTTAACAATTATAATTCCAATCGTATTTTCTTCTTCAAAAGTTTTAATATTTTTATCTATATAGTTCATATAAGTTTGAATTTGCCCAATATGCTGTTTCTTTAATTCTGTTATTTTTAGCTCTATTACAACATAACACTTAAATTTAATATTGTACAAAAGCAAATCAATATAATTATATTTATCTCCTAGTTTAATCTTATATTCATTTTCTACAAAAGAAAAACCTTCACCTAATTCTTTTAAAAATGAAGGGATGTCTTCCAATATCAGCTTTTGTAATATCTTCTCTGATATAATTTGATAATTATTTAGATTTTTTATCATGATAGGTTCTTTTATATAATCATCTACTTGTACTTGCTGATTTTCTCTCAATCTAATCTTCGTAGTTTCTGGTAATCTACCAAACTCATTTGATTTAATTTTTTGTTCAAGTTCTCTTTTACTTAGATTTTGTTGTTTACATATATTTATATAATATAAAATCTCATCAACATCATCTATTCGTAACAACTCACAATAATGACTCCACATTAAAATTGCAGCCACTGGTTGCAATTTTTTATTACAACAAATTTTTTCAAAATATAGTCTCATATTATACAAAGATCTAACACTATAATTCTTATTCAAATCAACTGATAACCTATTTGAATATTCTTTTATTATATTTTTGCCGTAGCGTTTACCTGCTTCACTTAACATCTTGCCAACATTATAATAAGCATTCAAATCACTTTTATTTATGGAATAGTTTTTTACTTTTCTATTTATTTCATTATTTATTAACTCATTTTTTATTTCATTGTAATAGTTCATGTATACCTCCTATCTTATATATACCGAAAATTTTTCGATTTCCTTTTGATCTCATAAAAAAATTCAGAAATTATTCTGAATTTTTACGATCCCACCGAGGAATATCGTTTAGCACCTTTATAAAAGACTAATATCGCGGGAATTAAATAAAACAAGGTAACTAACGGCGATACCATATACCATAGATTATCTACCCTACCAAGAATAAACAATAACGGATAATAATTTACAAAGCCAAACGGAATAACAAAAGTAAAGAAACCTAAGAATCCTTTTTTGAATATTCCAATTGGATATTGAGCCATGTGCTTGCATCCATCAGTAAGTACATTTCTTACCTCTAAGCCTTTAACAGTATAAAAGCAATAAGATGCAGTTAAAATGAAAATGCTTAAAAATAATATTACTGAACTACAAATCATAAGTAATAAAGTAATTGTTTTATAAATATCCCAATCAACATTAACTTTAACAACTGCAATGATTAAAACTATTATCGCCTGAAGTAATCTAGAAAATTTAATAAAGCTAATCTTTTCACAAAAGACTTGATGGAGTATTCCTCTCGGTCTAAGTAATAAGCGATCAAAACTTCCACTAACAATTAAATCATCAAACAAATCTATGCCTCTAAAAAACGATTCACAAAAAGAAAAACCGAACTGAATTATTCCAAAGGTTAATAGCACTTCATATAATGTAAACCCTTTGATACTAGAAAAGTTATCAAACAAGCAAAGAATTGTGAAATAATAACTAAAGAAAATAAAAAATTGAGAGATAAAAGCCATTATAAAAGATAGCTTGTACTGCAAGTCACTTTTAAAATGAACTTTAAAGTATTTCCAATATAAACTCATTTTAACCTCCCTGTACCACAGCTTTTTTTAAAGCTTTTTTTGTAATTACTCTTCCTAGAACAATAAGAATAACAATCCAGGTTATTTGAACACCAATACCAATTAAACCATCAATGTTACTAATGTTTCCTACATATAATCTAAATGGGAAATCACTTACATATCTAAACGGTAAAACATTAGATATTTTTTGCAAAAATTCAGGAAAGAACGGAATCGGTAAGACCATCCCTGATAAAACATCACTAATAATCATAAAGATATTAACTATTCCCTTTTCATCTAAAGTAAACAAACAAATTACATGATATAAGAGAACCAAAGAAACCATTAATATTGCAGACAAACAAAATGATACTAAGAAAATTAAGAAAGAACTAAAGGATATTGATAAATCTAAATGATAAGCGCCAGGAAGAAGCGAAGCAATAAGTAATACCGGAAAAAATCTTAATGCTACATTAGATAATCTTTCACCCATAATTTTAGAAAACCACATAAAGTATAAATCCTGAGGTCTACAAAGTTCATAAGCTACATTACCGTTTTTAATCATATTAATTATTTCTTTATCTTTATACCACATAAATATTAAAGCAAAGAAAGCTTGATTTAACCAAATAAAACTAACTAATTCACTAAGCGGCATCGGTAACGTTCCACTTCCAGACTCATAAAAAGCAATATAAACTGAAATATATACAAATCCAAAGAAGAACTGAGTTGAAAGTCCAGCGAGTGCTGCAGCTCGATACTGAAGCCCCGTCATAAACTTTAGTTTAAAATAAGACAAATAGCTTTTCATATTTTAAAATCCTCATAAAGTTTAACAATAAGTTCATCGATATTTCCACTATCAATATCTAAATCAATAATTGAGATTTGGGAAGAAATAAGTTTGATAAATTCATTAATCTCAGTCTTTCGAATATCAATCGTAAACTCTATTCCATCATCAATTTTTTTTGCACTTACAATATAATCTTTTTCAATATCGATCTTATCTTTAGTAATTACTCTTACTTTTCTTAAATAATCATATTCTTTCTTAAGTTTGGCTAATGAACCATCATATAATACTTTTCCTTTGCCAATTAAGATAATTCTTTTAGCTAAAGCTTCAATATCTGCCATATCATGAGTTGTAAGTATAACAGTCACATTACTTTGTTTATTAATCTTTTTAATAAACTCTCTTACGACCTTTTTAGATACTGCATCAAGTCCAATCGTTGGTTCATCTAAGAAAAGGATTTTTGGTTTATGAATGAGTGATGCAGCAATCTCACATTTCATTCGATTTCCTAAACTAAGTTGTCTTACCGGTATATTAATTATGTCTTTAAGATTCAAAAGTTCAATTAATTCCTTTAAAGTTTTTCGATACTCCTGTTCATCTAACTTATAAATATCTTTTAAAAGATTAAATGTGTCAATCGCTGGAATATCCCACCATAGTTGACTACGTTGTCCAAATACTACGCCAATTTCTGCCACATATTTTTTTCGATCTTTCCATGGAGTCATTTTATCAATTGTAACATTACCACTATCAGGAACTAATATTCCAGATAATATCTTTATTGTCGTCGACTTCCCTGCACCATTAGGACCAATATAACCTACAATCTCACCTTTCTTAATCGAAAAAGAAATATCATCTATAGCTTTAATATATTGATACTTTCGATTAAAGAAAGACTTTAAAGCTCCGAATTTTCCTTCTCCCTTGAGCGGAACCTTAAAGGTTTTATTAATGTGTTTAACCTCGATGAATGACATTTTTTATCATCTCCTTCCTACTCGAAGAAATAATAATTTATTCATTCAACAAAGATTAATTTTCAAGTGCAACAAAAAAAGCCACATATTTCTATGCAGTTTATCTAGCTGTAAATAAATTATTAAATCTTCGTAAAAACGTCTTTTTAATTATAAATCTTTTTCTCCCAACATACAATACATAAAATAAAAAAGTTATTGATTTTACTCAATAACTAAAATTCATTATATAACTTGATTACTTCTTCACTTATTTCATCAATTGTTCTAATTTTGCCATCAACAGCACAATTTACAACTTTAAAATTATATAGTTCCGCCATTTCTAAATAAGCATTTTGTGCAAGTAGCAAATGATGATCATCACGTTCAGCTTCATCTAACTTTTCAGGTCTTTTAGCCCTTATTTCTTTAGCACTTTCAACAGGCATAAAAAGTAAAATTACTCCATCAGGTTTAGGAAGTCCCAAAAGATCAAATTCTAAAGTTTCAATAAATTTATATCTAGCAATTCTTTCTTCTTTATTTTCAAGTTTACCCCCCTGATGTCCCATATTACTATAAGTATATCTATCTAATATTACAATTTTTCCTTCCTCTAAAGCCTGATTAATTTGAGGCAAATTATAATATCTATCTGCTGCATAATAAAGTGATGCCACTTTCCCATCAACCGCAGGGGCACCTTCCGGAAACCATCCATCACATATATATTCTTTCCCTAAAAGAGGCCCTCCGACTATCTTACCTGTCGGAGTATGATACATCGGAAAAGAAAACGTAGCTACATCTTTCCCTTGCTCTTCAAGATAACTAATTAACTTTTTAGTTTGTGTTTCTTTTCCAGAACAATCAGTTCCTTCAATTACAATTAATTTCCCTTTACTCATTTATTTTTCTCCTATATAAAACCATTTTCATATTAATTCCATTTTCAGTTATCTGTTTTATTACTTCTTTTTCATAATTATCTTCATTAAAACTTGGAAAATATACATCAGCTTTTGGAGCATCATCTACTAAAGTTAAATATAAATTATCTGCTAAAGCCAAAAACTGTTTATAGATACTCGCTCCGCCAATCACAAAAGCATCAGCATCGCCTACTAAAGCAATAGCTTCTTCAACACTTTTAGCTACGTCCACTTTAGCATCTTCCAAAGAAGAAGATATAACAATATTTCTTCTTCCAGGAAGTGGTCTTCCAATTGATTCATAGGTTTTCTTTCCCATAATAACAAGATGCCCCATAGTAGTTTCTTTAAAATACTTCATATCCGAAGGAAGATTCCAAAGCAGATGATTATCAATGCCTAATTCTAAATTTTTTCCAACTGCAGCAATAATATTTATCATACTGCCACATCCATTTTAATCTTTTTATGATGTTTATAATCTATTAATTTGATATCTTTTAATTCCTTTGAATTATCAAATTCGAAGAAATCTTTAATTTCAGGATTTAACCACAGTTTTGGTGCAGGATAATCTCCTTGTTCCTTATATGTATTAAGTTGTTCTTTAATACCATCAATTTGATTAACATAGATATGTAAATCTTTTGCATTATAATAAAGTTTTCCTGGTTTTAACCCACATACTTGTGCAAGCATATGAACTAATGTAGCATACTGAGTAATATTAAATGGCATTCCAAGCGGAACATCATTACTACGACACGTTACAATACAATTTAATTTACCATCTGTTACATCCCACATACTATTCCATACACATGAAGGTAATACTGCTGTTTCTAAATAATCATTTTGCCATAAACTCATTATCATTCTTCTGTCAGTAGGATTATTCTTTAATTTATCTATTAAATTTTGTGTTAATCTAAATTTATTTACAATATAACCATATGCAGTCCCAATTGTACCCGCGTATCCTTCAGGGAATTCTTTTTCACTTTTTAAAGTTCCATCGGAGTTATAAACTCGATAAACATTGTCATCATCAATTTTCCACTCATCCCAAATTTTAACTCCACGTTCTTTAAGCCAATTAACATCATTGCTTTGTACTTGATAAAACCATAACATTTCTAAAACTGCCGATTTAAAAGCAACAAACTTAGTAGTTAAAATTGGAAACTCTTCTTCTAAATCAAATTCAAATGATTTAAACGGAATCTTTATTGTGTCAATTCCAGTACGATTATGTACCCTAGTTCCCTTTTCTAATATTTCTTCACATAAATCTAAATATACTTTATCCCACTTCGACATAAATTAAACCTCATACCATAATGGATATCTTGAAGTAAGTTCTAACACTTCATTTGTAAGTTCATTTAAAACTTCTTCGTTATCTTTATTCTTAAGCGCTTTAGCAATAATTTTTCCAATTTTTCTAAAGTCCTCTTCTTTTAATCCTCTAGTAGTCATCGCTGGAGATCCTAATCTCAATCCACTTGCTACCATTGGACTTTCTGAATCATTTGGAATAGTATTTTTATTAGTAGTAATATGAATTCTATCTAATAAATTTTGAGCTTCTTTACCAGTAATATCACAAGATGATTTAACATCAATTAAAATTAAATGATTATCAGTTCCACCAGATATAACTCTAATACCTTCTTCTTTTAAACTTTCTGCTAAAGCGTTAATGTTACTAATAACTTTCTCGCCATATTCTTTGAATTCAGGTTGCAAAGCTTCATAGAAACATTGTGCTTTCGCAGCAATTACATGTTCAAGTGGTCCACCTTGAATACCAGGGAAAACCATTTTATCTATTTTTTTAGCAATTTCTTTATCATTTGTTAAAATTAGACCGCCACGAGGTCCTCTTAAAGTTTTATGAGTAGTTGTAGTAACTACATGAGCATAAGGAATTGGAGACGGATGAAGTCCTGTTGCTACTAATCCAGCAATGTGAGCCATATCAACCATTAGGTACGCTCCTACTTTATCAGCGATTTCTCTAAATCTTTTAAAATCAATAATCCTTGAATAAGCTGAAGCTCCAGCGATAATCATTTTAGGTTTTTCCTCTAAAACTAACTTCTCAATTTCATCATAATCAAGAACTTCAGTATCAGGATTAACATCATAAGATACAATCTCATAATCAATTCCACTAAAGCTCATTTTATGTCCATGAGTTAAGTGTCCACCGTTATCAAGGTTCATCCCCATTACTTTATCGCCAATATTTAAAAGTGATTTGTAAACAGCCATATTCGCAGATGATCCACAATGTGGTTGAACATTTGCATACTTACAATCAAACAATTCTTTTGCGTATTCTATTGCTAAACTTTCAATCGTATCAATATTTTCACATCCGCCATAGTACCTTTTCTTTGGGTATCCTTCAGCGTATTTATTAGTTAAAATACTTCCTTGAAGTTTTAAGATGTCATTTGACACATAGTTTTCTGAGGCTATTAACTCAATATTTTCCTCTTGTCTTTTTCTTTCTTCCTTTAGCGCATTTGCAATAAGCTTATCCATTATTTACTTCCTCCCATTCTATAAGCTTCAATGACATTTTCAATAATCATTGCAATTGTCATTGGCCCAACTCCCCCTGGGTTTGGTGTTATATATTTACACTTCTTACAAAGACTTTTGTAATCAGCATCACCCAATATTTTTCCGTCAACTACTGTAATCCCAGCATCTATTACAATTGCTCCTTTTTTTACCATCTTACTAGTTAAAAGGTTTGGAACGCCAGCTCCACAAACAATAATATCCGCTTTCTTAGTTTTATCTTTCAAATCATTTGTCTTTGTATGACAAATAGTTACTGTTGCATTTTTATTTAACATTTCAAAATATAATGGTTTTCCTACTAAATTACCACGACCTATTATGCATACATCTTTACCTTCAACATCAATACCGTAATAATCTAACAGTCTCATTATTCCTTTTGATGTACAAGGTCTTAGCCCTGGCAAATTATGAGCTAAATAATAAAAGCTTTCTTTTGTAAAACCATCTATGTCCTTTTTAGGATCAATATATTTAATACAATTTTCTAAATCTAAAACCCCAGGAAGTGGACTTTGAACAATCATTCCTGTAATCTTATCATCTTTATTTAGTTTTTCTATTTCTTTAATTATATCAGCTTCCATTACATTTTCATCCATACGAATAACCTTGGTTTTAATACCAACTTTATCACAATATTTAACTTTATTTTTTACATAAACTTCACTCGGAGCATAATTACCTACAAAAATGATTGCTAAAGTTAAATCAAGATTTTCATTAGCAACCACATTTTTTATATTCTCAAGTATCTCATTACGTACTTTTTTTCCATCTAAAATCATTAAACTACCTCCTTAAAATAAAGAATGGTTATAATCTATTTTTAAATGATCATAACTTTTGGTAGTAGCAACTCTACCACTTCTTGTTCTTTTGATAAATCCCTCTTGAAGTAAGAATGGTTCAACTACATCTTCAATCGTTGTTACCTCTTCTCCAATTGATGTAGCAATAGTTTCTACACCTACAGGACCACCATTAAATTTACTTATTAAACTTCTTAAGTATTCAATATCAATATTATCAAGTCCATATGGATCCACTTTAAGTCTTGTTAAAGCATCTTTCGTAATATCCAAATCTATTTCTCCATCTCCAAGTACTAAAGCAAAATCTCTAACCCTTTTAAATAAACGATTAGCAATTCTCGGAGTTTTACGACTTCTTTGAGCAAGCTCTAAAGCTGCATCAGCATTTATATGCATATCAAATACACCACTTGTTCTTTTGATAATCGAAGCAAGTTCTTCATCTGTATAATATTCTAGCTTATTAACAATCCCGAAACGATCTCGAAGAGGCGCCGATAAATCACCCGCTCTAGTAGTGGCTCCAACTAAAGTAAATGGAGGAAGATCTATTCTAATACTTTTACTCTTTCCTTCAGTACCAATTACTATATCAAGTTCAAAATCTTCCATCGCTGGATATAATATTTCTTCAATATAAGATGGAAGACGATGAATTTCATCAATAAACAAAACATCTCCAGGTTCTAAAGTTGATAATACAGCAGCTAAGTCCCCAGGCTTTTCCATCGCTGGTCCCGAAGTTGTCTTAATATTAGTTCCCATTTCATTAGCTATAATATGAGCAAGAGTTGTCTTCCCTAATCCCGGAGGCCCATATAAAAGCGTATGGTCTAATACTTCACCACGCATTTTAGCAGCTTTAATAAATACTTCAAGATTTTCTTTAATTTCTTTTTGACCAACATATTCACTTAGCGATTCTGGACGAATACTTTTTTCAAAAACATCTTCAGTTTGTTCATTTGTATCTACTATTCTCATATTACAGTCCTTTCTTAACGTATTCCACTACCTCTTTCCAATTAAGAGCATAGGCAAATCTATCGCTAGTTTCACCAAAATTTAGTACTTTTACCCCTTTACTACTAACTTCTTCACAAACGCTTTGCAAATCATCAATCATCAAATCAATATGATTATCTTTACATACATGCCCTTTAATTGGATTTCCCCAATAATATTCATCAAATTCAATTCCGAACTTTTGTAAGACCTTTAATGTTGGTTTACCAGATTCTTGCGAGTATATTCCTCTAGCAGTTACTAAAACTAACGTACATCCCATTTTCCTCAACTCTTCTAAGGCTTCTTTAGCATAAGGATACAGAGTTACATTTTCTAAAATTTCTAAATAATACTTATCAAAAAACTTTTGTTCTTCTACAGGATCTAAATCATGATAAGAATGCAAATTATTCCCCGGAAGATACCTATCTAAGCGTTCTTTTGTTACTTCATAAGTATTTACTAGCGTATTATCAAAATCAATTCCTATTTTCAAATGTAACCCTCCTTTTGTTTATTTTAACAACAATTTCAAAGCCTCTTTAACTTGAGTTTCTATTGGAAGCGAATTATCTATATCCTTAAGAATTTTCTTAATTTCAGCAGATTTATATCCAAGACTTTCAAGAACCGCTACTAAGTCATCAGTTGAATTGTCTACTTCTTCAATAGTCTCAGCAGTAACTTTTCCTTTTAAATCTAAAATCATTTGTTTTGCTATCTTTTCGCCAATTTTAGGAAATTTAGTTAAATACAAAATATTTTCACGATTAATTGCATCTACAATGCCACTAACACTTCCCATAGCAAAAAAGGTATTAGCCATTTTCGGTCCTAATCCCTTAACACCAATAAGTTTCAAAAATAAATTCAACTCATCTTGAGTTTTAAATCCATATAAAGAATTTTCATCTTCTTTTACATTATTATATAGATAAACTTTATATTCTTTACCTTCTTCATAGCTAAATGGATTAGCTACATATATTAAATATCCAATATTATTACATTCAAGAACTATATAATTAGGCCCTAGTTCAGTTACTAGACCTTTCATATATTTAAACATCATTACCACCCATATAAATTATATAATAAAACGAACGTTTAATCTATATCAAATCACTTGTTAGACAATAAAAAAGCATAAGATTTCTCTTATACTTTAAGTTATTATATATGGATCAGAAGCAGTTCCAGTTCCACTTTTCCATGTAACATTACTATTTAAATAAAATACAGGGCGATAAGAATCTGTATAATTAGCTGGATATTCTTTAAATCCTCTATAATGAATTAAATAAAATCCTTTTCTAGTATACCATAATATAGAGACATCATCAGCCCCAGTCATCGTTGCCTCCGACCACCCAGATGAATTAGAATAATTACTATCATTGTTCGGCAAAAATACCCAAGAACTTTGACAAGAATCCTGAGCCGTTCCGCACACTCCAGTAGTACTATACGCCCATATATAATCATGCATATACATTAAAGCTATTTTTGCGGAAACATAGTTTGTAAAAGAATTTTCCACATCAAAGTTAGTTTGGCCATTTTTATCGCAATAACTAATTGAATTATGCGTTCCATATTTCCACGATATAGTAGCCACTTTATCAGCCCATCCACTAGGAAAATATGTAGAATTTGTTAAAAATAAACTACCATTTAACATACTATAAGCACCATGGCTCGGCCACATATCGGTATAATCGTAATCATTTGAAGTCCCTAATACAAAAGCAGTCTTTTTTATCAATTTAATTTTACCATCAGAAGCAATCCCTAATATCCGATACATATACACACCAGGATTACTAGTGCAAGTAGATTTATCCGTAGTTCCGAAACAAACATAATTATTAGCTGTCGAACCAATATACCTCCATAAATTACCATATACTGTAGAATAATTTAATCCAGCGGTTGGATTTATCATGACTTGAGTAGCAAATGTATTAGGTATCGTTATAGCTGAACTATGACCAACGTTTCCTGCTTTATCCCTAACATAAATATAGTTAGTCCCCACGTTTGAATAAGTCACTCTCAAAGTATTAGCACCAGCAGAAACATTCTGCCAAGTACATCCAGACACCGATGTTGCATTTTGATTTACACAAACTTTTGAAACTCCACTATAAGTATCATTTACAGTAAAGGAAAGCTGATTTATACCTGAAAAAGATGCCCCAGTTATCGTCGGAACTGAGAAATCGTACTTTATATTATAAGCAAGTGAATTTGTACAATTTCCAGCTTTGTCGCAAGCTCTAAAGTAATATGTTTGATTTCTTCCATCGGTGGTTCCCCAATTCTCTTTTCCTGTAGTAGTTGTGCCAGATACTTGTAGACCATTACTTAGCGCCAAATTCAAGCTTGTCCAATTTGGAACACCATCACCATAATATTGGAATGATTCTACTCCACTTGTTGCATCGGTTGCAATAAATCTTGTAAAAGTGCTTGCCTCTCCTGCCCAGTTAACATAGCTAACGCCAGACTCTGTTGACGATGTAGTAAATACTCCCAGTTCCGCTAGCGTATATGTTAATCCGCTCGAAGATCCAATATCAAATCTTATTTTTGTCCAGTTTGTTGCTGTATGATTAAACTTTATAAATGCTTCTGTACTACCCGCAGAGATAGAACCATGCGCTGAATAAGTCTCACTATGACTTCCGTTTGCAGTCGTATAAAATATTTGAATCGGAAGATTATATGATACTGCCGCACCTAATTTTATATAAGCACCCATTATTCCTTGAATATCTTCTAAATTAAAGGAAATTATTGG
>JAFSGC010000014.1 GCA_017434825.1 Bacilli bacterium | reverse complement strand
TTATTTATCAGAAAATGATGGCCTAGCAGATGGAATGGCAACATTCAAAATCACAGGAACAGACTTTGCTGGAAATCCATTTGAATATACAGAAGCAGATGGAACATTAGGATCACAACAATATGTATATATTGATAGAACCACTCCAGTACCAACAAATTTAAGATTTATGGCAAATGGAGAAGTTAAATATAGAAATAATATACGTTATGTAAATGATGGAGATAGAATCTTAGTTTATTTAACATTAAGCGAAGAATCATATAATGTAGTTGCAACAATCAATGGATTAGCAATGAACCAAATTTCAGATAAATTAAATGAAGATGGAACACATTATGTAGCATTTGATTATTATTTATCAGAAAATGATGGCCTAGCAGATGGAATGGCAACATTCAAAATCACAGGAGAAGATCGTGCAGGAAATCCATTTGAATTAACAGAAGAAAATGGAACCTTAGCATCACAAAAATGGGTATACATTGATAGAACGTTTTCAACAGTAAGATTTACTAAATTAAATAAATATTTAGCTGTAGATGAAATGACTCCGGTAGAATATAATGGTAAATTATATTTTGCAGAACCTGTAACAGTGTCATTTGGGGATGCAAATAACATTTGGGTTTATGGACATAATGAAAAAGAAGTAGAAGAAGGAAATCCTAATAGAAAAGGTTGGGCTGAAAATGCTAAAACGTTAGGAGAACACACAATTTATGTTGTTGATATTGCAGGCAATAAAACATCGGTAACATTTACTATTGTTGAAAACCCAGAATTAATAGTTGAAAATGGCGTAATGAATATTACAGACGATTCTCTAATCATCAATGATAGTATCTATTACGATGAAACAGGAGAAACAACAGCAGGTAATATTATTAACGCTTCAGGAGATATAGAAATTAATGGTAATAACAAAACCATTACTATGGGAACTACTTACCAACCTCCTTATATGGAAGAATGGGAAACTGGTTATAAAGCTCCTGCAATGACTAATATTTTTGCTTCTAAAAACGGAAGCGTAGTTGTAAATGATTTGACTATTAAAGGTCAAATGTCAGCGAATTCTCTTGGTTGGTATTCAACTCCAACAAAGAAAAATGTTTTAAATAATGTAAACATCATAGATACTGAAGTTGTATCGTTTGCTGGAGGCGTTGCAAATGCGTTATCAATATATGGCAATGCTGAATTAATAAATACTAATATTTATGGCACAAAATTATCATCAAGAGATATTTCTGGATTCCCATTATATGATGTGGTTTTAGGACAAGGATCTAATACTCTTATAGATGGCGGAAAAATTGGTAGTATTTATACTTGGTGGAAAATTAGTGCAACTATTAAAAATGCTGAAATTGGAACTATTTATTCTAATCAAGATAAACGTACAACAGGATTAATTGTTGATGAAGGAACAACAGTAGAAAAAATTGTTGTAAGTTCTTATTATGATTCTAAGAACGATAAATATTATGAACCAAAAGTAACAATTAAAGCTGGCGCTGTAGTTGATGTGCTTGATTTATCAAATACAGAATTTGATGATAAAATTATCATTGAAGAAGGCGCAGTAGTTAATACTATTATTAACTAAGTAAAAAAAGAAAGTGTAAACTTTCTTTTTTTTTGTGGTTTAATATGATATATTATTTATAGAGTAGAGGTGCAAGCTATGGCTTATATTAAATTTAAAGAATTATCAAAATATTTTGATTTTAAAACAGAGGTTACAGCAGAAAATTTACCGGAGTATGCAAGGGAATACGTTGATGATAGTGAAAAAATCTTATTAGGATATAAAAATTTAAAGGATTATGCAGTTTTTACCAACAAAAGAATGATATTATTTGACCGCGATCCTATGGCAGTATATTATAAAAAAATTCATATTATCCCTTACAAATCCATATCATCAAGTGCGATAAATTATAAACCTGGTAAAGTAGAATTATTATTTAGCCTAGACAGTGGATATCAATTACATATTAATTTCATTGATATGAACCATGATAAGAAGGAAAATATTAAAGCTATTTACAAGGAAATGATGAAAGTAAAATTATAATCTTCGAAAGAAGATTTTTTATTGGAATTTTATTTTTATAAATAGTATACTTAAATAAAGGATGTAGATTATGAAGAAAATCTTAATGATATTAAGTTTATTTTTAATTGTTGGTTGTAAACAAGAAAAAATTAATGAAGAGGTAAAATATAAATACATAACAAATAATTATAGTTATGTTAATGTACAAGATAGTAAAGAAAATAAGAATTTGGAAATTCAGACTGAAGTTTTAAAAGAAGACTATACAAAAATTGATGAGGTTATCTCTAGAGCTGTAGCTTATGAAATTGATTTGGTTAAAGATGAAAAGTTAATTACAAATTTGAATAATTCAATTAAGGTTGGAGTCATAATACCAGAAGATTTTTCAGAAGAAAATTTAAAAGTATATTATGTAGAAGATATGGTTGTTAAGGAAAAATTAGATGTAACTATTGAAGTTGTCCAAAATATTAAATACGCTACTTTTATAACTAATCATTTTTCGACTTATGTTTTAGTTGAAGAAAAGACTGAAGAAGAAATGAAAATAGAAAAGGAAAAAGAGGCTGAATCGGAAGTGATAACTAAGCCATCACAAAATACTGCAACAAATAATAACTCTAGTTCAAATAATACAGTTAATAATAACAATAATCAGGTAAATAATAATACTCCTTCGGGAACAAACGAACCAAATTTTGATGCCGTACCACAGCACCCAGTTACTATAATACCGACCGCTATAAACGTTCCGGAAGGGGCTAAAATTCCAACTTTGCCTTCTTTTGAACATCCGTTTAGAGCAGAAATAAGTCAAACTGCTCCAATACATGCAGAAGTTGATTTTTCATATTGTCAAATTGGTGTATTGTGTCACGTATATTATAATTATGAAGATAATTGGTATGGGGAGCCGGTTAAGCAATTGCCAAGTAATTTTACATATACGTTAGAAGCAGTACAATAATTTTGGTTTTATAATTCTGTATTGGAGGAAATATATGAAAATGCATAAATTAATGATATTAATTATATTCATGTTAATTGCCACGAAAGTATTTACAATTAATGTAAATGCTGCTACTCAAATTGAGCTAGGAAAACCTGTTACAGGTATGCAGAATAACAATGAAGAATATTCTTTTGAAATTAATGCAGATAAAGCAGGAAGATTAATCATAAATTATTATTTAGAGACGGAAGCTACCCAAGGAAATTTTTATTATACTTTAGATGATGTTAGTTCTGCGAGTTCTGGTTGGGATGCCATTAATGGGAAATTTCAATATTCTCTAAATGAATATGTGGAAAAAGGTCAGTATGTGTTTACTATTAAAAGTAGTGTAGCAGGTAGTTACAAAATGGAAACAAAATTTGAAACGATCCCAGAAACTTTTCCTGATACAAAAGAAGGATTAAATAATACTGTGTCTTCTTCTAATCTTATTCAATTAGAAAATGAATACTATGGCCTTATTATGAGTGGGGATACTGATGTATATAAATTTTCTTTGAACGACAAAACAAATATTACTATTAACACAGTAGGACATGCTAATAGTGGTTGGTTTCGGTACAGAGTGTATGATGAAAAGCTTAATGAAGTTATAAATGAAATGTTATCTCACTTTAATAAAAACTATGGTGGAACTGGAAAATTTACAAAGGAATATGAACTAGAATCAGGTGTTTATTATATAGTGTATTCTGCTATGGACACAAATTTAGGAGGCCCATACTCTTTTGAAATATTGAATACTAAAAAAGTAGAAGAAGAGCCTTCTTTAGAAAATAATTTTGTGCCTGAAGTACCAAGCGATTCTGAAACTAATAAGCCAAAAGATGAAATTCCAAAGGTTGAAGATGAGAAAGAACAAGATAGTGAAATCGAAGATTCAACAATACTCGAAGATACTATTCAAGTGGTGCCGGATGCGGAAGATAATTCAGGTGATCCCCTGCCAAATCAAGAAAAACAAGATAATAATGTCATTCCAATGATAATAGGAGTTATCATTGGAATCTGTTTTGGAGCATCAGTAGTCATTTTTAGCAAACTGATAATTAAAAAGTTTAAAAGCAAGATCAAATAATCTTGTTTTTTTGTTATAACATATAGGCCTAAGATTTAACATATAATTTATCGGTGATTATATGTTCTTTAATAAAATACATACAAGAATGCGTTATGTCTTTTTAGGAGTAATCATTTTACTGATAGCAGTCATTTTTAAAGTTTTTTATATTCAAGTGTTTTCCTACGATAAATTAAAAAGTTTATCTGATTCTTTGTATAGTAGAGAACTTCCTATAGCTGCGGACCGAGGTGAAATCATAGACAGGAATGGAAATGTTTTGGCTACTAATATTACGACTACTTCATTAGTGTTAGTTCCAAGGCAGATTCTTGATAAAGAAAAAGTAGCAAAGGACTTAGCTGAAATCCTAAACGTTTCTTATGAAGAAATGTATAAGCATGTAAGTAAAAAGGAATCTATTGAAAGGGTTCATCCCGAAGGTAGACAATTATCTTATGAAATAGCAGAAAAGATAGAAAATTTAAATTATGATGGGGTGTATTTAGTTAAAGAAAGTAAAAGATATTATCCATATGGGGAACTGTTATCACACGTTTTAGGCTATGTAGGTATTGATAACCAAGGTTTATCGGGAATAGAGCTACAATATGATAAATATTTAACTGGTGAAAATGGCTCAATTAAATATTTTTCTGATGGACAAGGTAGTAGACTTGAGATGTCCGAAGTATATGAACCTGCGACAAGCGGTATAACTATTCAACTTACTATTGATATTGAATTACAGCAAGCTATTGAAAATGAACTTAATAATGTAATGAGTAAGTATGATGCAGATAATGCGTTAATTGTTGTTCAAGATCCCCAAAGTGGAGAAATTCTAGCTATGGCATCACGACCTGCCTTTGATTCAAATGAATATCAAAATTATTCGACTGAAGTAATAAATCGTAACTTGCCAATATGGAAGACTTATGAACCCGGTTCAACTTTTAAAATTATTACTTTAGCAGCTTCTTTGGAGGAAAAGACAATTGACTTATTCGAAGGGAATTTTACTGATAGTGGGGCTGTAAATGTTGACGGATCAACTCTTCATTGTTGGAAACACGGAGGTCATGGCGTGCAAACATATCTACAGGTTGTAGAAAACTCTTGTAACCCAGGATTTGTAAATATGGGATTAAAATTAGGTACATATAAGCTTATGAGTTATATTCGAGAATTTGGCTTCGGAGAAAAAACGGGTATTGATTTAAATGGCGAAAGTTCCGGAATTCTGTTTAAAGAAGATAAAATGGGACTTGTAGAAACCGCAACAACTGCATTTGGTCAAGGAATAAGTGTTACACCGATTCAGCAAATTACTGCAGTAAGTGCCGCAGTAAATGGCGGTAATTTATATGTTCCGTATATTGTTAAAAGTATGGTAGATACAGAAACTGATACTGTTTTAGATGTAACAGAAAAAAAGGTGAGAAGAACAGTTATATCAAAGGAAACCTCCAATCTTGTAAGATATACACTTGAAAGTGTTGTGGCAAATGGGACAGGGCGTAATGCCTATATTGAAAATTATCGAGTGGGAGGTAAAACAGGAACAGCACAAAAGGTTGAAAATGGCCATTATTCTACCGACAGTTATATTTTATCGTTTATTGGTTTTATGCCTGCAGATGATCCTGAAATAGTGGTATATGTAGCAGTTGATAGTCCACATAACGTAACTCAATATGGTGGAACAGTTTCTGCTCCAATCGCTAAAAATGTTATGAAATCTGCAATAGATATTTTAGAAATTGAACCCTCGAAAGAAGGTATGCCTAAGGAATATAATTGGCTTGATCAAAAATATGTTATAGTACCCGATGTTACAGGTATGTCTTTGGAGGAGGCTAAGAAAGCTTTAAAGGGTTTTAAAGTAGTTTATAGTGGAGCTGGAGAACAAGTCGCTCATCAAACTCCTGATGCTGGTATGTATATTAAAGAAAACGGTAATGTAGTGTTGTTACTAAATTAAGGTGATTTATGCTAATACTAACTAAATCTATTATTTGTCTAATGCTAGGTTTTATTATTTCTATTTTATTAGGTTTAATGATAGTTCCACTTTTAAAAAGAATTAATGTGTCACAAAGTGTATCTAAGCATTTAAATGAAAGACACTTAGCAAAAGAGGGAACTCCAACAATGGGCGGTTTCATTTTTATCCTTACAACATTAATAATTCTAATATTTTTTCTTTTTAATCATAGTATAAAAATCAATTCAAATTTTATTATTCTTTTAATGATTTTTATTTCTTACACAATTTTAGGATTCATTGATGATTTTATGAAAATCGCTTTCAAAAATAATAAAGGACTTTCAATTTTAACTAAGTTTTTTATAGAAATAGTAATTGCAGTTTGTTTCTTTATTGTTTTTATGTTAAGCGGTAATAATACTATTGTCTCAATCTTTAATTGGTCGATAGATTTGAAATTCTTTTATGGTTTTCTAATTTTATTTATGCTTGTAGGTTCATCAAATGCCGTCAATATAACAGACGGTCTTGATGGCTTATGTGCAGGTCTTTGTGCTATATCCTTTTTAACGTATGGAATTATAGCTTGGAAGAGTAGTTATATAATTGGTTATCAAGAAATTGCGATTTTTTGTTTCGTATTAGCAGGAGCATTAATAGGCTTTTTATTCTTTAATTTTTATCCTGCGAAAATATTTATGGGAGATTTAGGATCATTACCACTTGGAGCATCTCTTGCTACAATTGCGCTTATTCTTAAGTGTGAAATATCATTAGTTTTAATTGGAGTAGTTTATATAATAGAAACAATATCAAGTTTTTTGCAGATATTATTTATTAAATTATGGAATAAAAAACTATTTCTTAAAAGCCCATTGCATCATCATTTGGAAGAATTGGATTTTTGTGAATCGGATATTATAAAGATATTTTATACAGTAAGTTTGTTTTTTTCGCTGATAGCACTAATTTATTATGTATGGTTATAATTTTATAATTTAGTAATAAAATCTAATAGAATGAAAAAAGAGGGAAAATATCTAAGATTAATTACTATTATAATTGCAGTTTTTGGATCAGTAATGATTTATTCTGCAAGTTCAATTTGGGCAGGATATAAATTTAATGACTCTTTTCATTATGCTAAAATGCAAGCAATCTTTTTAGGAGTCAGTATTATAGCGATGAATATCGTTTCGAAAATTGATTATAATTTTTATAAAAAGAAGGCAAATTTAATACTCCTTGGATGTTTAATTCTTCTGATACTCGTACTTATACCTGGAATAGGGCAAGTGCGTAATGGCTCTCGAAGTTGGTTTGCTATTGGCCCAATTGGGCTTCAACCAAGTGAATTTGCTAAGGTAGGTTTAATTATTTTTTTGGCCAAATATTTAGCAAAGAATCAAAAGAATATTAATGATATCAAAAAAAGTATTTTTCCGATTCTTGGAGTGATTTTTCTTTTCTTTGGATTAATTATGTTAGAACCGGATTTTGGAAGCGCTATGGTCGTTGTTTTGACCTTAATGGTGATAATTTTTGCTTCAGGATTAAAATTATCTTTCTTTGGCTATTGTGGAGTTCTTGGTTTAATAGGGATAGCTGGTCTAATTATTATAGCGCCATATCGTTTAAAGAGAATTGTTTCTTTTATTAACCCTTGGAGCGACCCTCTTGGAAGCGGATATCAAATAATTCAATCGTTATATGCAATAGGTCCTGGAGGACTATTTGGACTGGGATTTGGTAATTCAATTCAAAAACAATTTTATCTTCCAGAACCTCAAACAGATTTTATTTTCTCAATTATTTCTGAAGAGTTTGGTTTTTTAGGTGTTTTGATGGTAACTTCAGCCTTTGCTTTTATGTATTACCAAATAGTGAAGATCTCTCTTTCAAAAGAAGATTTATTTGCTAAGTATTTATCTTCTGGGCTTGGTACGCAAATAATATTGCAGGCGCTTTTAAATTTATGTGTTGTTGTAGGTTTGATTCCCGTCACAGGTGTAACCTTACCATTTATTAGTTATGGTGGAAGCTCTTTATTAATAAGTATGGTTAGCATTGGAATTATTTTAAATATTTCTAGACACAAATAAAAAAGAACTTTTTCAAGTTCTATGCGGTAGTTTTTATTAGTTTGGCTTGAACAACAATTCTTATGCCTTCATCGTTGTAACATGTAGACAGTGTAAGGATTTTATCTTCAGTAGTTACATCAACATTAATGCTTTGAGCAGTATTTCTGCTTTTCATTGTATCAATCCATTTTTGTTTATCGGCTATTGAATAAAAATTTGTTGTAATGTAGTAAGCTTCACTTTCAATAGTATAAATAGAAAATATTTGATATAGATAGTTTTCCTTTGGAGTGGAAATATTAACAACTAAGTTTTCTTTGTTTTCTTGCCAACTGCTCTTTAATGTTTTTTTGAGTGATCCAAACACAGTGTTATCGACTCTTCCGTGACCGTATATGACAATATTATCACTAATTGGATTAAATGTATTTCGATAATCCATATAAACCCATCCTGCGCTATTGAAGGCTTTGTCGTATGCATGATTTAAATAAAAATCATTGTCCGTAGTCTGAACGATAGGGTAATTAATGTTTGTATTATTCATTTTTATCCAAGCGACTGTGTCTGGATTTTTCTCTATTAAATTTTTAAAGTCAACATCATAAAAAGGAAGAGATGCATAATACCAATAATCACTTATAACTGGTTCTTCTTTGATATCTGGAAGCTCATTTTCAGGGGGATTAATTAAAATTCCAGCTTCAGTATTGTATTCATAAATAACCATATCATTTAATTCTTCTTCGATTTTTGAAATCTTAATATTATCAGTTTTCCAATTTAATAATTTGTAAGCTGATATAGATATTAAAGATATAAAGATTATGAAAAATAGATAGAAAGCCCAATTTTTTAATCTTCTTTTAGTTTTTGAAACATAAAATACATCTGCAGGTTGAGTGTTTAGCTTATGAATTTTTTCTTCCAAAGACGATTTGGATAATTTAGAATTTTGCGCAATTTGTTTAATCTCATCAATTTTAATTTCTTTGGTAATTTCTAAATCATTTTTCTTTTTTACTGGTTTCTTAGGAGTAGAATTTTGGTATTTATTATTTTTCTTTTTTCTATTATTTTTACTCATAATAAAACTCCTTACATTAATAGGAATTATACCACTTTTATTATATTTTTCACAATATTGGAAATAATAATAGACAAAATCATGTATTGATTTTTTTTAAAATAGGTTATACTATATATATAATAAGAAAGGTAGATGAAGGATGAAGAAATTAAAAACAACAATGATTTTTGTTATCGGAATTTTTATGGCAGTATTGTTTATGCCAACTGTGTCAGCTGCTGCAGTAGAAGTAAATTCAGAAGACACTCTAAAACAAGCTTTGGCTAATGGTGAAACTGAAATTACTTTGACTGATGACATTGTGTTAGTGAGCGATGTTCATACGCATGCTACAAGATCAGTTGGATTGGAAGTTAAAGGAGAAGGGACTATAACTATCAATGGTGGTGGTCACACATTATCTTCTGCATTAGTAGTTGCAGTAGAAGTTAGAGCTGCTGCTGGAAAAACAGTAAATGTTGTGTTCAACAATATTACTATTGTTGGAGCCCAACGTGCTATTGATATCCGTTCTAAAGATGTTACACTAGACCTAAATAAAGCAAACTTAAGTGTAACTTCATACGGAAACTATCAAGCATTAACTGTTGGTGGTTCTGCTGGACGTATCACAGTAAACGTTAATGATAGTGTTATTGATGGTGGAAAAGCCGGATATGGAATTATCACTTTCAACCCAGTAGACTTAAATATTGTTAATAGTGAAGTAAAAGGTTATGCTGCACTATATATGAAAGAATCAGATGGTTCAGAAGGATCCGCTGGTTCAGTTGTAACAATTAAAGACTCTGTTTTTGAAGGAAATAGTCAATATAGTGGTTCAACTGACAACTTTGGTACGATCGTATTAAATGATAAAAACATCACTATTAATATAAAAGACACTGTAATTAAATCGGTTAATACAGGTACTGCTTATCAAGTTCCTTTTGTAATAGGAAGTGATCTTAATGATGTTAAAGAAAATGAACAAAATCAAATTACAATTGAAGGAAACTCAGAAATAATTATCAACAATCAAATTGATGATGAGTCATTAGTTTTGAACTACGATAATACAAAAATGGAAGTTGTAGTTAAAGCTGGTGTTAAATCAAATGTAGAAATCAAAGAAGAGTTCCTAGAAACTGGTGTTGAAACAGTTGTGGATGAAACTACAGGTGAAGTTACTGTTGTAAAAAGACATAATATTACATTAGGTTCAGTTGCAAATGGTACTGTTACTTTAGATAAAGAAAATGCTCTTCCTGGAGAAACAGTTACAATTACTGCAGAGGCTAATAAAGATTATACTTTAGATAATATTGTAGTACTTGATGCTAATGGAAATAAAGTAGATGTAAAAGATGGTAAATTCGTAATGCCAGATAGTGCAACTACTGTAAAAATTGTGTTTGTTGAAGTTAAAAACCCTAATACTGCTGATATGAATGTTCTAGCCATTGTTTCTATGTTAGTTATAGGCGTTGCAGGTTTAGGCTATACTTTAAGAAAAAGATTTAATTAATAATTAAGAGATTCTTATTGAATCTCTTTTTTGTGCATTAAATTGTAAATATTTTTTAATATATTTTAATAAAAATTAAAAACTTATGATAAAATTTAAGTAGGTGATGAACTTATGAAAAAAATATTAATAACCTATGTATCATATGGAAGCGGTCATAAAACAATAGCAGAGTATATTGCAAATCATATCAAGTGTAGAAATTATGAAATTAAACTTGTGGATTTAACTGATACGATGAATAAAAGAACTCTTAAAACTGTCGATGTATTCGATTACATTTATAAGCATCGTCTAGAAAAGTTTTTCTCTTTTCTTTATAAAGTTAGTGATAATAAATTTATAAGTAAAAATTATAAAATATATACTAAAAAGTTTTTATATAATGAAAAAGTAAGAGATTTATATTGCGATTTTAATCCTGACATTGTTTTATCAACTCACTGGTATGGTAGTAACTTAGCAGCTTATATGAAAGAAAAGGGTTTAATTAACCCTAAAATAGTTACAGTTATTACTGATTATAAAATGCATAAAATATGGCTTACTAGTTATGATAAAGACGAACACTTTATTGTAGCTAATGATATTGTTAAAAGATCTCTTGAAGAGGCAAAGTGTTATTCAAAAAATATATATGCTTATGGTTTGCCTGTAGATGTAAGTAAGGCTGCTGAGATTATCCCTAAGGCTGAAATATATAAAAAATATGATTTAGAACCAGATAAAAAAAGACTTTTATTCTTTGGTGGCGGATCCGCCGGTAATATGGCTTACTATAAATATCTTAAGAAGTTGTTAGCTTTACCAATGGACTATGAAGTTTTATTTGTATGCGGAAATCATAAAGAACTTTATAACTCAGTAAAAGCACTAGAAAAGAAACATAAGAATCTTAAGACTTTTGGTTTTGTTACTAATGTTTATGAACTTATGGATATATCAGAAATCGTTATATCTAAAACCGGGGCCGCAACAATTACTGAATGTTTAGAAATGCGTAAATTCTTAGTAGGTTTACCAGGAATGGGTGGCCAAGAAAATTACAATGCAAAATTTGTTAAGAAAAATAATTATGGTACTATGGTTAAGGGAAAATGGACTTTCATATGGTTTATGAAAAAGTATTTGGCTAACCCTGATAAATATTTAAATAAATATAATGCTAAGAAGGTAAATAGCCAAGCTTTAAAGCAAATTGCAGGTTTAATTAAAAAATTATAATTAATTGTGGTATAATATTGGCGTTGGAGGAAGTATGATTCAAGAATTCAAAAAATTTATTTCAAGAGGAAATGTAATGGACCTAGCAGTAGGGGTTATCGTTGGAGGCGCATTTAGTAAAATAGTTACTTCATTAGTAAATGACATTATTATGCCGGTAATTGGAATTGTTATCGGAGGTATTGATTTTACAAGTCTTTCTATTACATTTAGAGATGCGACTATTAACATTGGTACATTCTTACAAAATATTTTAGACTTCTTAATTATTGCGTTCTGTATTTTTATGATGATTAAAATGATTAATAAATTATCAAACTTAATGACTCGTGAAAAAGAAGAAGCTAAGGAAGAAGTAAAGAAAGAAGAACCAAAAGTTTCTGAAGAAATATTATTATTACGTGAGATTAGCGCATCACTAAAAGCTAGTGCTCCAAAGAAAAGTAAAAAGAAAGAAACTAAATAAACTTAATCGTAAGATTAAGTTTTTTTATTGTAATTTCAACCGCACCACTTTTAATAATTTAATTCTACTTCAAAAGTTGATTTATAGTCAAATATTTTCTTAGGCATAAAGTTAATTTCAAATGCTATATTGTCTAAATAATACTGAGATACTGTTTTAA
>JAFSGC010000013.1 GCA_017434825.1 Bacilli bacterium | reverse complement strand
TAAAATAATAAATGTTATATCTTTATTTATAATAATTATTACGATTATCGGAAGATTAATTTCAGGAGTTCATTGGTTCACTGATATAGTTGGTGGAATATTAATATCAAGTTTTTTATTAATGTTATTTTATTCAATTTTAAATTTAAATAAGAAAATAGATTAACAAATTACAATTTATAGGGTAGATAGAAATATCTATTCTTTTTTATGGTATAATATACATGAATTTTATCTTGCAACCAACTTTCAACAAAAAACAACCAAAAAGTGGTGGTCTGCTACCAGTAGAAAATTATAAAATGTTGGTGAAAAGGAGGGAAAAGAAAATGAATAATAAGTTTTCTGAAAATTTAAAAAAGATTAGAAAAGACAATAATCTTTCACAAGAACAACTTGCTGATGAACTTGGTGTTTCAAGACAAGCAATATCAAAATGGGAATCGGCAGTTGCATATCCAGAGATGGATAAAATAATTACTTTATGTGAAAAATTTAATTTGAATATTGATGATTTATTACATAAAGATATTAGAGAAGTAAAAGGAGAAGAAGAAAGTAAAAAGAATATTAACAAATATATTGAAGATTTCTTGAACTTTATTACCAACACTATAAATTTATTTTGCAATATGAGTTTTAAAAGTAAATGTAAATGTTTATTTGAACAGCTTATTATAGGAATAATATTAATAATTATTTGTTTAATTGTTGGTTCAGTAGGAGAAAGTTTATTATATTCAACGATTGATATTATGCCTGATAAAATTTTTGCTATTATGCGTTCAATATTTAATTTTGTATATATTTTATTTGCTATTACAAGTTCAGTTGTAATAATGGTGCATATCTTTAAAACAAGATATTTAGATTATTACGATAAGATAAAAAAAGATTCTTCTAATGAATCAAAAGAAGAAACTTTGCTATCAGAAGATTTAGAGAAAGAAGAAAAGTTGGAAAAGAAAAATAAAATATATTTTAAAAAGAATGAAGATAAAATTATAATTAGAGATCCTAAACATAGTGAATATAAATTTATAAATGGTTTGTTTAAAGGAATTGTGGGATTTATTAAATTCTTTGTATTATGTTTTTCGATAATATTATTTGCATCTTTAATATCTTTATTTTGCTTATTTGTAGTTTCTTTTTTAGCAATTAAAACTGGATTGGTTTTTATAGGATTATTATTAGCAATAATATCTTCTGCAATTATAAATATAGTATTGATATTACTTTCATTAAACTTTGTATTTAATAGAAAAAATGATAAAAAGAAAATGATATGGTCATTTATTATATCACTTGTCATGTTCGGAGTAGGAATTGGTTTCGTTATAGTAGGTGCATTAAACTTTGAATATATAGAAAATGATAAAAGTATATTAAAAACAGATTATATGGAAATTGATATGAAAGACAATTTAATTTTTGGTTATCATTATCCTGAAGTAAAATATATTGAATCTAATAATGATAATATTAAGATAGAGTATACTATAAATAAATATTGTGAAATAAATCATTCTGAATTATCTGACGAAGTATTTCATATGTGGAGTAGTTGTGAGAATCCAATTAAAATAATAAAAGAAGTAATAAATAATTTTAATAATAAGAAAATTGTTTCAATAAATAATCAACTACAAGATGTTAAAGTATATACAACAAAAGAAAATATTGAAATATTAAAGAAAAATTATAAAGATTATACTGATATTGAAGTTCAACATCAAAATACGATTAATTCTTATGAAAAAGAGATAAATGAGTTACAACAAAAAATCGATAACTATATTCAAAAAGAGTGGGAATATAAAGAAGAAATTAATAATTTAAAAAATCAATTATCTATGTATGAAAATAATAATGAATAATTAAAAGAGGTAATAAATGAAAAGAATTTTGAAAATTATTATTCCATCTATGTTGATGTTGTTACTAATATATTTATGGAGAGATGGTAAAGATATATTGAATGGTATATATATTGCCTTCCCGATTATGTATATTGCACTTGGAATAGTCAGCACTGATTTTAAATTAGAACTACTAATTAGTTTAATTTTTTTATCAATATCATTTCTAATACCAATTAATATGATATTTAATATGGGAAATTGTATTGATTTAGTGATTATTTATAATATATTAAGTTTTATCAGTTATTTGATAAAAAAGAAAATAAAAAAATAATACAAATTACAATTTAACAAGCAGATCCATAATAAGATTTGCTTTTTTTATGTTATAATATGGGTAGCAATTAATGGTGGTGATAACATGTATAAAAAAATTATATGTCCTAGATGTAGTAAAAAAGAATTGGTAGAAATAATATATGGAATGCCATCTTCTGAAATGTTTGATTATGCTAAAAAAGGATTAATCAAATTAGGAGGATGTGAAGAGATATTTCCATTCTTAGATGATACAAAAGAATATTATTGTAATAATTGTGAATGCGAAATTAATCTTGAGAATGATAAAGATTTAATATTTGAATATAGAGTTATAAAAGCATTTAAAGGACCTTTTAATAATACATTATTTTCACTTAGAATATATGACAGAAAAGAAAACAATCTTGAATATTCTTCTTTAGATGAAGATTTATTTGAAATTAAAGATTATGATATTAAAAATTTTATTAATATTGTAAATAATAATCTAGAAGTATTTAATATTAAAGAAATTCCTTTTCCGTCAGTTTTAGATGGAGTCGAAGATTATTTTTATATAAAGAAAGATAATTTAAAATTATCTATTACAGGTTTTAATTTCTTTTATTACATGAATAATGATGAATGTCCTAAATGTATTATTCCTTTAGTAAATATTTTAGATGGTTTATATAAAGATTTAATAAAAAAAGGATGTCAAAAAGATATAAAAAATTATTTTTATGATTGAGGTGTTTTATGAATATTAATATGGAAAAAGTTTTTGAAAGAGATATTGATTTATTAATGATTAATAAATTTGTTAATGAAAATAAAACTTGTCATTATTTTTCGTCTAAAATAGGAATTGAAAATTATCTGGTAGAATCTTTACAACATTCATTAATGGATGAAAATGGTGAAAGTGATATAACAGTTATTTTAAATAATGGTTCAAAAAAGATTGCTTTTCTAATTGAAGATAAAATTGATGCTATTGCGATGCCTAATCAAAGAGGAAGATATGATATAAGAGGAAATAAAGGTATTAAAAATAAAGAATATGAAGAGTATTTTGTTTTTATTATAGCTCCTAAAGAATATCTTGATTCAAATGAAGAAGCAAAAAAATATGAAAATCAAATTTCTTATGAAGAATTAGTTAGTTTATTTGAAGAGGATTTATATGCTAAAACTTTATTAGAACAAGCAATAGAAGAAAAGAAAAAAGGTTATATAATAATAGAAAATCAAAATGTTACATTATTTTGGGATAATTATTATCATTATATTAATATAAATTATCCGTCACTTAATATTAATAAAGTTGATGGTCCAAGAGGTTCTAGAGCTAGTTGGCCGATCTTCAATACACCTATAAAAAAAATAAAAATTAGACATAAATCTGATAGAGGATATATGGATTTAGAATTTGCTGGATTGGCTAATAAATATTATGAATTATATGACTTAGTAAAAGATTATTTAGACGAAGATATGACTTTAGAAATAACAAATAAATCTGTTTCAATAAGATTATTAGTTCCAGTAATGGATTTTACTCAAGAATTTACAAACTATATAAGTGAAATGGAAATATGTATGAATTCAGTAATAAGACTAGAAAAATTATTGAAAAAACTTAATCTAAAAGAGATTGAAAAATTAGGAAGTTAAAGATATGGATATTAATCAATTTGATAATTTTTGTCTAGAACTGAATGAATTTTGTAAAAATAATCAATCACAAGAAAAAGAAAATGTAAGTGATGAAAAAGCTTTTGAAGCTTTATGTTATGTTTCTTTAATAAGTTTAAAGCAACAAGGAGATTATTTATTATTTTTATCCTCAATAAATTTATTAAATTCATATATTAAGCAAAAGGATTCTAAAATTTCTTATAATTTTAAAAACAATATAGGAATATTTCTTGATAATTTAATAATTAACACAAATATTAATGAACTTTCATTCGGATATGATAAAACTGATAAAAAATGTTTAATATTTGATTTTAATAATATTCAATTTAGTTTTCATCATATTAGTACATCTAAATGTGCAAACAATATAGATATTCCAATTAATAAAGTTTGGGATGGGATAAGAAAACAAATATGTTCAGTCAGTTTATTTGATTTATGTAAAGAAAATAAGATTTTATTTTCTAATAAAACATATAGAGGAAAAGATTTAACTTTAAAAGTAGATAGATTTTTAGAGAATTATAAAAAAGGATTATGTGATTTCAATATAAAATTTTAATTAAAATAAATATAGATTAAAGAGCAGAAATGCTTTTTTTTATTTGATAAAAGAAAGGGGTATAAATGAAAAAGAAATTTTCAAATGAAGAAGAATTAAGGGTATATTATTTAATGTGTGAAATATTTAAAATATGTAAAAATTATTTTTATTCTAGAAATCATTTACCTAGTGATTTTTGGTCTGTTGATGAAATGATTAATAAGATGTTGCTAAAATACAAAGATTTAAACACCTTATATAATAATATAGGCATCGTTATAGAAGATGAATAAATCTATTATTTTGTGAAATAATAATAAAGGTAAGGGAGTTGATTTTATAAAGAAAAATAAACAAGAGTATAAAATAAATTATATTTATAGTGATACTAAGGAAGTAAACTTTAAAAGAGTATTAGAAAATCTCTTTAAAAAGTATTTAATAGATTATATAGATTAGAAATTTTTGGTAATAGAGAAGATTAGTAACAATTTTTGCCTTGTTTGGTGTATAATTAAATTGTAGTTAATCTTCTTTATTTTATTCGGAGGGAGGATAAATGAATAGAATATATGAAGATATAAAAAAATCAAAAGGATATGGTCGTTTATCTGATGAAGATAGAGATAAAAGAAATTTCTCTATGGAAAGTAATAGTATATCATCCCAAAGAACAATAATTGAGCAATTTTGTGATGAGAAAAACATAATAAATACAGGATACTATTACGATGATGGTATAACAGGTCAAACTTTTGAAAGAGATGGCTGGAATCAATTAATAAGAGATATTGAAGCTGGATTAGTTGATTGTGTTATCACTAAGGATTTATCTAGACTGGGAAGAGATCATACAGAAACTGGTTATTATATTGAAAAGTATTTTCCTGAACATAAAATAAGATACATTTCAATAAATGATAATTGGGATTCAAAATATGATTCAGTTGATTTAATTTTATGGAAATTAGCATATAATGATGTTTATTGTGCAGATATTTCTAGAAAAATTAAAAGTAATTTAAATAGTAAGAAAAGATTAGGACTATATATGGGAAGTTTTGCTCCTTATGGATATGTTAAAAACAAAGAAGATAAACATTATCTAGAAGTAGATGAACAAACTGGATATATAGTTAAAGAAATTTTTGAACTAGCATATTCTGGTTTAGGTACTACTAAAATTGCAAATATTCTAAATGAAAAGAAATATATAACACCAGGTGCTTATTGTAAAAGAGTTCGTAAGGATAGAAGAATAAGTGATTTAGTTGGTGAAATATGGACAACAGGTATGGTAAGAAGAATATTAACAAATGAAGTCTATATGGGTGATTTAACACAATGTAAGATTAAGAAAGCAAGCTATAAATCAAAGAAAACTATTAGAAATGATAGAAGTGATTGGATTATAGTTAAAGATACTCACGAACCACTTGTTTCAAGAGAAGTATTTGAATCAATTCAAAAAATGTTGGAATTATCACAAAAAAAATATACAAGATTGCCTGGTGAAAAACATTTATTAGGAAAACTACTTCATTGTAAGGATTGTCAGCATAGAATTGCAATAGCTTGGAAGAATCCAAAGAAACATGAACAAGGAAGAAATGGTGTATGTAATTTTTATAAAAAATATAGTAAGCATAAAGTATGTACTCCACATTATATTGATTATGATGAATTAGAAACTCAAGTAATAAGTTATATTAAAATGATTTCCAGAAAGTATATTGAAAAAATAGATACACCATCTTTTATAAAAGATAATTATAAAAACTTACAAGAAAAAATAAGAGAAAAGGAACTACAATCTCGAAGAAATAAAAATGAATTAGAAAAAGCAGAAGTATTTATGATGAAACTATATGAAGATAAATTAAATGGAGACTTAGATTTAAATATATATAAAACTTTATCTGAAAAAAAATCAAAGGAATTAGATACATTTAGAGAGCAACAAACTAAGATAGAAAAAGATATTGCTTTATTACATGAAAAATTAGATAAAGATAAACATAAATATAATGATATAAAGAATATATTAAATGGTTTTCTTAATTCAGAATTAATTACACAAGATTTAATTCATCAAATAATAAAAAGAATTGATGTGGGAGAAAATAATGAGATTGATGTTCTGTTTAATATAGAAGAACTTGCAGAGTTCAAAGTTTAATTTTACTTCGCGAATCATGTTTAGGACATGAAATTAGTGAAACAGAAACCAATAGCATAGTTGAAATAAAAAGTGGTCTAATATTTCAAAATACAATTACAGGCATTCAAAAAAGTAAACCTGGAGTTCCAGGAAGTAAGTTAGCTTCATTTAATTACGAGAATCGATACGGAACAATATATAAAAATACTAAGTATGGGATATTTGGGATTTATGAAGATGAACTGCCAAGTGCAACTCCAATAAAAGTTAGTAAGGATATTGAAATAGGCCCTGCATATATCAAAACCGTTCTAGATCAAGAAACAGTACAAACTTTTGATATTGAGATAACATCCATTAATGAAAATAGTCAGACTAAAAATATAGTCTTTAAAATACTTGACAATAATTTGATAGAAAAAACTGGCGGCGTTGTTCAAGGAATGAGTGGATCGCCAATTATTCAAAATGACCAAATTGTAGGCGTTTTAACACATGTTGTGGTAGATAATCCTGTAACTGGATATGGACTTTTAATTACCAAAATGTTAGAAGAGGGGGAAAAGGAGTTTACAAATTAATTGGATTTTGCTATCATAATATTGATATTTAATTAAATGGTAGACGGTACATTAGTACTGTTAATTAAGTATCAAAATGACCCAATGTAGGGTATAAAACCCGAAAATTTCAGCAGGAAAGGCGAGAAATCGTCCTGCAAAAAAAAGGATAGAAATATCCTTTTTTTGATGCTTAGCTTATATTGACTTTTTATGTGAAAAATGATAATTTTAATAAGAAGATAGGTGAATAAAAATGAAATGTCCTAGTTGTGGTAATGAGGTTACAGAAAACAATAATTATTGTAATAAATGTGGTTCATCTTTATATGGGCCTCGTAGTATAAATCTAAATGACATTGGTCAAGGGGTTAATATAGCTCAAAGTAATAATATTCAATCAATTACTGGCATTGATATAAACGATTTGGCTCCGGGACCACAAGGAACTGTCCAATCTAATGACTTTTCTCCTAATAAAAATGAAAAGAAGAAAAGGATAAAGGAAAAAAGAGATAAAGAACCAATTAAGATAAATTTAGGAACTTTAATAATGGTAATTGTTATAGTGGTTCTTTTAGGATTAAGTTTAGTCTTATATTCTCAAAATAATAAATTAAAAGTGGCTGGCTCAAAACCATGTGAAACCATTCCAACTTGTGGTGAGGAAGGCGAATGTATCCAAGGTATTTATGGTATAACAAGTGCATACACATTTGTGATGCCAAGTGACTGGATATATACCCAAACCGCTAACGAGGCAGTATTAACTAATGGTACAATTTCAATACTACTATTTAATACTAAAAATGGATTAGTAGATAAAGTTACGTCAGAAGCATTAAAGAATGAATATGTTAACCAAGGATACGTTGATGCGACTGTTGTTGAAGATGCTCTGAACTCTAAAAAGATTATTTATGTTAGTTTTGCTTCTGAAAACATGAAGTTTGTTGATTTCTATTATCAATATAATGCAGAAAAAGTTATTTATGGCCAAGTATCTGCTACAGAAGGTGAATTGTTAACTGATGATGTAAAAGATATCATTGCTTCTGCAGCAATTCAAACAAACTCAAACAACATAACGGTTGGAAAAGCTAATGTAAATTACGAAAATATCTTTTCAATATTAAACTAATAAGAAATTATTAGTTTTTTTCTTGGAATATTCATGGTAAAATAGACATATTGAAAAGAGTGATAGAATATGTTTGATTATTTAGGAGATAGACTTTCTAATGCAATAAAGAATATTCGTGGTATGGGAAAAATTACTGAAGAGAATATTTCTGGAGCAATTAGAGAAATCAGAATGGCTTTATTAGAAGCTGATGTTAACTATCAGGTAGTAAAAGAATTTACTGAAACGGTTAAAGAAAAAGCTTTAGGAGCAGATGTTCAAAAACATTTAAAACCGGATGAATTATTTATTGGAATAGTTAAAGATGAACTCGTAAAACTTCTTGGCGAGGAAACATCTGAATTAGAAGTTAGTAAGAAACCTACGCTTTTAATGTTAGTTGGGCTTCAAGGAAGTGGTAAAACAACAACTGCTGGTAAGATTGCTAACTTTGTAAGAAAACGTCATCACAAAAATCCTTTATTAGTTGCTTGTGATATTTATCGTCCTGCAGCAGTTGATCAATTAGAGGTAATTGGTAAATCCTTAGGCATTCCAGTATTTAAAAAAGATAGCAAAAACGTTGTGGAAATTGTAAAAGATGCCTTAGAATTTGCTAAAGAAAATAATAATGATTTTGTAATTATCGACACAGCAGGAAGACTTCAAGTAGATGAAGCGTTAATGCAAGAATTAAAGGATATAGAATCATCTTTTGAAATTCACGAAAAAATTCTAGTGGTTGATGCAATGATTGGTCAAGATGCTATTAACGTTATATCTGGATTTAACGACAATTTAAATCTAACTGGTGCTATACTTACAAAGATGGACAGCAATACTAAAGGTGGAGTAGCGTTATGTGTTAGACATTTAACTAATGTACCAATCAAGTTTGTTGGTGATTCTGAAAAATTAGATGGCTTATCTGAGTTTAATCCTACCAGAATGGCTGAACGTATCTTAGATATGGGCGATATTCTTTCAATTGCTGAAAAGGTTGAGGAAGTAATAAGCGAAGAAGATGCCAAAATGGACGTCGCTAAAATGCGCAAAGGTAAATATGATTTAGAGGACTTCTTAAATAACCTAAACCAAATAAAAAAGTTGGGGCCTTTAGAAAATATTCTTAAAATGCTGCCTCAAGCAAGAAAAATGGGACTAAATAGTATTGCAATTGATCCTAAAGATATGGCTCATATTGAGGCAATTATAACTTCGATGACGCCGTATGAAAGAAAACATCCTGAAGTTATTAAAGCATCTCGCAAGCAAAGAATTTCCAAAGGATGCGGTCGAAGCGTTGAGGAAATAAATCGTCTTTTAAATCAATTTGAAAGTATGAAAAAGATGATGAAAGAAATAAGTAACGGTAATATGAAACTTCCATTTTAAAACTAGCTTTAAGCTAGTTTTTTACATTTATAGACTGTAAATTATAATTTCGTAAGGAAAAGATTTAAAAAATGTGGTAATCTAATAATAGGGTGAATATTATGAATGGTAATAATTTTAATCATCAAATGGCACCGGCGACTGTCCTAGTTACTAATAATGCTAATGATGTGCATGGCTTTAACACAAACGTTAATCCTGGATATGTGGCTCCCAAAAATAATGTAAGTGGTATTTTATCAAAGATTAAACCGATTCAATTTATTAAACAAAATTCTATTTTAGGAATAATTTTGGTATTATTGACCATTGCTATACTTATATTAATAGGGTATTTGATTTTTTTGATTTCTAACCCAACAGTAGATTTTGGTGAGCATTTAAAAATAAAAAACGGAAATTATGATATAACTGTTAAAGTAGATCATATTAAAGAAGATGTGTTTGTTGAGTCATTTGCAATAGGAAATAATATGTATAATCAAGTAAATGTTTCGATAACAAATAACTCTTTGGAAAACGCAGATATATCAAATTTACAGTTTGCACTTTTTAATAAAAAGAACGAAATAATAGATACTGATTCTGGCGTTTTGATGCAAACTGAACGAATAGATGAGTTCCCTAGAATAACCTTTTTTTCTGGTGTTACATTATCAGGATATCTTTTCTTCGATAAACCTATAGAAGAGGGCACTAAATTAGGAATCGGGGTTCCTAAAGAAAATAAAAAAGATTTAAATTCAGAATTAGATTATTATTACATAAAACTAAACTAGGTCTTCCTAGTTTTTTTGTTTGTAATTGAATATAATAAATGCTATAATTTAGTAAATTGTAAAAATCGAGAAGGAGATATTTTTTACAATAGCGCATGGCCGTTTATAGGTGACGAGGACTATAGCTATCGAATTATCAGCGGGTGCTATAGCGGTTTAAATTAGATCGAAAGATATATTTAAAAAATAAAATAGAAATTATAACAAAGGATATATCATTAATTTAAATGAAAGGAAAATTTATATATGTGTGGAATTGTTGGCTACAAAGGTAGTCAAAACGCAATTCCTGTTTTGATAAGCGGCTTAGAATCTTTAGAATATCGCGGCTACGACTCAGCAGGAGTTGCTTTTAAGAGTGGGAAAAAAATAGAAATAGTAAAAAATATTGGAAAGGTAAGTAATTTAAAAAGTTTATTAAATGATGATGCAAATAGCGAAATTGGTATTGCGCATACACGTTGGGCTACCCATGGTAAAGTATCAGTGGAAAATGCCCACCCTCATAAAGTAGGTAAAATTACAATTGTTCATAATGGTATTATTGAAAACTATGCTAGTTTAAAAATTGAACTTGAGCAAAAAGGATATGAATTTCAAAGCCAAACTGATACCGAAATCTTATGTGCTTTAATTAATGATTTATATGAAACAGAAAACAATTTATTAATTGCAATTAATAAAATGACAAAGTTAGTTCATGGAAGTTATGCTTTGCTAATAATGTGTGATGACAATTTAAATGAGCTCTATGCTATTAGATGTAATTCGCCATTAATTGTTGCAATTAAAGATAATGATTATTTTCTAGCTTCTGATGTACCTGCAATATTAAAATATACAAATGAGTACATCTTGCTTGAAAATAATGAAATCATTAAAGTAGATGATAAATTACATATTTATGACGAAAGTTTAAAAGAAATAAATAAGCAAACAATTATTTTTGATGGTGACAGTAATGATGCCATGAAAAATGGATATGAGCATTACATGTTAAAAGAGATTAATGAAGAACCTACAGTGGTAAAAAATATTCTTGATTATTATACTTCGGATGGTAAATTTAACGATAATATGCCAAGCTTTAAGAAATATAAAAAGATATTTATTGTAGGGTGTGGAAGCGCTTGCTATACAGCAGATATTTCAAAATCTTTATTTGAGAAATATTTAAATATACCTGTAACTGTATATATAGCAAGTGAATATCGATACCAACAGTTATTTTATGATAAAGATACTTTAGTAATTTTTATCTCTCAATCTGGAGAAACTGCAGATACTTTAGAAGCTTTGCGTAGAACTAAAAATGATGGAATTGATACACTTGCAATTGTAAATGTTGTATCGTCTTCGATCGCTAGAGAAGCTGACCAAGTATTATATATTAAAGCTGGTGTTGAAATTGCAGTAGCTACAACTAAAGCTTTTACAGCTCAACTTACAATGCTTGCTCTTCTTGTGCTAAGAATGGCAAATAAAGAAAATGAATTAAAATATTTCGAAGATTTAAGTAATGAGCTTAATAAAATCTTAAAGATGGATTTTAAAAAGTATGCGAAAAAAATCTATAAACATGAAAATGCTTTCTTTATTGGAAGAGGAATAGATTATGGTTTATGTGAAGAAGGCAGTCTAAAACTTAAAGAAATCAGTTATATAAATTCATCTGCTTTTCCATCAGGAGAATTAAAGCATGGAACTATATCTTTGATAACAGAAGATACTCCGGTGATTTCAATTGTTAGTGATGAAAATATTAAATATAAAACAATTAGTAACATTAAAGAAGTTCACGCTCGCGGTGCATATGTACTATGGCTAACTAATAAAGATGAAAACGGCGACTTTTATGATGATAAAATAGTTATTAGAGATATTCACGAAATAGTAAATTCAATATTAATGGTAATGCCATTACAATTAATTGCCTACGAAGTAGCGTATTTACGTGAGTTAGATATCGATAAACCTCGTAATTTAGCAAAATCAGTTACAGTAGAGTAGATTTAATGATATAATTAAAAAGGTTGTAATAGAGGTGTTAAATATGTTTTTGTCAGTTTGTTCAAATCCGGATATTTTATCGATAATGAAAATAATAAATATGGTGATAATGGTAATTAAAATTTTAGTTCCTGTCATTATCATTATAACTGGGATTATTAGCTTTGCAAAAGCGGTTATGAATGAAGATGATAACCAAATTAAAAATGCTGCCGGATTACTTTTTGTGAAATTTTTGGTAGGAGCATGCGTGTTCTTTGTGCCAACGTTTGTTGGAGCCTTTATCAATATTGCAGCTCCTAATTCGGATTACATGATATGTTTTAATAATGCAAGTGAAGAGACTATTAAAAAAGCATATTTAGATATAGCTATAGCAGCAGTAGCTTCAGCTGAGAGAACTGCAGATTATGATGATTATTCTTCAGCGCTAAGTGCTGTAGCTAAATTAGATAATTCAACAGAAAAGACAAATTTATCAAAACGTTTGGAATTGGTAAATAGTACTATTGAAAAAGAAAGAGAAGAAAACATTAGAGAAAAAGAAGAACAATGGCAAAAAGATTATGAAGAATACGAAAAAAATAATCCTGATAAAAAGGATTTAGAAGTATCTGGTTCTTATGCTTCTGCAGGTAATGGCGTAGCTCAAGCGGGAGTATATCAAAACAGTGAACCTGACCCTTCGTCTGCTATCAATTATTGGGCGGGACGAGGTATGCTTATCGCTGATAACTTTATATATCCAAGTGATAAGGCGACCGGTCTTCCGCTTGGTGCGTGGCCAAAAAACTACGGAAGCATAACTACGCAGTTAAGTGGTTATAAGGTATATTCCGGAGGATTAATTTGGCCTTGCACTCCAACAAATAGTAATTATCATTTTGTCTATCAACATAATGGAATTGATATTATGGCAACTGTAGGTACTCCAATCTACGCGCCTGTAGATGGGATATTAGAATATTCTGAGTGGGGACATACAGTAAACCGCGGGGGAGACGAAACGGCATACACAGTTTCAATTAAATTGTCAAATCCAATAACAGTTCAAGGCAAAACTATAACTAACGTATTTATGACTCATATGTCTGGAATTGTATATAGATGTGCTAGAGGTACATGTAATAGAACTGTTCAAAAGGGTGAATTGCTAGGCTTTGTGGGAAATGCTGCAGGGTCTGCTCAGTCAGTAGGATGGGCACCGCATTTACATATGACCTATTATTCAGGATCGTATGAAAATGGATTTTATACAAAGGCTACAGAGACGTTATATGGAATACCGAATGGTACGAGTAGCTATAATATAGTGGCAGGTGGATAATGAAAAAAGTGGTAATAATAATTGCAACAATATTTTTAATTGTAATTGGAGCAAATTATTTAATGAATAAAGACGATAATTATTATGACTCAATAGCAGACTTAGTTTTGAGTTTTTATCGAACTAGTACATATGATAAAAGTCTATTTAAAGACAGTGATATAGATGCTATAGAAACATATTTATCTAAACTTACACATAAAAATGAAGTGATAGATTTAAGTGAATATATAGAAAAATCTCCTGCCTATCAAACAGATTCTCCAAATTCTAATGGAGTATATACTAAAGATGGTAAATGCTATATAGAGTATGAAGATTTAGATTTTGATAAGCCAGTAGAAGAAGTAAATTATGATATGGAACCGTTTAAAAAGGTAGTATGTAATAATTACTTCACAGACTTATATGAATCACAATTTTATCCCGCTTATGAGGTAACTAAAAAAGACCCAAAATATGATTATACTTTTAAAAACGTAGAACAAACAGACACCGGATACTCTTACAACTATGTATCTACGTATGATGGAAGTGGTTTGGTAATAAAATTAGTTATAAGCGACAAAATATTAGTAAAAATAGAAACAGAGTATGTGTATAATAGCGAGGTTTAAATATGTATGATGTTATAATCGTAGGTGCGGGACCATCTGGAGTGATGACGGCCTATGAATTGATTCAAAAAAGAAGGGACTTAAAAATTCTTTTAATTGAACAAGGGCATTCAATTAAAAAAAGATTTTGTCCTAGAGAAAAGATGGGTAAATGTATAAATTGTAAACCCGTTTGTAATATAACTGCAGGATTTTCTGGGGCTGGTGCGTTTTCGGATGGTAAGTTAAATTCTTATCATTTGTCTAATACTGGTGTTCCTGGTGACATTTATTTAGGTGGCAATGACGGCGGTTACTATCGTAAGTATTACGATATTGAAAGCATAAAAGATGTCATAAAATACACTGATGAAGTATATTTGAAATTCGGTGCTGAACCTAAACTAGAGGGTACTGAATATCAAAAAGAGATTAGTGAACTGCAAGATAAAGCTGTTGAAGCGGATTTGAGTTTAGTGACATTTCCGATAAGACACATTGGGACTGAAAAGACCCATGAGTTATTTACTCGTATTGAAGATTATTTATTGGAGCACATTGAAATTAAATTTGATACTGAAGTTACAGATGTTGAAATAAAAGAAGGGATTTGTTCAGGAATAAGCGTTGTAAATACTTATGACAAGACAAAGACTGAGCAAATTTACGGAAAACATATTGTTTTAGCAGTTGGTAGAGAAGGCGCACATTGGTTATTTGGTGTGTGTCAAAACAAAGGGATTAATTCCTCTTCAGGTCCAATTGATATTGGAATTAGATATGAACTTCCAGACTCAGTAATGAAAGATGTTAATAAATATTTATATGAAGCAAAATTTATTGGAAGAGTAGCTCCGTTTAAAGACAAAGTAAGAACCTTTTGTCAAAATCCAAGTGGATTTGTATCCACTGAGGTTTATGACAACAAAATCGTCTTAGCTAATGGTCACTCATATAAAAATAAAAAAAGTGAAAATACTAATTTGGCAATCTTAGTATCGCATAACTTTAAAACTCCATTTGATAGACCATTAGATTATGGTAGGAACGTTGCAGAAAACTTAAATCAATTAGGTAATGGTAAGTTAGTAGTTCAAAGATTAGGAGACTTACTTAATGGAAAAAGAACGTGGGATCATGAGCTAAAAAATAATAGTGTTGTTCCTACTTTAACAGATGCTACTGCGGGAGATATTTCGTTTGCTTTGGGATATCGAACAATGACTGATATTATAAATACTATAAAAGCGATAGATAAGGTTATTCCTGGTTTTGCAAATCCTGATAATCTAATGTATGGACCAGAAATAAAATTTTATAGCAATGTAGTAGAAATAAATCACGACTTTGAAACAAATGTTAAAAACCTATATTGTATCGGAGATGGAGGCGGGCTTACTACCGGATTAATAATGGCTTCTGCTTCAGGAATACAAATGGGAAGAATAATAGATAGTAAAATAAAAGGAGAACTATGTTAAAAAAATATAATGACCTTTTAAATTTAGATGCAACTATTGCAAAAGAATTATTTGAAAAGGTCGAACACCCATGGGAAGTGCTTCCCAAAATTAAAGAATATATTTTAGATTTAATTCCTACTTTAGGAGATGAATATATTCAATTAAGTGAAAATGTATATGCGCATAAAAGTGCTAAGATAAGTCCAACAGCATGTATTGATGCCCCTACTATTATAGGAGCAGATACAGAAGTAAGACATTGCGCTTATATAAGAGGCAGTGTAATTGTTGGAAATAAATGTGTAATTGGTAACTCGACAGAAGTAAAAAATGCAATTATTTTTAATAATGTACAGTGTCCACATTATAATTACGTTGGTGATGCTCTTTTAGGAGAATTTGCTCATACTGGAGCAGGAGTTATTTTATCAAATGTTAAAAGTGATAAAAGCAATGTGATTTTAAAATTGGATGGCGAAACTATTGAAACTGGTTTGAGAAAGTTTAGTGCTATTGTTGGTAATCATGTAGAAGTTGGATGTAATAGTGTATTATGTCCAGGGACTATTATATATCCAAACACTAACATTTATCCTTTAACGAGAGTTCGTGGAGTTATAGGACCAAACAAAATTGTTAAAGATATGCAAAATATAATTGAAAAGGAAGAACGATAATGGGAAAATTATTTGGAACTGACGGAGTAAGAGGAATCGTTGGTGAAGATTTAACAAAAGAATTAGCTATGAAAGTAGGAAGTGCGGCTGCTTATGTTTTAGGAAAAAGCAGTGACGTAACTGTCCTAATAGGTAGAGATACTCGAATCTCTGGCCAAATGTTACTTGCAGCTTTAAGTGCAGGGTTAATGAGTCAAGGTGCTAAAGTCATTGACTTAGGTATTGTGCCTACTCCTGCAGTGTCATATTTGGTAAAAAAATATGGGGCGACAATGGGAGCAATGATTTCTGCTTCTCATAATCCTGCAGAATATAATGGAATTAAATTATTTGATGCAAATGGTTTTAAACTTCCTGATGCTACTGAAAATGAAATTGAAAAGTATTTGTTAGGTAAAGCTATACCTGGTTCTAATAAAATGGGAACATATGAAGTTTGTGAAACAGCAATAGAGGACTACACAGATCATGTTGCTTCAACTTCAAAGAAAATAGATGATAAACTCAATGTAGTAGTAGACTGCGCTTATGGTTCTGCAAGTACTACTGCCAAAATATTATTTGATAAACTTGGTGTTAATGCTACATTTATTAATTATGAATTTGATGGATTAAACATTAATGCTAATGCCGGTTCAACACATTTGGAAGGTTTAGTTCAAAAGGTAAAAGAACTAAATGCTGACGTTGGGATAGCATATGATGGTGATGCCGATAGATGCTTAATGGTAGATGAAAACGGTGAGTTAATTGACGGCGATCAAATTATGGCGATTAGCGCTTTAGCAATGAAAAATAATAATAAATTATCCGGAAACACTTTAGTTGGTACTGTAATGTCTAACTTAGGTCTAGTTAAATTTTGTGAAGAACATAATATTAACTTCGAAGCTACAAAAGTAGGAGATCGTTACGTTCTTGAAAAAATGCTTGAATGTAATTATGTAATTGGTGGAGAACAATCAGGACATGTAATTTTTAAAGATTACGCCAACACTGGAGATGGTCAATTAACTTCAGTTCAGATGTTAAACTTTATAACCGAAGAAAATAAAAAGATATCTGAATTAGCTTCAATAATGAAAAGATATCCTCAAGTTTTGGTTAATGTAAAAGTTAGAGAAGAGGGTAAAACTCAATACGAAAATGATTCACAAATTACTAAAGCTATCAAAGACGTTGAGAAAAGTATGGGATCAGATGGAAGAGTATTAATAAGACCATCAGGAACTGAAGGCTTAATTAGAGTAATGCTTGAGGGATTAGATCAAGAAGATATAACTGCAAAAGCTAATTCAATCGCAGATATAATTAAAGAGAAATTTGGAATTTAATCTAAATTTCTTTTTTTATTTTTTCGAGTTCACTTTCTATTTTGTTTATTGCTCTTATTAAATCATTGATATTAAAATTATTATTGCCGTTTAGTATATGATTATTTAGTGATTCTTGAGCTGCAATTGTTAGAATGTATTGGCCAATTAATTCTAGCCAATTCCCAAGCGAGTTTAGTTCGTAGTAATTAAAATCATCGGAAAGTACTGCAGCAATAGCGATCCCGACTAATGCATAAAGATTTGGATCAATTCCATTAGGAAATCTTTTCATATTAGTAAATTTTATGCTATAATATGCGATAAATTTGCTTTTTATAAGCATTTAATATATAATTTAATTGGTGAAAAAAATGGAAATATTATCAGTAGAAGAACCTCAAATAGCAGTAAGAAGAAGTCAATATCCTGAAGATAATCGAGCTGAATTTTTACTAGTAGGTCGAAGCAACGTTGGAAAAAGTAGTTTTATTAATTGTTTAATAGAAAGAAAAAATTTTGCAAAAACATCCTCAAAACCAGGTAAAACACAAACACTAAATTTTTATCAAGTTAATAAAAGTTTTTATTTAGTGGACGTTCCAGGTTATGGATATGCATCAGTTGCTAAAGATACTCAAAAGAAATTTGGAATGATGATTGAAGAATATTTGAAAACAAGAGAAAATCTAAAACATGTTTTCTTATTAGTAGACTATCGTCATAAACCAACTGAAGATGACGTATTGATGTATGAGTTTTTGAAGTACTATAACTTAAATATTACAATAGTAGCTACTAAGTATGACAAGATAACTAAAAATGGTCGTATTAAACAGGATAAATTAATTAGAGAAACATTAAAGTTAGAAGATAATCAGTTATTTATACCATTTTCTACGATTACTAAAAAAGGTAGAGAAGATATATTAAATATTATCTCATCATATATATAGGAGGATTTATGAATAAAAAGGGATTTACATTAGTTGAATTATTAGCAGTAATAGTTATATTGGCTGTTGTTATGTTAATTGGAACAGTTAGTATTGGTGGAGTTAGAAACAAAATTAATAAAAATATGTTTGAAACTAAGTTAGAGCTTATTATTGGCGCAGCTAAGAGTTGGGGACAAGACAATAAAGAAGAATTAGCTAGCGACGAAACGATAAAATATTTAAATGCGTCTAATGCTGTAGCTGATAAAACAAAAGCAGGAACATTCAAAACTGTTCAGCAATTAATTGCTTCTACAGATTTAGAAACGGATGAAAAAGATTCTTATGGCAATAAAATTGTTACTAACGATATGACTGGAAAAGTAGTAAATAACTTGAAAGTATTTGTATACCTAGATAATAATCGTGTATATGCTTGTATTCCGGTTTCTGATGAAAATAGAAATGAACTTGAAGAAAAATCTGATTGGTCAGAATATAGCCATTTAAATTACTATTGTAGATAAGGGGGATAATATGCAAACAGTTTGTTTGATTGGGAAACCAAATGTAGGAAAAAGTACGATTTTTAATCGTTTAATAAAAGAAAAAAAATCAATAATTATGGACACTCCTGGAGTTACTAGAGATCGTATTTATGGAACTGTAAATTATAAAGGTAAATCATTTCACTTAATTGATACCGGTGGAATAACTCTAGAAAATAGCGCTTTCGGTAAGGAAGTTTTAATGCAAGCTAGTCTTGCGATTGATGAAGCAGATGTTATTTTATTTGTAGTTGATGGCCTTACTGACATTGATAACGAAGATAAAATGGTTCAAGGATTACTTCATAAATCAAATAAAAAAGTGATTGTTGTGGTTAATAAAATAGATAATTCCAAACGCGAAGAAAATATCTATAATTTTTATGAATTAGGTTTTGAAACTGTAATTGGAGTATCTGGTGAACATAATATTGGGTTTGATAAATTATTAGATATGATAGTTAAGGATATTCCAGAAGAAGAACCTAGAGAAGATGAAAATTTAAAATTCTGTTTAGTAGGGCGTCCTAACGTAGGTAAGAGTAGTTTAATTAATGCTTTACTTAATGAAGATAGATTAATAGTATCAAATGAAGCTGGTACTACTAGAGATGCAGTGGATACCAAATTTAGATATAACGGAGAAGAATACACTGTAATTGATACTGCTGGCATGCGTAAAAAAGGAAAGATATATGAACATATTGAAAAATATAGTTTTTTACGTAGTTTAAAAACTATCGATCGAAGTGATGTTTGTGTATTAGTTATTGATGCAAATGAAGGAATCATTGAACACGACAAACATATTGCTTCTTATGTAATTGAGGCTGGTAAAGCACTAGTTATTGCGGTAAACAAATGGGATACAATAAATGATCCGAATGAGGATTTAAAATTATGGAAACAAAAAATGGAAATAGAATTTAAATTTGTTCCATATGCTAAAGTTGTATTTGTATCTGCAAAGACTAAGAAAAGACTTGGAGATTTAATGCCAGAGATAATTAAAGCGTATGAAAATCATACGAAGGAAATCCCAACATCATTACTAAATGACGTTGTATTAGAAGCTGTTTCAATGCATCAACCTCCATCATATAAAGGCAAGAGATTAAAGATATATTTTACTCATCAAACATCAAGTAGACCTCCGAAATTTACATTTGAGGTTAATAATAAGAAGTTAGTTCACTTTTCATATGAAAGATATTTAGAAAATGAAATTCGTAAATCATTTGATTTAGAAGGCACTCCGATTATCTTGCAATTTAATAATAAAAATGATTAAAAAATTCAGTAATTATTTACTGAGTTTTTTTATGAAAATATTAGCCTTTTTAACTTTACAAATGTATAATAAAACTATATAATAAGTTTTAAATTTGGAGGAGTGCATTATGACTAATTATACACCGGTTTTTATTCTAAATGAGTTAGTAATACTTCCAAACCAAGAAATAAAAATCGATCTTACTAATGAAGGTAGCAAAAAAATTATTAAGGCAGCAGATAAGAATAATAGTAACCAAGTGTTAGTCATAGCTCCCAAAAATTCTTTAGAAGAATCACCCTCGATTGAAGATTTACCGAAAGTAGGGGTAATTGCCCTTGTAAAAAGTAAATTAGAGTTATCTAATGGCAATTTGAGAATTGTTTTGCGTGGACAAACACGTGTGAAAATTGATAAATATTTTCAAAATAAAGATACAAAAGTATTAAAATGTTCTACAGAGGTAGTGGAACTGCCTGCTTTTGATGTAACTAAAGAAACTGCAATAAGACGCAAATTAATAGCACTTACAAAAGAATATATTTCTCTTAATAAAAATGTTTCTAATAGTATCTTAAAGAATTTACAAGATACATCTGATTTGAATGTAATCACCGATGTAATTACTTCTTTTATGCCATTTAAATTTGTTAAGAAGCTTGAATATATGGAATGTATTAATCCACTAACAAGAGCTAGTAACTTAATAAATGATTTACAAGAGGAAATTAATATAAGTAATATTGACAAAGAACTTGATGAAAAATTACAAGAAAGTTTGGAACATGGCCAAAGAGAATATATTTTAAAAGAAAAATTAAAAGAAATTAATAGCGAACTAGGTAACGATAAAGACGATGAAATCGAAGAACTTACTAATAAAATCAATAGCTTAAAAATAAGCAAAAAGATTAAAGATAAATTATTAAACGAAGTAAAAAAATATGCATCATCATCTGATTATAGTCCTGAAAGCACAGTTATTAGAAACTACTTAGATACTGTAGTAAATTTACCATGGAATAAATCTTCGAAAGAAAATAATGATCCAAAAGAAATAGGAAAAGTATTAAATGAAAGACATTATGGGCTAACAGAAGTAAAAGACAGAATCATTGAGTATATATCTTTGAAGGCTCAAGCTCCGGAAATTAGTGCTCCTATTATTTGTTTGGTAGGGCCTCCGGGTGTAGGTAAAACTTCAATAGCAATGTCAATCGCAAATGCTTTAGGAAGAGAATTTTATAAATTAAGCGTTGGCGGATTAAATGACTCAACAGAGCTTGTAGGTTCCCGTAAAACTTATCTTGGAGCTGCTCCGGGGAAAATAATGCAAGCTATTATCAAAAGCAAAGTGAATAACCCGTTAATTTTAATTGACGAAGTAGACAAGATGGTTAAAGATTATAAAGGGGATCCTGCATCAACGCTATTAGAAATTTTAGATGAAAGTCAAAATAAAATGTTTGTAGATAACTATATTGAGGAACCTTTTGATATATCTAATTCAATGTTTATACTAACTGCGAATGAAATTGATAAAATACCTCCAACGCTTTTAGATCGTTTGGAAGTTATCACTCTAAGTAGTTACACAATGATGGAAAAAGTAGATATTGCTCGTAACTATCTACTAAAAAACATTTACGAATTATATGATTGTAATCTTAAGGCTTCAAAAGATGTAATTGAATATATTGTAACTCATTATACAAAAGAACCTGGTGTCAGAGAATTAAAACGAATTTTAGAAAAGTTAGTTCGAAAAATTTGCGTATATGAAAAGGATTGTAAAAGCATTACAATGAATTTAGCTTGTAAGTACTTAGGGAATGAAATAACAAATTATTTACCAAAAGTTCGCGATTATGGCATCGCTAATGTTTTAGCATATACTATGATGGGTGGGCAAATTACCCATGTTGAAGTTGCAAAATATAAAGGTTCAGGAAAGTTAAAAGTAACTGGTAACTCTGGTGACATATTAACTGAAAGTGCAGAGGTTGTTTTAACTTATTTAACTAGTGAATATGAAATAGAATCACAAGACTACGATGTTCATGTGCATTTTATTAGTGCTGCTCAAAAGAAAGATGGTCCTTCTGCAGGTGTATCTATTGCGGTAGCTATGTTATCTTTATTTCAAAAACGTGTAATTGATGGTGATATTGCATTTACAGGCGAGATAACTTTAAAAGGGGATATTATGCCAATTGGAGGTTTGAAAGAAAAGCTGGTAGCTGCAGCAACTGCTGGGGTGAAAACAGTGTTTATACCAAAAGCTAACGAATTAGACTTGGCTGATGTACCGGTGACTATTTTTGATCAAATGGCTGTAAATCTTGTTAGTAACTTTAGTGAAATATATGATGTTCTTTTTAGATAAGTATGGTATAATTTTCTTGAATATATAAAGTTTTTAAATGGAAGTGAATTAATGAATATCAAAAGTATAAATTATCTGGATTATGGAACAGATAAGCTAGGAACCATTGTGCTTTTGCATGGTTGGGGCCAAAATATTGAAATGATGGATATGCTTGGTCGACCATTTTCGGATAAATATCGTATTATCGTCTTGGATCTTCCTGGTTTTGGTAAATCTCCGGAACCGGATAAGCCATCAAGTGTATCAGATTACGCAAAAGCAGTGTATATGCTGTTAAAAAGCTTAAAAGTGGATAATCCTATCTTAATAGGGCATTCATTCGGAGGAAGAATATCAATTTGTTATGCAGCCAAGTATCCTACGAGTAAAGTTGTTCTATTATCTGCACCATTTAGACCGTCGACTCAAAAAAGTTCAAATTGGAGAGTAAAAATATTTAATTTTGTAAAAAAATATAAGTGTCTAAAAGGATTAAGAGAATATTTAAGGAAAAAATGGGGATCTGAAGACTATAAAAATGCTAGTGAAATAAATCGAGGTACACTAGTAAAAGTGGTTAATGACGATTTAACTAAATATGCAATGACTATTAAATGTCCAGTACTGATGATTTATGGAAAAGAAGATGCTGCTGTACCAATAACAGAAGCAAGAGAGTTAGAAAAATTAATCGAAGATGCCGGTTTAGTTGAATATGAAAATGCCCATCATTATGCATATCTTGAAAGATTAAATCAAACATTGGCAATTTTGAATAATTTCTTTGAATAAATGGAGGTTTTATGAAAAATTTTTTACTAGTGGTATTACTAGATTTATTATTTATCTATACAACTATGTATGAACTACAAATGTTACAACAAAATAGTTATAACGAAAATAACAAGTTTTATAAATTCTTAATGGAAGATATTAAGAAAAATTATAAGACTTATTTATTAAAATATTTATTTGCTATATCGCTTTTATTGTTTACGAGTATGAGTACTTATTTATTTGTTTTCTTTATAGTAATAATGCTTATTTTAATTGTAAATAGTTATTCTGTATATAACAAACACAATGATAAGCTTCCTCTTAAATTTACTAAAAGGATGCTTAGAATCGCTGGCTTAGATTTACTGTTGTTTTTAATACTTCAATTCTACGCTTCAGACTTTAAATTAGCAATTTTCTCTGGTTTAAGTTTACTTTATATTAGTATTAATTCTTTCGTTCTAATATGTGTAGTATATGTGTTATCTCCGGTAGAAAAAATGATATTTAATCATTATAAAAATGCTGCATTAAGTAAGCTGGATAAGATGAGTAATATTAATAGAATTGGTATTACTGGTTCATTTGGTAAAACTAGCACTAAAATGATATTAGATTCAATTTTAAGAACAACGTATAAAGGCTTTTATACTCCTGCGAGCTTTAATACTCCAAACGGGATTTTAATGACAATCAATAGTGAACCAACAATCTTTAATGATTATTTTATTAGTGAAATGGGGGCTAAGAACGTTGGAGAAATTAAAGAATTATGTGATTTAGTTCAGCCGAAATATGGTATTCTTACTTCGATAGGAGCTGCGCATTTAGAAAGTTTTAAAAGCTTAGATAATATTTGTAAGACAAAATTTGAACTTATCGAGTCATTACCTAGTGATGGTGTAGCGATTTTAAATAAAGATGATGAATACCAAAGAAAATATGATTTAAAAAATGATTGTAAAGTAATATGGATTGGTATTAATAATGCAGCTGATGTAATGGCTAAAAATATGAAAATAACTAATAAAGGAACTACTTTTGATATTTGTTTCAAAGGAAGTAAAAAGGTTCTTAAAGTAAGTACAATCTTATTAGGAGAGAAGAATATCTATAATATTTTATCGGGAGTGGCGCTAGCAAAACACTTAGGAGTAAGTGATAAAGCAATTGTTCAAGGTGTTAAAAATATTGCTCCAATCAACCATCGTTTAGAGATTAAAGAAAATCGAAATATGACAATTATTGATGACTCATTTAATTCTAATCCGGAAGGTGCTAAAAATGCTCTTGAAGTTCTTAAACTTATGGCTGGAGAAAAGATTATTATTACTCCAGGAATGATTGAAATGGGAGCAGAGCAAGAAACTTTAAACGAAAACTTTGGAAAACAAATGGCTGACGTTTGCGATAAAGTCTACTTAGTAGGGAAGAAGCAAACTGCGCCGATCTATAATGGTTTAATTAGTAAAAAATACGATAAGAAGAAAATATTTGTGTATAACTCATTTAAGGAAGCTTATAATGAAGTTGTTAGAAACTCTGGTAATAAGAAAATTACAGTATTAATTGAAAATGATTTACCAGATAGTTATATGGAGGAGTAAAAATGAAAATTAATGTTGGGGTTATGTATGGAGGAAACTCTACTGAACACGAAATAAGTATTATTAGTGCTGTTCAAGCAATGAACAATATGGATACTGACAAGTACAATATTGTTCCTATTTATCTATCAAAAGATAATGTAATGTATACTGGACAAGAACTACTTAAAATGGATACCTATAAGGATTTAAAAAAATTAAAATCAAAAGTAAATGAAGTATTATTCTTAAAGAAAAATAATGAATTTGTTTTAATGAAAAATAAGTTCCCATATATTACACTTGAAAAAATAGACATCGCATTTCCAATTATGCATGGATATAATACTGAGGATGGTTCAATCGCAGGATACCTTGAAGTTCTAGGCATTCCATTTTGTGAAAGCGATATATATGCTTCAGTTATTGGACAAGATAAAATTTTCCAAAAGCAAGTATTATCTGCGAATGGGGTAAGTGTAGTAGATTATAAATATTTCTATGAAAGTGATTATCAAGCAGACAGTGAAGCAGTATTAAAAGATGTAATGAAATTAAAATTTCCTGTTATTGTAAAACCATCAAGACAAGGAAGTAGTGTAGGAATCAATATTGCTAAGACTAAAGAAGAATTAATCGAAGCTATTGAAGAAGCTATTAACTATGATGAAAAGATTCTAGTAGAAAAAGTTATAAGTAATTTATGTGAATTAAACTGTTCTGTTGTTGGTGATAATTTTGGCTATGAAGCTAGTTTAATCGAAGAAGTATATGGTAGTGATGAAATATTATCATATAAAGATAAATATATGTCTGATTCTTCTAAAAACAGTGGACCATCAAAAGGAATGGCTTCTACAGGAAGAAAAATCCCTGCAGATATTCCAGCTAAAACTAAAAAAGCTATTGAGGATATGTCAATTAAAGCTTGTAAAGCATTAAATACGTGTGGAGTAGTAAGAATTGATTACTTAATGGATCGTAAAACTGGAGATGTATATTTAAATGAATTAAATATTATCCCTGGTTCATTATCATTCTATTTATGGGCTCCAAAGGGAGTTAAATATTCTGAATTACTAACAAGAATTATTGAATGCGGAATTCGTAAGTATCAAAATAAAGCTAAGAAATTATCATCATTTGAAACAAATGTCCTTGCAAGTTTCAACGGTTCTAAAGGAGTAAAGAAATAAGAAATCATACTGATTTCTTTTTTTATGCCAAAATAAAAAACTCAGGATTTCCTGAGTTTTATAACATTTCTACTAAATCTTGATGTGAATCATCTTTTGGTTGTTCTGTGACAGTATCTTCTTCTAAAGTATCACCAATGTCACTACCGATAAATGCTTTCTTGATATCTTCATCATCTTCACCGAAGTCATCTTCGATACTAATTACTCTGATTATTTCGTCGATACTTGTTGTTCCAAGAATAACTTTTTCAAGTCCATCCTCAAGTAGGGTAAAGGTGTTTTTCTTATCATAAACAAGTTTTCTTAAATCTTCTTTTCGCATATTATTTGTAATAGCATCTCTAATATCTTGATTTAATAATAGGACTTCATGAACTGCAGCTCTTCCTCGATATCCACTAAAGCAATCATCACAACCAACTGGTTCATATATAGCGTTAACATCTTTGTTTAAAGTCTTTTTAAATAGATTTTTCTCATATTGAGTAGTAGGTCTTGATTTGCGACATTTAGGACATAACTTCTTAACCAATCTTTGAGAAATAATTCCGTTTAGTGCTGTACCTAATAAATATCTTTCAATATCCATATCTAATAATCTTTCGATTGTATTTAACGAGTTGTTGGTGTGGATAGTAGAAAGTACTAAGTGACCAGTAATTGACGCTCTAACAGCAATTCTAGCAGTTTCTCCGTCACGAATTTCCCCAATCATTATTACATCCGGGTCTTGACGCAAAATACTTCTTAAAGTTGTATTAAAGTCTAATCCAATTTCACTCATAACTTGAACTTGGTTTAAACCTTTCATTTTCATTTCTACGGGATCTTCTACTGTGATAATATTTGTTTCTGGTTTGTTTAATCTTTGAAGCATTGAATATACTGTAGTAGATTTACCTGAACCTGTTGCCCCGGCAACTAAGATAATACCATTTGGATTATTTATAACTCTTTTAATACATTTTAAGTTGTGATCAGAAAATCCTAAAGTATCTAATCCTGCGAGTGACATTGTATAATCCAAAATTCTTATAACTATTTTTTCGCCGTGAATAGTAGGTAGTGAAGACACACGCATGTCTAGCTGACGATCATTATCTAAATGTTTAATAGCTCCATCTTGAGGTAAACGTGATTCTGTAATATTCATTCCGCTTATAATTTTAACTCTTGTAGCAAGATTCTTTTTTACCGAATCGGGAACTCGACAATAATCATGTAGCTCACCATCGACTCTTATTCTTACGTTAATTGCTTTGTCATCTGGGTCAAAGTGAATATCCGATGCACCCTTAGCAATAGAATCTTCGATAATTTCATTAACTATATCGACTACCGGTTTGTTTTCATAGTCAAATTCTCTAAACATAGTATTCACACAACCCTTTACTATTAATTATTATAATACATTGAATTTAATTTAACAAGAATTAATCTAATATAATTTTTTGCATATTAAAAAATCTCCATATAATCAGGAAATATTTAATAAAAATAATTTTATTGCCAAAAGATATTGGTTGTGGTATAATGTTTTTGCCCAAAAGGTATGTAATCCGCTTACAAATGTAATGATTGCACGTAATATTATTTAAGAAAGAGGTGAAATTATGGCTAATCTAATCGATAAGATTAATGAAAAGCACGTTCGTAAGGACATTCCAGAATTTCGCGTAGGAGACACTGTTAGAGTTGATGTTTGGGTTAAAGAAGGAAAAAAAGAAAGAATTCAAGCTTTCGAAGGCTTAGTAGTAGCTAAGAAAGGTGGAAGCGTTTCAGAAACTTTCTCTGTTCGTAAGAAGAGTGGTACTGTTTCTGTAATTAGAATTTTCCCTGTTAATGCACCAACTATTGATAAGATTACAGTAATCAAAAAAGGTAAAGTTAGAAGAGCAAAACTTAACTTTATTAAGAATATGCGAAAAGAATACAAAGTTAAGGAAAGAAATTAATCTTTCCTTTCTTTTTTTAGGAGGAAAAATGAAAAAGTTTTTGAAAGAGTATGTTCCATATATAGTAATTTTAGTTCTAGTTATTCTAACAAGAACTTTTTTAATTACTCCAGTAAAGGTAAATGGATCTTCGATGGATAAGACACTTAAAAGCGGGGATATTATGCTTTTATATAAACAAGCTAATATTGATAGAGAAGATATTGTAGTTATCGATAAAGCGGTACAAGGAAGTAATATTATCAAAAGAATTATTGGGATGCCTGGAGAAACAATTAAGTGTGAAGACGGAATAATTTATATTAATAATAAAGTGTATAATGATAAATATGCATATGGAGAAACTAATGATTTTAAGGAAGTAACACTTTCTAATGACGAATATTTTGTTTTAGGAGATAATCGTATGGTATCTCAGGATTCCCGTTATTTTGGATCTGTTAAAGAAAAGTATATTGAAGGCCAAACAAGCATAATAATTTATCCATTTAATAAAATCGGAAAAGTATCATAAGAAGCTAAATATAGCTTCTTTTTTTTACTCCACGGATTGTTTGGATACAATCTTTTTGTTTTGTTATATAATTGAACTATTAAAGGAGTATTATTATGGATCAAAAGGAAATTGGTGAGTTTATTGCATCACTACGTAAAGAAAAGAAAATGACCCAACAAGACCTAGCAGACAAATTACATGTAACCGATCGCGCTGTTTCAAATTGGGAAAATGGACGAAGAATGCCAGATATATCTTTGTTTAGAGACTTGTGCGAAACCCTGGGCATTTCTGTCAATGAATTAGTCAATGGTCAAAAAGTGGAGAAGAGTAAATTGCTTTCTAGTTCTGATAACACAATAATAAATACATTAAAAACGAAAGAAAAGGCAAAGAAACAATCTAACAATATTATTAAAGGATTATTTGGATTGCTTACTGCATTAATAGTTATAATAATTGTCTTGTTTGTAAGATATCGAAATATTCATCCGAAATTTGATATTTATAGTATATTTGCATTATGGAGCGATCCGGAAAAACCATATAACATATCTAATGCGTACTCTTTTGGAGCCCAAAATATCTTTTATTATGGTATAGATTATGCTCAAATATGTGATTCAAAAGATAATTGTTATGGTTTAAATTCAGTTTTTGACTATAATCAAATTAGTTTGGAAAAATTAGAAGATTATTTAAAGAGTCAAACTAGAATTGGAAATGTCATGGCTCACCAGTTGTGGGATGGTGGAACACGTATATACGAAAGTGATAATTATTCAATAATATTTTGTAATACTACTGAAGGGAACAAGGATATTTATATTGGAATTAGTGATATGGCTGACAAACTTGACAGCGGATATTGTGGTCATGCTAAAAATCCAATAAAAAAATTTATAAGAACTTATAAAATACTGTCTTCAGTATTGGAAGAAGATGGTGAATTCTTAAGTGTAGTTTTAGAACAAAATAACAAAGAAAAAGCAAAAGTATTAGTAAATAAATCTACTAGTCTAATTGTAGGAAAAACATATGAATTTACTTTCTATACATTTGAAAATTATAAAGATACCATTGAAAATATATTTATATATTCAACTTTATTAAGCGTAAAAGAAACTGATAGAGTAATAGGTAATCAAATAAATGAAGCCATTATAGTTAATGATTTAGAAAAAACTACAGTAGAACTTAACGAGGTAGATAGTATTACTATGGAAATCAAAGAAGGAACTCTAACAACGACAAGTGCAACTGTAATGATTACCGATGTAAGTGGTCATAAATGGAGTTACGGTTCTGAATTTAGGGTAGATAGAAAAGAAAATGGAAAGTGGGAAGAAGTAGAGTCGATTCATGATGATTATGCGTGGAATTTAATGGCATATAGCGTAGATAAAATGGGAAAACTTGAATTTAATCATGATTGGTCATATATGTATGGCGAGCTTCCTAAAGGTTATTATCGTTTAGTAAAAATTGTTCTTCCAAATGTCGATCGTGCTGTTACTGAAAAAGACCGAAAGTATATTTCTGTTGAATTTGAAATTAAATAGATATTTTTAATTTTTGATTTATGATACAATATAAATATCAAGATAGACGGAGGTCTTATGAGAAAGTTTATTTTAAATTTATTAGCTATTGCTTTATTCTTAGCGGTTTCAGTTTTTATAATTGATATTGGGTCTGTGTTTTTGTTAGAAAAGCCAATTTTTGCTAAAAAAGAAGTAAGTTCAGATAAAGTTAATGTAGTATATCGTGGAATTTTTTTTGATACATATAATTGTATTGAATATTCAGTACCTCAAATAAAGGTTAAAGGAACAAAATTTGCGTGTGCCGGTGGTAGAACAGAACTTGGAAATGTTGTAAATATAATTGATAAAACTAAAGATATGGACGACTTTGTATGCGCTGAAGCTTTAGAATCATTTTATACAGATGATGAGTATACATATTACTATAGCTGTATGAAAGGAGAACATATTGTCGTTCAATATGAAAGTGGTTATGAAGAAACTGTAACTCAAGCCCTAAAATTTGGTGCAATTACGATTTCTGATCTGGATGAGCATAGCATTTATTACTACAAACAAGAAAAAACAAAGGAGTAGATAACAAAATCTACTCTTTTATGTTATAATTGTTGATGATTAAAATTTTAAAAGGGAAGTGATATAAATGAAAAATATTCAAGATAATACTGTTAATAAAAACAGAATAAACTATTATCCAGGGCATATGGCAAAAACCAAAAGACAAATATTGGAAAATATTGACTTAATTGATATTGTCTACGAAGTAATTGATGCTCGAATTCCGTTTTCTTCAAAAATAAAGGATATCGATGAACTTATTAAAAAGAAAATAAGAATTTTAATCATGACTAAAAAAGACTTATGCGATTTAAATGAAACTAATAAATGGATAAAGTATTATGAAAACCTCGGATATAAAGTTATTTGTTTAGATTTAAAAGATAATAAAGATTATAAGAAGTTAATTGATATTACTAATGAAGCTACTAAAGATATTCAAGAAAAAAGGCTTAAGAAGGGGTTAAAAAATAAAGAAATTAAAGCTTTAGTCGTAGGTATTCCTAACGTAGGAAAGAGTACTTTAATTAATAAAATGGTAGGTAAGAAAGTAGCTAATGTAGCTAATCAACCTGGAGTAACGAAGCACTTAAATTTCTTACCGACAAACTTTGGTATTACTCTTTTAGATACACCGGGTATTTTATGGCCTAAACTTGATGATCAGCAAGTTGCAATTAATATAGCGTCTATTGGTTCAATAAAAAAAGAAGTATTAAACCTTTATGACATTGCATCATATATTATAAGTGTATATGCTGATAGATATCCTCATATAATTGAAGAACAATATAAAGTTGAAATAACTGATGAAATCGAAATGATTGAAACACTTGCAAAAAGATGGGGATTTGCTCGTAATGGCGAAGTAGATTATACAAAGACTTGTGAAAGAATATATAACGATTTAATTAATGGAAAGGTATCAAAAATAACATTAGACATATGCAAATAGATTTACTACAGTATGAAAAAGATTTATATAATCAAGGGTATACTTTAATCGCAGGCTGTGATGAAGCGGGACGTGGTCCTTTATGTGGTCCTGTTGTCGCAAGTGCAGTAATTCTTCCAAAAGATTATGTTCTCGAGGGATTAACTGATTCGAAGAAACTTACAGAAAAGCAAAGAGAAAAGTTTTACCCAATTATTATGAGAGATGCTATCAGTGTGGGTGTTTCAATTGTTGATAATTATAAAATAGATGAAATTAATATTTTGGAAGCCTCGAGGTTTGCTATGAATGAGGCTGTTAGTAAACTTAATGTAAAACCAGAGTTTATCTTAACTGATGCTATGGATTTAAGATGCGACAATTGTCTTCCAATCATTAAAGGCGATCAAAAAAGTATTACAATTGCAGCTGCTTCAGTAATTGCTAAAGTGACAAGAGATCGTATTATGTATGAAATTGACAAACAGTATCCAGAATACGAATTTGCAAAACATAAAGGTTATCCTACAAAAAGACATCTTGAAATTATCGATAAGTATGGTATATTAGATATTTATAGGAAGACTTTTAAACCGGTAAAGGACATCCTAGAAAGGACAGAACATGAGAATATTCAAAAGTAAGACGTTTTTAAGTTATATTACACTGCTATCATTTTTATTGATGACAGAAATTTTATTTAGGTTAGTTAGTGGGGGAAGCATCTTTAATTTTTCCTTTTTTAGAGTATTTATATTACTTAATATTGTCTCACTTTTTTTAGGATATTTAACTTCATTAGTAAAGTTTAAATATACTAGAATATTTAATTCGTTGATTGTCTTAGTGGCTTCTGTTTATTCGTGGCTACAACTAGGCTTTTATAATTTCTTGGGAGTTTATATTTCTCTTAACACCTCAAGTCAATTTGGAGCCGTTAAAGACTATATTGTTGATTTTTTACATTCAATGAAACCTCTTTATTTAGTGACGTTTATTCCGTTTGTCCTTATTGTTGGATTTTATATATTGATTGCAAACACTAGAAAAAAAGATACACATTTTAGACTAAAAAGAAGATATACTTATGGCAGTCAAATTAATTTTATTTCAGTTGCTTTAATATTAATTCTTTTATGTGGGGCTTTTGAATACACGTTACACGACAAATTTTTAGAGGATAGTTATCAAGTAATGTCTAACGAAGACTTATTTAAAACGGCATCTAATCCTGGATTATGTGTAAAAGAGTTTGGCGTTCTTTCATATGGCTTAATCGACGTTAAAACTAAAGTTGTTGGAGTAGATGAAGAAAACCTTATTTATTATGAACACGAAGGCGATAACTCAGAAGTGGATTCTTCAAGGGAGTTTGATGATACTAATTGGGAAACTATTATTTCTGAGGAAAAAAATAAAACATATAATAATTTAAATAATTACTATATAAATGCTCAAATAACTGATAAAAATGAAATGACAGGACTTTTCGAAGATAAAAACTTAATTGTTATTATGATGGAAAGTGTTAATGATGTAATATTAAATGAAGAGTATTTTCCTAATTTTTATAAATTAGCTACCGAAGGTTGGTATTTTGAAAATAATTATTCGCCACGTAATAGTTGTGCAACTGGTAATAACGAATTTAGTGCAATGACAGGGCTATATTCTATATATAATAGCTGTACATCAAATATATATTTAAATAATACTTATTCAACTTCAATATTTAATTTATTTAATAATGCAGGTTATTATACTAATAGCTTACATAATTTCACTGAAGCGTATTATTATCGTTCAACTATTCATAAGAATATGGGATCAAAAGCATATTATGGTGTACAAGACTTAAAAATCCCATTTTATACTTACTATGGCGGTTGGGCTAGTGATGAAGATTTAATGAACCAGTATTTAAATATTGTTGATACTTATGAACAAGATACTCCGTTTATGAGCTTTATTACTACAGTTACATCGCATCAACCTTATTCTAACTCATCTCCATATGGTGATATGTATTTAGACATGACTGAAGGTATAGGATATTCAAAGACACTTCGTCGTTATATGTCTAAATTAAAAGTATTAGATAATTCTCTAGGTATTTTACTTGAGGGGCTTGAACAAAGAGGCATTTTAGATGATACAGTTATCGTGTTGTTTGGAGATCATTATCCATATGGTATTCCATTAAATATTTTAAATGAAGTACTAGATCGTGATTTAAACAATTATGAAAACGAGAAAGTTCCTTTAGTAATTTATAATAGTGATACTGAAGCAAAACAATACGATACATATACGAGTTATTTAAACCTGACTCCTACTATAGCTAATTTATTTAATTTAGACTTTGATCCACGTTTATATGCTGGTGTCGATATTTTTAGTAAACAATACGATAATATCGTTGCATTTGCAGATTCTTCTTGGAAAAACGATAAAGCATACTACAATGCCTCTACAGGAGAAATAACATATTATACAGATTTTACGTATACCGATGAAGAAATAAAAAACATAAATAGCTTAATTTATGCTAAAATGAATTCGTCATCAATGTCGATTAAAAATAATTATTTTAATTACTTAGAAAATAAATTGAAAGAAGTAGAGGAAAGGGAAATAACTGAATGAAAAACGTCGTAATAGTGGAATCGCCTGCGAAATGTAAGACGATTGAGAAGTATTTAGGAAGTAAAGATTACAGTGTAGTATCTTCAAAGGGACATATTAGAGATTTAGCAACTACTGGTAAATACGGATTAGGAATTGACTTAGAGAATAATTTTAAACCTAATTACACAATAATATCTGGTAAAAAGAAGGATGTTAATTATTTAAAAAAATTAGTAGAGCAAGCTGATCATATCTATCTTGCAACCGACCCAGACCGTGAGGGAGAAACAATTTCATGGCACTTATTTGATGAACTTGCTATTCCTGAAGATAAATATGATCGTGTAGTGTTTAACGAAATAACCAAAGATATCGTATTAAAAGCGCTGGAAAACCCAAGAAGAATTGATATGAATCTTGTTCATAGTGGAGAAACACGTAGATTCTTGGACCGTATTATAGGCTTTAGATTAAGTAAATTAATGCAATCTAAAACTGGAGGCAAATCTGCTGGAAGAGTTCAAAGTGTAGCATTAAAGTTAATTGTTGACCGCGAAAGAGAAATTTTAGCATTTATACCAAAAGAATATTGGACTATTGAAGCAGAATTTAAAGATTTTACAGCTGTACTTGATTCATACAAAGATAATGAAATTGAAATTAATAATGAAGAAGAAGCTGATGTAATATTATCTAAATTATCTAAAGATTTTAAAATTGCTTCAATTGAAGAGAAAGAAAAGAATCGTAGTGCTAAAGAAGTTTTTAAAACTTCAACATTGCAACAAGTAGCATCTTCGAAATTAGGTTTTGCGGCATCTAAAACAATGAAATTAGCTCAAAAACTATATGAAGGTGTAGATATTGGTGCTGAATCAGCAGGGTTAATTACTTATATGAGAACAGATAGCACTAGAATCTCTGATGAATTTATTAAATCAACTTATGGATTTATTAATGGAAAATATGGAGAAAACTATGTTGGTTATGTAAAAAAAGGTAAAAAGAAAGATAATGTACAAGACGCTCACGAAGGTATTAGACCAACATCAATTAACCGTACTCCTGAAGAGATGAAAAAGTACTTAAGTGCTGATGAATATAAATTATATAAATTAATATATACTAGAGCATTGGCTTCATTAATGGCAGATGCAAAATTTTTAGCCACTACAGTTAAGCTTAATAATAATGATTATATATTTAAGGCTAATGGAAGCGTTTTAACATTTGATGGTTACTTAAAAGTTTATGGTGACTATGAAGATCAAGAAGATACAATTTTGCCTAATTTTAAAGACTTTAAAGACGGAACAGTTACTTGCGATAAAATAGAGAAATATCAACATTTTACAAAGGCGCCAAGTAGATATACTGAAAGTTCATTAATTAAAGAACTTGAAAGTTTGGGAATTGGTCGACCTTCGACATATGCGACAATTTTAGGAACAATAAAAGATCGTGGATATGTTACTTTAGAAGAAAAGAAATTTGTCCCAACGGAAATTGGTTTTGAAACCACTGATAAATTACAAGAATTTTTCTCTAGTATAGTAAATGTTAAATATACAGCAGCTATGGAAACTGACTTAGATAAAATTGCCGAGGATAAAGCCGATTATTTAAAGGTATTACAAGAATTTTATGAAGGCTTTGCTCCTTTGGTAGATGCTGCATTTAAGAATATGGAAAAGAAACCAGCGGAAGAAACCGGAGAAGCCTGTCCTGAGTGTGGTAATCCTCTTGTAGTTAGAAAAGGTAAATATGGAGAATTTGTTGCTTGCTCAAATTATCCTACTTGCAAGTACATTAAGAAAGAAAAGAAAGAAACAAGCGTAGTTTGTAAGTGCCCAAAATGTGATGGTGATGTAGTAGAAAAGCCAACACGCAAAGGAAAAGTTTTCTGGGGATGTTCAAACTATCCAAAATGCAAATATGCATCATGGTATAAACCCACTGGAGATAAATGTCCAACTTGTAATGATTTACTGGTAGATAAAAATAGAATTATTATTTGTCCTACTTGTGATAATCAAGAATAATCAAAAAGAAAAGATCTAAATATAGATTTTTTCTTTTTTTAATGTAATAATAGTTTTATGAAAATATTTATAAGATTAGTTTTAAGCATATTAACAGTTTTAGTGGTTTTACTTGTTTTAGTTACAAGTTTTTTCTTATATAATAAAAACCAGGGGTATTTAACTTATGTCTTTAATTATACGGGTTTTATAAATACTGGAAGTAGTATGCTCCCTAAATTCAAACCTGGAGATTTAATTATTATTAAAAAAGAAAAGTCATATCAAATTGATGAAATAATATCTTATATAAGTGCAGATAATTATATTACTACCCATAGAATTATTGATATTAAAAATGATACTTATATAACAAAAGGGGACAATAATAAATTTATTGATGGTAGACCTGTAGAAAGCGATGAAATATATGGAAGATTAATGCTTATTATTCCTGGGGTAGGCACGCTTTTAAGCTATATTTGGCAATATAAATATCTATTATTAGCTATTGTAATAACCATTCCAGTTTTAGTGGGGATAACTCTCAGAATAAGAGGTCAACATGTACGCTGAAGTAATAATTGAATATCCAGTAAAAACTTTAGATAAATGTTTTACATATAAAGTAAAATCTCAAGATTTAGAAATTATTAAAGTTGGGATGAAAGTTGTTGTACCATTTGGAAACAGCGTAGTAAATGGGATTGTTATTAATATAGTTAAAGATGCGCCTTCATATGATACTAAAGAAATTTGTTATATAGATAATCCAGAAATATATTTGAATGAAGAACAAATGGACTTAGGAAAGTTCTTAAAAGAGGAAACTTTATGTACTTTGATAACTGCCTACCAAACAATGCTTCCTTCAGCTCTAAAAATTAAAGACCAAAAGCAAAATTATGACTTATATGATACTTACATTAGCTTAGCAAAAGACGAAAATGAAATTAATAAGTATATTATTGAAAATTCTCGTAGTCATAAACAAATTGAAATTTTAGAGTCACTTTTAGAAAAAGATATATTAAAAAAAGAAATTAGTGGTTCATCATTAAATGTACTTTTGAAAAATAACATTGTAAAAGAAGTGAAAGTAGAAAAAAGAAGGATTAATGTTAGTGGCAACGGAGATGTACTACCAAATTTGAATGAAGAACAACAAAATGCATATAATGCAATAAAGCAAGAGTTAAATAAGCATAATGTGTTTTTATTGCAAGGTGTAACTGGTTCTGGTAAAACGGAAGTTTATATGAGACTAATAAAGGAAGTTATCGATAATGGTAAAACTGCAATTGTATTAGTTCCAGAAATATGTTTAACAACGCAAACTGTTAAAAGGTTTTATAATCGCTTCGGTAGTGATGTTGCTATATTCCACAGCGGTCTTTCTAATGGCGAAAAATACGATGAATATAAAAAAATATACAATAATGAAGTGAAAATAGTTGTAGGGACAAGGTCAAGTATTTTTGTTCCGTTAAAAAACTTAGGAATAATTATTATTGATGAAGAACACAGCGATACATATAAGCAAGATTCTAATCCAAGGTATAGCGCTATAAATATGGGGATATATCGAGCAAAAAGAAACAATATTCCATTGGTACTAGCTTCGGCCACTCCGTCGTTAGAAAGCAAAGCACGGGCAGATAAAGGGGTATATAAATTACTAACTCTAAATAAAAGAGCAAATAATATGTCTTTACCAAAAACTACAATTGTTGACATGACAGAGGAAATCAAACATCGAAATTTTATCTTCTCAAGTGTACTTAAAGAGAAAGTAGAAGACAGGCTTTCAAAGGGAGAACAAATAATATTGCTTTTGAATCGAAGAGGGTTTTCGACCTTTGTTAATTGTACTTCGTGCGGGCATACATACAAATGTCCCAATTGTGATATTACATTAACTTATCATAAAACATCGAACAATTTAAGATGTCATTATTGCGGCTATGTTATAAAAAAAGATGATAAATGCCCAAAATGCCAAGAAGACGCTCTGAATTATTTGGGGTTGGGAACGCAAAAACTAGAAGAAGAATTTTTAAAACTGTATCCAGAAGCTAGAGTTGTGCGCATGGATCAAGATACAACCTTAGCTAAAGGAAGTTATCAAAGAATAATTGACGATTTTGCAGATGGAAAATACGATGTTTTACTCGGCACTCAAATGATAAGTAAAGGCTTAGATTTTAAAAATGTAACTTTAGTAGGAGTGATAAATGCTGACACCTCGCTTAATATTCCAGACTTTAGATCAAACGAAAAAACGTTTCAACTTTTATATCAAACATCAGGAAGAAGCGGTCGAGATCAAAAGAAGGGTGAAGTAATTATTCAAACCTTCAATCCTGATAATGAAGTTCTAAAATTGGTTGAACAAAATGATTATAATCGATTTTATTTGTATGAAATGAATATTAGACATAAACTAAAATATCCTCCATATACTTATATTTGCTTGTTAATGGTAAAATCTGGGGATTATGATTTAGCTTCTTCGAAAGCCAATGATATTAAGAAAATTTTGTCAAAAAGGTTAGATGCTAAAAGCATTTTGTTTGGACCGACTCCTGCGGCAATATTTAAAGTAAATAACATTTATAATTTTCAAATCACTATCAAATATACATTTGATGACAATTTAAAAGATGTTCTAAAAGAAATAGATCAGATGTTTTCGACTGACAAAAAAGTTAATATCGAAATTACATTTAATCCTTCCAGGTTCTGAAATTTGATTTTTCCCCGTAAATATGGTAAAATACTAGCAATTAAGGGGGATTAGTATGGATTTATTATTTACAAAAATATTTATTGAATCATACAAAACTGGGATAGAATCTGGCTATCAACGTTGTTTAGCCATTGAAAATGGGCTAAAAAAGGAAAATTACGAAAGAATCGAGGAAGCTTTAAGAAGTTTTATTTATTCTGTATTAGGTTTCCGTTTTAATGGTGCATACAACTTAGGTGAAGTGCGTATATATATCGATAACATTTGTCGAAACTTACCTGTAAATTCTAGCGGCGACTTAATTGATTTGATTAGCGAATACAAAGACGAATATGTAGAATTTTTAGAGACTCATCCGTATGTTAAAATGTTTGCTGCAGTTATGAAGAAAATATTCAGTCGTGAATATGATGGTAAACTTGGTAATGAAGGTAAAACAAATGTATATTCAGATAATGCTGAAGCTATCTTAAAACATAATCGTGATGCAAAGTCGTTTATTATAGCTAAAGCTAAAAGACCAACAACAACTCCACTGCCAACTGTAATAATCAGTAACTTTGACCATACTGAAAATGTTTTAAGAGAATTTGTTGAAGCTGTTAAAGCAAGTGATACACACTATAATTTATTTGCAAAAGAAGGTTATAGTAGTTATTCTGAAGAAGAGCAAATCAAAATGCTTTTCGAAGGTGTCATTTTAAATGCAACCGCTTATGATTTAGCTAATATTGACTTGTTCTTTAAACGTTTTACAGAGTTTATTACTGATCCAGTACTTGGGGAAATAAAGGGTGTTAATTATGTTGGAGAAGCATTTGATGATCAATTGTGGTTTAAAGTAGGAAAATCTGACTTTGAATATGAAACCCCATATTATTTATCGTTTATGCTTGCAAACACACGTCTAGAACTTCCTAATGTCCGTATTGGATTATCTCAAGAACGTAATAAAGCCTATATCATCGCAGTTCAAACTTCACAAAAGACTGGATCTAATCCAGAAATAGACGCAATTATCAAAAGTAAGATTCCAAGAACAAAAAGTTATAACTTTTATAACCCTACACATATGACATCTTTAATATTAGCTTTTGGCTTATTAAACGGAATGGGAATTCAAACGATTGATGTAGTTGATTATATGCCGCTTCGTTATTATAAAACAATTAAAGATAAGAATATGAATGAACAAGAATCTGAAGCATATTTAAGTCGCGTTACAGATAAAAACATATATACTTATTTAAAATTAGAATGTTTAACCAAAGGAGTTTCGATAGTAGACGATCCTGGTCAAGGTCATAATATGACAATTAAGTTAGATGATGAGATCGTTTGTCATAACGAATTTTTCCAAGAATTATATGATATGGCGTATAAGTACGGTCAATCATTAGGCGCTCCTGAATACGAATCAAGAAGTTTATAAATTAAATCCAGTTAATCTGGATTTTTAATATTGTAATTTCAATTTAGGAAAAGTAGTTTTAACTACTTTTTATTTTGGTTATAATTGTAATTTTTATAAAAATATCTTATAATTTAAAAAGATAGTAGGGGACATATGAATAAGAAGGGACAAGCTTTAGTCGAATTTATTATAGTAATGCCAATTTTCGTTATGTTATTATTGGCAGCTTTTGATTTTGTAAAAATAATTCAAACTAAAATGACTCTAGAGTCTGCTATCGAAGAAGTTATTCTTGATAATAATTATAAACTAGAAGATAATGTTTTATTAAATAAAGAAACTGAAAATGATATGATCACATATAGATTATCTAAAGATGTAGATATCACTTCGCCACTTATTACGCTAGTTATTGATAACTCTTATAAGGTGATGGTCGAAAGGACTGTATATGCTGAATAATAAGGGACAGTCACTAGTTATGTTTATTATTGTATTGCCACTACTATTAATAATACTTGGAACAATTATTGAATACTCATTACTTACATATAACAAAAACAAAATCACTTCGGTTACTAAAACAATAATTGCAAATTGTATTGATAGATGTGAAAAAGATGATATAATATTATTGTATAATAAGAATGATATCAAAGTAGATAATGTAGCTATAGATGTTAGTGATGGTTTGCAAATTAATCTTAAAACTAGCGCAAATAGTTATTTTGGAAATATCATAGGAAAAGAAAGTTATGATATAAACATAAAAATAAAGGGTTATTTAAAAAAAGAAAAAATATATTATGAAAAGGGTTAGTTGATTATGGGTAAAGCAAAAGGAAAAAGCTTATGTATCTTTTCTGCTAAAGGTGGAGTTGGTAAAAGTACTACTGCACTTAACTTAGCAGGAGTTTTTTGTGCTTTAGACAAAAAAGTTTTGATTATTGACTTTGATACAATGGGCGGAGCTATTGCGACATACTTAAACCAACCATTTGAGAAAACAATTTATAATTTTGTCGATGATTATGCAAACAATCGTTATCAAGGTATAAAAAGTTATGTTACTAAGTTTAATGATAACATCGATTTTTTAGCAGCATCTAAAGATCCTCGTCAAGGAAGTAAAATAGCTTCAAATTATATTGAAATCGTTTTAGAAAAAGCGGTATATGAATATGATGTTGTTTTAGTTGATACAAACCATATGTTAAGTGAATTTAATGTCACTATTCTAGATAAGTGTGATAGTGTTCTTCTTGTTTTATCTAACGATTTACTTGATTTAAAAAACATGCGTAATGTAATTAGAATCTTTAAAGACGCTGAAAAAACAAATTATAAAGTTTTATTAAATGGCTGTATTAATCCATATAAAAGATATTACAGTTTATATGATATAAAAAGCGTTATTAAAGCTAATGTTGATTATGTAGTTGAACCAAGTTTTTACTTAAAGAGTATGGATAACTATGTTGCGGATGGAAAAATCTTAACTTTAGAAAAGAAAATGTCTAAAGTTTATCCAAGAGTATATAAAGCTTATTTAACAGTATGTAACGATTTAATGGAGCAAGAAGATGAAAAATAGTTTAAGAAATATATTTGAATATGCGGAAAATAAAACTCAAGTAAATATTATTAGTGACTACGATATCTTTAAGGATAAGGATTTATTAGACTCTTTAAGAACTCAAATTGTAGAAAACATTATTGATACTAAAATTCCTGATGGCGAAAGTTTAAATGATTACATTAATAAAGAAATTGATCGTTCAATAGAAGGGTATGATTTAACAAATTTAGAAAGAAGTCATTTATATAATTTAATTGATAACGAAATAAATGGTTACGGTCCATTAACTGAACTTCTTGAAGATGATAACATCACAGAAATAATGGTCAACTCTCCAAGAGAGATATATATTGAAATTGATGGTAACTTAGTAAAAGATGAAAGTGTGTCTTTTATTAATGACGAACATATTGTAAGAACAATTCAAAGATTAATTGAACCGATGGGGAGAACCATTGATTCTACTAGTCCAATGGTTGACTCACGTTTAAAAGATGGATCTCGTATTAATGCTGTAATTCCGCCGCTTTCTACAAGAGGTCCGGTTATTACAATTCGTAAGTTTAAAGAATCGATGAATAGTATTGAAAATCTTATTAGGGTGGGGTCTTTAACTCCTGATATGGCTCGTTTTTTAGAAGCAGCTGTTAATGCTAAACTAAGTATAATTGTTTGTGGTGGAACTGGTAGTGGTAAGACAACTTTATTAAACATTCTAAGTAGTTTTATTAGCCCTAAAGAAAGAATTGTTACTATTGAAGATGCTGCAGAGTTAAAACTCCATCAACCGCATGTAATTAGTCTTGAAACTCGTACAACAAATTATGAAAAAAGCGGAGAAATTACAATTCGTGATTTAGTAAGAAACTCATTAAGAATGAGACCTGATAGAATAATCGTCGGAGAAGTAAGAGGAAAAGAAGCGTTTGATATGCTTCAAGCTATGAACACTGGTCACGAAGGAAGTTTAACGACACTGCATGCTAATAGTGGAACTGATGCGCTTCATCGTTTAGAAACTATGGTATTAATGGCAAATATCGATTTACCAGTTAAAGCGGTTAGAGAATATATTCAAAGCGCAATCAATATTATTGTAAATATTGATCGTTTAGCAGATGGCAAAAGAAAGATTACTTCAATAAGCGAAGTTACAGGCTTTGACGATGACGAAATAAAATTACAAGAAATTTTTAGATTTAAACAATTGGGTTTAACTGATAAAAAAGAAATTGATGGTGTTTATGAGATCGTTAAAGGTAAACCAAAAGTTTTAGATCGCATAATTGCGTATGGATTTGAAGATATAAAAGAAATATTTAAATAGAAAGGAAAATAATGAATAAACAAGTATTAACAGTTACGATGTCTCAAATAATTATTTGTAGTATCTTCCTGATACTTGTTTTCATTGTTGTTAAAACATTATTTTCTATCAAAAGCGAAAGAAGAATTAAGGCTTTTGCTTTAGATGACAAAACTCAAGATGACTTATCGATTGCGGATTTGTTCTTAAAGTTTTGTTTGAATAGTATAAAGATATTTTCTAAATCATTAAAAAAATCACAGGTATTAAATGATTACGCTAAGCATTTTGAAAAATATTTGATTTATAATGATAACCAAACATTTAAAAGTATCGATTATATATCTTTAAAATTTTTAGTTATGTTTGGTATTCAAATATTATATGTAATATCTTTATCAATTAAATATGCTGCATTTTCGTTACCAGTATTTTTAATTGGTTCAATCATTGGCTTTTTCAGCGTGGATTTTATAATCATATGGCTTTATAAGAATCACAAGAAACTTATTGAACAACAACTGTTGCAAGCAATAGTAATGATGAACAGCGCATTTAAAAGTGGAAAAAATATATTACAGGCAATTTCAATCGTAAAAAAGGAATTACCTAGTCCAATTAAAGATGAGTTTTCAATCATATATACTGATTTAACTTATGGATTAGATATAAATGTATGCTTTGAACGTTTTTATAATCGTGTTAAGGTTGAAGAGGCTAAATACATAACCTCATCATTATCACTACTAAGTAAAACAGGTGGTAATATTGTGACTGTATTTAACATGATTGAAAAAAACTTTTATGATCGATTAAAGATAAAAAATGAACTTGAAGCATTAACTAGCTCTAGCAAATTTCTATATCGCATGTTAATAAGTTTACCGATTTTATTTATTTTGGTTATAGTAGCTATGAATCCTACGTATTTTAATCCTCTTATAAGTACAAAAATTGGATATATAATTGATTTAGCAATCTTAGTTTTATATGTTATATATATAATGATTATAAAACGAATGATGAGAGTGGAGGAAGTATGAAACCGAATATATTAATCAGAAAAATCTACTCAAAAAGATCTTTAAATCGTTTGAATAAAAAAATTACATCATTAGGAACAAATTGTAAGCTTGACGTTAACAAATTTTTGAATACTAAGATTGTAATATTAATTACTACTTTTATATTTTGCCTTGTCTATTTTGAACATGGTTATTTATTATCTCCAGTGATTACTATTTTAGTATATATACTGTATGATTATTATTTTTTAGATTATCAAATAAAAAAGAGAATAAACAACTTAGAGCATGACGCCATTTTCTTTTTCGAAGTTTTAGCCTTAACATTACAAAGCGAAAGAAATTTAAAATTGTGTTTACAAATAACTAGCGATGCAATTGATAGTGACATATCTACGGAGTTTAAAGTAGCATTAAAGCAAATTAGATTAGGAAAATCTCTTACGGAAGCTTTAGAGGATCTTAAAACGAGGATTCCCTCAAAAAATGTTAACAATGTAATACTAAGTTTAATTGAATCAAATGTATATGGAAACAGCATTGTAGATTCATTAAATAATCAAATTGAATATCTAACAGATAAGAGAATATTAGAAATTAAGGGAAGAATAAATAAAATGCCAACGAAGATTTCTGTAGTATCGGTATTGTTATTTATCCCACTTATTATGTTATTAATTTTAGGCCCGGTGTTAATTAATTATTTTGGCTAATTTCACCGGCCCTTTTTTATTGAAAATAAATATTTGTTTTGATATAATTGAAAATGATAATAGGGAAGTGATTTTAATGGAAGAAAGAAATTCTACAGATGCAAATACAATCGTTGAATTAAGTTCTGTTACTGAAGATACTTTATATGATGAGAAAACTACGGAGCCTGTAACTGAAGTAAAAGAAAACGAAATTAAAGTAAAACAAAAAAAGAAAAAGGCAAATACAAAGAAACCTAAAAAAGAATTTTTTTGGAATAAAATGAGTAAGAAAGCTAAAATCATAATGATAGTATCAATAAGTGTGATTTTAGTGGTTATAATAGCGCTTTTGTTATACTTTTTAGTATTTAAGAATGATGATGTACCAAAGGAACCTCCGAAAGAAAATATTGTCATAGAAAAAGACAATTACATATATGATAATGGTAAATTAAAACTTCTTAATAGCTCAGATGACGTTATTGGAATTTATACTTGTATAGATGCTGATGTTGAGAAATGTTATGTAGCATCATTATCTAGTGAAGATACGTTTGATATACCAAAATATGTAGACGAAGATGATGTTCCAATCGAACAAAAATCTAAAATATATAATGATCGTTTTGTATTTATATATGATGAAGAGAAAATTGTTTTATATGACATCGATAAAGAAACAAAAATAGGTGAATACACTTTAATTAAAACTGGTGCAGTTGATGCTGATATTGTTGTGGCAAAAGATGCAAATGACAAATATGGGTTAATTGAATTTAGTTCATCTGAGTCTAAGATTGTTTTAGACTTTACATATGATTATTTAGGAATTATTAATGCCGCAGATAAATTCGTAGCAAAAGATGGGACTTATTCCTATCTAGTAGATAAAAACGGTAAAACTTTAACGTCAAAAATTCGCGGAGATATTAAGAACTTCTCTGATGATTATATAGCTGTTTTTGAAGACGAATATAGTTTATATGATTACACAGGTCAAAAAGCTTTAGAGGATTCATTTGATTATATTGATTTTGCAAATAGTTACGTATTTACTATAACAAACAAGAAAATATTTGCTTACGATGACGAACTGTATAAATTAAATGAAGTTGGCATAAGAACCAAAAATGATGATTATAATAAAATATATGTTTTTGATGAAAATAAGAATTTAAAAGAGACTAAGAAAGCTTATAGTATTAGTTTTACAAACGGAGCTATTACTATCGAACTTAGTGATGAAAGTACTAAATCAATTAATTTATATGAAACTGCAATAAATAAAGGATTATCTTATGTAAGTTACATTGATGGTGTTATTTATGTATATAGTGATGTTGAAAAGACAGATTTATTAGGAAGTTATAGTTGTATAAACAAAAACTCAGTATCTAGTGCTGAAGATACATATAATAATTGTTTTATAGCAAAAGATTCAAATATAGTTAATAATAAAGATGAACTTGGCTACGTTCCAATTTTTAATAATAATTATGTGTTCATTAACGATACAAAGACTGGGGCAACAAGAAACAATATTATTCTATATGATTTAAAGAATAGTGCTCAAAAAGTTAAATATCAATCAATTGATACGGGGATTAGTTCAACAGATATTACATTTGTAGATAGCATTAACGGGCTAATATATGCTAAAAATACTGATGGTAACCTAGGCGTTATAACATTTACTGATAATGGCCCTCAGGGATTAATTAAATTTAAAGAGGGCGACATCGGAACAAAAAGTATTAGTCTTTTAGATAATTATATTTTAGCTGTAAGAGGCGATAAAAATTATCTATATACTAAAAATGGCATTTTGGTAGCTACAAGTAAGTTTGCTATTAAGGATTATCGTGGTAAATATTTAGTTGTAAAAGATAAAGGCTATCTAATATATGAAATGGCTAGTGCAGAATCAGGCACAATTATTTCTGAAGAATTAGATCACGTTGAGCTATTTGAAAACTTCTTTGTAGGAATTAAAGATAAAAAATTAAATGTATATAACTATAAAGACGGAAAAACAAAATTATTAGCAGAAGACTTAGAAATTACTGCAGATGATGTTGCTAAAGGATATGAAATGGCAATCCACAGTGATTGTTATGTTATTAAAATAAAACAAGGTGAAAATGCAACAGTGGATTATAAATATAATTTAACAGATTGGAGCAAAGTAGAAGAATGAAAAATAACAAAGTAGTTTTACCGTTAATAATCCTATTGCTACTTTGCTTTTTACCCCTGTCGATTTATGGGATATATAATAAGATAGTAATTGCTAAAGAAGGCGGTAATCCAGAACACCTGCATAAAATCGGAAATACGTTGTATTACTATTCCGAAGAAAATACATTAATTGGAACTTATGATTGTAAAAATCTTAATTGTGATGATGCTGTTGCTACAATTGATGATGAATATCTAAAACATTATGAAGGTGAAGGTCAACCAATTGGAATGGTAGGATCTGAATATATAATTATTCAAGATGGTGACAAAATGATGCTTCACAGTTTAAATAAAAACACAATAAAAGGTATATCAATTTTAGATCTTTCTGCTATCAAGAACTATGGGACAAGAATTGCAGGAAATCGCTTAATAATAAAAGACACTACTGGGAAGTATGGACTATTTAATTTAGACACTGTTTCATTTGCTTTTGAGACTAGATACTCGTTTATGGGCCTAGCAGCAAATATTGAAAATGGGGAATTAAAAAGTGATCGTATAGCAGTATTAGAGGATACGACATGGTATGTTATTGATGATACTGACCAAAAGTTATCTCAAGGTTCTGTTTATCCGATATATGATTATGATGAAAAGTTTATTTATTATATTGATGATGCGGTTTATTATATTCATACTTACGATGGATCAAGAATATTAGCTTATGAAGATATTACAAAGATTGACACTGTAGATAATCATCATGTTATTGCTAATAATGATGGAGAAGTTAAGATTTACGATTATATGTATGAAAATACAATTAAAGAATTTAGTGAATTTGGCGAAACATTAACTTATGCAATTGAAAATGGTGTAGTAAAAATATATAATGGTTCTAATTTGTATGATGAATATAAAATAGGGGACTAATTATGATAAAAAGAAACAAAATAACATTTATAGTTCTTTTGATATCTATAGTTGTTTTTGCTGGACTTATTGCTTGTTATTTTTTCAGTGATAAACCAAGCGTAGAGCCAGAAAATGCAGTGATGAGTATACTTTATCCTAAGGAAGTAACATCAAACTGTTTAGATGCAGGAAAGGTTTGTATTGGTAAAGAAATTATTAAAGGTATAAAGGTTTCGGTTCCTGTTAACAATAAAACATTATTAGATTTTTATGTTTTAAGTAACACTCCACAAAAGATGACTCTTATTAGCGCTGAGAATATTATTGATGATGCAATATGGTACATACAGGATACGAATGTATATGGGCCAAATAATCTTATAATTTCTCTATTGGAAGCGACTAAAAATTGGGATAACATTGAGCCAATTAAACATTATGAATATTTTGACCTAGGTTATGGTCAATATGCTAGCATATGTAAAGACTATAGTATAGAAAATCATAATTATGACTGCTCTAGTTTAGAAAAAGGAGCGGGTTATCATTCGTTGGTAATTGAAAACGGAAATATAACTAGTCAAACTAGTTTTGAAAGTTCGTTTATTTTAGATAATCGTAAACTTAGAGTAAGAACTGTTACAAAAGAAGAAATCACTTTATTGCAAACATATACAGATGGTTCGATTAAATGGCTAGAAAATTCTAATAAATTTTGGACTTTAACATCGGCAACAGAAAAACAAAATGGTTATAACGCTAAGGCTTATGCAGTAAGAAGTGCAGAATTTGAAGATAGTGGAATTCAACTTCATGCTTATGATGTAGACCATTATGATAACATCGGAATACGTGCTGTAATTGAACTTGAAAAAAGATAGTTTCAAAAACTATCTTTTTTTGTTATACTTATAATAATAGGGATGTAAGATATATGAAAAGTAAATTTTTAAAAGTTAAAAACGGTTTTACATTAGTAGAACTTTTGGCAGTTATTGCATTGTTAGGTGTTGTTTTCACAATAGCCAGTCTATCAATTTCATCAATTAAGCACAAGGTTCAAGAAACACAGAAAGCAAACGTGATTTCTAATATTAAGGTAGCTGCAAAAAAATATGTTAACGATACCGGAATTAAAAAGGTATATGTAGAAACATTAATATCAAACGGTTTTATTGAAGCTGATAATGAAGCTAAAGAAATAGTAGATCCAGTAGAAAAAGAATCAATGAATTGTTATATTGTTGATTTCATGGATGAATCTAATCCTACTGTAACAAAAACCGAAGCAGTGAACGGAAAATGTAACGAAGAACTAATAGCAGATGCTATTATAAATATTAAGTATTGTGAAACTGTTGGTTGTAATCCGATTACTGATGGAAAAGATATTAGTGAACTGGGTAATGGTTGGAGTAGTAAAAACATTACGCTTGGAGCAGATATTTCAAATTTAAAAAATATGCCGTCATTTGATGAGTCATTGGGAGTGTCGTATACATGGATAATTCCACTTGATCCATCTTCTACTCAGGGAACGTCTCAAACTCTAACGGTTAATACTCCAACAACTGGATACATAGATGCTACGTACCAAGTTAAAGTACTTTACAATAGTAAAGAGTATTCTGCATCAACAAAGGTCAAAATAGATACGCATGAACCATCAATTAATAGTTTATTTGTAGAAAAACAGGATGAATGGGCAAATGAAAAGACCCTTTCAGTTCGCATGCTTGATAATGGATCGGGAATTGCTGCTTATGCCATTACCACATCGAATACGCCTCCTGAAGAGGGGTCAAGTGAATGGACGGATGTAAATAGTAAAGATTTAACAATTAATAAAAAAATTACATCAATCGGTACGTACTTTATATGGATCAAAGACAACGCTGGAAATATAAATAATGTTGATTACGAAAATTCTAAAAACAAAATACAAATTATAAAAGTTGATAGTGTTGCGCCTCAGTGTATAGAAAGTCAGTTTAGTGACGAATGGAAAAATGGCCCTATAACTGTATGGTGGGGTTGTAAGGATTCTGGTGGTTCTGGATGTAAAGAACCGTTGAATTCAGTATCTTCATCTTTATCACTTCCTGCGGGGGTAATATTATATGCGAATCCTGTTACAATATCTAATACTACATTAAAATATTCATTACCACAATATACGATTTATGATAATGCTGGAAATAGTACTATATGTAATGCAAAACAAATTCCAGTGTACGTTGATGAGTCTGGGCCAATTATTGGTAGTTTTACCATCACATCGAATTCTAATGCATATCATTCGACTCAAACGACAATAAAAGTAAATGCATCAGATGCTCAAAGTGGAATGACCGGAGGTAAAATTTGTATTACTACTTATAATAATCCAACTACTTGTACATGGGAACAATACAAAGGAAATCCTGCGACAATCAGTTATACTTTTGACTTTAGCGGTCATCAAACTGGTAGAGAATATGTTTTATATGCATTTGCTCAAGATAGTCTTGGAAACATTTCAAGTAGTAAATCTTCAAGTTATAGATTGTATCGATATTGCGCCGAGGAAACTTCAAGCGATGGCACGCTAACAAGTATTTGTTCTGAATCTTGTGGCGGAGGATATTATAAAAGAAATGTTGTATATTATGACGCATATTTCACATCTCATGAATGTCGTACTGGATATCGATTAGATTACACAAAACCTTGCAACACACAAGCTTGTTGTGATGAAGGTGAATGGGAATACGATAGTTGTTCTAATCAGGGATTTGTTATTGAATCAAGATATAATGGTTGTAAAGGCGAATGGGAAACAAGAACTACCACTGATACTTGTAGTTACGGAGGAACATGTTCAATCCCTGGCGCGTGTGTAAATGAGAAACAAGAAACAACGTGTACATCAACGGTCGGCGGCCAAGAAGTTACAACAGTATATGAATCAAGTTGTTCTAATAAAGTATATTTAAATGATTATTACTATTTGGATGACTGTAATAGAGTTTATGTAACTTACTGTGAAGGCCCTTTAAAAAATAATCCAAAGTGTAAAGTCACTTCAATTAATGGTGTATCTACAAATGTTAATGTAAAGTACAATGAATTAAAAGATGATATCCCATCATATTGTCTTGAGGATAAAAATGATCTAATATCGGTAACTCCAAACGGATCTATTACTCCAAATGGCACTCCAGATGTAAATATTTGTTCATATGGTGGTGATGTATTGTTTGGAAAGTATAAAGGCCATTATGCTGGTAACTCTGGATCTGCTGTATCTGCAAATAAATCCTGGGGAGATGATTGGTGCCACGCCAACGGAACAACTTGTTATGCAAAAGTTGGCTATGAAAGAATTTGCGTAGCTGAAGAATGTGGAGAATATAAAGGGAGAACATCGAAATCTTTGAAAAAAGAATTGGGATGTACTTGGGCATCATATTGGTGTTCATGCAAATAGAAGGGATATAGTATGAAAAAACATATAAAGATATTAGCATTTCTAATTCTATTTATTCTAATAACTATTGCAGCGTTTATTATATATAAATCTAATAGTACAAAAAATAGAGAAAACGAAAGTCACGAAGTTGCAGGACTAGGAACTGGCGGTAGTGATGAAGTAGAGTTTTATGGTTGGAAGGAAAAACTTGATATTAAAACTTTAGAGTTGATTAATACAGTTTTTAAAGAAAACTTTGCGTTTGTATATAATGCAAATGGTGAGTATATAATTTCGTTACAAGAAATAAAAGATAAATATTACGTTGGTTTTGAATATTTGAATACCAGCACAATCCAATGTGATTTATCTTCTTCTAAGTTTATTGCATATGTAGAGGATGGAATTCCATATCGTAGCTTAAATCTAAATTGTAAGAATTTAGATGAATAATATAGAAAAGTAGGGATAAAATGAAGCGATTAATTTCAAAAAATAACAAAGGATTTACACTGATAGAGTTATTGGCGGTAATAGCGTTAATTGGTGTGGTGTTTTCAATAGCAACACTTTCAATATCATCAGTGCAAAAAAGAGTTGTTGAAGCCCAAGAAAAGAATGTAATAAATCGAATTGAAGTAGGAGCTCAAAAGTATTTTGATGATACG
>JAFSGC010000004.1 GCA_017434825.1 Bacilli bacterium | reverse complement strand
TAAAACAGTATCTCAGTATTATTTAGACAATATAGCATTTGAAATTAACTTTATGCCTAAGAAAATATTTGACTATAAATCAACTTTTGAAGTAGAATTAAATTATTAAAAGTGGTGCGGTTGAAATTACAATAAAAAAAAATCAAAAAGTTTTACTTTTTGATTTTTCTATATACTTTAATAAGAATTGGTAATACCTTATACCAGAATGGTTTATTGATTATATCAAACTCTCCAATAAATTCAGTGTAAGTTCCACCAAGTTTTCTTTTGTACTCATGAATTCCACCATAATTTTTTATTGTGGTATGAGGTTCTCCGCATGTTCCAAACAAGTCTAAGAACTCTAAGCCTTGTTCGTGTGCATATTTGATTGCTTCATAATAAGCTCTATTAACACTAAATGTATAGGTAGCAAGCGCATTATTACCAATATATAATGTCCACATTTGTCTAGCAGTTTTAGGACAAATTAGAATAAGTGATACTAGTCCATCTGGATGTTTACCTTCGTATGGTGCAAATGTATCAATATCTTTTTGCAATCTTGCAATAATATTATTAGTATCTGCAATTTTCTTTTCTGGAATTTTACCTTCTTCTAAATCTTTTTTTATTGGTTCTAATTCTGCTTTAGCTTTTTCGATTATCTTATCAGGATAAATCTTAATTGTTACATATTTAATTGAATCTTCTTTACTAAATTCTTGATAAACACCTTCATAAAATTCTTTTATACTTCCGTTAAAATTGTTCTTATTTGCTATATCTTTCATTAGTTTATAGAAAGTATCAGTATCATATTCGTCTGTAACTTCAAGGTCATAATTATAACTACGTTTTACAGTTTTTAAGAATGTTTTATTCATTCCTTTTTCAATTTCATCCCAAGGTCTAGTCGTGTCAATTCTAAAAGTATATCTTGGTTGGTTTCTTGTAAATAGAGTAGTAAAGTCTTGATGTTTATATCCAAGTGAAATTAATTTATCAAATAGTTTGTAATTATTTTTACCACCTTCGATAGGTCTAGCTTCTTCATCAATTTCTTGGTAAACAATAGCGGGGTCCATTTTAAAATATATTGCATTAATCTTTTTTAAGTATTCTTTTAATAGTTTTGTAAATTCCTCTAAAAGTTTATCGTTTTCATAGTCGATTAAAATTCCTCTTGGAGCATATAAGTAACACATTCCAAGTGGAGTATCTCTTTTTGTTACTAATGTAGCAGCAACAAGTTTACCTTTATCATCCTTCATACCAATGTAAAGTGGTTTGCGACCTTTCCAAGTTAGCGCTTGTCCCCATTCGTATGATTGTAAAACGTGATTATATTTTGATTTCTTAAAAAAATCGATGTATTCTTTTTTTGTTAAATTATCTACTAGTTTCATCCTAACACCTCGCAATTATTATAGCATAAATCCGTAAAATAATATATAATATTGCCAGGAGTTATTATGAAAATAAAGATGGTAGGAACTGGCTCGATGATTTCAAAACGTAATCCCGCTAGTTATATGATTAATGACAAAGTAATGATTGATATGCCAAATGGCGTTGTCAAGATTTTGAAAAATGCAAATTTATTTGACAATGTTGAATATTTGTTTATAACTCACATTCATGGTGATCATATTTTTGATTTGCCATTTTTATTTTTAGAACGTTATAAATCAAACAGAGAATTAACGGTAATTTTATCAAGGCGATGGTTAAGAAAAATAAAGAAATTGGTTAAATTGGCATTCCCTAGGGAATTTTATAACATCTTTTATCGTTCGAAAATTAAATTTATAAGTAATAAAGGTTGTCATATAATTGATGATTTGCATATTGAGAGGATAAAAGTTGACCATGGGGCAATGAAACCTAGTTTCGGTTATATTGTAAAAGAAAAAGATAAGACTGTTACTTTCACAGGTGATAGTGCTTTATGTTCAAGTGTTTTGGAAAGTGCTAAGATATCAGATTATTTAATTTGTGATTGTACTTTAAGCAAAGGAAACCATAAGCATATGGGAGTAGATAATATTAAATATTTACTTGAAGAAAATCCTACATTAAAAGTCGTTCCTAGTCATACTAGTATAAATTCTAAAAATAGTTTACTTGAACTAAAATATGATAACTTGATCATTAAAGAAGATATGGAGGAAATAATATTATGAGTAAAATAATTTTATCAGGCGATAGACCTACAGGAAGATTACATATTGGTCATTATGTAGGTTCGCTTCGAAATAGAGTAAGAATGCAAAATGAAGAGGATTATGAAAAGTTTTATGTTATGGTAGCAGATGCTCAAGCATTAACTGACAATTTTGATAATCCCCAAAAGATACGTGAAAATGTAATTGAAGTAGTCCTTGACTATTTATCCGTGGGAATTGACCCAAATAAAGTAACCATCTTTATTCAAAGTGAAGTTCCAGCTTTAACTGAATTAACTTTTTATTATATGAATTTAGTTACTTTAGCAAGATTAATGCGTAATCCAACGGTAAAAAGTGAAATCTCAATGAGAGAATTTGATAATAGTATTCCAAGCGGATTTTTAAATTATCCTGTGTCACAAGCTTCAGACATAACGGCTTTTAAAGCTAACTGTATTCCTGTGGGAGCAGATCAATTACCGATGATTGAACAAACAAATGAAATAGTTCGCAAGTTTAATTCAATTTACGGTGATGTTTTAGTAGAGGCAGAAGCCTTTATTCCTAAAACTGCTATCGAAGGAAGAGTTCCGGGTATTGATGGAAAAGCAAAGATGAGTAAATCATTAGACAACTGTATTTACTTGTCAGATACTAAAGAAGAAGTAAAACGTAAAGTAATGATGATGTATACTGATCCGGATCACATTAAGATTACTGATCCAGGAAAGGTCGAAGGAAATATGGTTTTCCTATATTTAGATTTATTTGTAAATGATAGTCATTTTGAAAAATATTTACCTGAATATAAAAATATTGATGAATTAAAAAATCATTATCGTCAAGGCGGTCTTGGAGATGTTGTAATTAAAAAATTCTTAATTAACGTTTTAGAAGATGTTTTAGAACCAATGCGTATCCGAAGAAAATCATATGAAGACAATATTGAAAGAGTTTATGAAATTATTAAAGAGGGTACAAAATCTGCTAATGAAGTTGCTAATAAGACTTTAGAGGAAGTTAAAAAGGCAATTGGTATTAATTATTTTAGTGATAACACGTTTTTAGAAGAGATAAAAGAAAAGTATTAATTGAATAGATAAATTTTTTGTGATAAGATAAGAATAATAGGGAAGGGTTGTAAATGGCTAGTTTTGGTAAGCATTTTGAAGTGAATCAAAATCCAGGCAAGAGTCAAGTTACCGCAATAAAAAGAGGTCAACTGTATCGGATAACTGTATTATCTGAGCGTCTTTTGCGTTTAGAATATTCTAAAGATGGAACATTTAATGACAATTTAACTGATTTAGTAGTAAATCGGAATTTTGAAGTGCCAAAATTTAAATGTGAAGAAGATGATAAGTATTTAGTAATAACAACTTCATATTTTTCACTACAATATTTAAAAGAAAAGCCTTTTGCAGGACCTAGTTTTGCTCCCGATGCGAATCTTAAAGTTAAACTATTAAACACTGATAAAATGTGGTACTACAATCACCCTGAAGCAAGAAATTTTAATGCTGCAGCATTTAGTTTAGATAATTTCGGTGGTGGAATAAAGAAACTTAATAAAGGTTTATATTCAACTGATGGATTTGTATCCATTTCTGATAGTAAGCCACTAGTTATAAATGAATTGGGTATTTTAAATAGTACAAACGAAAGTAATAATGTTGATATATATTTATTTATGTATCGAAGAGACTTTGGATTATGTTTAAAAGATTATTATACATTAACAGGTTATCCTGCGATGATTCCTAGATATGCTTTAGGTATATGGTGGTATCGAGATAAAATATATTCATTCGAAGATACTAAAAAATTAGTTAGTACATTCCATCACCATGAAATTCCACTATCTGTATTATTACTCGGGGAATTTTGGCATATTAAAGATCGTGAAAACTACAATTTACATAAAACTGGTTATACATTTAATAAAGATTTGTTTCCTAGTCCTACAGAATTTACTAATTACATGCATGAACGAGGTGTTCGAGTAGGGATTCAAATGGATCCGACCGAGGGGATAAGAAAAGAAGAACCTGTATATAATGACTTTGTTAAAGAGTTAAAAAGCAAAGCAACAGCAAATGTTCCATTTAATGCTTTTGATAAAATGTTTATTATTATGTACTTTGAACAAATAATTAATCCTCTTATGAAAATGGATATTGACTTCTTTTGGATAGATTATAAAAAAGATATTAATAGTTTAAGAGCATTAAATTATTACCATATTCAAGATTTTAAACAAAGCGAATATAAAAGACCAATGCTTCTTTCACGTAATAGTGGAGTGGCAGCGCATCGAAATGGAGTGCTTTATTCTGGAGAAACAGTTGTAAGTTGGAATACATTAAAGTATTTACCATTTTACAACGCTTGTGCTAGTAACATTGGACTTTCTTGGTGGAGTCATGATGTTGGCGGTTTTAAAGATGGTACTGAAGACGCTGAACTTTATATGCGTTATGCTCAATTTGCAACATTTAATCCAATTTTTAGATTTAGTGCAAAAAGAGGAATTTACTATAAAAGAGAACCATGGCGTTGGGATTTCAAGACTTATAATATAGTAAAAGATTATACTCAGTTAAGACATAAGCTAATCCCATATTTATATACTGAAGCTTATAAGTATGCTGCCAAAGGTATGCCACTTATACAGCCTTTATATTATAGTTATCCAGAAACGTATGATGAACCTAGTTTAAGAAATGAATATTTCTTTGGAAGTGAGTTATTTGTTTGTCCAATAACTAGTCCTAAAGATAACGTCATGAACAGGGCTATTAAAAGAGTATTTATTCCTAAAGGCGTTTGGTATGAATTTAAAACAGGAAAAAGATTTAGCGGTGGTAAACGATATGTGACCTTCTATAAAGATGAAGATTATCCAGTATTTGCAAAAGCTGGCGCAATCGTTCCAATGGCTAATATATCAGAAAATTATAACTTTTATGACAATCCTGAAAAATTAGATATTCATATTTTCCCAGGAAAGAGTAATACATATAACTTATATGAAGATGATGGAATCACAAGGTTATATGAACAAGGTTATTATATTTTAACTTCAATTGATTATAACTATATGCAAAATAACTATACAGTAATTATTCATCCGTTAGAGGGAAAAACCGCTATTATTCCAAATAAACGTGATTATCGTATTTTATTTAGGAATACAAAGGAAGCAGATAAAGTAGAAGTGTTTGTTAATAGCGAAAAGCTTGATGATGCTGATGTAACATATCAAGTTGAAGGTAACGACTTTGTGGTATCAATTAAACAAATAGATACTACAAAACAACTTACGATAAATTGTAGTGGTAAAGATATTGAAATAGATGCTGGTAGAATTATCAATGAAGATATTAACTCTATCATTAGTGATTTGAATATCAAAACCAAATTAAAAGAAGAACTGTCAAGAATCGCATTTAGTAATTTAGACATTAAAAAGAAAAGAATTGAGATTAGAAAATTAAGAAAAAAAGGTCTAGATCAAATTTTCATCAAAATGTTTATGAAATTGTATGACTATTTGGCAGAAATATAGTATTATATAAGAAAGTAGAAAGGTAGTTAATTATGAATAGTGAACAAAACAATTTAAATCAGACTCCCAGTGACAGTCTGAATCAAAGCCCGGTTACACCAGCATTAACAGTTGAACCTCCAATTCAACCCGGGGTAACACCGGCACTAACTGAAACTACACCTGTAGCTCCAGTTACTATTGAGCCTGTAACTCCAGCTTCAATAGAAACCCCTGTAGTACCCGCAGAACCAATTGCTCCAGTGGTTGAACCTGTAGCTCCTGTGATGCCAGATGCTCCAGTAGCACCAGTAGTAGCGCCTGTAATGGAAGTAGTTCCAGTGGCTGAACCTGTGATGCCTGCTGTAGAACTGGTACAACCTGTATTATCAACTCCAGTACCAGAAGCAGAACCAGCAGCTTTAGCGGCTCCTGAAGCGGTAGCTGCACCTGTAGCTCCAAGTCCTGTGGCTGAACCTCCAGTAGATACATTTACTGCAGTATCTACACCAATGCAACCTACGCCGGTAGAAGAACCTGTAGCACCAGCTGCACCAGTGGCTCCAACATTAAGTGTTGACCCGATGTTAGCAAATAATTTAAGTCAACCATCTGCAGCTCCAACCCCTCAAGCGACACCTAAAAAGAAATCTAGTAAAAAGGGACTTATTATTGGACTTCTTGTTGCAGTTGTAATAGCGGTAGCAGCATTCTTTGGTTTAAAATTCTTTATGGTAACCCCTCAAAAGGTGTATACAACTTTTATTAGCGAAACATTTGCTCAAGGAAAGAAATTGTTAGGCTTTGACCAAGATTTAAATAAATCTATGGTTTATAGCGGAAATATAGTATTAGAAACCAATATAGAAGGATTAGAAGATCTTAATAAATATTCATATGATTATTTAATGGGCCTAGATATTCCAAATAAGAAGATGGAATTAAAGGTCGGTTTAAATGAAGATAATAAAGAATTATTAAGCGGATTTATGTATATTTTAGATACAAACGCTTATCTAAATTCAAGTGAGTTATATGATAAAATAATCTCTCTTGGAGAAATTCCTGAGTTTGATTGGGATAGTCTATTAAATACAAATTCTCTTGAAGAAGTTGAATATTTATATGATAAGTTATCAGTTGCATTACAAAATGCAATCCCAGAAGAAGAAATTAAATCTGAAAGTACAACAATTTCAATTAATGGAAAAGATACTAAAGTAACTGAAAACTATTTTGAGCTTACTGCTAAAAACATTAATATAGTTATTGAAAGATTAATTAATACATTTAAAAATGATGATAAAGCATTAGAAATTTTAGCTAGATATGCAGGAATAGATAAAGAACAATTGAAAATTCAATTGGATTCAGCGATTACAAGTTTAAAGGTTGATACATCTGCTGATGGTACAGTACGTGTAAGTTTATTTACTAAAGGAAAAACAACTTTAGCAGGTTATAGCGTAAAAGTTACTGCTGATGGCGAAACATTAGAAGTAGTTCGTGGAGCATTTGAAGATGGTGTAGGTCAAGTTGTAATTGGTTTAGCGGATACAAACCTAACTATCGATTTAAATAAAGATACATATTCATATACTTTTAATAATAATGGATTAGCAATATTTAGTGGAACATTAAAGGTAACAGAAAACGAAGCGGAATTCGTGATAACTGTTGAAGGTATGACATTTAAATTTTCTACAAAAGTAAACGAATCAAATGATAATTTAGTGAGTACAACTACTGTTGTTGAATTAACAATGGATGAATATAATGCTAAAGTAACACTTAATGGTAAATTAGAATATGGTGCATCTGTTGCATCTGTTGATGTAAGTAGTGCACAACCAATTGAAGAACTAGATGAGTATGATTTAGAAGAAATTGAAGAAAAACTAATGGATATTCTTGAAGATACTGCATTATACGAATTATTCGAAGAATATAGTGATTCATTATATGAAGATAGTTATTATGACGATGATTATTATGAGGACTATTACGAAGATGATTATTACGATGATGAATTTAATAGTAGCTTCGATGATTACTTTTAATAATTAAAAGTGTTGTTTTTAAAAAAGAATTAGTGTATAATTGCCTTAAGCAGAGGAAGAAAGAGTAGTAAAAAACACAGATGTTTATAGAGAGTTAATGGATGGTGTAAATTAACACATAAGGTTTTTGAACTTGCTTTTGGATGTATTGGGGTAATTTCCTTATCAATTTAAGAGAACAAATTAAGGTGGTACCGCGGATTTTCCGCCCTTAGGTAACTGCCTTTTTTTATGGAGGTAAATATGAATTTAGATTTAATTATCGCTAGTATTGCTTTTGTAGTCATAACTGTTGCGTTATACATTTGGAATATTAGAAAATTAAGTGGTAAAAAAAGTAAAAAAAGAAAGAAGAGAGAAGCAAGAGAGATTATTGAAATAAATTATTTAGTAATTACTCACAACATCAAAAAAGAAAGATTATTAAATTCTAAATTTATATTATTAATAAGTCTTATTGATGCATTTATAATCTGTCTAGTATTTTTAGTAGTAATGTTAATCCCATATGCATTAGTGTGGCAATTACTTACAGGCTTTGTCCTGCTTTTGGGGTTAATTTATTCAATATACACTATTTTGGGACGAATTTTAGTTAAGAAAGGATATGATAAATAATGAATACAGAACAAATAGAAAAGAAATGGCAACAATATTGGGAAGAAAATGATACTTTTAGAACAGATGTATGGGATTTTAGTAAACCAAAATTCTATGCACTTGATATGTTCCCATATCCATCAGGAGTAGGGCTTCATGCTGGGCATCCCGAAGGATATACAGCTACTGACATCGTTTCAAGAATGAAAAGAATGCAAGGATATAATGTTTTACATCCAATGGGATTTGACTCATTTGGTCTTCCTGCAGAACAATATGCAATTAATACTGGAAATCATCCTGATGGATTTACTAAAAAGAATATTGAAACATTTACAAATCAATTAAAGATGCTTGGTTTATCATATGATTGGGATAAAGAAGTATCTACATGTGATCCATCATTTTATAAATGGACTCAATGGATTTTTAAAAAATTATATGAAGATGGACTTGCAAGAAAAGTTGACATGCCTGTTAACTGGTGTGAAGAATTAGGAACTGTTCTAGCTAATGATGAAGTTATTGATGGTAAGAGTGAACGCGGTGGATTTCCGGTTGTTCGTAAAAACATGAAACAATGGGTAATTGATATTCCTAAATATGCTGAAAGATTATTAACCAATTTAGATAATCTTGATTGGCCAGAATCTACTAAAGAAATTCAAAGAAATTGGATTGGTAAATCTGTAGGGGCTCATGTTGACTTTAAGGTAGCAGGAACAGAAGAATCATTTACTGTATTTACTACAAGATGCGATACTTTATTTGGAGCAACTTATTGTGTACTTTCTCCAGAACATGAACTTGTTAAAAAAGTAATGTCTGAAGATAAGAAAGATGAAGTTTTAGCATACATTCAAGAATGTTCTACTAAATCTGAGTTAGAGAGAACAGAACTTAATAAAGAAAAAACAGGTGTATTTATTGGTGCTTATGCAATCAATCCTGTTAATGGCAAAGAAATTCCAATTTGGATTTCAGATTATGTTTTAGCAAATTATGGAACTGGAGCTATTATGGCTGTACCAGCGCATGATGAAAGAGACTATGAATTTGCTAAGAAATTCGATATTGAAATAATTCCTGTTTTAGAAGGCGGAGATATTTCTAAAGAAGCTTATACAGAAGATGGATTACATATTAATTCTGACTTCTTAAATGGTCTTGATAAGCAAACTGCTATTGATAAGATGCTTGAATTCCTTGAAGAAAATAAATGTGGAAGTAAGAAAGTAAATTATCGTTTACGTGAATGGATCTTTGCTCGTCAAAGATATTGGGGAGAACCAATTCCAATTGTAACTTTTGAAGATGGTACAACAAGAGCGTTAACAGATGATGAACTTCCATTGGTGTTACCAGAAGTAGAAAACTATGCTCCAAGTAAGAGCGGAGAATCTCCACTTGCAAGAGCAACTTATTGGGTGAATGTTGAAATTGATGGAAAACCGGCTCAAAGAGAAACTTCAACTATGCCAGGAAGCGCTGGATCAAGTTGGTATTTCTTAAGATATATCGATCCTCATAATGATAAAGAATTGGCAGATAAAAAATTGCTTGAACATTGGATGCCAGTTGATCTTTATGTTGGAGGCCCAGAACACGCTGTAGGTCACTTGCTTTACTCAAGAATGTGGAATAATTATTTATATGATAAAGGTATTGTTCCTTGTGAAGAACCATTTAAGAAATTAGTTCATCAAGGTATGATTCTTGGTTCAAATGGTATTAAAATGGGGAAGAGATATCCTGAATATGTAGTGGATCCAAATGTAGTGGTTAAAGAATATGGTGCCGATGCACTTCGTCTATATGAAATGTTTATGGGACCTCTTGAGGCTGATAAACCTTGGGACCAAAATGGTATCGAAGGTGCTAGAAAGTTTATCGATCGTGTATGGCGTTTATATGTTGATGAAAATAAAATTTCTAATGAAGATAATAAAGCTTTAGAAAAGGTATATCATCAAACAGTTAAAAAGATTACAAATGATTATGAAAACTTAAACTTTAACACTGCTATTAGTCAAATGATGATTTTTATTAATGCTGTATATAAAGAGAATGTTTTCCCTAGAGAATATGCTGAAGGTTTTGTAAAATTATTTAACCCAGTATGTCCTCATATTGGAGAAGAATTATGGAATCGTTTAGGACATAACGAAACTATTGCTTATGAATCGTGGCCAACATACGATGAAGAAAAAACAAAAGATGATACATTTACTTTAGTTGTTCAAGTTAATGGAAAAGTTCGTGGAAAAATTGAAATTAGTAGTGAAACAACAAAAGAAGAAATGGAAAAAGAAGCATTAGCAATTGATAATGTTCAAAAATTTATCGATGGCAAAGAAATTGTTAAGATAATAGTTATTCCTAATAAAATTGTTAATATTGTAATAAAGGGTTAATTTTTAACCCTTTTTTTGATAGAATCATAGTTATGAAAAAGAAAGAAAAATTAAAAATTGTTTATGAAGATAAGGATATCTTGATAGTAAATAAAAAAAGTGGAATGTTAACTGTTAGCACCGATAAAGAAAAGGAACGTACATTATTCCACGAAGTTTTAACATTTCAAAAACAAAAAAATAAGAACAATAAGATTTTTATAGTTCATCGTTTAGACAAAGACACTAGTGGCCTAGTATTGTTTGCTAAAAGCGAGAAAGTTAAAAGATTACTTCAGGATAATTGGGACTTAGTGGAAAGAGAGTACGTTGCTTTAGTAAATGGACGAGTAAAAAAACAAAAGGATTCAATAAAATCTTATTTAATGGAAATCAAGACATTGCTAGTGTATTCTACAAAGGATTCTAAAAAAGGAAAGTTTGCCCAAACTGATTATGAAGTACTAGAGCAAAATAATGAGTATAGTTTACTTAAAATCAGTATTAAAACAGGTCGAAAAAATCAAATAAGAGTACATTTAAATGATATTGGTCATTCAATTGTCGGAGACAAAAAGTATGGAAAAATCAAAAAAGATCCATTAAGAAGAATGTGTTTACATGCTACAAAATTAGAATTTGTTCATCCTGTTACTAAAAAGAATATGCTTATTGAAGTTGATATCCCAAAAGAGTTTATATTTTTAAGCAATAAAAAAGTACCTAATAAATAGATACTATTACATGATTCAACAAATTTTTAATAATATTAATGATACGATAAAAACGGTGAGATAATGAAAGTTAAAATATTTGATGAAAGTCATGAAAAAGATTTGGAAGCAGCAATAAACGTTTTTTTAAGTGAAGCAACCTGTGATATAATAGATATCAAGTATCAAGTTGCAATTTCAGTATGTGGAGAAGAACAACTATATTGTTTTAGTGCAATGGTTGTTTATTCTTAGATAATATACATATTGTTAGTAGTGGATTCAAAGTCGTCGGTTGTTTTAGTTAGATTGCCTTCGAGTGCAGATATCCGATGTTCAAGTCTACTTATTTGACGCTCTAGTTTAGCTAGACGCTCTGATACTTCGTTAGAGTCAAGTCCCATGGGCATCATTGGCATTTGACCAGAATAAAAAGAAGAATTGGCGCTTACATTTTGGTACGGCGCATTTGCTACCATAGGATTATATCCCTGATAATTCATATTGTTTTCAGCGAAAAAAGAATTACGATTTTTTCTCATTGTGATTCCTCCTAGTGTAGTATATGAAATAGAAAGAAGTTGTTGAATATGAGAATGAGAAATCCTAAAGATAAAGATGAAGTTTTAGCATCATGTAATTTTTATTTAGATGAAAATTTATTTGCAAACAATAATCCAATTCACATGGAAATTGGAATGGGGAAGGGAGACTTTATTCTAAATATGGCCCTAAAGTTCCCAAATATTAATTTTATCGGAGTAGAAAAGTATTCTTCAGTAGCTTGTGTTGCAATAAAAAAAATCCGCGAATATGATATACCTAATTTAAAAATTATGATAATTGATGCATGCAATCTACCAGAATATTTATTTGGTAAGATTGATACCATTTATTTAAATTTTTCTGATCCATGGCCTAAAGCTCGTCATGAAAAAAGAAGACTTACACACGAAAACTATTTGAAAGTGTATGATAATCTATTTAATAATAGATGTCATATTGTTATGAAAACAGATAATGATGATTTATTTGCATTTAGTCGTGAAAGTATTGCTAATTATGGTTATGAGACAATTGAAGAAAGTTATGATTTGCATAACACAGAAATTGATAATGTTATGACAGAATATGAAAGAAAATTTTCAAGTCAAGGCGTTAAGATAAAATACCTAAATGTAGAAAAAGAAAATAAACAATGATATAATATTTTATAGGAGTAATTATGAAAATAAAATATCTAATTATGTTATTTTGTATGTTACTTGTATGTGGTTGCCAAGATGTGAAAAATAAAGATATTGGTGCTGTTATTAGTCTTTTAGAGAAAGGTACCAATAAAAATAATACATATCGTACTGGATACAAGTATTATCTTCCCACTGGGATGTCTGTAAAAGAATATTCATTATATAATGATGTTTTAAATAGTAGTGTAGGGACATTCTATTTATACGTGGATTTAATTAGTTATTATAGTAAAGTTGAAAATTCTTATGAAGTAAGTAATGCAGCCTATCATTCTGAGGTTATTAAATATGATGAAAAATATGGTTATTTAGAAATTAATTCGCAAGAAAATAACCAATATTTGATTGAAATTATGTTTAATTATGCTAAAATAGAAGTAATGGTAGATTATGACAATATCAATTATGCATTAAGTCAAGCCGTATCAATCTTAAGAAGTATGGAATATAATGACAATGTAATTGCAAATCTGCTTGGTGATGATGTACTTAGTTACCAAGAAGAAGTTTATAATATTTTTAATACTACCAGCAAAGATAGTATTTATTTGCAATCAGTAGCTGAAGATTCAGCTGCAATAGAGGATAATAAAGATTTTAACGATACAGATTTAATTAATTAGGAAGGTGAAGTTCATGGGATTGTTTAAGAAGGTTAGAGATATCCTATTTGATGAAGAAGAATATACAGAACAAATAAAAATTACGCCGGAAATGCGTAACGAAGAAACTCCGCTTAAGGAAGAAGTAGTGCAAGAAAGAAAAGAAGTTAGAGAAGAACCAGTGATGGTTAAACCGATAGCTCCGACTCCGGCACCCGCTCCAACTCCTAAGGCTGAAATGAGTGAAAGAGAATTATTTAAAAGCGATACAACATTTCCTTTCTTTGATTTTGATGAAGAGGAATTTGATAGTCAAATGCCAATGAAAACTGCAGCTCCAGAACCTGTAGTTGAGAAAAGGTCTAGTAATGTTTTTGAGTATGAACGTAAAAAGAAAATTGAAAAGAGAACTGATTACGGAAGATATGAAAAAACAGAGATTACAGAAACTGTTGAACGCAAGAAATTTAAACCATCTCCAATTATTTCACCAGTTTACGGGATTTTAAATGAAAATTATGATAAGAGTGATATTTTAAAAAGAAAAGATCCGGATAAAGTGGATATTCAAAGTGTTAGAGATAAGGCTTTTGGTGAAAAAAGAGAAATGCCAAAAGTAGAAATTAAACCTCGAACAACATTCTACGAAGAAACAGAAACAGTAACAATTACTGAACCTGCAGAAAAAGAGAAAAAGGTAAAAACGATTGATGAACTTTTAGAGGATACATCAGACTTAGTAGTAGATATTGATCGCGACTTTGAAAATGAGATAGAATTACCTGAAATTAACAATGATGTAATGAAGGCACCAATGCTTGAACAAGAACCAATTGAAGTAACACAAGAAGTTAAAGTTCCTGAAGTTGAGGATACACTTGAAAGTGATTTATTTGATTTAATTGATTCAATGTATGATAGTAAAGAGGAGGGTGAATAATTATGGAAATGTTAAAAGAAGTATTACCAATTTTTATTTACATTTTACTTATTGCATTATTAATAATAGGTATTATTATTGGGATTAAGTTAATAATAACTATGAATAAAGTAGAAAGAATCGTCGATAATGTTGAAAATAAAGTTAATTCATTAAATGGGCTATTTAATATTATCGAAGTTACTTCAGGAAAAATTACTGGAGTATATGAAAGAGTAATCGATTTCGTCAGTGGAATAATCGATAGACTATTTATAGGAAAGGGAAATTAATTATGGGAAAGAAAACAAAGTTTTTATTAGGATTAGGAATTGGTACTGGACTTGGAATTCTTTTTGCACCAAAAAGTGGAGATGAAACAAGAAAAGACCTAAAGAAAAAATGTAATGAATTACTTTGTAAAGTAAAAGAATTAGATACTGAAGAAGTAAAAGAAAATATTACTGAAAAGCTAATGGAATTACAAAATGAACTTAAAGAATTAGATGGCGAAAAAGTAAAAGAAATAGCTATTGAAAAAGCTGAAGTTATTAAGGCTAAAGCTGATGAACTTGTTAAAGCTGCTATCGAAAAAGGAACTCCTGCTGTTCAAAAAGCCGCTAAAGAAGTAAAAGCTGCAACTGCAACTACTTTAAAGAACTTAGCAAGTAAATTAGAGGAACCAAAAGAAACAAAAACTAAAAAAGCTAAAGATGCTGAATAAAGCATCTTTTTTTTTGTAACATTTTATTCACATAGTTAACACATTTATGTTTTAATATAAATGCAAGTGTGGTGATAAGATGAAAGTTTTAGTCGTAGACGATGAACAACTTATTAGAGATGTTATTAAAGAATACTTATTATTAGAAAAAATGGAAGTCTATGAGGCTGCTAATGGAAAAGAGGCTATTGATGTAGTTAGTAATAATGAAATAAATATTATCATAATGGATATAATGATGCCTCATATGGATGGATATTCTGCTTATAAAAAAATAAAAGAAATTAAAGATATTCCGTGTATTATGCTATCTGCACGTAATGAAGAATATGATAAATTAATTGGATTTGAATTAGGTGTAGATGACTATATAACTAAACCATTTAGTCCAAAAGAATTAATAGCTAGAATTAAAGCTGTCACTAAAAGAGTTTATTTTGATGATGATAAAATAGAGTGCAAAGGTATTTGTATAGATAATTTAGCACATGAAGTACGTGTTGATGGTTCTTTAGTAGAACTTACTCCAAAAGAATATGACTTATTAAAGTATTTGATGCAAAATAAAAATATTGCTCTTTCAAGAGAAAATCTTTTAAATAATATCTGGGGATATGATTTTTATGGTGATGATCGTACAATTGATACTCACATTAAAACCTTAAGAGGACATTTAGGCCAATATCGTGATAGAATTAAAACGGTAAGAGGAATGGGATATAAATTTGAAGACCAAGAAGAAAAGTAGTATCTTTTTTAAAACGCAAGTTTATCTAATATGTTTTAGTGTAATCATGCTTTTATTTGTATGGGGATTTGAAACAGTTTTTTTTAGTATTTTCTATAGTAAATTTCAACAAGAAAATGCTTCGAAGGTTGCCCAAATAATAATTGATTCGGATTTGGATAATCCCCAAAATAATGGATTAATTGAAAATTTAGCGTATGAAAATAGTTTGTGCATATCAGTTTATGCTGAATATGGAGAGATTAAAGAATATAATACTAAAATGCTTGGATGTAATATTAAAAACCCTGATGTGATAAAACTTATATACAAGTTTATAACAAGCACTAAATCAGAAATGACATATCATGTAAATGCTATTAATGATAATCCTGGATTTTTATATGCTTTAAATAATGAAGGAACAGATATTTTTATCTATGCTCCTTTAAAAGAAAATACTGTTGTAAGTCGGATGCTTCATAGTCAGTTAATATATGTTACTTTTGTATGTATAATAATATCGTGTGCAGTTGCTAGTTTTGTGTCTCGTAAAATTACTGAACCAATTCGAAGTATAACTAAAAAAGCAACAAATATTGGTAAAGAAAATTATGAAAATGCATTCGAAGAGACTGGTATTAAAGAAATTGATGAACTAAGTGAAACTTTAGATATGGTTCAAACTGAACTTGGAAAAGTTCAAACTTATCAACAAGATTTGATGGCAAATGTTACTCATGATTTAAAAACTCCGCTTACAATGATTAAAGCGTATGCTGAAAAAATAAAAGATATATCGTACAAAGATAAAATTAAACTTGATTCAGATATAGCTGTTATCGTAGATGAAGTAGATAGATTAACTGTTTTAGTAAATGATATCTTAGAAATGTCATCGCTTGATCAAAGTGAACACAATTTCTTTATCGAGGAATATGATTTAGTCGAAGAAATAAGAAATATTATTAATAAGTATCAAATAATATGTGAAAGGGAAGATTATCAGCTTATTACCAAATTACCTAAAAAGGCTATTATTAAGGCTGATAAAAAGAAAATAAATCAAGTAATATATAATTTAATAAATAATGCAATTAACTTCACTGGTGACGATAAAAAAGTAACGGTTGCCATCGAAGAAGAAAATAAAAAGTATATAGTTAAAATTATTGATACTGGTAAAGGAATTAAACCAAAAGAAATAAAGAACATTTGGACTAAATATTATAAAAATGATAAGAATCATAAGAGAAACGTAGTGAGTTCTGGATTAGGTCTTAGTATAGTAAAAACTATCTTAGAGAAACATAATTTTGAATATGGCGTTAAAAGTCAAATTAATAAAGGATCAGAATTTTATTTCAAAGTTGATTCTGTTAAACAAAAAAAAGATGTTAGAAAATAACATCTTTTTTATCTGAAATAAATAAATATAAAGGCCGCTAAGAAAAGACAATAAACTGAAAAGTATGCAAGCTTTCCTTTTTTTACCCAATTACTTAACCATTCATACGAGAAGTAAGTTATTACTCCAGCGATTACCATTCCAATTGCATATGGCATAATTAGTGAAGCTAAGTTTGGATTATTAATTAAATCTGATACTCCAAGTATCATAGAACCAACACTTACAGGGAAGTATAAAATAAATGTGTATTTTAAAGCTGCGCTACGACTTAATTTACAAAGAAGACAAGCAACTAAGACTGTACCACTTCGAGATATTCCTGGGAATATTGTAATAGCTTGAAATAGTCCAATAATTATTGCATCCTTAAGTGTAATATCAAAATCTTCTTTTTTACCTTTAATGTTTCTTACTAGATATAAAACTAATGCTGTAATTAAGAAAGCAAAACCTAGAAAGTATATCTGATTCATTTTAGTTTCAAGAAAATCTTTAAATAAGAGTCCTGTAATAGCAACTGGAATTGTACTAATAACTAAATATATACAATACCAAAAACTTTTCTTGGTTTTAGTTCTGTTTTCTTTCTTAAAAATATAAGAAAAAAAGTCATTTATGAGTTTAAAAATATCTTTTCGAAATATAATAAATATAGCAAGGAAAGATCCAAAATTACAAACAATCTCATAGTTTAAATCATTAAACATATTAGTATTTAATAATTGCTTAAATAAATACATGTGTCCACTTGATGAAACTGGAAGTGGTTCTGTAATTCCTTGAATGATAGCAATTATTATATATTTAATTAAGTCCATATTTTATCACCTAATTAATTATATAATAAAAAAGTCATTTTATAAATAAAATTAAATATGATGACATTTATCGGATATTTATTTGGTCTTATACTTTGTATTGTGGGTTTATTTTTTATAATTTTAAATCTAAATTTATTAGTAATTGGTTATAGCTTTTTTAAATATTTAATATTCATTCTTACTAATTTTGAATGCCTAATATTTTTTATAGGTTTAATTATTTTGATAGTGGTATATGAAAGGGGATAAACGTGAAGGTAGATAAACTTAAGTTAAATTTTTTAGATAATTATTGTATGTTTTATGATTGGTTAGAAACTGATAAAGTAGAAATAGTTACTGGATTAAAGTTATACAAAGTTTCCGGAAGTGTAATTAGTGATTTTATAAATTATAAATTTAAATTAACAAATTTAGATTTACTAAGCAAGAATAATTATTTGGTTTTTAGTGATGGATATAACTATATTGCAATTGAATTTTCTAAAGATGGAAAAAGTTTATATAAAAGCTCTTTGTTACTATCAGATGAAATCAGATTATCTAAAAAAATAGACTCTATTAAAAAGATTAAGTGTGAGTATGAAGTCATTAGTGAAGATAAAAGAATTTTTGATTTAAGAATTAACGATGAAATTAGAAAAACAATTAAAGTGGAACTTAATACTATTAAAAGTAATAATGATTTAGATAAACTAAAATATTTGTATTATGAATGGTTTAATAAAAATGAAAGCGATTTTGATAAAATGCTTCATTGCATGATTAAGAAAATCGACTTACCAGTTACAGAAAAAGAAAAATACATTTATGGATTAATAAAAAAGAGTTATAAGTTTGTATAAAATAAATTAATTAGCTAATACTAATAGTACGGAGGATATATGAAAAAATTATTTAGCGTACTTATTTGTTTGGTTATGGTTTTAACTTTAAGTGGATGTAAGGATACTGCAAGTATGGCTGTTGAAAATTACTTAGCAAAATATAATTCATTACATGAAGATGTCCTAATGGATATGGATAATGTCATTATGGAAGAAAATCTATCGGATAATGACAAATCAACATATGAATCAATTTTCAAAAAGCAATATACTGATTTAAAATATGAAATCATCGAAGAAGAATATAATGGTGATGAAGCTACTGTAAAGACAAAAATTACAGTATATGACTTATATAAAGTTCAAAACGATGCTTCAATGTATTTAGCGGAAAATCCTGATGAATTTAATGATGACAATGGTATATATGATGTAACAAAGTATATATCATACAAACTAGATCAAATGAAAAATGCTACTCAAACTGTAGATTATACAATTGACTTTTACGTTGTTAAAACTTCAGAGGGTTGGACAGTAAGTTCATTATCAAAAACTGACTTAGAAAAGCTACATGGTGTATATAATTATGAATCCTAACATAGGGTTCTTTTTTCTTTACTAATTTTCTTTTTTATCCTATAATTATACTAGGAAGGGTATGATTAGATGGAAAAGGGTAAATTAATTCCCCTCATTTCGGCAGCTGTACTAGCAATAGTTGCAGTTGTAGTTGTAATCAATAATCAAAGAAATAACGTATCATTTGATAAATTAATTGTTACCTATAAAGATCAAAAGAATGAGTATGACACAGTAACTGTAGATGATGTTATTGTTGTAAAAGATGTAAGCTTTTGGGTTGTATCAACAGTAAGAAAATCAATTGTACTAAATTCTAGTAATTCACTGTTAGTTAATGGAAAAGAAAGTACAGAGATTGAAGTTAATTTAAATAAGGCAACCGATGTTTGTTTTTCGGAAGATGATTGTATTATAATGCAGTTGTTATAGGAAGGGGTACTTATGATTAAAAGTGTAATTTGTGTTACTTGTGCAGTATTCTTTATTGTAATAAACACAGTAATATTATTTTTGAAACCGGAATTTACATATGCACGTAATGATAAAGAGAATTATTGTGTATTTTATCAAAAGTGGATTAAAGCAGTAGTGTATATGTGTACTATCATTATGGCACTATTTTGTATCTATTTTGCAATCGAGCTTAATCATATTTTAGCATACTCACTTTTAGTGTTAGAGTGCTTATTAGTGGTAATTTATTCTTTATGTAAATATAAAGGAATTACAGTAACCGGAGAGGACATTAAAGTTGAAAGATTATTTAGAAAAGAGTTAAAGACTAATTTTAATAATATTTCAAAAGTAACATATATACCTAATGCTAAATTAGATGTAAAACTAAAAAAACGTGATGGTTTTGATGTATCATTTAATTCAGAAAACTTCTTTAAGTTTTATAATTCATTAATTAAACATGATGTAAAATTTAAAACTGGAAGAATTCCTAGTGATCAAAATCACGTTTATTTAACAAAATATAATATAACTGTTCATTTTCCTAAGACGATGTTTAGAGAATTTTATCAAAATAAAGCATATTTAAGAAATAGTAAGTATTTGTTCTCTGCACGTAGTTTAGAACATAAGGAGTATATTGAAGGGTATTACAAAGAAAGTACAAAAGATTTAAAAGATTTTGTTGATTTAATAAAAAATGATTTAGCTTTAAATGAATTTAAATATGTATCAGATAAAAAAGAGAATATTGATGGATATGATTTTACAGTAGTTAAATCACTAAATAAGGAAGAAAAAGATAAAGGCAGATATGCATTAATATATCAAGACCGTGATAATTATTTTGTAATATATGCAGATTATTTACTAGATAATGAAGATGATTTCTATGCTAAATTAAAAGCTTCAATTAAACGTTCTGTTTATGAAGATGGTAAAGCAAGAATCGTAAGAGTTTAAGATGACAAAAGTGTTTAAAAAAAAGAAAAGTTTATTTCCAAAGATAATGGCTATTATAATAATAGCTATTTTTCTTTTTTCTTGTATAAGCCTTGTTGAAATGATGGACTTTGGTGAAGTATCTGATTTTGCGTCTTTTGTTGCAGAAATTCAAAAAGAGCCTATTGCTGTAGCAATAATAGTGGGAACATTATTAGCGATATTACTATTTAATCCATTTAGCATAATCTTAATGATTTATTACGTTGTAAAAGGTGCTAGGAAAATGTCTCGAATTAAAAATAGGGCCCATCCAAAGTTTAATATAGAGTATTTTCGTGATGATCTATCGGAGGTTTCTCCTGCTATAGCATCTGTTTTAGTAGACTTAGAATTAAATGATGATATTGATATATCAGCACACGTACTTAAATTGTTGCTTGATGGCTATATTAAAGAAGAAGATAATAGATATGTGGTAACCAACAAAGATTCAACAAATTTACTGGAATCGGACCGAAAATTACTAGAATTTGTAGCATCAGATTTTCGAAATGTATTTTTATTAAAGTCATATAAAAAATCTGTGTTTAATGATGCTTTGAATTTAGGGTATTTAAAGGTTAATGATAAATCAAAAACTATTATAAAAATGTTTTTAATTCCATTTTTAATAAGTATATTTACTATTATTATATTCTTCGGCGCATCAGTTTTAATAAATGTGAATATCGTATTAGCAGTAATTTTAATAATATTGTCTGCTTTGTTTGATACGATATTTATTTTCTGGGTTCCAATTGGAATAATAATATATATATTTATGTCTGCAGTTGATGCCTCTTATAGAAGAACTAAGTCTGGTAACGCATTACTAGAGCAAATAATGGGGCTTAAAAATTTCTTAACTGATTTCTCAGATTTAAAAAATAGTTCTTCGGAAGAAATGGTTTTACGTGAATATTATATAGTTTATGCACTTGTTTTAGGTATTAATGACACAATTGACGATGAAGTGTTATCTAAAATAAAAAATCAAATGCAACAAAAAAGTTCTATTTTATGTTAGAACTTTTTTTATGACCAAATATCAATATTTTTTAAATTAGGATCTGCTTTAATTCCAGTTTGGCAGTAACGAATAAATTCTTCGGGAGATAATCCATATTTAGGTTTATCGTACACGTAATAATATAGTTTTTCACCAATTTCTTCGAGACCATTTTCTTTCATGAATTCAATTTTTACTTTAGTGAAGCACTCTTCAAGAGAGTTAAATTCTAATATTCCTTTGGCATCTTTATATGTATTTTCAAACCAGTAGTACTTATTATTAAATTTAAAAATTAAGAATGTATGATTAGGAAAACGTATTCCATCTTCATATACGATAAAGATAGTTTTAAATGGAATTTTGTTTTTTTCAAAGAATTTTCTTTCATATTCAACTTGATCCCAGCAAATTCCAATTTTAGTAGAATCTAAATCTTTAGGATTTTGTAGATAATAATCAGTTACAAATTTTTTTAAAACAATTTTGTTAACATATTTGTAACCAGTTTTATCAATCCATCCGTAATCAAATTCTTGCATTTTTTTATATAAATTTTGTATATTTTCTAACATTTATTATCACATCCAATACCAAATATTATACTAATATATATAAATTTTTTCAATTTTGAATTAAAATTGTGTTATTATATTGTTAGTGAAGGTGTGAAGTACATGATATTTTTAATAATTATACTTTTGATATTAATTACCATGATTAGTTTTGGATTATATATATTTAAAGAAGCTTTTTATCGTAATCCTAAGGATGATGATATTCACAATATTCCAGACGGAGAAGCCTACCAAAAGAGTAAAGAGTATTTTATTGAATTAATAGATAAGTTTAATAATTTACCATATGAAAATGTTTATATTAAAACATACGACGGAAAGAAATTGCATGGACGCTATTATCATTGTAGTGATGACGCTCCTATAGATATTTGCTTTCACGGATATCGTGGTACTTTAGTTCGCGATTTCTGTGGTGGCGCTAAAATTTGTTTTGAATGTAAACACAACGTTTTAGTTGTTGATCAACGAGCTCATGGTTTTAGTGAAGGAAAAACAATCTCATTTGGTATTAGAGAAAGATATGATTGTGTAGAATGGGTTAAATATATTGTAAATCGTTTCCCAAATAATAAAATATTACTTTATGGGGTATCAATGGGAGGGGCTACGATTTTAATGGCAAGTAATTTAAACTTACCAAAGAATGTTGTGGGAATTGTTGCTGACTCACCATTTAGTTCTCCTGAAAAAATAATTAGAAAAGTTTTAGATGATCGCGGATTCCCAAATAGAATCTTTTATCCATTTATTTATATTTCTGCTCTCATATTTGGAGGGTTAAATCTAAAACATGGTAGTGCTATAGAAAGCGTTAAAAACACTAATATTCCAATATTGCTAATTCATGGTAAGAAAGATACTTTCGTACCATGTAGCATGAGTAAAGATATTAAAAAAGCTGCTAAAACTTGTTATGATTTAGCTTTGTTTGAAAACGCTGAACACGGCATAAGTTATATAGCAGATGAAAAAACTTATACTAAGATAGTTAAAGATTTTATTAAATCAGTATTAAAATAAAAAACTTATAATTTTCTTTTATAAGTTTTTTATTTGTGCCAAAAGCAAGGAACTGGTTTGTTAAATATACCGAGAGTCGGAGGATAAAATGTAAACAAGATAAATGCAATTGTTAATAATATAATGGTTATGACAGTAAGCTTCTGATTACAGGGATTATCAATTTTTTTAAAAGAGTAAACTTGTCCAATAATTACTGCGATAAAGAAAGAACTAATATCTAAAAATGCAATGCTTTTTCCTAAAATACCAGTATAAGTATAAAAAAATGTAATTATAAAAGTAAAAGATAAAAGTATTCCTTTTGTTTTAGCGCACAAATAGTTAGAATGATTTTTCCTAAAATAGAAATAACCAATTAAGGACATTAATAATGATGGGAAGTATAATAGTTTTAAATGTTCCCAAACACTTTCATTAACACTACTAAAAAGAGATATTAAGACATTTTCGTTTGACAACTCATAGGTAAAATGAAGGAGAGTTCCCAATATCATTATTACAAAAGTGCTTATTATTTCATATTTTTTTAACATACTAAATTATATGTTTATTTTTTTAAAAAATACTCAAACTATTAACAGGAGGAATTATGGAAAACGAAATTAATGTATTAGATGAGTTAAATAAAGGGGCCTGTATGGGGAAAGATGCAATTCATTTTGTTATGGATAAGGTTCAAGATGAAAATTTAAAAAAGGAATTAGATATCCAATACGGTAAATATAATGACATAACAAATAAAATAGCAAAATTGTATCCGGAGTATAGTGAAGATACACCTCATGAAACTAACGCAATGAACAAAGCTATGACATGGTATGGAATTGAAATGAAAACAATGATGGATGACAGTACTTCGAAATTAGCAGAATTGTTAATGCAAGGAACTAACATGGGAATTATTGAGGGAAGAAGATTATTAAATCAAAAAAATACAGATGAAGATGTTAAAGATATTTTACAAGAATATGTAGATATGCAAGAAGAAGCTGTTGAGGCTTTAAAAAAATATTTATAAACAATAGATTACCTATTGTTTTTTCTTTGGTAAAATTATGATAAAATTATAATAGGAAGTGATCTAATGAAGAATATAAAGACATTGATAATAGTAATTTTTTTGTTGCTACCTAATAATGTATTTGCATATTTTGCTATTAATGATTCATATCTAAAAGATTACAATATTAAAGTAAATGTTGATGAAAAAAACATTCTACATATTACAGAACAATTTTATGTGCAAGATGTAAACGATAATGTACTTTTAAAATCAATTCTATTATTTTCAGATGACAATCATTATAAAGTAACTAATTTGAAAATAAATAGTAAATATAAATTAAAAAAGGAAAATGGATATTTAAATATTTATTTAAAAAACTTAAAAGAAGATACAAAATATTCCATTGATTATAGTTATAATTTAGGGATAGATAAAAATGTTGATTTTGATCAATTAAAAGTTAGTTTAGCATCAGGATATAATTTTCCAATAAACAATATAAAATTTACAATTACAATGCCTAAACCAATAGATATTACCGGTTTAAATGATAACAATTTAAAATATAATATACTTGGAAACATTATCAGTGGTAATTATAACAAAATGATAAATACATATGAAGGAGTAGATATAAACTTATCATTAGAAGAAGGATATTTTAGTAAAGCAATAGATCCATATTTAATAGAGAAACTATTTTATTGGGGAATCCCGTTTGTGGGATTAATAATTAGCATTGTTTTATGGAGCTTATTTGGACGTGATAAGAGTATCAAAGAAACAATCGAATTTTATCCTCCAGAGAATGTTAATCCTGTAGATTTAGCTTATATAGATAAAGATTATGTTGAAGCAAGAGATGTAGTTTCCTTAATTTTACATTTAGCAAATAAAGGTTATCTTAAAATAACAGATAACTCTAAAAAGAAAAATGGATCAATTACACTTAAGAAACTAAAAGAATATGATGGAATAGATTACTCAGAAAAAAAATTTTTAGAAAATTTATTTCCAAAAACAAAAAAAACTTTCAATTTAAATAATTCAGCATCAGAATTAAGATTTGCAATTGAACAAGTTATATCATTCAAAAATAATTCTCTTAACAAAAATAAATTTTATAGTGAAAATACAGGGGGTATATCAAAGATAATTATGTTTTTCATGATATCTAGTTTAATAGTTTTTGTATATATACCAACATTAGAGGTTAATTTTGTTGCAATAGCCTTATTTAGTGTTTTATTAACTTTATCTTTAACTATAATCCTATATATGGCATTACATCGAGATTTACCAACAAGTTTTTCTATATTAATAGTTCCAATAACTATATTAATTTTATGTTTTATCTTTAATAAATTTCCGTTATCAATTGCTATTAAAACACATAAATTATACCTTTATGGTAGCTTGTTTATTATTGGATGTGAGATTTTAATGAGTATTTTATATATTAAAATGCCTAAACGTAATAAAAATGGTTATAGTTTATATTCTCATGTTCATAGTTTTAAAAATTTTATGGAATATGCTACTTATGACCAATTAGAACGATTGATAGAACAAGATAAAGATTATTTTTATAAGTTATACCCATTTGCTTATGTCTTGAATAAGAATGAAAAAATATCAAATCTTTTAAAAGATAAAAAAATGAATTGCAAAACTAACTATAAAGAATTCTCAAGTCTAAATACTAGTGATTTTGATAAGCAATTAAATGTCGTTTTCAAAGAAATAATAAAATAAATAATCGTTTGTCGAAGATATCTACAACTTTTAACATCTTAACGATTTGATATATAAAAAAATTATAAAAATGATATGTATTATGATATAATAATCATAGGAGGTTGTCTGAATGAAAAGAATTATTCCCCAAAAAGATGGTTTATATGCTATTACATTAAATAATTTAGGTTATATTACACCTACAGATGTAAGATTTTACATGGAAGATAATATGGATGATAATTTAATTACTGGAGAAAGTCTTAATAACGTTTATACTTTAGTAAGTTATAAAGGAAATGGTTTATTTCAGGAATATTATTCAGGTGAATATGCGGTCTTATGCGTAAGTTTTTCTTCAACAGAGCAAGCACCCATAAATGGGGTGTTATCTAGTTTTAATGAAGAAAGATTATTATCCTTTGATAATGAACAACAAAAAAAAGCAAAATTCGATTTTTTTAAAAAAATACCATTGTCTGTTGATGCTTCTTCATTAATAAATATTACACCAGAAATAATTGCAAATATTAATTCAAATAATCTAGGAGATAGTATTAGGCAATATATTTCTGGGTTTAAGAGTGCTGTAATACTTCATGAATTTGAAGGAGTGCCTTACGAGACAAGCAATAAAACATTATAATTGTAAAAGATGACTACAATACGTAATCATCTTTTTCTTTTGTTATATAACCTATTGAATCATTGAATTATCCCAATCAAAAGGTCTACTTGCATGATCCTTGGTTGAAATTTTTAAATATAATCCATAAATTCTTTTTTTTAATATTTCATCTTTTATCTAATAAAAAAAAGAGAAATAAGGGTTACTTTTAACTATCATTACTTCTTTATGAGGTTCAATATAAGTTAAATAGTTTTATCTAATTTTCTAATACTTCCATTTATTATAATAAGAGTAGTATTACAAAAATCATGTATAAATTTTAACTTCTGTTTTAAATCTTTTTCTATTTCGATTTCTTGTTTAATAATATTTAGTTTAAACACCATCCTTCCTTTAGGATGATTTCTTTGTATGACTTCCATGCTGAACGTGGAAGAAACAAAAAAATCAATCTTTTCAGATTGATTTAATCATTAACGTCACAATGGTGCGACGATTTTACCTTATGGAGCAAGTGAGCGGAATCGAACCGCCGTCTCAGCCTTGGCAAGGCCGCATACTAACCGCTGTACTACACCTGCACGTGAATTCATTTTAACACACATCATATTAATTTTGCAACTATAATTGCTAAAAAAATGATATATTGATATAATAATTGTGTAAGAAGGGAATTAGAATTGAAGAAGTTTTCAGATGTATATAAAAAGAGTAAAAGAAAAATTATAGAATATGTAATCTCTAATAGATTATTTATTTCGTATGTAATATTATCTGTGATTGGAACGATACTTGTAAGACATTTTACGACCGGTGCAGATACATTGTATCCGTTTATTACGGATCTAGGTATTATATTACTGATTGGTGGAATGGGTTACTTTATTAAAGGTAAAAATCAATTTAAGTACTTTTTTACCTGGATATGTATTTTTACGTTAATAGAGATTGTTAACTCTATTTATTATGTTTTCTATACATCTTTTGCATCTTTTGGAGAACTGTCAACTCTATCGCAAGCTGAAACTGTTACCGGCTCAATTTGGGAGAAGTTAAACATATCATATTTTATTTATTTAATATTCCCAACTATCTTTTACCTAATTCATAAAAAATTAAATAAATCTTCGTATTATAATTTCCTAGTAAAAGTAGAAAATGGGAAGGCAATGTGTATAACAACTCTTGTTGCGGGTCTTTTGCTTTTATCAGTAAGTTTTATTACTGCTCAAAAACAGGATTACTCAAGATTAGCTAAGCTATGGAATCGTAATTTTATAGTAGAGCGTTGGGGAATCTTGATGTATGAAGGAAATGACTTATTTCAAACGTTAAGACCAAAGCTTAGCAGCTTATTTGGGTTAGAAGAAGCAAAAGAATTATTTAATCAATATTTTAGCAGTGAAGAAGCTGGACAATATAAGAGTGAGAATAAATATACTGGTATTTTAGAAGGAAAAAATGTTGTGTTTGTACACATGGAAAGTATGCAAACATTCTTGATGGACCAAGAATATAACGGGGTAGAATTGACTCCGAATTTAAATAAATTAGCTAAAGAAGGAATGTTCTTTTCTAATTTTTATCCTCAGGTATCTACAGGAACATCCTCTGATACAGAGTTTACATTATTATCTAGTTTAATGCCTGCGGCATCAGGCCCAGTATTTACGAGTTATTATGACCGTAAATATAATACAATAGCAAAACTGTTAACTGAACAAGGTTACTATACATTTAGTATGCATGGTAATTTAGCGTCAATGTGGAATCGTAATAAAGCGCATCCATCATTAGGTTATCAAGGGATGTATTTTGAAGAATCCTTCAATTATAATGAAGAAGATATAATAAACTTAGGTATTAATGATAAGTTGTTCTTCGAACAAGCAATTCCAATCATCGAAGGAGTAGAACAAAGTTATCCAAATTATATGGGAACAATTATAACACTATCAAATCATTCACCATTTACTTTCCAAGATTTATATGGTGAATATGATTTTTCAACTACGTATAAAGAGCTAAATAAAACTACTGGTTTAGTAGAAGAACATACCACTGATTATTTAAGTGGGACTGCGGCTGGTAATTTTATGAGTAGCGTTCATTATGCTGATCAAGCATTAGGCGATTTCTTAAAATATGTAAAAGAATCAGATTATTTTGATAATACTGTGTTTGTATTTTATGGCGACCATGATGCTAAACTAACTAGAAAAGAATTAAACTATTTATATAATTATGATTATAAAACTGGTGAATTATATGAAGAAGGTGACGAAGAATATGTAGAATATGATTCTTTTGCACATAACTTAAATAAAAAAACACCACTTATTATATGGACCAAAAATAGTGAATTAAAATATACTTTCCGTGGTGAAGTAGACTATTATATGGGTATGATAGACGTTGCTCCAACAATTCTTAATATGTTTGGACTTTCAAATGATTATGCTCTAGGACACGATATATTTAATATTAGAGATGAAAATGTTATTGCTTTTCCTGATGGAAGCTTTATCACTAATATGATGTATTACAATAACTCTACGGGAGAATATAAAATAATTAATGAAAATACAATTATTGACGAAAACTATATTACTGAACGTAAAAGTTATGTTGAAAACTTATTAGATGTTTCAAATGCGATAATTGTTTATAATTTACTTGATACAAAGGAGAACGCTGATGAGTAAAAGAAAGAAGAAAAAAGGGTTAATAGCATTATTATGTATTATGATTGTTGCTTGTGTGGTTATTTATCTAATTATAGCTAATATAGGTAAATCCTCAAGCAAAGTAGTTGATGAAATAGCATCTTATGGATATACACTTGATAATCGTGATACTGAATTAATGCAAGATGTTTTTAATAAACTAAAAAAAGAATTAAATGAAGAAGATGTTAATTATGAAAAATACGCAGAATATTTAAGCGAGTTATTTATAATAGATTTATATACACTTGATAACAAATTAAACAAATATGATGTTGGAGGTGCTGAGTACATTTATCCAGATCATAAAGCTAATTTTAAATTAAAAGTTGGAGATACATTATATCGTTATTTAGAAGATGAATCTGACCGTAAACAAAAGTTACCAGAAGTAAGTGAAATAACTGTAAATGAAATTGAAGAAACCACTTTTAAATATCAAGAGAACGAATATGAGGCTTATAATATTGTTGTAGATTGGAAATATAAAAATGATTTAGGATATGATACTAGTGCTAAAGTAGTACTATTTAAAGTAGAGGATAAACTTTTTATAGCAGAATTTACACCTGAGGTGAGCGAATGAAAAAGATAATACGTAAATTAAAAAAAGTAAATAAATTTTCTAGAACAATATATTTTCTATTAATCGCTGCATATTTTATAAGTTATATCTTTTTTGCTAAAAGTATTATTTCACTCGTAGGTATTGAAACTTTAATTAGATATTTTGTATTAATATTATTATTTGGTTACTTATGTATATACGTATACTATGGATTTTTTAAATTAATAAGTAAAAAATTTATCGGATTTTATATAATGTCCTTAATAAGTGTAATATTAATTATCGTATTTTGTTTTGGCTCTAATGTTATAGATATGGTATATGGCAAACTAGCTGACTTTAATGAAAAAGAAAAAGTTATGTATACTTCATATTTAATTACATTGGATGATACCACCTTAAATGCTAAAAGTGTATTTGGAATGGTTGATGATAAAGATGATATTGAAGGATATATTTTAGCAAATCAAATTATTAAAGAACATAAGCTTACACAAGACATTGAAAGTTACGATGATAAAAATAGCGATGCGTACTTAGAAATGTTATATGACTTATATGACAAGAAAATTGATGGTATTTTTGTATCAAGTAATTATGTAACTTTATATAGCAGTGAAGCAGGATTTGAAAATATTGCTAATGATACAAAGATTGTTTATCAAACAAGTGGTGAATTTAATAATAAAGATACCTCTATTAAAAGTGACAAGTCCTTAACAGAACCATTTACAGCTCTTATTATGGGAGTTGACTCTAATTCAAATGGATTAAATGCTAATGCTGCATTTAATGGAGATACTTTGATATTAGCAACATTTAATCCACATACTTTATCTGCTACATTATTGAGTATTCCAAGAGATACGTATGTACCGATTGCATGTCGCAATAACAAGTATGCTAAGATTAATTCTTCAGCAGCAAGTGGAACGTCATGTGTAATTGATACTATTGAACAATTATTAGACATTCAAATTGACTATTATGCCAAGATTAATTTTAAAGGTGTTGTTGAACTAGTAGACGCTGTTGGTGGTGTCGAAGTAGAAGTTCAAAAACCGGATTATGCAATTAACCATGGTGTTGATTGTAAAGGTATGGTATGTGAACAAAATTCAGATCGTAAATGGGGTCAACATACTATTTACATAAAACCTGGACTTCAAACTTTAAATGGAGAAGAAGCTTTGGCGTATGCAAGATGTCGAGGGTTATATGTAGATAGTGATTTTGCTAGAAACCGCCATCAACAAGATTTGATAATTGCTCTTGCCAAGAAAGTGATTAAGCTTGGAAGTTATAATGATTTTAAAGATTTGCTTGATGCAGTAAGTAATAATATTGCAACTAATATGAGTGTTAACCAAATATTATCTTCATATGAGATATTAAAGGGGATGGTTGGAAACCTTATTAACGATGAAGAACTGGTATCAATTCAAAAAGCCAAATTAGAAACATATACTTTGAATGTTTATTTACCAACATATGGAACTACGACAATGGCTGAAGGATATTATGAAGATAGTTTAGAAGACATTATTAAAACAATGAAGATTAATTTAGAACTTGAAGAACCAGAATATATTAAAACATTTAGTTATTCAGTTAATGAAGATTACCAAGCAAAAATTGCTGGTGCTGGATATCGCTCAGAAGCTAGTAATGCAGTATTAAAGGGTTTTGTATCAAAAACTAAAGCTGAAGCTCAAAAATATTGTAATGATAATGGATTTGAATGTTCATTTAAATATGTCGATGAAAATAGTAAGTATTATGATCCAGATATTGAGTCAGATTTAATTGTAGCTCAAAGTCCTCATGAAGGCGAATTATTAAATGGAATACATGATATTACATTCTATATTAATGGTGCAACCTCTGAGTTATAAACAATAAAAAAGGAAAAAATATAAATTATTATTTTTTCCTTTTTTTATTGACTCCGTTTGTTTTTTTCTTTTTCTTTCTTGGTGCTGACTTTTTCTTAGTTGCAGCTTTTCCTTTATAACGGGTATTATTTGATGTATTCTTCTTTGGTTTATTAGAATTTTTCTTTTTCGCAGGAGCATCTTTCTTAGCTTGTACATTATTCTTTTTCTTGCTCTTTTTCTTCTTCGGTGTTATGACTTCAACAACTTTATATTTGGCATTTGGTTTAACATCTTTTTTACCATATACCAATACTAGTACAATACAAAATAGAGTAAGTAGATATATACTGATTAAAACAATAAATATAATATCAATTGTATCGAACGTTCTTTCCATTAGCATAACCCTTTCTAATTGTAAGTTTTTCCTTTTCTAATATTATTTTATTATAAACTGAAGTTTAGTCAAGTATTTGTTAAAAAATATGTTAATGATTGTTAAATTATTAACAATAAAATAATTCTTTAATAAAAGGCTTTATCATGATAAAATATGCCTAGGTGACATTTATGTTTAAGGTAAATAATTTAACAGCAAAAATTGAAAATAAGACATTATTAGAAAACTTTGATTTACAAATAAATGATGGAGAAGTTCATGTTATTATGGGACGTAATGGGATTGGAAAATCTACATTATGTAAATTAATAATGCGTGATAAAAATTATGAAGTTAAGGGCGGAAGTATAACTTATAATAATAAAAATTTATTAGAATTGGAGACATACGAAATTGCTCGAGAAAAGATTATGCTAATAAGTCAAAATCCAATTTCAATCGAAGGTGTAACAAATGCTGAAGTATTAAGAACAGCACTTCGTGAAATTAAGAATGAAAATATTAATATTTTTGAATTTAATAAAAAAATGGAAGAAGCGTGTAAAGCTTTAGATTTAGATCCAAAATTTATTCATAAAGAAGTAAATGTAGGTGCATCCGGAGGAGAAAGAAAAAAGATTGAACTTTTACATGCTGCTGTATTAGAACCACAATTTCTTATTTTAGATGAAATAGATTCTGGTCTTGATGTAGATGCCCTAAAAGTGGTAGCTAATTTTATTAATGATTATCATAAGAAAACAGATTGCAGTATATTAATTATTACTCATCATCCTAATATTATTGAATATATTAAACCAAATTATGTTCATGTTTTAGAAAATGGGAAGATAGTAAAATCTGGAGACTATCACTTAGCTTATGAAATAGAAAGTTCTGGATTCGGGGCTAATATTATGGTTGAAGATGATCGAAATGAATAAGTTACTAATGAATAAAAAAGTTATAAATATTATTAATGATTGTAAAGATTTAAATTTCGTTTTAAAAGAAAATGAAATGTTAATAGTTAATTATTATTGTGATAATCAAGAAAGTACAAATATTAAAATAAGTCAAACTGAAAATAGCTATTTTGTTTTAAATATGTCTTGTATAGTGAAGAAAGACTGTACTATTAATATTAATGGTAATATCTCTGGAAATGACAATAGATGTGTAATAAATGTAAGATGCTTAGCTCAAAATAATATAGGAACATTCAATGTATGTGTTAAAGCTTGTGAAGAAACCAAAGATAATGAGATTATTGAGGACCTAAAAGGTATAAATGAAGATGGAAGTATTGCATTTATTCCAGTTCTAGAGGTTGATACAAATGAGGTTGATGCACAGCACTTTGCTACCATCGGAAGTTTTGATGAAAATGAACTTTTTTATTTACAAACTAAAGGAATCAGTTTAAAATCTGCATATGAACTTTTGAAAAGAAGTTTTATGTATAGTTTATTTAATAGCGAATTTATGGCTATGATAAATAAAGGGGAGGATAAAGATGAATAGAGAAGATTTCCCAATGCTTAATAATGACATTATTTATTTGGATAATAGTGCGACTAGTTTAAAACCTAAATGTGTTATCGATAAAATTGTGGATTATTATGAAAATTATTCTGCGAATGCTCATCGTGGAGATTATGATATTTCTTATAAAGTCGATTTAGAATACGAAAATACTCGAGATAAAGTTGCGGAATACATTAATGCTAAAGATAAAGAAGAAATAGTATTCACAAGTGGAACAACTGAGTCTCTTAATATGATTGCTACAGGATTTTTTGCTAATTTAATTGAAGAAGGCGATGAAATTTTAATTACTACATCAGAACATGCCTCAAATGTATTACCTTGGTTTAGATTAGAAAATGAATATGGCTGCAAAGTAAATTATATTCCTCTTGATAGTAATTATCATGTAACATTAGATAATATCAAAAAGGTTGTAACTCCGAAAACAAAGGTAATAGCACTTGCTCAAGTTACTAATGTAGTGGGAGATGTAAGACCCATTAAAGAAATTTGTAAATTTGCTCATGAAAGAGATATATTTGTAGTTGTTGATGGAGCTCAAAGTCTTCCTCATATGAAAGTTGATGTTCAAGATTTAGATTGCGACTTCCTAGCTTTCTCTGCACATAAGATGTACGGGCCAACAGGTTTAGGAATTCTTTATGCAAAAAAAGAACTTCTAAACAATTTAGAACCAATCAATTTAGGAGGAGGAATGAACGAATCATTTGATTCTCCTCAAGAAATATTACTTAAAGAAGTTCCTACGAGATTAGAAGCTGGAACTCCGAATATCGCATCAGTAATAGCTTTTGGTCCAGCAATAGATTACATTAACAAAGTTGGTATTGATAATATCAATCGTCGAGAATTACATTTAAGAAAGTACTTAATTGATAAACTTGTTAAGATTCCTCATATCGACATCATAAATTTAGAGGCAGATAGTGGAATTGTAACGTTTAATGTAACTGATGTTTTTTCACAAGATGTAGCTTTCTATTTAAACAAATACCAAATTTGTGTAAGAGCAGGAAATCATTGTGCTAAAATTTTAAAAAATGCTACCAAAGTAACTAATACACTTCGTGTAAGTTTAGCATTTTATAATACAGAATCAGAAATAGATACTTTAGTAGATTTATTAAGTAATAAAGATAAGATAATAAAGGAGATGTTCTAATGGATGAAACTATAAAAAGAGAAATCATAATGGAACATTACCAAAATCCATTAAATAGACATATTATTGAAGATGAAAGTTATATAAAAGTAAATACAAATAATGCGTCGTGTATCGATAATTTGGATATTTATATTAAAATTGAGGGTGATTTAATAAAAGATATAGCATTTACTGGTGAGGCGTGTGCTATTAGTATTTCTTCAACATCAATAATGATTGAAAATTTAATTAATAAAACAGTTGAAGAAGCTAAGAATATAATTCTTAATTTTGAAAATATGATTAACGAAAAAAACTATGATGCAAGCATTTTGAATAATGCTTTAGTATACGATGAAATATATAAACAAAATAGTCGTAAAACTTGTGCTTTTTTACCTTATCGAGGAATAAGAGAAGCTCTTGAAAAGTATCAAAAATAATGTTATAATCACACTTGTAAAAACGAAGACCAAGAGGAGTAGTTTAATTAGATTAACAGAGATGAAAAGTAATATGCTGAAAGCTTTTCTTAATACGTAATTAAATGAAGGTAGCTTGTGAGTTGCATTTCTAAGTAAATAGGATTTGCTGTTAGTCGCATTAAGACATAAAGAGATTTAATTAAGGTGGTACCGCGGTTTTTCGCCCTTAGGTAACCATCTTTTATTTTGGAGGAAAAATGAATCTTTTTGAAGAATATGTAAAAGGGTACGATTTTGGTAACAAAAAAATAGAGGTTAAATACAGACATACTTTACGGGTTAAAGTATTATGTGAACTAATTGCTAAAGATTTAGGCTTAGATAAAGAGCAAATAAAACTTGCTAGTCTATGTGGAGTATTTCATGATATAGCAAGATTTGAACAAGTTAAAAGGTTTGATAGTTTTGACGATTACACAACAATTGACCATGGTGATTTAGGATACGAAATATTTTTAAATGAATTTGCAGATAAACTTGATTTATCAGAAAAAGATAAAATGATAATTGCTAAAAGTATTAAGTATCATAATAAACATAAGGTTGAAAACGTAAATGAAGAAGAACTTTTATTTACAAATATTGTTCGTGATGCAGATAAGATAGACATTATGTATATTTATGCAAATGTTCCGGGAATGATAGCGGATGGCGAAGGAGAAATTACTGATGATATCAGAGAAGTTTTCTATTCTCATAAATCTATTGAAAGAAAAACTGCTGATTGTTCACGGGAAACTGTTGTTCTAGCACTAGCGTTTATATGGGATATCAATTTTGATTGTTCATATAAAATTATTAAAGAGAATAAATATTACGATAAAATCAAAAAGATATTAAATAATAGTGTCTATGATGAATTTTTTGAGGAAATAAATAAATTTTTAAAGGAGAAGTAGTATGGAACCAAAATATGATTTTACAAAAGTTGAAGAAAACAAATATGAATATTGGCTTTCTAAAGACCTATTTAAAAGTGGGAAGGATAAAAGAAAAGAGCCTTTTGCAATTGTAATACCGCCTCCGAATGTAACAGGAAATCTACATATCGGACATGCATGGGATACCACAATTCAAGATATTATCATCCGATATAAAAAATTATGCGGATATGATGCTTTATGGCTTCCTGGTATGGATCATGCTGGTATTGCCACTCAAGCTAAAGTAGATAAAAAATTGCGTGATATGGGAATTAATCCTCGTGAACTTTCTCGTGAAAAGTGGTTAGAATATGCTTGGGATTGGAAAAAAGAATATTCTGAAAATATTCGCCGTCAATGGGGAAAAATGGGGCTTGCTTTAGATTATTCTCGTGAAAGATTTACTTTAGATGAAGGTCTTTCAAATGCAGTAAAAAAAGTCTTTGTTGATTTATATAACAAAGGATTAATTTACCAAGGATATCGTATTATTAACTGGGATCCTTATGCAATGACAGCTCTTTCAAATGAAGAAGTTATTTACAAAGATGTTAAGGGAGCGTTTTATCACTTAAAATATTATATTGAAGGAACTGATAAATTCTTAGATGTAGCTACAACAAGACCTGAAACTTTATTTGGAGATACAGCTGTAGCAGTTAATCCTGAAGATGAAAGATATAAAGATTTAATTGGTAAGAATGTTATATTACCAGTTGTTAATCGTTTAATTCCAATAATTGGAGATGAGCACGCTGATCCAGAATTTGGAACTGGTTGCGTTAAAATTACACCTGCTCATGACCCTAACGATTACGAAGTAGGATTACGTCATAATTTAGAACAAATTATTTGTATGAATCCTGATGCTACAATGAATGATAAAGCTGGTAAATATCAAGGGATGAGTCGTGAAGAATGTCGTGAAGCATTGCTTGAAGATCTTAAAGCTGAAGATTTATTAATAAGCGTTGAAGAAATAACTCATAACGTAGGTCATAGTGAACGTAGTGGAGTAATGGTAGAACCGTATTTATCAAAACAATGGTTTGTTAAAATGCGTCCACTTGCAGACCACGTATTAGAAAATCAAAAGAACAAAGAAACAAAAGTAAATTTTGTTCCTCGTAGATTTGAAAAAATAATGAATCACTGGATGGAAATAACTTACGATTGGTGTATTTCTCGTCAATTGTGGTGGGGACACCGAATCCCAGCTTGGTATCGTGGAGAAGAAGTTTACGTTGGAGTAGATGCACCTGAGGGGGAAGGCTGGGTTCAAGATACAGATGTTCTTGATACATGGTTTTCTTCAGCGTTATGGCCATTCTCAACTTTAGGTTGGCCGGATAAAACTGAAGATTTAGAAAGATATTTCCCTAACAATGTTCTTGTTACAGGATATGATATTATTCCATTCTGGGTAAATCGTATGACATTCCAATCTTTAGAATTCACTGGCCAAAGACCATTTAAGGATTGTTTAATTCATGGTTTAATTCGTGATAAACAAGGTCGTAAAATGAGTAAATCTCTTGGCAATGGTGTAGATCCAATCGAAGTTATTAAAGAAACAGGTGCAGATTCATTAAGATTATTCTTAACAACAAATAGTGCTCCAGGAATGGATCTTCGTTATGATGAAGAAAAAGTTAAAGCATCATGGAATTTTATTAATAAATTATGGAATGCATCTCGTTTCGTATTAATGAATTGTAGTGATTTGGAAACTTTAACTTTCGAAGAGCTATTAGACCGGGATAAATGGATTTTAACTAAATATAATGAAACAATTAAATCCGTTAGTAAGTATATGGATAAATATGAATTCCACAATGCTCATGCTGTTTTATATAAATTCATTTGGGAAGATTTCTGTGATTGGTATATTGAACTTGCTAAAATTAATCAAACAAATACAACAAAGAGTGTATTAATTAAAGTTTTAACTGGTATCATTCAAATGTTACATCCGTTTATTCCGTTTGTAACTGAAGAAATATATCAAAACTTACCATTCAAAGAAACTGAATCAATTATGGAAAGTTCTTATCCTAAATATAATAAAAAAGAAGTATTTGATATAGCAGAATTTGAAAATGTAATAGAGGATATAATTAAGATTAGAAACTTTAAAGCTGAAAATAACATTACAAATAATGATGAAGTAAGAATTGTAAAAACTGCAGATGAAGACATTTATAAAGGAATGCTAAGATTAAAAAATATTACTTCAGAAGATAAAGACGGTCTTACTTATGAATCGAATTTATCAAAACTAGTTTTCTATGTTGAAGTTAAGGAAGAAGATACTGAAGCTAAACAAAAAGAAATTGAAATGCTAGAAAATTCAATCAAAAGAAGAGAGACTTTATTAGCTAACGAAGGTTATGTAAATAAGGCACCTGCAAATATTGTAGAAGCTGAAAGAAATAAGCTTGCTGAAGAAAAGGAAAAACTAGCAAAATTAAGAGGTTAAAAGCCTCTTTTTTCGTGGCATTTTCATTGACTTGCAATGCAAAATGTAGTACTATAATATCAGTTAAGTGGGTGGAAATTTATGAATATTAGCGAAATCGAAAAAAGAATAAAAGACATTGAAACAAGATCTGAAGAAGCACATCGCGGTATGTTTGTACCAGTAAGTGATAAGTTTATATTAAAAGACGAAGTTGATGCATACAAAGCTTTATTAGAAGATTTAGAAGCATTAAGACATTACGAAGCATATGTTGAACAACATAGAGCTGTAATTGAAGAATATGAAAGAAGAAAAAATAGAGTTTCTTATCCAGGAGCTTACAAGGTTACTGAACCCGCTCCAGTAGTAGAAGAACAAACTGCTGATAAGGTTGTAGAACCAGTAATTACTCCGATTGAAGAAGTTCCAGTAGTAGAACCTAAAAAAGAAGAAATTCATATTGATGTTCCAGTTGTTGATAAAGTAGAGGAAAAGCAACCAGAAAAAGTTACACCAAAGAAAAAGAAACCATCTACAAAACAAAAAAGAAGAGTTACTAATAGAAAAAGAGCTTCAGAAAGAAGACAAAGAGCGGCTATTGATTTAAGAAATCCAAATTTAGTATTTGAACCAATTCCAGGAAATGAACCTGAACAAAAAGTGGATCGTGTAAATCCTATAACTGGTAGACCAGTGATAGGAATGGAACGTATACCTGAAAAGGAATGGATTGAAGTAAAGAAAGAAGAACCAGAATTAAAAGCCCCTGAAAAGATTGAGTCTCCAGTTAATTTAGCAGAAGGATTAGATAGCACATATGGATTTAAAAGAGGACAAATAATCCAAGATTTACCTATTAGAGATAAAAGTGAACAAGTATTTACAAACCCAGGAATGACTGCAGATGAAATTGCTGCTTCACAAGAAAAAATAAATTCTATTCCAATTGCAGATCCTGCTAAAATAGTAGATCCAATTGCAGCTGAAATCGAAAGAAGAAAAGCAGAATATGATGCTCAAAAGAAAGCGTCTGATACATATATTCCAATGACTCCAGAACAAATTGCTGAGTCTCAAGAAAAATTAAAAGAAGCACCAGAAGCAACAGCAGCTAAACCTATGACACCAGAAGAAATTGAAGCATCAAAGAAAAAGATTGCTGAATCAGATCCTAAGGTTGAAGAAACACCAGAAAAAGTAGAAGAACCTAAAAAAGAAGAAAAGAAAAAAGGTAAGAAAAGAAAAGTGACTAAGAGAAAGAAATTTGATTGGAAAAATAACGCAATTATAAATGGCATAAGTAAAACCGCCTTAATATTAAAAGGGATTATATTTGGCGAAATTATGGAAGGAAGAAGCAAAGATTATATTAATATTTGTGAAGCAATTGGTCACTATCGTGCTGCATATAAATCAAGAGATATTGCTACAAATAATAATGAATTAAGAGCATTAGATGCTAAAATTGCAGCATCAACATTATTAACTATTGAAGAAAAGAAAAGATTATATGTTAAGTTAGGAAAACTTGCAAAACAAGTTGAAAGAAATAATCGTATTCAACAAACAAAAGCTCAAAAAGAAGCTAATAAGATAGTTGATAGTTTAAATGCAGAAGAAAGCTTAACAAGATAAAAGGAGAATAGAGTTATGGGTGTTGACGAAATTATTACATTAGACAATGGTAATGAATTTAAATTAATAAAAGAAGTAATGGTAGAAGATGATAGATATTTTATTGCTACTCCTGATGTTGAAGCAGAAATACCTATTAATTTTACTGTATTGATTCAAAGTTTTGAAGACGGAGAAGAATACGTTGAAGAAGTTGATGATAAAGATTTCATTGACAAATTTATTGAGGAAAATTTAAATTAGGAGGATACTATGGGTATTGATGAAATTATTACATTAGAAGATGGAAAAGAATATATTTTATTAACTCAATCTATTCAAGATGGTGAAAAGTACTTCTTAGCAGTAGAGGCAGTTAATGAAGTGCCAACAGAGAATTATGAACTTTTTAAAGAAGTAATTGAAAATGGTGAATTATCTGTTGAAGAAGTTGTAGATGAAGCTTTAAGATTAAGATTAATTGATGATTTAGAAGCTCAATACGACGCAATGGATTTACAAGATTAATAAAAAGCCAACATTTAGTTGGTTTTTTTAAAGGAGAAAACAAATGTTAAAAGATGATTTCGAGGGATATTTACCAAATATGAATTCGTGGCTATTACCACGTGAAAATGGTATGTTATTAAGTGATTATCATGTAGAAGTTTTAGCTAGAAATGGAATAGATTATTTGAAGTATGGTAGTATTAAAGAAATATTATTTGAAATTAACGATATCCTAGATGAAGAAGAGGACGAAGAACTAGAACAAGTAGCTCGTGAGCTTGATGAAAGAAATTATTATAATACTAAGAAGAATTAGTGTAACTAATTCTTTTTTTATGTTAAAATATTTCTAAGGTGTAGAATGAAAAAAGTAGTAATAATTATAGTTATGTTTTTAATTGGAGTATCTAATGTTAATGCAGATACATCGTATGAAAAGGCAAAATTTGTTAGATGTGTAGATGGTGATACAGCAGTTTTTAAAATATCACAAGAGGAAGTTAAATTTCGTTTTTTAGCAATTGATACGCCGGAAACTGTTCATCCAACAAAAGAAGTTGAAGCATACGGTAAAAATGCTAGTGAATATACTTGTAATAAACTTTCTGAAGCAAAAGAAATTATCGTAGAATATGAAAATTCTAATAAAACAGATAAATATGGTAGATCTTTAGCTTGGATATGGATTGATGGATCATTACTTCAAAAAGAACTAGTAAGCGTTGGATATGGTGAAGTTGCTTATATATATGGTAATTATCGTTATACTGAAAGTCTTTGCTTAGCTCAAAAAACTGCAAAAGAGTCAAAGCTTGGCTTATGGGTTGATGGAAAAGAAGAGGGATATTGCTCTACTGTTGATTTAACTAATGTTGAAGATAATATTAATTATGATGACATAGCTGATGATGGCGAACTTACTGAAGAAGAGAAAAAACTTTTTGATACAATTGATAATATTACTAATGTAACTGATAAAATATCAAAATTTACAGATAATAGCGAAAAAGTTACGGGGATTATGTATTATATAATTGTTGGTGTTGCTGTCGTTACTGTAGTAATTAAACAATTAAAAAAGTAACTATAAACTAACTATAGTTACTCCAAGGCCAAAAATGTTGGACTTTCTAGCACGATAAGAGTGCATATATTTGCTATTACAACATGTACAAATATTAGAAAAGTACATGTTTTTGTTTGAAATGTTTAAATTATTTAATAAAGTCTTGTTTAGTAATAAAGTATCAATATTATATTTTTGTATTCCGTTAACTATCTTACCAATTTTAATAATTTGATTGATGTTCGGTAAATATGAAAACTTATTATAAAATAAATCTCTAACATCAGTTTGAACTTCAAAGCATTGTGTACAAATTGATGGACCAAAAAAGAACAACAAATCTTCAAATTTTGAATCAAAGGAATCTTGCATTTTGTTTATCGCATTAATAATAATTGTGTTTAAGGTACCTTTCCAACCGGAATGCACATTAGCAATTACTTTATTAACTGGGTCATAAATAATTATTGGGATACAATCTGCCGTTGTGATAGCCAATGGCGTTTCTTTTTGATTTGTAATAAGTCCATCGCAGTCATTAAATTCCGGAATATTTCTCCCTTTTTTATCTTTTACGATTAATACGGTGTTTGTATGTTCTTGGCAAGGCCTACATAGATTATCTAGATTGAAATTAAAGTCTTTTGTAACCGTTTTAAAACTTTCTAAATTTTTTTCTTCTGATTGTAATTTAAAACTAAAATTAAGTTCGTTTAACACAAAACAATGTTTAATATTAAGCTCTAACAACTTTTTAAATTGTAAATAATTAACTCCATTAATATTTGTGTGAAGCATAGTATCATTTGTAAACATTTAAAATCACCTAAAAAGATTATACAAAAAAAGTGGTGCCCACACAATAAGTTGAATTAATTATAAATTATTAATAGGGTGGAATAATGTTATCATATTTTTTAGAATTAAATAATGTCGTTCAAGCATTTATTGCTTGTATGATTACCTGGGGAATTACGGCTTTGGGTGCTGCAATAGTATTTTTCTTCAAAAAAGTAAATAAAAATCTTCTTGATGGAATGTTAGGGCTTGCTGCTGGAGTAATGATAGCAGCTGCGTTCTTTTCGCTTTTAAATCCAGCATTAAGTCTAGCTGAAGAATTGAATATGATTCCTTGGCTAGTGGCCTTTATAGGATTCTTTGCGGGCGGAATGCTTTTGTTTTCTGGAGACAAAATATTTCCAAAATTAATAAAAAATAAAGAAAATAGCAAAGCTAAGAGAACCTTAATGTTGGTTTTATCAATTACGCTTCACAATATACCTGAAGGGTTAGCCATTGGTGTTGCGTTTGGATCTATTGCTTATGGTATTGAAGGAGCTACTGCTATATCGGCCTTAATATTAGCCATAGGAATAGGTATTCAAAATTTTCCTGAGGGAACAGCAGTAAGTTTACCATTAAGAAGAGAGGGCTTCAGTCGTAAAAAAGCTTTTCTTATTGGCGGAATGACAGGAGTAGTAGAACCAATTGCTGGAGTAGTAGGAGCTCTGTTAGTTTTAAAAGTAAGATTTATCTTACCGTTTTTGTTGGCTTTTGCAGCCGGCGCTATGATTTATGTTGTAGTCGAAGAACTGATACCTGAGAGTCAATCAAATGAATGCAAAGACCTAATGGCGTTGTTTACCATTATTGGTTTTTCTATCATGATGATTCTAGATGTAGCTTTAGGCTAATTTATTGACAAAATTTTTACGAAAAAAAGCCACGGGACCTGGAGTATTCGGGATATTAATGATATAATTCTTATGAGAATACGAAGGAGGCGGTAGTAATGAAAAAAATCTTATTGATACTTTTAATTTCTATTGCCTCTTTTTTTAGTGCTAGTTTTTACGTAAGCGCAGCAACAGTCAAAGCAAAAGTACCATATAGTGATGTTTATATTCGTAAAGGCCCAGGGACAAATTATGATTATGTACGTAAGGCTGCAGTTAATGCAACGTTTGATATGGTTTCCAATCAAAAAGTGGCTACTGAAAGAGGCTGTGCTGACGGATGGTATAAAGTATATTATTCTGGTGAATCAGTTGGATATATATGCTCCTCATATGTTACTTTAATAACTATCGAAGAAGTTCATGATACACCAACAACTGAATGTGAAAAGGAATTAGCAAATGCTGGTTTTCCAAAAACGTATTGGCCTGAGTTATGTGCGTTAAAGAGTCAGTATCCTAACTGGAGTTTCGAAGCTGATGTTAATGGTTTAGACTTTGCAGTTGCAGTATCTAAAGAAGCTGTTGGAAAGAAATCTTTAATTCAAACTTCATACCAAGGTTATTTATCTACTACAACTGATTCTTATGATTATTTAACTGATACTTTTGTTGTTAAAGAGGGAAAAAATTGGTATTCTGCTAGTCCTGATGTGGTTGCATATTATCTAGACCCTAGAAACTTTTTAGATGAAAGATATATCTTTATGTTTGAAAAATTATCATTTGATGAAGAGTATCAAACTGTAGAAGCAGTACAAACTGTTCTTAATGGAAGAGACTTGGCGCCTTATTCTGAAACTATATATACTGCTTCCAGAGATAATAATATCAATGCCATTTATTTAGCAAGTAGAATCAGACAAGAAACAGGAGCAAATTATTCAAGTTATTCTTTAGCAGGTAATGCAGTTACATACAATGGAATTACATACGATCATGTATATAATCCATATAACATTGGAGCAAATACCGGTGCTCATGATGGTTTGGTTTGGGCAGTCGCAGGTACCACTTATTTAAGACCGTGGGATAATATCCCAAATGCAATTACCGGTGGAGCTCAAGTTATATCTGTAACATATATTGCTAAAGGACAAGATACAGGTTATTTCCAAAAATATAACACCAGTTCTTATTCTGAATACTCTACATATTCACATCAATATATGACAAATGTAAAAGCTGCATATAGCGAAGCTAGTATAGCTTATGACGGATATCAAGATATGGATTTGCTTAAAAGCACGGCGTTTACTTTTGTTATCCCGGTATATAGTAATATGAGTGATCAAAAATATAGTCTTCCTGAAAAGGGAAATCCTAATAATCATCTTAATAAACTAACAATAAATGGTAAAGATATAAAAGGCTTTGCTCATGATAATTATGAATATACACATTATGTATCTTCTGGAGCTCAAGAAGTAAGAGTAGAAGCTACTGCGATTAATTCTAAAGCTACTATTAGTGGTACAGGAAATATTAAACTTTTAGAAACTGAAAACAAAATTGAAGTCATTGTAACTGCAGAGAATAAATCAGTTCAAAAATATACTATCAAGGTAGTTAGAACAGATGGAATTGAAATGAGTGTAAAAGACATTGTAGATAATATGAACGTCCCATTAAGCGAAAATCATATGCTACTTACTGCAGGAAATACAGTTGAAAATATTACGTCATTAGCACAAAAAACTGCGGCAACTGCAAAAGTAAGCGTTACTAATAAAGCATCTGGGAATTTATCAACTGGTGATGTTGTTACAATTACTAATGGAGGAGACACTGTAACATATAATATTGTCATTAAAGGAGATCCGACAGGTGATGGTAATATAAATATTCAGGACTTATTAAGAGTTCAAAAATTTATTTTAGGATATACTGATTTAAATGGAAGTTATTTAAAGGCTGGAGATACTAATCAAGATGGTATTGTTGATATCGTAGATTTATTAAGAATTCAAAAACATATATTAGGTTATTTAACCATTAGTTAAAGGAGAAATATGAAGAAAGTATTAAATATTTTATTAACGTTATTTATTTCGTTATCATTTACTTCGGTAGTAAATGCTGCGAGTGCTACAATATCTGTTAGCAGCAGTTCTAATCAAGTAATAGTAGGAAAGGATGTAACTGTTTATGTAACTGTATCATCAGCAGCGGCGTTAGGCTCTTGGGAATATACTTTAAATTATGACAGTTCAGTTTTCAAGTTACAAAGCTCAGATGTTGGTGTTCACTATGCTGCATATGCTAGTAATGGTAATACAAAATCAGTTCAATATAAGTATGTATTTAAGGCATTAAAAAGTGGTTCTAGCAAGTTTTATATAGATTCATCAATGGTAGTTGACTGGGATGAAAGAATTCTAGGAGTAAATGATGGTTCCAAAACAATAAAAACATTAACTTATTCAGAATATCAAGCTAGTTTATCATCAAATAATAATTTAAGTAATCTAACAGTTGAAGGATATGAAATTACCCCGGAATTTAGTAAAGATGTTTTAGAGTATTCGGTGAAAGTAAATGAAGATGAAACTAAAGTAAAAATAAATGCAACAGCAGAGGATAAGACTGCCACTATAAGTGGAGCTGGTGAAGTTGAAGTATCCGCCGGAAGTAATAGTTTTGATATCGTAGTAATTGCTCAAAATGGTAGTGAAAAAACTTATAAATTAAATGTAGAGGTTATTGATAAAAATCCAATAAATGTCGAAGTTGATGGTAAAAAATACACAGTGGTAAAAATTGCTAGTAATTTAACAAAACCAGAGAGTTATGTTGAAAAAAATTTAGTAATTCAAGAATTTGATATTCCAGGATTTTATAGTGAAGTAACAGAATTTAACCTAGTAGGTTTAAAAGATGAAGAAGGTAATGTATCACTATTTATATATGAAAATGATACATATAAAAAATATATTGAATTGAGTTTTGGTGGTATAAGTATCTATCCTATGGAAATGAAAGAAAGTCTTGAAAGTTACGAAAGGACAACAATAAAAATTCAAGAAGCTGATATTGAAGTATTAACATTAAATGAAAACTCACGTTTTAAATTAATATATGGATTAAATGTTGAAACAAAAGAACAAGGATTATACTTATATGATACAAAAGATCAAACAATTATGAAGTATGATGAAGAATATATAAAAATGCTTGAAGAAAAAAATACAATGCTTACATATTCAACATTAGCGTTCGTAGTATCAACCGTTCTAGCGTTATTTGGAATAATCGGTTTATCTAAAAAGGGAAATAAAAGTAAATAGAAAAACAAAATAAATGAAGAACCTAAAGTAGTAGATAACAAACTTGAAGAAACAAAAGAAATTGAAATAAAAGATAAAAAAGTTAAAGTAAAGGATAATTCAGAAGAGAAAAACCCTAATGAAATTATTGATAATTCAAAAACACAAACTTATAACATCTTCGAAGATGATAAAAAGAAAAAGCGCAACCGAAAAAGCAACCAGAAATAAGTAGTATGCGTAATAAATTTGCTGTATAATTATCTTAGGTGATAAATTATGGGTAAAGAAATGCCTTTGTTAAAACTTAAAAATGTTAGTAAATTTTATTACAATAAAGGATTAGTTGCTACAGGTTTTACTCGCGTTAACCTAGATTTTAATTTGGGAGAATTTGTAGTTATAACAGGAGAGAGTGGATCAGGAAAATCCACTCTTTTAAATGTCTTATCAGGACTAGATTCTTATGAAGAAGGCGAACTATATATTAATGGAGAAGAAACTAGCCATTATAATGAAAGTGATTTTGAACATTATCGAAAAACCTATATTGGTAATATTTTTCAAACTTTTAATCTTGTAAGTAGTTATACCGTATATCAAAATATTGAATTGGTTCTATTATTAAATGGTTTCAAAAAACACGAAGTTCATGATAAGATAATTGACTTAATTGAAAAGGTTGATTTGTCTAAGTTTAAAAATACACGAGTATCAAAACTGTCTGGTGGACAAAAACAAAGAGTGGCAATAGCTAGAGCTCTTGCTAAAGATACACCAATAATTATTGCAGACGAACCAACAGGAAATTTGGATTCTAAAAGTGCTAAGAGTATTATTAAATTATTATCAGAAATTGCCAAAGATAAACTGGTTGTAGTTGTTACTCACAATTATGATCAAGTAGAAAAATATGCTACTCGTAAAATTGAAATGCATGATGGTAAAGTTCGCGAAGATATTAGTTTAAAAGAATATAATAAAAGTAATATAACACTTAATGAATATAAAGATATAAGATTTATTAATAAGGTGTTATTAGGAATAAGAAACACATTTAATATTGTTCCTAAATTCGTATTAATGTTTCTAGTTTTCTTATTTATAATTGTAGCATTTTTAGGAGAATATTCCGTATTTAAAAACTTAGCGGAGGAAGAAGCTAAAAGTGGATATAGTGCTTTCTTTAGAGATATATCTGCTACTAGAATAGTCATAAAAAAATCAAATGGTTCGTATTTTACGAATGAAGATTTTAATGCTATAACAACCCTTGAAGAAGTTCAAAGAATTGAAAAAGATGACATTTTACTAGATACATCATATGACCTAAATAATAATGAATATTATGTATGGGGAAAATTAGAAAACGTAAATTCTATAGATAGTGTTGATGTTGGTAGACTGCCAGAAAATGATAATGAAGTTGTTGTAAAGGGTTATGAATATGATTATTATTTAATTAACTATGAGGAACTATTTAATCAAGAACTAAATATTTATGATGATTATGGTGATATTATAGCCACAAATCAAAAACTTAAAGTAGTAGGTATTATTTATCATGATGACTATGATGATGATACAATTTATGTGACTGACAAGGTGTTAAATCAGGCTCGTTTATTAACTAATAAAAGATTTGCAGAATTAACAATTGGCATAAATGGACACTACGAAAAAGTTGATGGTTATTCTTCTTATATGAGTTTAATTCCAAGTAAAAATGTTGAAAAAGGAACAGCATTAATTCATACAGACTTATCGCATTTATGCAAAAATATGAATTGCTATGATAATCTTGTAGATATAAAAATTAAAAACCTATATTATGAAGAAAGCCTTGAAGTAAATATTAAAAATACTTTTAATAAGGATAATTTTAAAAAGTTAACAGAATTCGATAATTATGATGATTATTATGGAACAATTTTTATTTCTTATGATGATTATAATGAATTATATAATAAATATACTTTCCAAAGTAGTGTATTTGCAAATGAAGCATCTGATGTTGATAAACTTGCAACAAAGTTAGAAGATCTTGGCTTTTATACATTAAAGATTAAAGATTCTTTATATAACTACAATGAAGGAATAGCTCAAATAATTAATATTTTTAAAATTATTGTTACAATAGTACTATTTATAGTGTTATTCTTTATAACTTACTTTGTAATTAAATTAATCCAAAAGTCTAAAAATGTATATTATTCTACTGTAAGAATCTTGGGCGGGAGTAAAAAGGTTATAAAAAAATTGATTAGTATTGAGCTATACACTGTATATCACTTAACTTTCTTCTTATTTATGCTCTTAACCATTTTAGTTAATACAAATATTATATCTAATGGCTTTATTGCGGCGATTACTTCGAATTTAGGCATTCGTGAGTTTGTGGTAATCTATCTAATTTTACTGTTAATGAGTATGTTACTTTCTTGGACATATTCTAGAAAATTATTTAAATCATCTGCGATGCGCGCATATCGTGAGGAGGTGTAATTTATGATATTACTTGAAAAAGTTAATAAATACTTTAATCATCATAAGAAAAATGAAATCCATGTTATCAATAATACTAGTTTAGAGCTTCCTGATAGTGGCTTAGTCGCTTTATTAGGACCTTCCGGTTGTGGTAAAACAACACTTCTTAATGCAATCGGGGGTTTAGATAAAGTTAAAAGTGGAAATATCTACGTAAATAACCAAAAAATAACTAGAAAGTGCTCTGGTAAAATTGATAAAATTCGAAACTTAAACATTGGTTATATCTTTCAAAATTATTATTTAATTGATAATAAAACAGTTTTTGATAATGTTGCTATATCTCTTAAGATGATAGGGATTAAAGATAAAGACGAAATAAAGAAAAGAGTAAATTATGTTTTAGAAACTTTAGGATTATATCGTTATCGTAATCGCCTTGCGAGTATGCTTTCTGGTGGAGAAAGACAAAGAGTAGGCATAGCTAGAGCTATAGTTAAAGATCCAAGTATCATCATAGCAGATGAACCCACAGGGAATTTAGATAGTGCTAATACTATTGAAATAATGAATATTATCAAATCGATTTCTAAAACAAGATTGGTTTTATTAGTTACTCATGAAAGTGACATAGCTAAGTTTTATTCGGATCGAATTATTGAAATCGAAGATGGAACTATTAAAAATGATTATGAAAACAAACATAATAACAACTTAGATTATCGAATTGATAATAAGATTTATTTAAAAGACTTTAAGCATATTTCAAATCTCTCTAACGAAGATAATAATATAACTATCTATAATGATAAGAAAAATGATATTAAACTAACTATTGTTGTTAAGAATAATAATATTTATATCAAAGGAAGTAAAAATGATAAGATTGAAGTAGTGGATAATGATTCAAATATCGAATTTATTAATGATCATTATAAACAAATTGATAAGTCAGTCTATGAGAAGTATGAATTTAATTTTAACGAAATAATTGATAAAAATCAGAAATTACGTTATAGTTCTATATTTAATCCGGTTAGTTTGCTTGTTAATGGATTTAAGAAAATAATTGATTATTCATTTATTAAAAAACTTCTTTTATTGGGATTTTTAGGTTCAGGATGTTTTATTACATATTCTGTAAGTAATATTGCTGGTCTTATGAATGTTAAAGATGAGGATTTTATTGAAAAGAATCATTACTATTATAATGTTACTTATCCAAATGTTTTGGTAGATAATTATTTAAAATATGAAAAGCTTGAAAGTGTAGATTATATTTTACCAGGAAGTGGAAATATTAATTTTGCAGTAAAATATCCATATTTTTATCAAACAAAGGATGCATCCTCAGTTTTATCAGGCTCACTAGTAGCTACTGATTTATTACTTAAAACCGATCTTATTTACGGTAGACTGCCTCAAAGTAAGTATGAAATAGTTGTTGATAAAATGGCGATTGAAAACATGTTTGAAATTGATATAACACCAAAACAAGTGGGTATAACGAAAGTGGAAGAACTTCTTAATAAGGATGTATACTTAAAAAATCTAGATGCTTTCAAAATCGTAGGTATAGTTGATAAAAGTGATCCTTCGATTTATGCAGATAGAACAATGTTTATTAGTATGCTTGCCAATTCGGTATCTGATGATTGGGGATATGATATTGAAATGGATGAAGATACTAATTCATATCAAGACTATACATTCTATAACATTAATTTGAAAAAAGGACGACTTCCTAAAAATGACTATGAAGTAATAGTTAATATTAATAGCGAGTATGAGTATCCACTTAATAAAAAAATAGATGATAAGATAAATAATACTAAGCTTACTGTAGTAGGTTATTATGAAAGTGACAATTATAATTTCTATGTAAATGGAAATACTTTAAAATATAAGATAATTGAATCTGCTCGAAACCTAACTGTAATGCCAAGTGATGAAAGTAGAGTTATCGAAGAATTTAATAATCAAAATTTAAATATTATATCTTCTTATGAGGCTAGTTTAAAATCTTACAATGAATCAAGAGCAGGAATGGTTAAAGCTGGTATTATTGTAAGTGCAGTTATTTTGGTAATTTCATTTATCGAAATATATCTAATGATTAGAGCATCGTTCTTATCAAGAATTAAAGAAATCGGTATATATCGAGCTATTGGAGTTAAGAAAAGTGATATTTATAAAATGTTCTTCGGGGAAATATTTGCAATTACAACAATTGCATGTATTCCTGGAATTATATTTGTAAGTTATTGCTTAGATTCATTAACAACAATTTCATACTTTGCTCAAAACTATGTTGTAAATGTTGGAACAATCATACTAAGTATAATATTGATGTATGGTTTTAATCTTATGGTTGGATTACTACCTGTAGCTAATGTTATTAAACAATCTCCTGCGGAAATATTAGCAAGAAAGGATTTAGACTAATGAAAAAAGAGGATTATTATATTGATTTAATTTTAGAAAAGTGTGTATCATTTAAACATAGTAAAAGTCTATTCATATCATATAATTCTTATAATGAAGGTTTTATTCAGAAACTCTTAAAAAAACTAGAAAATACTAAAATTAATGATATATATCTTGAGTGTATCGATCCTTTTTATGAGCATGATTTACTAGCAAATTCTACTTGCGAACAAATTGAAGAGAGTAAGTATTTTGATTCAAGTATTTATGATGAATATGCGAAAAAGAAAGCTGCATTTTTAATGTTTGTAAGTCCAATTCCTGGTCTTATGAATGATATCGATGATGAAAAATTAGCTTTAGTTTCAAAAATAAAAAGTAGTACTAAAAAGTATTTTGTAGAATTAGAAACAAACTACAAAATTTCTTGGTCAATTTTACCTTTATATAATGAATATTGGGAAAAAGAACTTGGTATAAATAATCTAGAGGACATACTATATAAAATTTGTAAGGTAGACAAAAAAGCTTCACTAAATTGGACAGATCAAATAGAAAGAAGTAAATCCTTTATTAACAAAATTAATAAATTAAACTTAGATTATATTGTTTTAGAAAATGGTTTAGGTACAAATCTTAAATTAGGTTTGCCAAAAAACTATAAATTCGAAGGAGTCGGAGAAACCGAAGTATTAGTTAATATGCCTAGTTATGAAATATTTACTAGTCCAGACTGCACTAAAGCGGAAGGGACAGTATATAGCTCAAGACCACTTTATTATAATGGCGCTGTAATTGATGATTTCTATTTAGAATTTAAAGATGGAAAAGTAATTAAATATGGTGCAAAAAAAGGAAAGAAAATTTTACAAAGCATTATTGAATATGATGAAGGCTCATCACGTTTGGGAGAACTAGCTTTTGTAGAAAGTGATAGCCCAATTAGCAAAACTAATATTGTCTTTAAAACAACTTTGTTAGATGAAAATGCTTCGTGTCATTTAGCTCTTGGCAGAGGATTCGGTAATGGAACTAAAATCAATAAATCGCAGATTCATGTTGATTTTATGTTTGGTACTGATGATTTAAAAGTAACAGGAACAAAAGACAATGAAGAAATTCCAATAATGGAAAATGGCAAATTTATTATATAGACAAATTATAATAATTATGATATTTTATTAATGGCTTAGCCCGTTGGTGAAGCGGCCTAACACACCACTTTCTCAAGGTGGCATTCACGGGTTCGAACCCCGTACGGGTTACCATTAAGAATTAAACAAGAAACAAGTTTTCTTGTTTTTTTATTTAGTAACTAAAATAAGTTGATATAATAATTCATATATTTGCATTTTTGCATCAAATGTGTATATAATATTGATGAATAGATTTAATTTATTCTGTTTCTATTCTTTGTTGGACAAAAAAAGAGATACCATGCGGTGCCTCTAGTCCAATTATATTTGGTGCGGCACCTTATCAATATGATATGGTGCTTTTATTTTTAGTTGTCTTTCTTTTCGCGGAGTATTAATAGCAGTATAATTACCGCTAAAATTGTTTCCATTAAATTCCTTGTACATAGGACATCACCTCACTTTCCATTTTGATATCGAATCTTCAAATTGGACTGCGAGGAAGCACCTTTGGTATCTCTACGGTTATTATAAAACATAAGAAGCAAAAGCCAAAGTAGGTTTACACAATTTGACAAAAGTGGTAATTTGTGCTATAATTAAATTATCTTTTAGGGGGTAAAAGGTGAAAAATTTTAGTAGTTTAAAAAGACGCTTGTATAAGGATATTTTCTATACAATTCTTTGGGTTATTATATCAATTCCACTTTGGTTAAACTTTGATGTTGTTGCATCAGAAGCTAAATATTATGAAAACTATAATTATGTAAAATATGAGTTTTTAAATAGTGCGAGTAAAGTAATTAATATTTATGATGATCTTGAAGCATTACGAAAATGTGAAACTCAAGATATATTAGTTTATAATGATTCAAATACAATAGATAATTATTCTTTAGTATTAAAAGTTAATAAGAATAGCAATGCTAATTTAGATAGTATAAAAATAAATGTGAATAATAATATTGAATTTTTAAATAATTATAATTACTATGAAGATGTTAATAATTACTATTATGTAATTGATTCTGCTTCAATAGTAGCTAGTTCACAAAAATATGTTATTAGTATGTGGGGGACTAATGATTATAATAATAGTCAAGTTGATTACGAAATTGTGGTTATGTAAGTAAGACTTAGGTCTTACTTTTTTCATGTTAATTTCATTGAATTATCATGCTATTTATCATATAATTATATAATGCCGAAAAAACAAAAAGGAGTGTGTTATATGATCAAAAAAATATTAAAATCAGTTAGAGAATACAAGAAACATTCAATACTAACTCCAATGTTTATGCTGGGAGAAGTATTAATGGAAGTTTTGATTCCATTTTTTATGGCAAAATTATTAGATAAGGGAATAGAGCTCGGAGATATGTCTAGTATTTTATACTATGGAGTATGTCTTTTAGTATGTGCAATTTTCTCTTTAATTTTTGGAATGATGTCTGCGAGAAGTGCATCAATAGCTTCAAATGGTTTTGCTAAAAATTTACGTCATGACTTATATTATAAAGTTCAAGATTATTCGTTTAAGAATATTGATAAATATTCAACATCAAGTATTATAACAAGATTAACGACTGACGTATCAAATGTTCAAAATTCATATCAAATGTCTATTCGTATGGCAGTAAGAGCGCCACTTATGTTTATCTTTTCATTAATAATGGCATTTACAATTAATGGTAAGATTTCATTAATGTTTTTAATTATCGTGCCAATTTTATTTGGGTTATTAATATTAATTGCTAAGTTAGCTCATCCATATTTTGAAAGAGTATTTAAAACTTATGATGAAATTAACAATGTAGTAAAAGAGAATGTTAATGGAGTAAGAGTAGTTAAATCTTATGTACAAGAAAATCACGAAGTAGAAAAGTTTTCTAAGGTATCTGAGAAAATCTACAGATTATTTACTAAAGCAGAAAAAATGGTTTGTTCCAATAGTGCCCTTATGGATATTTCAATGTATAGTGCAATGATTATTATATCTTTTTTAGGAGCTAAATCAATTGTTTCAGGAACAATGACAACAGGAGAGCTAGCATCATTATTTACTTATTCAATGAGTATTTTATCTAGTTTAATGATGTTATCAATGATTTATGTAATGATTATAATTTCATTACCATCAATGAAAAGAGTAGTTGAAATTTTGGATGAAAAACCAGATTTACAAAGCCCTAAAAATGGAATAGCTAAGGTTAAAGACGGGTCAATTGAATTTAAGGATGTTGATTTTTCTTATGTAGGAAACCCAAATAAACTAAGTCTAAAAGATGTTAATTTAAAGATTGAATCAGGACAAACAATTGGAATAATTGGTGCTACAGGATCTAGTAAATCTACCTTAGTAAACTTAATTCCAAGACTTTATGATACAACATTAGGTGAAGTGCTAGTTGGTGGTAAAAATGTTAAGGATTATGATTTAGAGGTTTTACGTAACGAAGTTTCAATGGTGCTTCAAAAGAATGTATTGTTCTCAGGAACTATTAAAGAAAATCTTCTTTGGGGTAATGAACATGCAACAGATGAGGAAATTGAAAAAGCTTGTGAAATAGCTCAAGCTACAGAATTTATAAATAAATTACCTGGAGGTTTAGATTATTTTATTGAACAAGGTGCTACAAATGTATCTGGTGGACAAAAACAAAGATTATGTATCGCTAGAGCCTTGCTTAAAAATCCTAAAATAATTATTTTTGATGATTCAACAAGTGCTTGTGATACAGTAACTGATGCTAGGATTAGAGAGGGTTTAAATGAATGGATGCCTAATGTAACAAAAATAATTATTGCTCAAAGAATTGCATCAATCGAAGATGCTGATAAGGTAATTATTATAGATGAAGGTCGTATACTAGATTTTGATACTCCGAAAAATTTACTTAAAACATCAAAGATTTATAAGGAAATTTATAATTCACAAAAGAAAGGAGTGAAATAATGGCAAGAATGGGAAATGCCAATATGAAAATGGCTCAAGGTATGAAGAAACAACCAATTAGCAAAGATACCGTTAAACGCTTAATGGGTTATGTATTTCGTAAACATAAAATAGTTATTCTAATTGTTGCTGTTTGTATTTTACTTTCATCTTTTACAGATGTATATAGTCAATTATTTTTAAAAGCATTAATTGATGATTATATTACTCCGCTTATTAATAGTGTAGATAAAAATTTTGCTCCATTAATTGGTGCAATAATCAGACTTGCAGGTGTATTTGTTGTAGGTACTATTTCAATGTATTTATATAATAGATTAATGGTAAATGTATCTCAAGGTGTTTTAAAAGATATTCGTGATGATATGTTTGAAAAAATGCAAAAGTTACCAATTAGATATTTTGATACAAACTCTCATGGTGATATTATGAGCCACTATACAAATGATACAGATGTATTAAGACAAATGATTTCGCAAAGTATCCCGAATGTATTTGCAGCACTTATTACCTTAATTTCTATTTTTATTTCAATGCTATGGCTTAATTGGTTATTAACTTTAATAGTGGTGGTGTGTATCATTTTAATGTTATTTATATCATCAAAATTTGCTAAAATCAGTGGTAAATATTTTGTAGCTCAACAACAAAGCTTAGGTAAAGTAAATGGTTATATTGAAGAAATGATAGATGGCCAAAAGGTAATTAAAGTTTTTACTCATGAAGAAAAAGCAAAACAAAATTTTGATAAGATTAATGATGAATTATGTAAGAATAGTACAAAGGCTAATGTGTATGCCAATATGATGATGCCAATGATGGCTAACTTAGGAAATATTACTTATGTAATTGTAGCTATTTGTGGTGGAGTACTTGCTATATTTACTCCAATGGGTCAAACCCTAACTTTAGGAACTATAGCTTCATTTTTAACAATGACTAAGAATTTTACTCATCCAATATCAAGAGTTTCTCAACAAATTAACTTTATAATTATGGCCCTTTCTGGTGCTTCAAGAATCTTTGCTTTAATGGATGAAAAGCCTGAAGAAAACAAAGGAACAACTCGTTTGGTAAATGTTAAAAAGAACAAAGATAAATTGGTAGAAACAAATAATACTACAGGAATATGGGCATGGAAGAAAAATGATGGAACATTAATTGAATTAAAAGGGGATGTAAGATTTCATAACGTATCATTTGGATATAATGAAGATAAAGAAGTTTTACATGATATTTCTTTATATGCCAAACCTGGTCAAAAAATTGCTTTTGTAGGTTCTACAGGAGCAGGAAAAACTACAGTAATGAATTTAATTAATGCATTTTATGATGTTAATGAGGGTTCAATTACTTATGATGGAATTGATATTAAAGAGATTAATAAAAGTGATTTAAGAAAATCTTTTGGAATGGTATTACAAGATACTAATTTATTTACAGGAACAATTATGGATAATATCCGTTATGGTAATACTAAAGCTACCGATAAAGAATGTATCGAGGCTGCCAAACTTGCTAATGCAGATTCATTTATCCGTAATTTACCTGATGGTTATAAAACAATGATTACCTCAAATGGTGCTAATTTATCTCAAGGACAAAGACAGTTATTATCAATAGCTCGTTGTGCACTTTTAAATCCTCCAGTAATGATTTTAGATGAAGCAACTTCATCGATAGATACTAGAACTGAAAAAATAGTTCAAGATGGGATGGATAAACTAATGCAGGATAGAACGGTTTTTGTTATCGCTCATCGTCTATCAACAATTCAAAATGCAAAAGCTATTATGGTATTAGAAAACGGAAAAATAATTGAACGTGGAAATCATGAAGAACTTTTAGAATTAAAAGGAACTTATTATGATTTATACACGGGAGCACTTGAACTTGATTAACAAATAAAAAATATGATGCTATTTTCTAGCATCATATTTTTTTCTTGCTTCAGTATTTAAAATTTTCTTACGCATTCTTATATTATTTGGAGTAACTTCAACAAGTTCATCTTGGTTAATATAATCAAGTGCATATTCTAAAGTGATTATTCTTGGTCTTTTTAAAACAACAGTATGATCTGAACCTGCAGCTCTAGTGTTAGTTAATTGTTTTCCTTTAACTACGTTAATTGCAAGGTCTAAATCTTTATTACATTCACCAACAATCATACCTTCATAAACATCAGTATTTGGTTCAATGAACATAATACCACGATCCTCAAGGCCACCAAGAGAGTAAGCTGTAGCTTTACCAGTTTCACTTGAAACCAATACTCCAAGTTTTCTTTCGCCGATATTTAAATCAGCACAAGGACGATAGTCTTTAAATGTATGGTTCATAATACCATACCCTTTAGTTAATGTCATAAAGTTTGTAGAAAAACCAATTAAACCACGAGATGGAATAGTGTAATTAATTCTTAAATTATTATCTAAATGAACCATATTATCCATTACAGCTCCACGAGTAGATAGTTCTTCGATAACACCACCCATATATTCATCTGATATTTCGATTTGTAAGTCTTCGTATGGTTCACATTTAATGCCATCAATTTCTTTGATAATAACTTTTGGCTTAGAAACCTCAAGTTCAAATCCTTCACGACGCATATTTTCTAATAATATAGATAAATGTAGTTCGCCACGTCCAAGTACCATAAAGTTTTCGCTATCTATTTGTTCAACTTTTAAACTTACATCTCTTTGAGTTTCTTTAAATAATCTTTCTCCAATTTTTCTTGAAGTTAGAATTTTACCATCTTGTCCAGAGAATGGAGAAGTATTAACGCCGAATGTCATTTGTAATGTAGGTTCATCAATATGTAACATTGGTAATCTTTCGTGTTCTCCAACTGCTGTAAGCGTTTCTCCTACAGAAATATCTTCAAGACCTGCAACTGCGATAATGTCTCCAACAGAAGCACTTTCAATTTCTAATCTTTTAAGTCCTGAATAACCAAATAATTTTTGAACTCTAAATTGTTTTTCAGTTCCATCTAATCTTAAGCAGTTAACCATTTGTCCAGTTTTAATAGTTCCATTAAATACTTTACCAATAGCAATTCTTCCCACATAATCATTGTAGTCAAGTAGAGCAGGTTGGAATTGTAATGGAGCTTCAGGATTTCCTTCAGGATCTTTGATTTCTGAAAGAATTAAATCAAGTAAGCCTTGGAAGCTTTTTTCTTGTGTAGATAAATCTTCAGATAAAGAAGATGTACCATTTACAGCAGAAGCATAAACAACCTTAAAGTCTAATTGATCGTCAGTTGCTCCTAAATCCATAAATAGTTCTAACACTTCATCAACAACTTGTTTAACTCTAGCAGTAGGTTTATCAACTTTATTAATTACAACAATTGGTTTACACCCAGATTCTAAAGCTTTCTTTAAAACAAATTTTGTTTGAGGCATTGGTCCTTCATAGGCATCAACTACTAAAAGAACACCGTCAACCATTTTCATGATACGTTCAACTTCGCCACCAAAGTCTGCGTGTCCTGGAGTATCCACAATATTTATACGATAATTGTTATAAAATATCGCAGTAGTTTTAGCTAATATTGTTATTCCTCTTTCTCTTTCGATATCGTTTGAGTCCATAGAAAGTTCTGCAACATTTTCATTTTCTCTAAATGTTCCAGAGTATTTTAGTATTTCATCTACCAAAGTAGTTTTCCCATGGTCTACGTGTGCAATAATTGCAACATTTTTAATTTTCATATACATCACCCGTTTTTTTCCTTTTGGTATTATAGCACCATTTTTTTATTATGTGAACTATTTTTTCTAGTCTTACTTATCTATATTTGATATTATATAGTTAATACATGATGTGGGGATTTATGGATACAGATAAGCTTAATAAACTAAAATATCTAATAAATAAGAAGAAGAGTACTGATGAAATCTGCGAAGCTTTGGGTTTTCAATTGGCAGAACTATATGAATATGTTAAGTATTTAAAGGGTGTTGGTTGCGATTATGATATTGTTAATGGAATAGCTGTTAAAACTGATCCTGAAGTATATCAACATCAAATATATTTAGGAAATACTAGATTAATTAAGGCTTGTTTTGTTTCTGATCCTCATTATGGCAGTGAATACGATCGCCCGGATATTATGCGTTTTATATATAATGAATGTGAAAGAAGGGGTATTGACAAGATTATTTGTGCTGGAGATTTATCTGATGGCTTTTATCCCGATCGTGAAACATATTCTAAACATCAAAAAGTTGTGGGGTTTGATAAAATGCTAGAATATATTTTAAATGTTCATCCATATTCTAGATATATAAAGTTTTATACAATTGGTGGTAATCATGACTTTACTTTTAAAAAATATGAAAACAAAGACATTATTGAAGAAGTGGCTTATCGGCGTGATGATATTATTTATTTAGGCCAGGATGTAGCAGATCTTTCTTTAGGAGATCTTTCTCTTAGAGTTTATCATGGATATGGAAGTGGTAAAAAGACGATGTTAGAAAGAGCGCAAAAATATTACAATAGTATCGAAGGAAATAAACCAGACATTATTCAAATGGGTCATTTTCATCATAGTTTATTTACTGTATTTAATGATACATATTTACTCCAAAATGCAGCATTAATAGATCAAACCCCATATGCAGAACATAGTAAATTTGGAACAGAAAGAAGTTGTTTCTTTGTAACGATTGAAATTGATGAATTTGGAAACATAATTCGTTTTATACCTGAAGTAGTTCCTTTTGAAGCACAAAAGATTAGGACGCGAAGACCATAATATCTTTAATTTTTGCATTTATTAAGGTATAATAATAAAAGGAGTAATTAATATGAATTTTGTTGTTAATGATCATAATATAATAGAGATTTTAATTGTTACATACATTGTAAGTTTCTTACTAGTGTTTGTAAGTAAAAAGTTGGCGTTTCATATAGGCGCTATTGATATACCAAATCATCGAAAGGTACATAAACAGCCGATGCCAAGACTTGGAGGTTTAGCAGTTTATAGTGCGTTTTTATTTGGGTACATTATGTATGGTAGTTTAACTACTCAAATGCTATCAATTTTAATTGGATCATTTATTATTGTATTCTTGGGATTTATTGATGATATTAAACCTCTTCGAGCAAAGGATAAATTGTTAGTTCAACTTATTGTAGCTTCGATTGTAGTATTTTATGGAAAACTATACTTTGATGAGTTAACCATTTTAGGAACGACTTTAATTTTCCCGACGATTATTAACCAGCTAATTTCAATGTTTTTTATAGTAGGAGCTATTAATGCAATTAATTTAATTGATGGACTTGATGGACTTTCTTCAGGTATTAGTTCAATTTATTTTGCTACAATAGCTATTATTGCTTTTATATTAAATCAAAAACAAGGGTTAGATGTTGTTTTATGTTTAATTATGTTAGGATCAACACTAGGATTTTTAACACATAATTTTCCGCCTGCAAAAACTTTTATAGGGGATTGTGGTAGTACTTTTTTAGGCTTTATGATAGCAGTAATTGCATTATTAGGATTTAAAGTTACTACAATTACATCGTTGGTTATTCCACTTATTATTTTGGCAATTCCAATATTTGATACTGCACTTGCAATTTTAAGAAGAGTCATTAATCACAAAAAGATTGGTGAGCCAGATAAGCAACACTTCCATCATCAGTTATTAAAAATGAAGTTTTCACCAAGAAAGTCTATATTAATTATTTATGGAATAAACATTTTATTCTCAGCAGTATCAATATTTTACGTACTTGGAGATAATCAGGTTGCTATGGTAATTTATATTATCCTAATGGTTTTATTATTGTATGTTGTTATGAATACTGATATATTATTTGAACACAAAAAGAAGGGAAAATGATAGTTTTATGATAAAGAGAACTTTATTAAATTTTAAAAAATACAGTTTCTTACTTACTGAACTTATAAAAAGGGATTTTAAGGTAAAATATAAGAGAAGTTTTTTAGGCGTATTATGGAGCATTTTGTATCCACTTTTAATGATGTCTGTAATGGCTTTAGTATTTTCAAATATGTTTAAGTTTAATATGGAAGGTGTAAATTATCTAGTATATTTAATGAGTGGGTTACTAATTTTTAACTATTTTAGTGAAGCTACTAATAATACGCTAACTGCAGTAGTTGGAAACTTCAGCTTAATAAATAAAGTATATATTCCAAAATATATTTTTCCACTAGCTAAGTGTTTGTTTGCAGGAATTAACTTCCTTTTTACTTTAATTCCATTTTTCCTAATTGTAATGTTGACTGGTGATCCAGTTGCTGGAACAAAGTGTTCAATTAACATATATTACTTATTGATTCCTTTTGTTTTTGCTTGTATGTTAATGTTTACAATAGGAGTAGGATATATATTATCAACCATCACAGTTTTTGTAAGAGATGTTATCTACATTTGGGGGATTATGTTAACTATTCTAAACTATTTTACTCCAGTGTTTTATTCTTTAGATATTTTACCAGTATACCTTCAAACAGTTTTTAAATTTAATCCATTATATATTTATATTAATAGTCTTAGAGAAATTGTATTATTTGGTCATGGTCTAACAATTCCGTATATGCTAGCCATGCTTGCTGTTGGAGTTGGAACGATGCTTGTTGGAATGCTAATCTTTAGGAAGAAACAAGATAAGTTTGTATATTATATTTAGGAGGCAACAAAATGATTGATATTAATAATGTTTCAATGAGATTTAATTTAGGAAATGAAAAAGAAAATTCGTTGAAATTAATCTTTATTAACATGTTTAAATTTGGTAAAAGAAAAAAGAAAAAGAAAGATGAATTTTGGGCATTAAAAGATGTTGATGTACATATTCAAAAAGGAGACGTTGTAGGAATCGTTGGTTCCAATGGAGCAGGAAAAAGTACTTTACTTAAAGTGGTTTCTGGAGTTTACAAGCCTACGAAAGGAAGCGTTGAAGTTGTTGGAAATATTTCTCCGATGATTGAACTCGGGGCAGGATTTGATGGTGAACTTACAGCGCGTGAAAATATATATTTAAATGGTGCCATACTAGGATATTCTAAAGAATTTATCGATGAAAAATTTGAAGAAATAGTAGAGTTTTCAGAACTTAAAGATTTTTTAGACGTTCCAGTTAAAAACTTTTCTTCAGGGATGACTGCTAAATTAGCATTCTCCATTTCAACAATTGTTAATCCAGAGGTTTTAATTGTTGATGAAATACTATCTGTTGGAGATATCAAATTTCAAGAAAAAAGTAAAAACAAAATGCTTTCTATGATTAAGGGAGGAACAACAGTTATGTATGTATCTCATTCTCTTGATTCAATAAGAGATTTATGTAATAAAGTTATTTGGTTAGATCATGGTAAATTATTAATGTTTGGTGAAACTAATGAAGTATGTGATGCTTACTATAAAAGCCAAATGTAAATCAATTTACATTTGACTAGAGCGTTGATATAATAAAAAAAGAAAGAGGTAAAAAATGATTATAACAAGAACTCCGTTTAGAGTTAGCTTATGCGGTGGTGGAAGCGACCTACCTGCATTTTATGAAAAAAATGGAGGATGTGTTATTAGTACTACAATTAATAAATATATGTACATTACATCCCATCCATCTTTTGATAACAAAAAAACAGTTTTAAAGTATTCAAAAACCGAAAGTGTAGAAAATATTAATGATATTGAACATTCAATATTCAGAGAATGTTTAAGAAAAGAAGGTTTAGAAGGATTAGAAATCACTTCGGTTGCCGACGTTCCTCAAGGAACAGGATTAGGTTCTTCTAGTTCATTTACAGTAGGCCTTTTAAAGAACTTAAAATGTCATAAAAGAGAATATATTTCTGATCATGATGTAGCAGAAGCTGCATGTGATATGGAAATCAATATTTTAGGTAATCCAATTGGAAAACAAGACCAATATGCAGCTGCATTTGGTGGACTTAATTTTTATCAATTCAATAAAAATGGTACTGTTGATGTAGAGCCTGTACTTCTTGATCATGATAAATTCAAACAATTAGAAAAGAATTTACTTATGTTATATGTAGGTGGAGAACATAGTGCATCAGCAATATTAAAAGAACAATCTAAAAATATGGTTAGTGCTAAAGAAAAAGAAGAAGGTCAAAAAAGAATTGTTGAACTTACTCATCAATTAAAATATGAATTAGAGCATGGTAATATTGATGCAGTTGGAACAACATTACATGAAAACTGGCTTATTAAGAAAACTTTAGCAAGTGGAATTAGTAATCCAAAATTTGATGAATGGTATGATAAAGCACTTGCAAATGGAGCAACTGGCGGTAAGATTCTAGGTGCTGGAGGAAGTGGATTCTTCTTATTCTATGTACCTGAAGAAAAACAGGAGAAATTTAGAGAAGCGATGAAAGAACTTCCAGAAATGGAATTTAAATTTGATCATCAAGGAACAACAGTAATTTTTGTAAATTAAGGAGGAAATAAAAATGAAAGCATTAGTAACTGGTGGAGCAGGATTTATTGGTACACATTTAGTAAGATCTTTGTTAGAAAGAGGATTAGAAGTTGTATGTGTAGACAATTTTACTTTAGGACATCAAGATAACGTTGATTGTTTTAAAGATAACGCAAATTATAAATTTTACAATATCAATATCGAAGAAACAGAAAATTTTTGTGAACAATTAAAAGATGAAAATTTTGACATTGTTTATCACTTAGCAGCAAATTCTGATATTCAAAAAGGCGGAAGAATGCCAAGCGTTGATTATAACGATACATTTATGACTACATATAGTGTATTAGAATTAATGAGAAGATGTGATATTAAGAATTTATTCTTTGCATCAACATCTGCTATATATGGTGAAAAACAAGAAGCTTTAACTGAAGTAGCAGGAGATTTAAAACCTATTTCATATTATGGTGGAGCAAAATATGCAAGTGAAGGATTTATTTCTTCATATACGTTTATGAATGATTTTAATACAGTAGTATTTAGATTTCCAAACGTTATAGGCCCAAATTTAACTCATGGAGTGATTTATGATTTTGTTCGTAAATTAAATAACAATCCTAAAGAATTAGAAATCTTAGGTGATGGAACACAAACTAAACCATATTTATATGTATTAGACTTAGTAGATGCTATAGTTCAATTTACATTAGATAAAACTATGGAAAAAGGTGTAGAAATCTACAATGCTGGTGTAGAAAGTGCTACTAGCGTTACAACTATAGCAGATATTGTTTGTGAAGTTTTAGGATATGAAGATGTAGAATATAAATATACTGGCGGAAACGTTGGATGGAAAGGTGATGTTCCTAAATTCCAATATGACTTAACTAAAATTCATAATGCAGGATGGACTGCATCACACACTTCAGATGAATCTGTAAGAGAAACTGTAAAATATATAAAGGAACACATTTAATGAAAGCGGTTATTCAAGCAGGAGGTAAAGGAACTAGAGTTAGTTCTTTAACTGGCGATGTAATTCCAAAACCAATGTTAGAAGTTGATGGGTATCCAATGATATATTATCAACTAATGAATTTAAAAAAATGTGGAATTACAGATGTTCTTCTTATTGTAGGTCATTTAGGTCATGTAATAAAAGAATATTTTAAAGATGGTAAAGAGTTTGGATTAAATATTGATTATTATGATGAAAATCCAGATGAACCATTAGGAACAGCTGGAGCTTTATATTATTTAAAAGATAAAATAAAAGATGATTATATCTTTTTATTAGCAGATGTTTTTATTGATATTGATTTTAATCGAATGATTGATTATCACTATAATAAAAATGCTGTAGTTACATTATTTACACATCCAAATTCACATCCATTTGATAGTGATTTACTTGTATGTGATAACGACGGCAAAGTAACAAAATTAGATTCAAAGAATAATGTTAGAGACTATGATTACAAAAATGTAGTTAATGCTGGAATAATGATTTTCGGTAAAGAAACATTAGATTTCATAAATGAACCTAAAAAATATAATTACGAAAAAGATATAGTAGTACCATTAATTAATGAAGGAAAAGTATACTCATATTTATCTAGTGAATACGCTAAAGATATGGGAACGCCAGAGAGATTTGAAAGAGTATGTACTGACTATAAAAATGGTTTGTGCAATAAAAGAAACTTAGCAAATAAACAAAAAGCAATCTTTTTAGATCGTGATGGTACAATTAATGAATATGTTGGGTTTTTACGAGATAAAAAAGATTTTAAGTTAATTAATGGTGTATCTGAAGCAATAAAGAAAATCAATAACTCAGAATACCTATGTATAGTAGTTACTAATCAACCTGTAATAGCAAGAGGAGAAGTAACTGTAGAAGAGTTGAATGATATTCACATGAAAATGGAAACTTTACTTGGAAATGATGGAGCATATATTGATGGTTTATACTATTGTCCACATCATCCAGATAAAGGCTTTGAAGGAGAAATCCCTGAACTTAAATTTAAATGTGAATGTCGTAAACCAAATATTGGTATGATTGAAAAAGCGGCAAAAGACTTTAATATTGATTTAGATGAGTCTTATATGATTGGAGATACAACTTTAGATATAAAAACTGCAGAAAATGCAGGAATAAAAAGTATCCTAGTTAAAACGGGGCAGGCTGGAGAAGATAAAAAGTTTGAGGTTAAACCAAATTTTATATCTGAAAATTTGTTAGAAGCAGTAACTTTTATAAATTTGTAATAACGAAGGAAAAATTATGAATAAAATATATTTTAACAATAGGTTATTTAAAGATCCGCTTGATTCAAGTAAATTTGAATTGAATATATATGGTGAGAATAATACATTTTATTTAAATGACTACGTTGGTCCCGGAAAAATTGTTATTAATATGTATGGAAGTAATAATGTATTCAAATTAGGTAAAAACAACACCATAAGAAACATGTTAGTAATTGATTTTTGGGAAACGAGTACAGTAAGTCCAAAAAATGTTGAGATAACCATAGGAGATGAAAATTTTTTCAACGGAGCAAATATCCATTTTATTTCTCCTTTGGAAAAATCGTTGACTATTGGAAATGGTAATTTATTTGCAGGTGATATTTCGATTTGGGGGAGAAATGATCATATCATTTATGATAACAAAACGAAAACACGGATTAATAAAGATCAAGATATAATTATTGGTAATAGCAACTGGATTTGTCAAAATGTTACTATTTTATCCGGAGCAGAAATAAAAGACTTTTCTGTAGTTGCTTTAGGAAGTATAGTAAACAAAAAATATACAAAGTCCAATGTGTTAATTGCAGGAATCCCTGCTAAAGTTAAAAGAAAAGGTATTAATTGGAGTATAGCAACTTCAATGGATAAAATTGATTTTGAAAATAACATAAAGGTAAAGGAGTAAAGAATTATGGATTTTAAAAAAGCAATTGAAGAATATTATGAAAGGGAAATAAATTGTATTAAACGCTTAAATTTAGATGAAATTAATGAAGCTATGAATGCTATTTATGATACATACGAAAAAGGTGGAACAATTTATGTATGTGGTAATGGCGGTAGCGCATCTACTGCATCACATATGCAAAATGATTTCAACAAAGGTATCAGTGAATATGTTGAAAAGAAATTTAATTTTCATTGTTTAAATGACAATGTAGCTACTATGATGGCAGTTGCAAATGATATTGGCTATGAAGAAATTTTTAGATTTCAACTTCGCAATAAATTAAAAGAAAATGATCTATTCATTGGTATTTCGGGAAGTGGTAATTCAAAGAATGTATTAAATGCTGCTGAATATGCTAAAGAAAATGGCGTTAAGATTGTTGGAATCACAGGTTATACTGGCGGTAAATTAAAAGAAATGGCAGACTATAAAATGCATGTTGATGAAATGGATATGCAAATTGCGGAAGACCTTCATATGACATTTGATCATATGATTATGAAAATTTTCCACAACTATTTAGTAGGTGGCGAAATTTCAGGCGGTAACGAACATGATAAGCACTAGAAATAGTGCTTTTTCTATGATAGAATGATTGTGTGTTGGGAGAAGTGCAAAGATGAAGAAAAAAAATGTTGCCTTGGTGTTTGGGATAACATCAAACTATGTATTTGCATTAGCAAATACTTTGATTGGTTTAGTAAAACATAACAAAAAATTCTGGGATGATATAATAGTATATTATGATACAATGAACGATAATGATAAGGAAAATTTGAATTCAATAACAAAGTGTACCTTTATAAAATTTTCGGAAAAAGAATATTTAAAGACAATACCTCAAGAAACTTTAATGAAGTATTCAGAAGCATGTTTTTACAGATATGAATGTTTTAATTTATTGAAAGAATATAAAAATGTAATTTGGAACGATGTAGATATTTTAATCAAAGATGATATTTCCGGTTTGCTCGATTATGCCCAAGAAACTGGTTTTGCAGCAACAGTAAGTTCAACAGGCTTTAATAATGAAGCAAATTTCTTTAAGCTAATAATGGAATATAATATGTACGCACCATTATATAACTCAGGAATACTAGTTCTCAATGAAAAACTTAAAAGATATGAAGAAATGTGTGATTGGTGCATTAATAAAACCGTTGAATATAGTTCAATTTTGCGTTGGCCGGATCAAGGAATATTAAATTTATTAATTCAAGAATTTGATATTAAAGTTGATTTAATAGATATTAACAAATACTGTTGTCATCCTTCTCTAGATGCATTCATACCAACTGCATCTATAATACATGCATACGGAGATGCAAAGTTTTGGTCAGACATTAATCTAAATAAGAAGTTTCCTGAATGGGAAGAAAATAATTCTCGTTGGCTAGCTTTATCTAAAGAAAAAGCTATAAAATTAAAAGAAGAACCATTGGTATCATGTATAATGTCTACATATAATAGATATGATCACCTAAAAGAGTCTGTAGATAGTATACTTAATCAAACATACAAAAATATAGAATTAATAGTTGTTTTAGAAAAGTGTGAAAATCAATTAAAAATAGAAAAAATATTAAAAGAATACAATGATGCTAGAATTAAAATTATAAAAAATAAAGAAAAATTAGGATTTCCACTTTCTCTAAACGTGGGAATTGATGCTGCAAAAGGGAAATATCTTGCACGAATGGATGATGATGATATATCTTTACCAGAAAGATTTATAAAGCAAGTTAAGTTTTTAGAAGAAAATCCAGATGTGGGCATTTGCGGTACAAATGCAGTTTTCTTTGGTAAATACAATTCAGAAATCGGAGTAAAAACAAATGCGGAAGAATTAAAAGTTATTACATTATACAGGACACCGTTTATTCATCCGACTGTTATGATGAATGCTGATTTAATAAATAAGTATAATCTTAGATATGATAAAGACTACTTTACCGAAGATTATGAACTTTGGAGTAGAGCTGTATCTTGTTTTAAATTTGCTAACATTAATGAAATACTTTTAAAATATAGATGTGGAGACGATAATTTAACAAGCGGTAGTAATGAAACAAAGATTCATACGTCTCATAAAAGAATAATGAAGAATCAATTTAAAAAATATTTGGACTTAGATTTAAATGAAAATGAAATTGAAATCCTTCAAGGAAGAAAAAATAATTTTGAAGTTTGCTTTAATTTTGATGAGAGTATAAAACTAAAGAAAACAGTGTCAGAAAAGATTATTGAAGCAAATAAGAAAAAAGAATTTTATGATCCACAAATGTTAGAAGATGTTTTTTATGTAAGTCAATTTAACGACGCATATTATAAAACATCAATTATTAAGAAAGTTGTAAAAACAATGATTCGCCCAGTGTATGGTCGACTTATGGCTAAAGTAGACCATCGAATTATGCAAAGTTCAAACTCTATTAGGGGTGAACTTAACTATCGAATTGAAAAGTTAGAAAAAGAACTTAAGGGAAAAAATGATTAAATTTAGTATTATAGTTCCAGTTTATAATGTTGAACAATACTTAGAAGAATGTTTCAATTCTCTTTTAAATCAAACTTACAGCAATTATGAACTTATTATTGTGTGTGATAAGTGTTCAGATGATAGTGAGCAAATTGTTGATAAATATGTCAAAAAACATAAGAACTTTTCTAAAATTTATGCTGAACATACTGGTTTAGGAGAAGCTAGGAACATTGGAATTAAAGTGGCAACTGGCGATTATCTTTTGTTCGTAGATTCAGATGACTATCTTGAAAAGGATTTACTTAAAAACTTAGATGAACATCTAACCGATAATATTGACGTATTAAGATTCCAAGTTCAGGATATAGCGGATAATAAAATAATTAAACACGAGGAAATTGGATTTGAAATCTGTACAGGAAATGAAGCTTTTAATCATATTTTTAGATATCATTATATTGAAAATTCCTGGTGTTATGTATATAGTCATAAATTTTGGAAGAAAAATAAATTTAAGTTTATGAAAAATTGTATAGCAGAGGATTATGGTCTTACTCCATTAGTTATTGCAAAAGCTAAGACATTGAAGTCTATTTCATATATCGGATATAATTACCGTCAAAGAGAAAATAGTCTAATGACTAATACTGACTATAATAAAAAAATAAAAAAGATGGATGATATGTTGCTTCAATCTGATTATGAAAAAGAAGAAATATTAAAAGGTGAGTATAATCCAAAGTTAATTGAATTTCTTAATAATTCACTAATTTATTATAGTACAACTTTAAAATACAAAGATTATCGAAAATATAATAAAATTTTAAAGAAAAAAAGATGTTTTGAACATTTAAAAGGGGAAAATTTTAAAGGAAAGATAAAAATTAAAATTCTAAAAATGAATTCTTATATTTTTTATCGTTATGTGGTGAAATAATGGCAAAAGTAAGTATAGTAGTTCCAATTTATAATGCTGAAGATTATCTAAAAAGATGTATTGATTCTTTAGTTAATCAAACATTAAAGGACATTGAAATAATTTTAATTAATGATGGGTCTACGGATAATAGCAATAAAATAGTAGAGGATTATCTAAGTGATAAAAGAATTGTTTATATAAATAAGAAAAACGAAGGCATAGGTAAAACTCGTAACTTAGGAATTTCTAAATGTACTGGTGAGTACTTAGTTTTTGTTGATTCAGATGATTTTGTAGATAAAAATTATTGTAAGAAAATGTATAACTACGCCAAAAAGAATAAATGTGATTTTGTAGTATCAGATTACACTAATTATATCGAAGAAACTGCAGAAAAAAGATTAGTGAATTTACCATTTTTTTCAAATACTAGTTTAAAGAAAAATTCAGAAATAATGAATATGATAAATTTAGGCCCTTGTAATAAAATATATTCAACTAAATTAATCAAGGATAATAATCTATCTTTCGCAGAAAATTTAAAATATGAAGATGTTCCATTTGTTTGTTCAGTATTAAATTTTGCTAAAAAGATTGGGAAAATAAATGAATCATTTTGTTATTTTTCAATTCATGAAGGTAGTCAAACTACTGTCCGAGATCAAAAAATATTTGATATTTTAAAGATAATGGATATAGTAAAAGATTTATTTGCCGAAAAATATTCTGAAAGTGAAAAGAAGCTAAGGGTTAATACAGTACTTAATTATGTAATTCAAGCAAGATATATAAAAGAGAAAAAGGTTAGACACAGTTTTGTAGACGCTTGTTTTAAATATTTAAAAAGCATTGATAAGAAGTGGTTTAAGTATATAACTGATAAAGAATTCAAGCATTATATTTTTAAATCTAGATATTTAGTAAAAAAATATTGTGATAACTATCAAAAGAGCATTTAGTTTTAAGCTAAATGCTTTATTTTATTTGTATAAAAGTTTATAATAATGTAAATGGAGTTATGTATGAAAAAGAAATGGTTATATTGGATAATAATATTACTTCCTATAATAGATTTAATTACATCATTACAAACAAGAAGTGATATTTCAGGAATAAGTATTGGGATGCTTTTAAAAGGCATTTTAACTATAGGAGCAATTATTTATGTTCTTTTTCGTAGTTCAAGTAAATACCGAAAACTGTCATTTTTATACTTTGCGTTAATTGTCATTTTTGTAATCAGTTATTTTGCAACTAAACCAGAGCTTATAAATATGGCATATTTTCCTACAGAAATAAAATATTTATTTAGAATATTATATATGCCAATTTTGTTTGTTTTTTTACTAAATTATTTTTATGAATATGGCGTTGATAAGAATACATTTATAAAAACTTTAAAACTCGTTCTTATTGAATTTACTATTTTATTAATTGTTCCTTTACTTTTAAATATCGCATTTGAATCATATTCAACGGGACTTCATGGTTATGTTGGATGGTTTTATGCCGCGAATGAAATATCAGTTATTATGATTATTTTATTACCATTTATTTATAGTTTTTTAAATAATAAAAATAAATATAACTTCTTTATAGCATTACCCGTTTTATATGTTATAGCTTCAATTGGTACCAAAGTTACTTTTATTGGTACCATTTGTGTTACTGCTTTAGGACTTTTATTTACTTTAATTAAATATGGTTTTAAGAAAAACAATTATACAATTGGCACATTTTTTATCTTTGCATTTACAATTTTCTTCTTTTGTTTTTCAAATAATATTGCTATAAATAATGTTCTTATTCTTGCTGAAAGACAAGATTTTACTTTTATAGAAACTCCAGTTATAGACAAAAGCCCAGCATTAGATGATGATAATAATGAGATCCGTCCATCAGAAAATGATAATCATGATTCTAAGCTTGATGAAAATTCTTTTGTTTATAAGCTGGCAAAGTTCTTATTAAGTAGTAGAGATATTTACTTTTTACAAACTAAGGATATTTATAATGCTACTTATCGTAGTACTTATCCAGTATTGGGGATGGGTTTTTCTAATACCGAAAAAATAAATAATATTAACATTGATAAATTAATTGAAATCGATTACTTAGACCTTTATTATCATACAGGTTCATTAGGCTTAGTAATTGTTTTATTGCCATACATATATACTGCATTATTAATATTAAAATATTTGTTTAAGGGAAAGCCTAACAAGAATAATATTTGCTTTATATTTTATAACTCTCTTGTGATATGTATGGCATTAAGTACTGCTGCTATCGCAGGACACGTTTTATTCTATCCTGCAGTTTCAATCTATTTAGCTTTATATTTAATTTATTTATTAAATGCTACGGGTAAGTTTGATAAAAAAGCAATCGTAGATAAAAAAGTTAATATCTTAGCGATGCATTTAAACTATGGTGGGATTGAAAATGTTTTATGTAATCAAGCAAATATGTTATCTAATGATTATGAAGTGGAAATAATTTGTCTATATAATAGTCATAATGAAATTCCGTTTAAACTTAATAAAAATGTTAAGATTACTTATCTTTTAGATACAATTTCAAATCGCGAAGAACTAAAATTAGCTATCAAAAAAGTTAATATTGTTAATATCTTAAAAGAGGGATATAAATCAGTTAAAATATTGTATTTAAAACCGAAAGTATTAAAATATGCAATTCAAAATAGTGATGCTAAAGTTATAATATCCACACGTAAAGAGTTTTCTAAGCTATTAGGAAAATATCATCGTGATGGTGTCATTACAATTTCTGAAGAACATAATCATCATAAAAATGATAAAAAAATAATTTATAAGGTAGTAAAATGTAACCGTAATGTTGATTATCTATTACCAACATCAAAAGAATTAACAAGCTTTTATGATGGTAAAGTAAAAGCAAATGTAGCTTATATTCCAAATAGTCTTAACTATTACCCTAGGAAAGTAAATGAATTAAATAATAAAAAAATAATTGCAATTGGTCGCTTATCTAAAGAAAAAGGCTTCATTGATCTTATCGATGTAATGAATGAAATAGTAAAAAAAGATAAAAATATTACGTTAGATATTTATGGCGATGGAGTAGAAAGAAATAAAATTGAAAATTTAATAAGTGAGTATAATTTGTCCAAGAATGTTAAACTGAAAGGTTTTGTAACTCCAGATAAGTTAAGAAAAGAAATGAAAGGCTATTCAATAGTATTATGCCCTTCGTATGAAGAATCGTTTGGTTTAGCTATTTTAGAGGCAATGTCATTTGGTATTCCATGTATTATGTTTGATGATGCTAAGGGCCCAATGGAATTTGTTAATAAGGAAACAGGTATAGTTATTAAAAAACGTAATCAAAAACAAATGGTTAAAAAAATAATCGAATTGTTTTCTAATAATGAAAAACTAAAAAGCTTAGGAAAGGCTAGTTATCAAAAAAGTCTTGAATATAGTTTCGACAACGTCCAAAGTAAATTTATTAGTTTTATTAATGATGCAATAGAGCAAAAGAAAAATAAAGAAAAAAGAGTAATGTTTATTTCATCTTCGGGTGGTCATTTAAATGAACTAAGTCAATTGCAATCACTTTTTGAAAAATATGATTATAGTTTAATTACCGAAAAAACTAAAACAACAAAGAGTTTAAAGAATAAGCATGGTAGCCATTGTGGTTATTTGTTATATGGGACTAAACACCATCCATTATCATATTTCTTATGGATATTACCAGCTAATGCATTTATTAGTTTGTATTATTTTATTAAGTATCGTCCGAAATGTATTATTACTACCGGAGCTCATACTGCAGGGCCAATGTGTTTAATTGGAAAAATATTCGGATCTAAAATAGTTTTCATCGAAAGTTTTGCGAATATTCATTCAAAATCAGTAACAGGTCGGATTATTTATAAAGTAGCGGATTTATTTATTGTTCAATGGGAAAGCATGTTAGAGTGCTATCCAAATGCAGTATATGGAGGTTGGATTTATTAATGGTATTTGTAACATTAGGTTCACAAGATAAACAGTTTTTAAGACTAGTAAAAGAAGTTGATAAATTAGTAAAAGAAAAAGTAATTACTGATGAAGTAATTGTACAAGCGGGAGTAACAAAGCTTGATACGAATCGAATAAAAATATTAGATTATATTGATGTAAGCGATTTCCAAAAATATATGAATGAAAGTGATTACATAATTGCTCATGGTGGTGTAGGTTCAATTTTAGATGCTATGAAACTTGGTAAAAAAATAATTGCAGTACCAAGAGAAGCTAAATATGATGAAATTGCAAATGATCATCAAAAGCAAATTATTGCTGAATTTGCTAAAAAGAGATATATTATTGGATGTAAGGACGTGAAGGATTTACGTAATGCTATTTTGAAGGTTAAAAGTTTCAAACCAAATAAATATGTAAGCAACAACGATAATTTTGTTGCTATGGTTGATAACTTTATTCAAAATAATATATAAGAAAGAGGATTTATGGATAAAATAGCAGTATTAATACCTTGTTATAACGAGGCAAAAACAATAGGAAAGGTAGTAAAAGATTATAAGAAAGCTTTACCTGAGGCTACAATCTACGTTTATGATAATAATTCAAGTGATAAAACTGCAGAAATTGCAAAAAAAGCAGGCGCAGTAGTTCGTTATGAATATAAACAAGGAAAAGGTAATGTAGTAAGAAGTATGTTCAGACAAATTAAAGCTGAATGTTATTTAATGATTGATGGTGATGATACATACCCTGCAGAAAATGCGCGTGAAATGTGTGATTTAATTTTGGAAAGAAAAGCTGACATGGTTATTGGTGATCGTCTTTCTTCAACATATTTTACTGAAAATAAAAGACCATTTCATAATTTAGGAAATAAGTTAGTTAGATTTTGTATCAATACTTTATTTAAAAATAAAGTAAAAGATATTATGACTGGATATCGTGCATTTAGTTATGAATTTGTAAAAGGGTTCCCAGTTTTATCTAAAGGCTTTGAAATTGAAACTGAAATGACTATTCATGCGGTTGATAAAAACTATCGTTTAGTAGAAGTTCCTGTTAACTATAAAGATCGTCCTGAAGGCAGTGAATCAAAATTAAATACATACAAAGATGGAGCTAAAGTTTTAAAAACAATAGCGGTATTATTCAAAGAATATAAACCTGCTGCATTCTTTAATATTTTTGCATTCATTTTCTTAGTTTTGGCATTAATACTAGGAGTGCCTGTAGTAGTAGAGTTCTATAAAACAAGTATGGTACCAAGATTTCCTAGCTTAATTGTAGCTTCAATATTCTTAGTAATATCATTACTTTTATGGGTAAGTGGAGTTATATTACAAGTAATAGTAAAAAAACATAAGCAATTATATGAAATACTTATGAATATGATGAATAGAGACTATGAATAAGAATTTAATTAAACAAATCTTAAAGTTTTTAGTAGTAGGAGGAACTGCATTTGTAATTGATTACGGTATCTTTGCGCTTCTTACTCAAACTCCAATTGATTGTCATTATTTAATTGCTCAAGTAATATCATTTACTATTTCGCTAATCTTTAATTATATTGCAAGTATTAAATGGGTATTTGATGCTAAAAAACAAACTAAAAAAGAAGCTATTACTTTTGTAGTATTAAGTGTAATTGGATTAGTAATTAATTCGATATTACTATATATTGGTGTTGATTTAATTCATATTCATGAACTTATAGTTAAGTTATTTGCAACAGCAGTAGTAATGGTATATAACTTTGTAACTAGAAAACTAATTATTGAAAAACATAATTAGTTTTTTTGTTTGTATTCTTAAAAATATGGTATAATTTTCTTAAAGAAAGGGTGTTAAAAAATGGAAGAGAAGAAAACAAATTCTTCAGGAAAGGTAGCTTTTATTACAGCAATAATATGTATAGTATTATGTATTCCACTTGGAATTCTAATTGGTGTTCAATTTATTGGAAAGGACCCACAAGTAGATGGAAATAAAACTCCTGTAGTAAATAATAATACAACAGATGAGAGTGATACCAATAATGAAACATCTACTGATGAAGATGCTGAAGTGATTGCACAAGAAATCGATTGCGGAACAGATTGTATTAAATACACTGATTTTGTTGACGATAAGACAAATGTAATGCATTTTGCAAATCAAACAGATTCAATTCAAGTATATGTTAAAAATGAAACAGGTAATGTAGAAAATACATCACTTAAACTTGTTTATAATAACAAAACTCTTGTAGAAAAGACGATTATGTATACTGATGAAGTTCAAATATCTAAATTAGGCAACTACTATGTAATTAAATATAATAAGGCTATGTATCAATGTTCAAATGAGAATGCTTTATTAATTGATTCAACTGGCAAAGTAATAGATTTATTGAATGATAAAGTACCTAAAGTAACATTTGCAAATGAAAGTATATCTCCAAGTGTTGAAGTTGAGGTTGATCCAGCTCAAATTGTGGTTAAATATACTGAATGCCTTTCTGCATGTATAGATGATGGTTCTGACTTTGCAGGAAGAAAATTCACTTTTAATAAATCTTTAGAGTTAATAAAAAATGAACCGTTTTCGAATTGTTAATTCTAGAACATACTAAAAGGTATGTTCTTTTTTTATATTGTGATACAATAAGACTAAGAAGAGGTGTTTTATGAATATAATATGTTTATTTTTTCCAGGATTTATATCACTAATGATAGATTGGCAAATTAATCATAATGAGCAAAATATATTTTTAATTATTAAATATTTTGTATATAATTTCTTTGTTAATTTTATTGGTAATGCTGTAGTTTGGTTTATTAGTACTGAAAAGAACTTCTTTTATACTGAAGAAACTTTCACTTATGATTTTTGTTTAAAATATATGGCTGTATCACTTGTGGTAGCTATAGTTTTACCTTACATTTTTAAATTTTTTAATAATAATATAAAAATAAATCTTGAAGTTAGAAAAGGCAAAAATAATGTTAAAAAAAATAATAAATAGAATATTAATATTATTATCGCTAATAATTTTAAGTTCTACAATATGGGCTACCAATAATTTTTTCTTTGATAATTTTAATCAAGTGTTATATACTTTGATGTTTTCTGTGGGGAATGCAAGTAAATCACTTATAAAAGAGTTTATATCGCTGGTTATAGTAATCATCATAGTTTGGATAATAATAGTATTTATCTTAGAATTTTTTAATAGAGTTTGTGCAAAAAATGAAAATATAATAACTATCGAGATATTTAGAAAACAATTTAAATTTGATTTATTAGATAACTTTATATATAAGAAAGTGACTAAATATATTCCGATTTTATTATTGGTTATTTCAATAATTTTTGCTTTTAATAAATTTCATATTTGGGAATTTATTAATTCTAATTTAGTAGAAAGTAATTTTTTCAAAGAGGAATATGTTTCTGCTGAGGATGCTGATATTTCATTTAATACTAAAAAGAACTTAATATATATCTACTTAGAATCTATGGAAAGTACTTTTTCAAATTATGAACTTGGTGGAAGCTATGATAAAAATTATATTCCTGAACTTATAGATATAGCAGATAAAAATTATAATTTTTCATTTAATGATTCAGTTGGGGGAGCAAAACAAGTTTTTGGTTCTGGATGGACAATAGCGGCGATGATTTCTCAAAGTTCTGGTGTTCCATATAAAGTGTTGTTTGATAACACAAATGATCCTGAAGATGGTAATTCTGAATATGAGAACTATGATGTTTTTCTTCCTGGTGCTTATTCAATTGGTGAAATATTATTAGAAAATGGGTATAAAAACTATTTAATGGTAGGATCTGATTCAACTTTTGGAGGAAGAAAATTATACTTTTCTCAACATGGTAATTATGAGATTTTAGATTATTATACTGCTAAGGAAGAACAAGTAATTTCAGATAATTATTATAAAAACTGGGGATATGAAGATGAAATTTTATATAACTATGCTAAACAAAAACTATTAGAGATTTCAAAAGAGAATAATCCGTTTAATTTTACAATGTTAACGGTGGATACGCATGCTCCCAATGGATACTCTAGTGATTTTTGTGAACATGTAAGTGATAATACTTATCTAAATTCAATTAGATGTGCTAGTTATCAATTAAATGAATTTTTATCTTGGCTAGAAAAACAAGATTTTTATGATGACACTGCCATTGTAATCACAGGGGATCACCTTAGTATGAATCAATATTCATTTGATAATGTGGCGTATGATAATAGATATGTGTATAATGCATTTATTAATTCTGAAGTTGAAAGTAAGTGTACAAAGAATAGGCGTTTTAGTACTTTAGATTATTTTCCAACAACTTTAGCGGCGATGGGAGCAAATATTAAAGGCAATAAGATAGGTCTTGGAACAAATTTATTTAGTTGCGAACCAACATTACTAGAAAAATATGATATTAATTATATTAATGATGAATTAAACAAAAATTCAAAATATTATGTAAGTTGCATTCAAATAGGTGATTGTGATAAGTAAATTAAAAGGTAACTATAATCAGTTACCTTTTAATTTACTATAAATAGCTATTTATGGTATAATCTTCGTGAGAAAAGGAAGTGAAAAAGGTATGGGAAGAGCATACGAAGTAAGAAAAGCTAGTATCCAAAAAAATGGAATGGCTAAGGCAAAATTATATTCAACATTTGCCAAAGAAATTTATTTAGCTGCAAAGAAGGGTGTCCCTGATCCGGATTCTAATATTGTATTAAAAAGATTAATTGATAAAGCAAAGAAAGAACAAGTTCCTAATGATATTGTAACAAGAGCTATTGATAAAGCTAAAGGCGCTGGACAAGAAGAATATACTGAAGTTACATACGAAGGATTTGGTCCTGGAGCATCTACTTTAATTATTAAGACATTAACTGATAACGTTAATCGTACTGTAGGTTACATTAGAGCAGCATTTAACAAAGTTAATAAAAGCCTAGGAGTAACAAATAGTGTTTCTTATAATTATGATTATCTTGGAGTAGTATCATTTAATTGTGATAACGAAGAAGCTGTACTGGATAAATTAATTGAAAATGGAGTAGAACCAATTGATTTTGAAAATGAAGATGGAGTACTAACTATTTCTGTTAATCCTACAGATGAAAATAAATTAAAAGATGCAATTGAAAGTTTATATCCAGAAGTTGAGTATTTATTTGATGAAGTAGGAATGTTTGCAAAAGATAAAATAACATTGGAAGGCGAAGATAAGGAAATATTTGAAAAGCTACTAGCTCTTTTAGAAGATGTTGAAGATGTATCAAATATTTATCATAACGTAGAATTATAATATGGGATTATTTAGCAAGATTAAAGAAAAATTTACTAAGACTGAAGTTGTTAAAAATGAAACAACTGAAACTTATGAAAAAGGTTTAGAAAAAACAAGAGAAGAATTTGTATCTAAACTTTCTTTACTTGGTATTAAATATACTAAAGTAAGTGAAGAGTATTTCGAAGAACTTGAAAATCTTCTTATAATGGCCGATATTGGTGTTAATACTGTATTTGATTTTATGGATCGTATTCGCGATCGTGTAAAAAAAGAAAATATTACTGACACAGAATATTTAAATGAAGTTATAGTGGATGAACTATTTATTATTTATGTAAATAATGAAAGCTTAACAGATAAAATTAATTTTTCTGAAGATGGTCCAACAGTACTTTTAGTAGTAGGAGTAAATGGAGTGGGTAAAACTACGACAATAGCTAAACTTGCTCATAAATATCAAGCTATGGGTAAGAAAGTAATGATGATTGCTGGAGATACCTTTAGAGCGGGTGCAGTAGCACAACTTCAGTTATGGAGCGAGCGTGTAGGTTGCGATTTCTTTGGTAAAGAAGAAAGTGACCCTGCAGGTGTAGTTTTTGATGGACTTACTAAAGCAAAGGAACTAGGTAGCGATATTGTTTTAATTGATACAGCAGGAAGATTACATAATAAAGTTAATTTAATGGCTGAATTAGAAAAGATTAATAAAGTAATTGGTAGAATAATTCCTGGCGCACCACATGAAACTCTTTTAGTAATTGATGCTACGACAGGTCAAAATGGAATTATGCAAGCAACAGCCTTTAAAGAAATTACAAATATTACAGGATTAGTTTTAACTAAACTAGATAGTACTGCTAAAGGTGGAATTGTCTTAGCTATCAAAGAAAGTGTAGGTTTACCGGTTAAATTCGTAGGCCTTGGAGAAAAAATGACTGATCTTGAAACCTTCGATATTGAAAACTACATCTATGGATTATTTAAGGATATGTTAAAATGAAAGACTTTGTTTATTATGGTGAACTTTATAATATTTATGGTTTCTTATTAACGGATAAACAACAAGAAATATTTAGTTTATACTATGAAGAAAACTTATCTTTAAGTGAGATAGCAGAGTATAAAAAAGTATCTAAGAGTTATGTTGGTAAACTAGTTTCAGATGTTGAAAAAAAACTAGACTATTATGAAGAAAATTTAAAACACTTTGAATTATTAAAAAAATTAAACAAATAAAAATTATCAGTTTTCACTGATAATTTTTTTGTTTGTAGCGTTATTATATGATTCTGTTATTTTATTTATTTGTTCCTCAGTAAATAAATCTTTTTTTGCAAATACACGATAGCCAATCTCACTATTGTCATATAAGATGATGTAGTTGTCATAGCCATACATTTCATTGTAAAGTTTATCTGTTACTCCAATTAACATTACATCAAAATCATATTTCTTCACAAAGTCACTTTTTACTAATTGGTTATGTTGTAGCTCATAATATTCTTTAAATATGTCAGCTTTTTTATTATTCTTCTTTAAGTATAATTCTGCACGGGGATCGATATACGGCTTAAATCCTTGGAATTCTACATATCCACCATCATTAAACGATGAATAAACAGTAACTTTATCTGCATCAAACGTTTCTGAAATTAATTGCATTGGTTTTTCGGCCGGATTTTCCATTAGATTTGATTGGAACTTAAATATGAATAATGTGATAGAGCCTGCTATACATAATACTCCTATAGCAATACCTAATATATTAAATACTTTGTTTAAGTTACCAAATACATCACTAAAATCTCTAGGAAACAAATCTTTAAAGAAATATGCTAAAGGGAATATTGAAACTAATATAAAGTGACTAAAGCCTTTAACAGACATAAAACCTAGTAAAAGGGTGCCGCAAAATAAACAAATATATCTAATTTTTATTTTTCCTTCTCTAAAGAATGTGTAAATAAGACCAACAGCAAGCATTATACTAAACATCTGTTTACATAGTAATTTATTGAATGAAAATGGTAACAGTTCACCAATAAATTTATGCATATAACTATCACCATAGCTAGTGAATATAAATGTAATGGCTTTATATCCATAAGGATTAATAAGCCCAACAAGTAGTGCAATACCAATTGCTAAGAACAACGGCTTTTTACGATATCCTTGGGTTCTGAGTAATTCACTTTTAAATGAATCAATTACGTATGGTAGCATAAATAGGAATAACATCCACCATAATGATGCATGCATATTAACCTCAATTAATGATAGGATAGGAATCCATATCAAGTATTTAGCATTATCTGATTTAATATATAACTCTAAAACATATATTAAAGACAGTAATACGATAAAACTTAATATCTGAGGTCTAGATACTATATAGTGAGAAAGCAGGGTAATATCTGTAGCAAACATAATTACTAGAGATAAAATATAATTTTTATCACTTATTAGTACGCATATTTTATAAAGTAATAAACAAATAAAGAAGTTACATATTAGTATTAATGTGACTAATCCCATTTGTCCAAATAAATCAAAGATTACCCAAAATGAAGTTGCTGATAACCAGTTTTGAACAACGACATGTAATCCATTATGCATTGAAAGAGGATCAATATTATATATTCCATTTTCAAATATATATCTTCCTTCGCTTAATAAATACCATATATCGTTATCTAGTTGATTGGTTATTAATAGACAACAAAGTAATGGTAATGTAAATAATATAATGTAAAGCCATTTGTTAGGTTTTACATTTTCTTTTTGGCTTTTTTTAACCATTTTCTACCTTCTTTCTAACAAAATTATAACAAAGATTCAAATATTAAGTAAAGTATTTACGAGTTTGCTATAAATAATAAATACATGATATAATGAGTCCGGTGAAGTAAATGAACAAGTGGAAGTTATCACTAATCAAAGAATTAGTAAATATAAAACAATTAATTAATATCAAAGAAGATATAACATTTGATTATTTAAAAATTGTAAATTTAAATAATGTTAAATATGAGGATACAGCAGAAAATGTATTATACTTTTTTACATATTCTGAAGATAAAGATATTGATGATGAATTTATTATCAGTCCATTCGATTTAAGAGTGCACGCTAATGAAGTTATTAAGAAGAATCCAAATTATACATTTGTACTTGATGAAGAAACTTACAACAATTTAGAGGAAGAAAATAAATCTGCAAAGTTAATAATTGTGGATAATATATTAAAAAGTATAGATGCTTTATATAAACATGTAATTGCCAATAAAACTTCAAAAGTTATTGCGGTAACAGGAAGTGTTGGTAAAACAACTGCTGTGGGAATGATAGAAAACGTAGTTAAAAAGAAATATAACGTTTTTAGAATCTATAGTAAAAGAATTACTCCGATTATATTAAAGGCTAATATTATTAACTTTATTAACGAAACAATTGATTATGTAACTATCGAAATGAGTATTTATCATCATGATCATGTAGAAATATTAAGTGATTTATTACATCCTGATATCGCAGGCCTAATTGGAGTCGATTCATCTCATTTAGAATTTTTTAATTCAGTAGATGATATTTGTCACTATAAGTCCAGTATTTTTAGATATGCTACTTATGGATATTATAATAATTTAGACCCAAGGGTAAATGAATTATCATTTGAAAATGGTAGTCTTTTATTTAAAGGTAGTAAAATTTATGATGCTAGTTTAAAAAGTTTTAATAAGATTGCAGAAGATTATCAAGTTAAAGATAACTATTTAATTGTAGATAATAATCAAATTAAATTGTTCTTTAATTCAGAACTTTCGATTATTCAATCAATGCTTGCTTATAAAATTGGTAAGCTATTAGAGATTGAAGATAAAGATATTATAGAGGCAATTAATAGTTATACTCCAGTGGAAAATCGTATTGGAGAAAAAGAAGCATTTGGCAAAAAAATAGTTTTTGATGGTGATATCACAACTCATGAAAGAATTAAACAATTAGCTAACCATAATTATGAAGAGAGTTATTTAATTATTCGTAAGTTTGGATCTGCAGAAAATAATAAAAGATTTGAAAATATTTTATCAAGTTTAGATAAATTTACTAAAGTCTTTGTTTTTGATGATATCGAGTATTTAAATATGCTTCGAATTCATCCAAAAGTAGAGGTTGTAAACAGTCACGACTTTATGAAAGAATTAAATGGTAAAATAATTTACCATTATAGTGGTTATTATCGTTCATTTAAAGAATATAATGAAACTAATTTAATAGAATTAGAAAATGAAATATATAAAATTATGAAACCGGAGGAATAATGAAGAAAATATTATTAATTCACGGATGGAACTATCGTAATTATACTAATCAAACTAATGAAAAGGACGCTTGGCATAATCGTCAAGAATTTGTAGAAGAACTTAGTAAAAATTACGAAGTTTATAAATTAAATTTACCAGGTTTTTGTGGAGAAAAAGAATACAAAGATGCCTGGACATTAAATGACTATGCTAAATATATTGATGATTATTTAAAAAATAATAAGTTAACTGTTGATTATATTTTAGGATATTCTTTCGGAGGAGCTGTTGCTATAACTTATTACCTAAAATATGGTAATGGCGAAAAGGTTATTTTGGTATCTCCAGCAATTATTAGAAATAATGATAAGTCAAAAAACTTTGTTAAAACTCCAGAAATATTTAATAAGCTTCGTAGTTTTTTAAGAAATCAATATATTATCCATGTTGTTAAGACTCCCGAAATGGTCCATGGGACTAAATTCTTAAGAGATACTTATCAAATAATTGTAAGAGTAGATTTAAAAGATGAAGTATTAAAAATCCCTGAGGAAAATTTACTTATTATTTATGGAGAAGAAGATAATATGGTAAATCCGCATATGGTATTAGAATATCTTCCAAGAGATTACAAGAAAAGGGTTAAGATGATTTCTAATGGCGGTCATAATATTGGGAAGACCCACTACAAAGAAATTATTAAATTAATTAAAGACAATATATAAAAGTAATAGAATTGATAAAGAGAGACTGGTAGTAATGAAATGTGAAGTTTGTAATTCTGAATTAAATAATAACAATTGTGATAAATGTAATCCACAAAAAAATGAAAGTCCCACTAAAGGTTACGAAAAGTTGGTTTATGTGGTAAATTGTATTTTTATAATTGTCCTATTGATAATGCTAATGGGACTATTTGTTAGTTCTGGCATCCTAGGTCTTTTATATATTATTTCGTTAGGGAATGTAGATTTGTTGAACGAGGTTGATAAAATGATCCCTTTGGTCTCTATAGCAATAATTCTTCCGATGATACTGTTTAATATAATTTTAGGCATTTCAATGTATTTAAAAAATAAAAAAGAAATATATATTGGCAAATATGCTCCTATAAATAAAATAAAGTATGTATTATTAGCATGTTTTTTAGGAATTGCAGGAGTGCATAGATTTGCAATAAAAGATACAGAAGGTGGAATAAAAAGAGTGATTTTTACACTGGGGATTCCTTTTGTGTTATATATCATATTATTGATTTTAGATGTTAATCTTATTTTCTTTGGGATACTATCTATAGTAGCCGGCTATAGTGTTGTTTTATCAGATGTCGTTATAGCCTTATCAAAAGTTTCTAGAGATGGAGAAATTTACATTTAAAAATTAAATCATTTAAATATTATTAAAACACGAGCATATTAATTAAATAGAGGTGAATATGAAAAAACTTTTATTAATATTAATTTGCTTTTTTTTGACTGCCAATGTTAGTGCTGCTGAGTTAGAAACCAGTGCTAAAAGTGCAATCTTAATTGATCAAAATACTGGAACTGTATTATATAAAAAGAATGAAAATGAAAGACTTCCAATGGCTTCGATGACTAAGGTAATGAGTCTTTTATTAATTATGGAAAAAATAGATGACGGAACCATTTCGTATGAAGATACAGTTGAAATTTCTGCGGAAGCGGCCTCAATGGGAGGTTCGCAAATCTTTTTACAAGTAGGAGATAAGTATAAGGTCAAAGAATTATTAAAAAGTGTAGCAATGGCTTCAGCAAATGATGCTGTAGTAGCTTTAGCAGAAAAGACTTATGGATCAAAAGAATCTTTTATTGAGGCAATGAACAAAAGAGCTAAAGATTTAGGTTTAAAAAATACTAACTTTGTTAATGTTCATGGTTTAGATGATGAAAATCATTATTCTTCAGCTTATGATATGGCTATGATGGCTAAAGAACTATTAAAGTACGAAGATATTATTTCTTTTACATCAGTGTATGAAGAATACTTACAAAAACCTGATGGTTCTCAAATTTGGTTAGTTAATACTAATAAGCTAGTAAGGTTTTACGAAGGCGTTGATGGATTAAAGACAGGATATACAAAGGAAGCTGGATATTGTTTAACCGCCACAGGTAAAAGAAATAATTTACGACTTATTAGTGTAGTTATGGGGGAAGAATCCATTGAGATGCGTAGCCAGGATACAGTTAAACTTTTAAACTATGGATTTAATACTTACAAAGTAAATATGATAAAAAGTAAAGACGAAGTTTTGGGTAAAATTAGGGTAGAAAAAGGGAAAGAAGAGTATGCTGAAGTGGTGTTAGTAAATGATGCAATCGAACTTTTAAATGTAAATAATAAAATTAGTAACTATCAATTTGAATTATCGCTAGATAAAGTGGTTGCTCCGGTAAAAAAGGGAGAAGTAATTGGTAGTGTAAAGATTCGCGATGAACAGGGTAAGCTAATTAATGAAGTAGAAATTACAGTAAAAAACAATGTTGAAAAGGCTACAATTTGGGACTTGTTTTTAAGAAATATGAAATCATTAATGGCATTTGATTAACGTCTATTTAACACCAATTTGACATTTTGGCTATTTTGTGATATATTTAAAGTGCGTTGAAGAGGAAAAGTAACTTAGAATCTTATCCGAGCGAGTCAGGTATAGTGTGAGCTGACGTTAAGAACTTTGTGAAAGAACCCCTCCGAGCAAACTACCGAAAGAGAGTAATCTCAAGTAGACTAGTTCGGTTATGCAATCCGTTATCTTATTGCTATGCTTGTTGGAGCAGAAAAAGTGATTACTAAAATATAAGTTATAGAAAATAACTTTAGTAATAAATTAAGGTGGCACCGCGGATACCCGTATTCGTCCTTATTTGTAGGATGATACGGGTTTTTTTATTAGAAAAAGAAAGAGGTGACACATATGAGTAAATATTTTGAGGAAGAACAATCTAAAGAATTTTTATTAAGTGACTATTTAAAAAGAGATGCATCAAGTTTTAAACATAGTATATATACTGATAGTGACAGAATTAAAAGAACGGAATATTTAATTTCTTTATTAGGAGATGTACCGTTATCAGAACAACTTTATGAGTTATTTATAATTCAATTTCAACGATTCGGTGGAAAATATGATGTTAGAGTAAGACCAGATACTATTGAAGGAATTTATAAAATAACTAGAAAGTATCCGATGTTAACGATATCTGCGATTGAGGAAATTTGGTTTAGATACATCAAAGATCTTTTTGAGGATTATTCCCTCACGAGGATTTTAGATAAATACCTTGAGGTGTTTGGTATCCAAGATGAAACATTTGAACTTTTTATGACATACGTAGATAAAAAGGCTGATGAACTTCAAAAAATGTATATTGAGGATTCGTTACAATTAGAGCAGTTAGGTGATGATTATAGTAAAAGCTTCGTAGACCATCTAAAATACTTAATTTTATCTAAGCATTATCAGTATGGAGAAATAAAAAAATACTTACCTGAAGCTAGTCTTGTAACAATAGACGAAGACCATTTAATTGCTTTATCTAAGCAAAGTAGAATATTCTTTGGTTGTTGCAATCCAGTAAGTTATACAATGTTAGATACATTGTTAGAGACACAGACTTTGGATTCTTATCCAGAGCATCCAACTTATTATATAAGTACAGGATTAAGTGAAATAGCAACATTTACTAAACAAGATTTTTTAGACAGTATACAAAAAACAAAAATAAAATCATTAGAATAGGAAGTGAAAATTATGTCTGAAGAAGATAATAATAGATAACATAAAATAGATAATTTCATTTTAATATCTATTTTATGTATAAAAATAAAAACAAAAAATAGATATATCCTACAAAATATCTTAATTTATAAAAAAATAAAGAAAGAGGGAAATAAAATGAAAAAAGAATTAACATATTTAGAAACAATAACAATGATTTCAGAAGTAAAAAAATGCTTTGAAAGTCAAATTGAAAAAAGATTAGGACTTACTAAAGTTGGAAGCCCATTATTTGTTAAAACATCATCGGGATTACAAGATGGTTTAACAGGTGTAGAAAAAGCTGTAGGTTTTACTAAAGGCGAAGAAGAATTTGAAATAGTTCACTCGCTTGCTAAATGGAAAAGAGAGGCTTTAGGAAAGTACGTATTTCCAATGCATACAGGATTATATACTGATATGAAAGCAATTCGTAAAGATGAAGAAGTAGATGATATTCATTCATTATATGTTGAACAATGGGATTGGGAAAAAGTAATTTCTAAAGAAGATAGAACAATCTCTTATCTAAAAGAAACTGTAAGAAGTATTTATAAAGCTCTTCGTCAAACTACGATTCTTATGAAACAAAAATATCCATTTTTATCATTGGATTTACCAAAAACAATTACGTTCATAACTAGTCAAGAACTCGAAGATTTATATCCGGATATTAGTGCTAAAGAACGTGAAGAAATAATTACCAAAGAAAAGAAAGCTGTATTTATTATTGGAATTGGTGACAAATTAAAATCCGGAAAAGTTCATGATTTAAGAAGCCCAGATTATGATGATTGGTCATTAGATGGTGACTTATTAGTATATGATAAGCATCTTGATAAAGCTGTTGAAATTTCTTCGATGGGAATTCGTGTTGATGAAAAATCTTTAAAAACGCAATTAGAAAAATCAGATAAACTAGATAGAATAACACTTCCATATCATCAAAAAATTCTTCAAAAGGAATTGCCGTATACAATTGGTGGTGGTATTGGTCAATCTCGAGTTTTAATGCTTATATTAGGTAAAACTCATATAGCGGAAGTTCAAGCTTCAAGCTGGGAAGAAAAAACACTAAGAGAACTTAGAGATTTAAAAGTTTTATAATGTCAAAGATTCGTTAAGACAAATTGCAAAAATAAACCTGATATTTTATAATAGAGCTATAGTAGGAGGTATTAAAATGTTAAAGGATAAAGTTGCAATAGTTACAGGAGGAACGAGAGGAATAGGTTTAGAAATCGTTCGTACATTCTTAAAAAATGGTGCTAAAGTAGCTCTTTTAGGAAGTAAAGAAGAAACTGTAAATAAAGCATTAGAAGAATTAAAAAAAGAAAATGAATCTTATGAAGTAATAGGTTTTCATCCCTGCTTATATAAAGAATCAGAAGTAGAGGAAGTTTTTAAAAACGTAAATAAAGAATTTAAAAAGGTAGATATTGTGGTAAATAATGCTGGAATGTCTTCGAGTACACCACTTACAAATTATACTGAAGAAGAATATGATAAAATTTCTAATTTGAATATAAAATCAGTATTTGTGGTATCCAAAGTAGCTGTACCATATTTAGAAAAAACCAAAGGTGTAATTATTAATACTAGTTCAATGGTTAGTATTTATGGTCAACCAAGTGGCGTTATGTATCCTGCGAGCAAATTTGCAGTTAATGGAATGACAAAGTCACTAGCTCGTGAACTCGCACCAAAAGGAATTAGAGTTAATGCTGTAGCTCCAGGGATTACTGAAACAGAAATGGTAGCGGCATTACCAAAAGAAATGATTGAACCATTAATTAAGAGTATCCCACTTGGTAGAATTGGAACTCCTCAGGATATTGCCAATGCAATGTTGTTCTTAGCTAGTGATTTAGCTAGTTATATAACGGGCGAAATTCTAAGTGTTGATGGTGCTGCTAGAAATTAATCTAAAAGGAAATTTATTTTTCCTTTTTTTGTGCACTTTAATATGGTAAACTTAAATAGTTAGAATAGTAAAGAGGTAGACATATGAAGATAATTATTGCAGGAGTTGGAAAACTCGGAGATTATTTGGCAAGAAGCTTGGCTGAAGACAAACAAGAAATAACTTTAATTGATCAAAATTTTTCTAACTCTCAAGATTTAATTAATAATGTTGATATAAATTATATAACGGGGAATGCTTTAGATTTTAATGTATTACAAGAATCTGGAGTAGCGAATGCAGATTTGTTAATTTCTGTTATGGACCAAGATGAGAAAAATGTTATATGCTGTTTATTAGGTAAAAAACTTGGTGTAAAACAAACTATTGCTAGAATTAGAAATCCGGAATATTCTGGAGCAGTCAATCTTTTAAAATATGAATTGGGATTATCAATGGTAATTAATCCAGAAAAAGAAACTGCCTCACATATTGCTCGTTCTTTAAGTATTCCAAGTGCGTTAGAGGCAACATCATTTTTTAAAGGAAGAATGCAAATGGTAACTTTAAAAGTTAAAGAAAATAGTCCTTTAGATGGAATAAACTTAAGTTCATTTACTAAAAAACATAGTTTTAATATTATTGTATGTGCAATAGATAGAGATGGTCAAATAATAATTCCTAAAGGAAAAACTAAACTAGAGACTAATGATAAAATATATGTTGCTGGAACATTTGAGAATATAAATAAATTATTGCAGTTTGCTGATATGATTACTCAAAAAACTAAAAAGGTTATTATTACAGGAGGTTCTAAGACTGCCGTTTATCTTGCAGAAGAATTAATTGCATTAGGGATGCAAGTTAAAATAATTGAAATGAATTTAGATCAATGCCATGAGTTAAGTGAAAGACTTCCAAAAGCATTAATTATAAATGGCGATGTTTCTGATCAAAATGTTTTATATGAGGAAGGAATTAATACATGCGATGCTTTTGTGGCATTAACCAGTATAGATGAAGAAAATATAGTATACTCAATGTTTGCTTCATTAAATAATGTGCCTAAAATTATAACTAAAATAAATCATATTGATTTAGAAGGAGTTACAGATAAAGCCAACATTGATACTGTAATTACTCCACATAGAATTGCATCGAATCATATCGTTCAATATGTAAGAGCTATGCAAAATAGTCATAAAAGTAGTTGTGAAGCTGTATATAAATTTGATGATGATATTTTGGAAATGCTGGAGTTTAGAATTCTGGATGACTTTAATGGTGCTAACAAAAAAATTAGAGATATGCATATTAAAGAAAATATTTTAATTGTAGCAATTATGCGTGATAAGCAAATCATTTATCCCGAAGGAAATGAAGTAATTAAACCTCATGATATTATTGTTTTAATTGATGGAACCAATGAAGTAGTAAGCATCAATGATATGCTGGAGTAGCCAATGAAAAATAAAATTATTTATAAATATGTAGGTAAAGTATTAATTGTTTTTGCGTTTTTACTACTTGCTCCAATTATTATTACTATGGTATATAAAGAAAATCCAATCCCTTTTATAATCCCTTTGTTGTTAAGTTTGTTGAGTGGAATATTTCTTAATTTATTAAAAAATGAAAAAGGGAGCATTTATGCTAAAGATGGTTTTATTATAGTATCTTTATCATGGATATTTATAAGCCTTTTGGGGGCACTTCCATTTTGGATTAATGGAGATGCTTCATTTATCGATAGTTTATTTGAATCGGTATCAGGGCTTACCACTACGGGTGCATCAGTTTTCACTGATGTTGAAAACTTAAATAAAAGTATTCTTTTTTGGCGGAGTTATTCTCATTTTATTGGAGGAATGGGAGTTTTAGCCTTTGTTATGGCCATAATTCCTCTTTCTAAAAATGATAAATCAATGCATGTATTAAAAGCAGAAATGGCAGGGCCGAGTGTAGCAAAATTAGTTCCAAGTATCAAAAAAACATTATTATACTTATATAGTATTTATATAGGTTTAACATTGACTGAATTTGTTCTTTTACTAATTGGAAAAATGAGTTTTTTCGAAAGTTTAGTAATATCAATGTCTACTGCAGCAACTGGTGGTTTTTCAATTCTTAATAGTAGCATAGCTACATATGGCACATATAATCAAATAGTGATTGCGATTTTTATGTTCTTATTTGGCGTTAACTTTAATATTTACTTTTTAATATTAATGAAAGATGCAAAAACAGCATTAAAAAGTGAAGAACTAAGAGTGTATGTTAGCATCTATATATTATCAGTATTAATGATTTTATTAAATACATATCAAATGTTTAGTTCTATGTCTAATGCTATAACATCATCATTTTTCCATGTCGGAGCTATTATGACAAGTACTGGTTTTAGCATCGGAGATATTAATATATACCCAACTTCCTGTAGAATTTTATTTCTTTGCCTAATGTTAGTTAGTGCTTGTGCAGGAAGCACATGTGGAGGATTTAAAATATCAAGACTTATCATTTGCTTGAAAAAAATCAAAAGAGACTTACTTAAAGTAATTCATCCAAATAGTGTTCATACTATTACATTCGAAGGAAAAAAGGTTGATGAAGAAACTGTTAATAGTACATGTACATTTTTGTTCTTATATGCCTTTTTTATAGTAATTATAATGGGAATTGTTAGCTTTGATAATGTTACTTTATCCCAAACTATTAACGCGGTATTTGCAACATTTGGTAATACTAGTATGTGTTTTGAAATAAGTAATTTTTCAATTTTTAATGATATCTCTACAATTGTTATGACAATCGGAATGCTCTTAGGGCGATTAGAGATCTTTCCTTTATTAGTTTTATTTAGTGATTTAAAAAAATAATATTAGTTTTACCCTAATATTATTTTTTATTTGCAAAACTTTTAGCTAGTTTTGTCGAAGTTGTTTAAAGTTTAATAAAAAAGTTCTATATTTAAGTAGAGAAAAGGTGATTTATATGCTAAAGATGGATTTAGAATATAGTCGAGGAATACTGTTTGTAAGACTAGATGGAAAATTAAATCGAACTACTACGTATAAAATAAATAATTACTTAGTACCAGTCTTACTAAAACATAAAATTAAATACTTGGTTTATAATTTATATAATTTACATGATATTGATGAAGAAGGAATTGATGCAATTTTAAATACTAAGTATGCTATTAAAACTAATAAAGGATTAATATATTTGTGTGAAGTAAATAAATCATTAAGTAAAAAAATTCACAAATTACATATTAAAAAAACAGAAACAGAATTATCCGCGTTTAAGGTGATCGAGGTTTAATATATGACAATCGAAGATATAATAAGGGGCAACACAAATTTAATTTATAAAATAGCTAGTAAGTTTTATGGTGTTGAAACAGATGATTTATTTCAAGCGGGCGTTTTAGGATTATTAAAAGCTTATAAAAATTATAAAGATAATGGAACTACAAAGTTTTCAACCTATGCATATGAATATATTTATGGGGAAATGTACATGCTTGTTAATAATCGAACAATGAAAATTAATAAAGATATTTTAAAATTATATAGAATGATTGAAAAAACTAGATTTGCATTGGCACAAAGATATAACCGGGTTCCTAGTAATAGTGAAATAGCTTCATTTTTAGAAATACCAGAGACACAAATTAATGAAGCGATTATGGCAGGAAAAGAAATTATGTCACTAGATGCTGAAGCTGATATGCCATTTTATGAAACTATCAAAGTCGATGAAAAAGTAAAAGTTGATGATCAAATCTTATTATCCGAAGGATTAGAAATGCTTTCAAAAGATGAAAAAGAAATAATCAAAGCAAGATACTATGAAGATATGACTCAAAGTGAAGTTGCTAAAAAGTTAGCTATGACTCAAGTTATGGTCTCAAGATATGAAAAAAAGGGACTTAGTAAGATGCAACAATTTATGTCTCTATAGTATATTTTGATAATCTTTACCAATAATAATATTGGTGAAATATATGGATAAAGAGGAATATAAACAATTAGTTGCAAAAAAGAAACCAAAAGAAAGTAGATGCTTAAATGCCTTTATAGCCTTCGTTGTCGGAGGCTCTTTAGCGGTAGTATCAGAATTTTTAAGTTTTATTTATATGAAGTCTTTTGGGCTATCCAAAGTAATGAGTTTATCAGTAGTTTGTTTAACGATGATAGCAACTGCTTCAATATTAACTGGTTTTGGCTTTTTTGATGATTGGGTAAAAAAGGGAAAGTGTGGTCTTATTGTTCCTACTACGGGATTTGCTCATAGTGTTACAAGTGCAGCATTAGAGTATAAAACTGATGGATTAATTACGGGACTGGGGTCTAATTTCTTTAAACTCGCAGGTTCAGTAATTTTATTTGGAATAATATCAGCATTCTTTTTATGTTTATTAATGGCGGTGTGCAATGGCTAGTTTAAAATTTAACAATGTATATATTAAAGATTATTTTACTTTAGTTGGTCCTAAGGAAAGAGAAAGCAAGTTAACTAATTTTGATATGAGTATTAGTGACTATTACTATAAAAGTAAAACTTTCGAAATGGCAGAAATTAAGATGCAAAGAGTTGTTATTGAAAATCTAATTAATAACAATAATATGTGTGATCGTAATTTTGATTACCTAATTGGAGGAGATTTAATTAATCAAATTTCTATCTCTTCGTATAGTGCTAAAGAATTTAGGATTCCATACATTGGAGTTTATTCTGCGTGTGCAACATTTGTAGAAGAACTTCTTTTAGCAGGAAATTTAATTGAAAGCAAAAATGCTCAAAATATTATTTGTGTGACATCATCACATAATTTAACTGCTGAAAGACAATTTAGATATCCAACGGAATATGGTAATACAAAACCCAGTACTGCCACTACTACAGCAACATCTGCAGTGGGTGCTATCTTAACTACAGAAAAACAATCTTTAAAAATAGTTGCAGGAACTATCGGAAAAGTCATTGATTTAGGAATAAATGATGTTAATCATATGGGAGCAGTAATGGCTCCGGCTTGTGCAGATACCTTAAATGAACATTTAACTAACATGAATATGAAGGCAAAAGATTATGATTTAATTTTAACTGGAGATTTAGGATGTGTTGGACTTGATATTTTGAAAGAATATTATGAAAACGTTTACAAAGAAAAACTGACCAATATTATGGATGCCGGCTGTGAAATTTATCTTAATAGTCAAGAGATGTACTCTGGTGGTAGTGGACCATGCTGTCTTCCTTTAGTTTTCTTTTGTAAAATATTGAAATCCAAAAAGTATAAGAAAATATTGCTTTTAGGGACTGGTTCATTACATAGTCCAGTTTTAGTAAATCAACATCAAACAATTCCATCTGTATCTCATGCAGTCAGTATTGAGGTGCTTTCATGATTTATATATATGCATTTTTATTTTCGGGTTTTATTTGTATGATTGGTCAAATAATAATTGATAATACTAAATTAACTGCAGGTCATGTTACTTCGCTTTTCACTGTGCTCGGAGCAGTTTTATCTTGCTTAGGCATTTATCCGTGGCTTATAGAAGAGTGTGGGGCAGGTGCAAGTATTCTTATTATGAATTTTGGTCATATGCTGTTTTCAAGCGGGATGGTTGGTTATGAAGAAATGGGAGTTTTAGGAATATTTACCGAATTATTATGTAAGAGTTCTTTAGCCATTGTTGCTGCAGTAGTATTTTCATTTATAGTTGCTTTATTTTTTAAACCAAGAGATTAATAAATTTATCCAAATTAAAAATTTAGACTAGGAATATTTTAGTTTTTATGACATAATTATAATAGAGGTATGATATTATGATGGAAGAAAACAATAATGAATTAGCAATTGAATTACCAACGTTGAAATCTGCAGCTGCAGAACCTGTTACACCAGCTTTTCAAAATACAAATCAAGAAATAAATACGCCGATTTTAAGCGAGAAAGTAGAAGAACCTATAGTAGCTGCGAGTTCTCCGATAACAGAAATTCCAGTAGCTCCAGTGGTAACTGAACCAGTAGCACCAGTTATGCCAAGTGCACCAGTACAACCAGCTCCGGCACCGGTGGTAGAAACTCCAGTGATTTCGGATCCTGTACCTGCACCAATTGCTGCGCCAGTAGAACCTGTAGTTGCACCGATGCCTGCAGAACCTGTTTCAGCACCTGTGGCTAGTGAACCGGATGCTCCTGTGGTTTCAGAGGCTCCAGTAGCTCAAGTACAACAACCTGCTATAGCTCAAGCTGTAGTAGCACCAGAAAATTCTGTACAACAAACTAAGGAACCAGAAATAAAACAAGCAAGCAAAAAATCTCAATTAATAGGTACAATTGTATTGTTAATTATTACTGCTTTAGTGGTATTCTGGTTAGCTAAAAATTACTTTATGCTTTAATAGATCTTTACAATTTGATCAAATAATAAAGTTTTATTACTAAAATAGATTTTACGATAAGTTGAATCTATTTTTTTTATGTTATCACATAGTTTTAATAATTTACCTTGATAGTAATAATCTAGTGTTATTTTTTCGTTTTCATAAAATGATAAAATTAATTTTTCTTCAATGCTGTTACGTTGTTCCTCGGAAAGGGCAGGCATCTTTATTTCATTTTTTTTCTTTAAAACATCTCTAACAACTTGTTTTCCAGATACAACAGAATCAAATGGTTGCCATTTAATCATTCCTCGGTCAAGTTTATGCATTGTGTCCTCCGATTTTGCCATTTCTTTCAATTGCTGTTGAATCCTCTAAAAGGCTTGAAGCTTTAAGAAGACTGTTTTTCCCAAATTTTGCTTTTATAGTATCAATAGCTTCATTGATATTTTCTTCTTCTTTCATTTCTTCATAAGTATCAAATAAATTTAGCTGTCTTCCAACTTTGGCACATATTCCTGCACAACAAATAGAAACCTTTCGAATAGGCAAGAACTCATAATAACGGTCAAAAATAATATTACAACATTTAATGATTTCTTTGTTTGCATCGGTAGGTGCATCCAATTTAATTGTATGATAAAACCCGCCACCAACATTTTTTGAGTAGCCGATTCCAAAACCAATACCTGTACATTGTTTATTGCTTTTTCGAAGTCTAGCAGTTAAAAGTTCAACCATTTCACTAATGATAATTCGAATATTGTCTTCGTTATAATCTTTAAATAAAACTTGTGAGTGAGAATATGATTTATCTTTTGGCGCTTCTTTATAATCACTTATTACTGAAAGATCAACTCCGTTAGCGTGATTCCAAAGTTCAACGCCCATAACCCCAAATTTATCTTTTAAAATGCCTCGGTTAGTTTGAGCCAAATCACCAACAGTATATATATTCATGGTATTTAAATTTTTTTCCATTCTTTTGCCAATTCCCCACATATCACTCAAAGGACTAATTGACCATAGTTTTGTAGGAACATCTTCATAAGTCCATTTGGCAATACAATTTTTATTATGTTTAGCTTCAACATCCATAGCAACTTTAGCAAGCAGCATATTGGGGCCGATTCCGCATGTTGCAGTAAGCCCAGTTTTTCTTCTTATAGTATTTAAGATTTCAATTGCTAATTCCTCGTCAGTTTTTTGATATAGTTTTAAATAATGAGTTACATCTAAAAAACATTCATCAATAGAGTAGACATGAAGATCTTCTTCAGAAACGTAATCTAAATATATATCGACTATCTCTTTACTTTTTTGGATATATAAGCTCATTCTTGGAGGAACAATGTGATATTTAACACTCGAAGGAATTTCATAAAGCCTTCCTCTTGATTTAACTCCCATAAATTTAAGATAGGGAGTAACCGCTAAAGTTATAGCACCATTTCCTTGATTCGGATTAGCAACCACTAAAGGATATTTGAATGGATCCAATCCTCTTTCAATACATTCGCAAGCAGCAAAAAAACTTTTTAAATCAATACATAAGATATTTCTTTCGATATATAAGTCTTTGTTCATTTTTGCTCCTCCAAACATTTGTTCTGATATAATTATAACTTATTTTCAAATAAATTCAATTGGAAATATTTTACTCGATATATATTTTATCAATAGATTCTTGCAAATACAAACTAATAATGCTAAAATATCTTTATAAATCAAAGACGAAAGACTAGTAGTAAAGGTTTGTTTTTCAAGAGAGTTAGTGGTTGGTGAAAACTAATAAACAATAATTTATGAATCTACTTTCTAGAGAGTCTAATCAACTCCGGGGTAAAACTCGTTAAAATAATTAAGTATCTAAAGGATGGCACCGCAGCATTGCTCCTTGCAATTGCTCGTGGTGTTTTTTTATTTTAAGGAGGTAGTTATGAATATTTGGTTAAAAGAAGTAAATGTAAATGATGGACAAGAATTTTGTGATTTGCTAATAGAGCTGGCAAGTTATCCTGATGCTTATGCAAAGCCGGTACCTAGTGATTTTACTCAAGATAATTTTGAAAGCTTTAAGGCTGCGAGAGTAAAACTTGCTATTGGAGAAGATATTCCGAGTTATGCAATTCCTACGAGTACCTATTGGGTTATGGACGAAGAAGAAGCAATTGGATATGCTACATTAAAACATTATGTAGATCCAAATAAACCTGGAGGACATCTTGGATGTTGCTTAAAGAAATCTGCTCAAAACAAAGGTATAGGAACACTTGTGGCTGATAAATTATCTAAAATTGCGTATACTAATTTAGGAATTACAGAACTTGTATATACTTCGAAAGATGAAAATATTCAAAGTCAAAAGTCTTTGGAACATATTGGAGCAAAACTAGTCTCCTGCCATGATGGATATCACTTTTATGTAGTGGATTTAAGTAAAAAATATGAAAATGAAGAAGGAAGGAAATTATAATGATAGATATTAATTTAATTAGAGAAAATAAAGATTTAGTAAAGGAAAATATAAAGAAAAAATTTCAAGATGAAAAACTTGAATTAGTAGATAAGATTGAAGATTTAGATATTAAATATCGTAAAGCCAAATCTACTGCTGATGAAAAACGTAGTGAAAAAAATAAAATTAGTGCTTCAATAGGTGAATTTGTTCGTAACAAAGAAATGGATAAAGTTGAAGAGGCTAAAAAACGTGTTAATGAATTAAATACAGAGATTGCCAATCTTGAAGTGGAAGAAGAAAGACTTGCAACACAAATCAAAGATTTAATGATGGTAATCCCAAATATTATCGATGCAAGTGTTCCAATTGGTAAAGATGATAGTGAAAATGTAGAAAATCAAAGATATGGTGAACCAATAGTTCCTGAATATGAAATTCCATATCATGCTGATATTTTAAATAATTTAAGTGGCCTTGATAAGGAAAGTGCTGGACGTACTTCAGGTGAGGGTTTCTATTACTTAACTGGTGATATTGCTAGACTACATAGTGCAATGTTATCTTATGCAAGAGACTTTATGATTGGTAAGGGATTTACTTATTGCGTTCCACCATTTATGATTCATGCATCAGTTGTTGAAGGCGTTATGTCATTCCCTGAAATGGAAGCGATGATGTATAAAATTGAAAATGAAGATTTATATTTAATTGGTACTTCAGAACACTCAATGATCGGCCGTTATTTAAATCAAATAGTTGATGAAAAAACATTACCAATTGCATTAACTTCTTATTCTCCTTGCTTTAGAAAAGAAGGCGGATCTCATGGTTTAGAAGAAAAAGGTGTATATCGTGTTCACCAATTTGAAAAACAAGAAATGGTTGTATTATGTAAGCCTGAAGATTCAATGGCTTGGTATGAAAAAATGTGGAATGCTACAGTTGAATTCTTTAGAACTTTAGATATCCCAGTTCGTACATTAGAATGTTGTAGTGGAGATTTAGCTGATTTAAAAGTTAAATCATGTGATGTTGAAGCTTGGAGTCCAAGACAACAAAAATACTTTGAAGTAGGTTCTTGTTCAACTTTAGGAGATGCTCAAGCAAGAAGATTATCAATTAGAACTAAGGGTGAAAATGGAACTTATTATGTTCATACATTAAATAATACTGTTGTAGCAACTCCAAGAGCAATAATCGCTTTTGTAGAAAACAACTATAATGAAGATGGCAGTGTTAATATTCCTGAAGCTTTAAGACCATATATGGGTGGAATAGAAAAGATAATGCCAGTAAAAAAAGACTAGTTTTGTCTAGATTTGTCGAAAGCCTTGATAAGGCTTTTTTTTATTGTATAATGAATCGTGAAAGCGGGTTTTGGGAGATAACTTTCAAAAATATTTCATATCATACATACCTATTTATTTTATTATAATTCTTCATACTACATTTAAAATCCCACATCACTCGAAACCCCTTTCAATTTAAATTGTAGTTTGTTATAATAGGGCCGGAAGTGAAGTTTTATGAGATTACCAAATTATAATGAAGCAAAAGATCGTAACAAAGTAGATATTACTTACTTAAATGTTAATAACGATATTGATGCTATATATACTAATAAAAAATATTTTTTAAGAACTTATGGTTGCCAAATGAATGTTCATGATAGTGAACAAATTCGTTTTTATTTAGAAAAGTTGGGTATGAATTCAACAGATACTTTAGAGGATGCCGATGTTGTAGTATTAAATACTTGCGCCATAAGAGAAAATGCTCATGATAAAGTAATTGGTTATCTTGGTAGATGTAAACATCTAAAGAAAGAAAAGAAAGACTTAATTATTGTTGTTATGGGATGTATGGCAGGTCAAGTTGATGTAGTTGAAGACCTTCAAAAGAATCATAAGTATATTGATTTAATTATTGGGACAAATAATATTTATGATTTACCAAGATTATTAATTGAAAAAGGTTCTAAACAAAATATTGAAGTATATTCAAATAGTGATATAGTACCTGAAAATATTACTTATGAAAGAGATTCAAAGATTAGTGCTTGGGTAAATATCATGTATGGTTGTGATAAATTCTGTACATATTGTATTGTTCCATTCACTAGAGGTAGAGAACGTAGTCGTAAAATGGAATGTATTTTAGAGGAATGTAAATCTTTAGTAGCAAGTGGTTATCAAGAAATTACGTTACTTGGTCAAAATGTTAATGCTTATGGAACTGATTTGAATTTAGGTTATGACTTTGCAGATTTATTAGAAAAGGTAGCAGAGTTAGGAATTCCAAGACTTCGTTTTGTTACATCTCACCCTTGGAATTTTACAGATAAAATGATTGAAGTAATAGCTAAATATGAAAATATTATGCCTTATATTCATTTACCATTACAATCTGGAAGTAGTCGTATATTAAAGAAAATGAATCGTCGCTACACTAAAGAAGAATATCAAGAACTATTCGATAAAATGAAAAAGACAATTCCAAATGCAGTAATTACAACTGATATTATTGTAGGATTTCCTGGAGAAACTGAAGAAGATTTCCAAGATACATTAGATATGGTTGAATATTGCAAGTATGATGGAGCATTTACATTTATTTATTCAGAAAGAAAAGGAACTGCATCATCATTTATGAAAGATGATGTCTCAAATGAAGAAAAAGAATCTCGTTTAAAAAGACTTAATGAATTAGTAAATAAATATTCTAAAGAAAGCAATGTAAAACTTTTAGATAAAGTTGTACCAGTTTTAGTAATTGGTCCTTCAATAAAAGATGAGAATAAAGTATATGGATATACTGATACAATGAAGCTTGTTAACATCGAAGGCGATGAAAGTCTAATTGGAAAAATCATAGATGTTAAAATAACAGATGCTAAAAGTTTTAGTTTAGATGGTGTGGTTAATAATTAATTTATAACAACAAAAAAACTCAAGAGATAATCTTGAGTTTTTATTTCTAATGGTATCCTCGAATGGATTCGAACCATCGACCGACCGCTTAGAAGGCGGTTGCTCTATCCAGCTGAGCTACGAGGACAGCACAACTAGATTATATATCAAAGTTTTTTAAATAGCAAGCATTTTTTTAATCGAGGTTAATTACAATGTTATCAATATCATATGTATCTCGTAAAGATAAAGATAATGTATAACGTACTTTTTCATTAATATCGGAGTCATGTAAATTAGCTAAAAGTTGATTATTAAATGAGAGGGTAATGCTATTTTCAAGTATTTCGTAATCTTCTAGTTCATAAGATGCATTTAAATAACTGATTAAATTGGTTTCGTATATTGGAGTACTTTTTAGTTCATTAACAATAACCTCAACTGGTTCAACTTTGTCATTTGTTACTTTAGTAATTGGTATATAGTATAAATTATCGTTGTACTTACCAATGTAATAAACAGTTGTTTTTGAAGTATCTTTAATATTATCAAAATTATATATTTTATTAATTCCGTAGCTTTTATCTAATATTAAAGGTAAACTCTTTTCTGATTTAGGAAGTTTAGTTAATGATTCTCCTTCGATAAAAATCATTATTTTGGCAACTCCTTCGAGTTCGCATAAAGAGTATATTAAACTTTCAATTAGTTTTTCTTCTTTATCAGAAGAAATATCTAGTATTTCTTTAGAAAAATTTAGTTTTAATAATTTATCTTTAAGTTCATAATCAATAAGCTTTGTATTTTTAGGAATAATTCCTGTAAAACCATTAGGCAAATAATTAGCGTTTATACTTCCAATCGTTAAGGTATCAATAATATATTTTATTTGATCGTTGGTTTCTTTTTTTACGACAGATGTTCGAGCGACATAATTATTTTGATCCATTACATAAATTGGCATAGTCAGTTCATCAACATAAATAACTTCTTCGGGAATGGACAAATTATCTGATTTAGGAAATAAACAAAGTAGTAACATAATAACTAGGGCTAGGGAAGACATAATAATTCTTTTGATGGCACTTCTTCTTAGCATTTATAATCACCTAATTAATTATATTGATAAAGAATTTTTATATTCAAAAAAAGCCCATAAGGCTTTAATCTATTGAAATTGCATTAAGTTTTATTAGTTCGATAACAGCATTACATCGACCTTTAACTCCGAGCTTTTGCATGGTGTTTGAAATATGATTTCTTACTGTTTTTTCGTTAATTTTTAATTCTTGAGCAATTTCTTTTGTTGATTTATTTAATGCTAAAAGATCAAAAACTTCTTGTTCTCTTTTAGTTAAAAGTTTATTCTCCATATGCCTCACTTTCCTAATTTCCTTGTGTTATTCATAATATTGTATGAAAAGTGAAAGGCTTAAGTTCTTAATTATTTTTGAAATTTAATCGTTATGTACATTTGTGTATCATATAATTCTTGAATACTATTGATAATGTTATTAGCGTATTCATTACCTTGGTCCTCCGTAGATAGAGTTACATTTATCTTATTGTCTTCGATTTTTACGCACGAATCAACATTATATTTTTCCTTTATCATTGTCTCAATTTCTAAGACTTTTCCTTTTTTAGAATTTAATAATTGTAAAGTTTCATAAGCTTCATTTTTTTCACTGGCAGTAGTTGTTTCGTCTAATAAAATCTTTTGTGCCTCGGCCATTTGAGCTAAAATTTTTTCTTCTTCTTCAACTTTCATAGCGACTATAACATCAGATTCATTTACCTCAATTGTCGTTGATGAATCGCTCATATTTCCTGAAAAGACAGTTAAAGCATCTTTAGGCATTGAAACATAATATATACCTAATATTAAAATTAAAGAAAATAATGTTATAAACCATAGATTTTGTTTGTTAATCATTTTTATCCTCCTGTACCTGTTAAAGTATATTTGTATTTTTAGTTAATATTCCAATGTTTTCCGGATAAATAAAAATATTTTAAAAAATATGAAAATAAAAAAGGAAATAAGAAACTTTTCCGGTATATATAAAGTGAAGGGAGGAAAAATGAAAAGAAAAATGATTGTTGTACGTCAGCAAGATGCTACAGATTGTGGCCCCTGTGCTTTAAAATCGATAGTTGAATATTATGGCGGATATGTTTCTTTAGAAAGGATTCGTGAGCACGCTTACACAAATCAAGAGGGAACAAGTGTATATCATTTAACGAAAGCTGCAGAAAAATATGGCTTTGATGCAATTGCAAAAAAATATCTAGATAATCAAATACCAAATATTATTTTGCCAGCAATAGTTCATATTCGATATGAAAACGGAATGACTCATTATATGGTTTTATACAAAGTAACAAAAGATAAAGTCATATTAATGGATCCTGCAAAAGGTAAAGTGATTTTAGAAATAAATGATTTTAAAAAAATCTTTACTGGAGTTGTTATTGAATTATCAGTAAAAAGTACCGTTGTTTGTTTAGAAAAAGAAAGTAGTATTTATAACTTGTTTCTTAGCATTTTAAAACAAAATAAATCATTATGTTTAAATTTATTAGTTTGTAGTGTTTTGCTGACAATCTTAACAATTGCTTCGGGATTATATTTTAAAGTCGGCTATGAGCAGATTCAAAATGGAAGTTTTATAAATTCCATAAACTATATAATTTATCTTTTTCTAATTATATCTATATTAAAAATAGCGTTTTCATTTTTAAAAAACTATTATGAAAATCATATTAATAAGAATATAGATGTAAATATATTTAGTACATTTATATCCCACGTTTTTAATCTCCCTTTAAAGGTTATTAATTCACGGCCAATAGGAGAATTTATCTCGAGAATTAATGAATTAAGTAATATTAAGGAAATGTTTTCTAAATTATTCGTTTCTTGTTTTTTAGAGTTGATTCTATCTATTGGAGCGCTACTTATGTTGTTTTTGATACATCAAAAACTTGCAATTATCCTTTGTTTTATAATGGTGCTATATATAATGGTAACGATATTATATAATCCATATTTATATAAGCGAATGAAACAAAATATTGATTATCAAACAGATGTGAATTCTATTTTAATAGAAAACTTAAATATGATTAATAGTTTGAAAAATTTAAATCGCATTCCAAATGCGTTACAGTTAATTGAACATAAATTAAGTTCATTGATTTATGATAATTATACTTTCACTAGTTCATTAAATGCGTTTGAATTTGTTCGAAATATGATAAGTGAACTTGGAATCTTTATTATCAACACTTATGGATTTCACCTCATTTTCAATAATAACTTTTCACTTGTGAATTTAATTGTTTTTAATACTCTAATGAATTATTTTATAGATCCCATAAAAAATATAGTGTCACTAATTCCTAATTTTAATTTTTTGCGAGCGTCGTTTAGAAAAATATGTGACTTTGTTGATTTAGAAGAAGAAAAGTTAGGGGATTTAGACAATTTCATTAATGGTGATATATGTTTTACAAATGTTGAATTTTCCTATAATGACTATTCAAAAATAATCGATAATTTTAGTTTAACCATTAAGCAAGGTGAAAAGATAATGCTTAAGGGAGAAAGCGGTTGTGGAAAGAGTACTTTGTGTCAGTTATTACGAAGAGTCTATTCTCCCGGTAAAGGTTCCATTACTATAGGTGATAAAAATATCTTAGATTATAGTCTACGCAGCATTCGTGAAAATATCATCTATGTTGGTCAAAAAGAAAATTTATATAGCGATACTATAAAAAATAATATTAATTTCTATAATGAGGAATCACAGGAGTTTGATAAAATTTGCAAAGCGTGTTTAATTGATGAGGTAGTTAGTAAGAAAAGTTTTAGGTATGATTTTGGGATTGATAATAATTTTGCTAATATTTCCGGGGGAGAAAAACAGCGAATTATTTTAGCTAGAGCACTCATGCAAGATTGCAATATAATCATTTTGGATGAGGCTCTAAGCGAAGTGGATTATTATTCCGAACAGAAAATAATCAATAATATCAAAAAATTATATCCTCAAAAGACTCTAATTTATATCACACACAAAAAACATGATAAGCTATTTGATCGTCAAGTTTATTTGAGGTCTAAGCTATGAAAACGTATGATGGACTACTCTCTATAAAATATAAGAACCATAGCATAATTTTTATTTTAGGAGGAGTGATTATGCTATTGGGGGTTTTGGCTTTTGCTTTAGAGACATATAACGTATATCAAACGTTTTCAATATATCATGATAATTTGATTGTAAGTGTTCCTATAAAAAACTCTGACGCAGTAATAAATGGCGAATATCTAACAATCAAAAATCAGGCATATAAATATCGAGTGAGGGAAATTTCAGATATTAAATATGAGAATTTCCAAAACTACCAAGACTATATTATTGACGTGGATAAAAAATTACAAAATAACGAAGTGGTAGAAATAACCTTTTATTACAATAAACAAAAAATGATTCAAAAGATAATCGATATTATTTTTTAGAAAGGAGAGGTAATGGTTACACTTAATGAGCAAGAAGCAATACAATATACTGGTGGAGGAAAAATAACAACCGGATTTGTAATTTTCTTTACTGCAATTACATCATTTGTCTTAGGAGTTTTTGATGGATTGAGTAATCCCAAAGCGTGTAATTCAAAATAGAAAATGATATTAAGTAAAGAAGAGTCAATTACATATGTTGGAGGAGCTAAGTTAACAGCGGCTATAATATCCGCAACAACAGCGATGTTGAAATATTTATACGAAATTGGTCAAAATTTTGGCTCAACAATTCGTAGGATGATTACGAAAACAAGCTGTTAATTAAATTTCTTGTCAAAAAAAGAAGCTGGTGTTATAATATTCCTAGTTAATGAAGGGAGGGATATTGATGACAAAGGTTGTAGTTCAAAATGGTAACGTTGATTTAGCTCTAAAAAAGTTTAAAGCTAAAGTTGCACGAAGCGGAGTCCCTTCAGAACTTAAGAAGAGAAAATGTTATGAAAAACCAGGCGTAAAGAGAAGAAATGAAAAGAAAGAAAACATCAAAAATTCTCGCCGTAGAAATCATAATTAATTAAGAGGACAATGCAATGATTCAAAAAATAGATGAAGATTTAAAGTTAGCTTTAAAAAATCAAGACAAATTTACTTTATCAGTTCTAAGACTGTTGAAAAGTGAATTCATAAATGAAAGCCGTAAAGGAACATTACATGAATTGTCTGATGATGAAGCTATAAAAGTTATCAAACGCCAAGTTAAAACTCGTAAAGATTCAATTGCTGAATATACAAGTTACGGTAAGACTGAGTTAGCTAAGGAATTAGAACATGAAGTAGAGATTTTAAGTCAATACTTACCAGCTGAAATGAGCGAAGAAGAAATTCTAAAAGTTATAGATGCGGTTTTTGAAGAGTTGAAACCAACTTCAATGAAAGATATGGGTTCAATTATGAAATCTGTTTCATCTAAGTTAACTAATGCTGACATGGCATTTGTAAGTAAAACTATTAAGGATAGATTAAATTAATCTATCCTTTTTTCATACAATTAAAATGGGTGACAATATGAAATTTTCAAAAGCGTTAAGCGATTTTTTGTATGATAAAAATTATTTTATAACTATTTTTGAAGATAAAATCCATATATATAGATATTTTGAATTGATTCGGTTATCCGAAATTGAAATAGTTTTGTTGCTTGAAAGTTTCAAACTTAAAATCGAAGGCAACAATCTAGTCATATCTCAAATGAATAATGAAGAATTAATAATTCAAGGTACTATTTCGAGTGTAGGCATGATATATGAATAGCTTTTTGTATATTAAGATAACTGGTTACTCATGGCAGAAAATTGCCCAAAAGTTAAGAAGTATTAATGTCAGTGTTTATGAAATGTACGAAAAAAATGATGCCATTTATATTAAAATAGTTAATGAGGATTATGAAAAAATAACTAAATATCTAAAAACTTTGAAATTCCAAAAAGTAAAGTATACAGGTCCAGAATATTTAAGAAAGACTATAAAAAGATATCGTTTGCTTTTGTGTGCTTTATTTTCAAGTATAATATTAGTTTTTTTGTCATCGCATATTATTGTGGATATCGATGTTGTGCATGAAGATGATGCTTTAGTAAATTTAATTACAGAAGAATTGGAAATATATGGAGTAAAAAAGTTTAGGTTTCAAAAAAGCTATAATCAATTACAAGAAATAAAATCAAAGATCAAAAATAAACATTTAGATAAGATTGATTGGTTAGAAATAAATAAGATTGGTATGAAATATGTTGTCAGAGTGGAAGAGCGAATTATCACTTCGACTGATGATAAAAAAGATTATTGTCACCTATATGCTTCAAAAGATGCATTAGTAACAAGAATAAAAACTTTTGATGGAGAGGCTGTAGTGGGGATGAATGACTATGTTAAAAAAGGAGACTTGCTGATAAGTGGTGACATAAAATTAAATGAAGAAGTTGTAGAAAATGTTTGTGCTAGTGGTGAAGTTTATGCTGAAGTGTGGTATGAGGTTAATATTAAAGTTCCTTTTGAGTATTATGCTAGCCAAAAAACCGGTAAAAGTCGTAATAATTTAATTTTTAATTATGATGGTATCGATCATCAAATATTTAAAGATCGGATAAAAGAATATGAAGAAAAAAGAAAGTTAATTTTTGATTTGCTAGGAGTAAAAATTTATTTAAAGACAGAAGAAGAAATAAAAAAGACTAAATACACTTATACGGAAGATGAAGCAATTGAAAAAGCTGTAGAATTAGCTAAGGAAAAAGTGGCATTAAAACTAAAAGATACCGATAAGATTATTAGTCAAAAAATTTTGCAAAAAACAATAATTGATAGTACAATGGATATAGATATATTTATAGTAGCAGAAGAAGAAATATCTTCTCAAGTTGAAGCAAGAAAGGAAGTAGAAAATGGTTTATAATCTTTTTAAAAGTAGTTTGATTAATATGTGGCCTTCATTAGTGATTATAGCGGTTACTTTAACAGCACTAAGAGTGGCTTATTTAAAGAATCATCGTGATACTTTTTGCTTTCATGAGGAATTTTGGACATTAGTTTCTATTTTGTACATGCTTCTTTTGTATCAAATGGTAACTCGAGTAGATATTAATGCATCAAGTGGAATTAACATCGTGCCATTTCAAGAGATATTACGTTATAAATTTGATAGTGAATTATTTATTTTCAATGTTATAGGAAATATAGCTTTATTTGTTCCGTTTGGATATATTATTGGAACTTATGTTAAACCTAAAAAAATATGGACTAACTTAGTGGTAGCGTTAGTTGTAAGCGGTACTATTGAATTTGTTCAACTTAATATTGGGCGTAGCTTTGATATTGATGATATTATTTTAAACACTGTTGGGTGTATTATTGGCTTTTTAATATATGTAGGATTTAGAGCTGTTGGGCGTCATTTACCAAATTTCTTAAAAAGTGACTGGTTTAATAACTTAATTTGTATTATAATAGTAGCTTGTATTGGCATATATGTGTTAAATATTATGGGGATTGGTTTTTAATGAATAAGTTTGAGATTATTGATGAATACGGATATAAAAAATATAAAATTTTATATAAAGTATTAAAACGTACATTAAAACTAGAAAAAGTTAATAATGCCTTTTTTAGTGTTGTACTAGTTGATGAAAAGAAAATTCAAGAAATTAATAAGAATTATCGCAATATAGATAAAGTAACTGATGTAATATCATTTGCTTTTGAAGATAATGATAAAAGGGTGTATAATAGTACTAGAATTTTAGGCGAGATTTACATTTGTATCCCTAGAATGAAAGAGCAAGCAGTTTCTTATGGTCATTCTGAAGTTCGTGAGATAGCCTTTTTAGGAGTTCACGGATTATTACATTTATTAGGTTATGATCATATGGAAAAAGAAGATGAAGAAGTAATGTTTGCAAAGCAGGAGTTGATTTTAAATGGATTTACAAAAACAAAAAGGTAAAAAACTTAATCCCGTAAAGGATGTATTAAATAAATTTAAATATTCTTTTCAAGGAATGGCTTATTGTTTTACTCATGAAACAAGTTTTATTTTTGAAACAATAGCAATGATTTTCGTAGTAATATTCGGAATTTTATTGGATATTTCCTTTGTTGAATGGATATTTTCTATTTTAAGTTTATTACTTGTTATGGAAGTAGAATTCTTAAATACTGCGATTGAGGCTACTGTAGATATGGTTACTCAAAAATTCCATCCTTTAGCTAAAATTGCAAAAGATTGCGGTAGTGCTGCAACATGTATGGCAAGCTTTATGGCATTAATTGTTAATTTAGTTATATTTGTTCCAAAAGTATTGCCTTTTATTGTAAAGTAGGTGACTGATGAGGAGTGGTTTTGTAAGTTTTATAGGAAGGCCTAACGTAGGTAAAAGTACGCTTTTAAACGCTTTGATGACGCAAAAAATAGCAATTACGTCAGATAAAGCCGGTACTACTAGAAATGTTATTCAAGGTATATATAATGAAAAAAATTATCAAATAATATTCGTAGATACACCAGGTATCTCAAAACCTATTAATCGTTTAGGACGTGTATTAAATAAAAAGGCAATGGAACAAATCGATGATGTTGATTGCATTTTATTTGTCGTGGATGGAAAAAAAGGTATTGGTCCTGGCGATAGATATATTTTAGAGGTTTTAAAAAGAATTGAAACTCCTGTAGTTTTAGTAATTAATAAAATTGATCAATTAACTAAAGAAATGTTAATATACACAATCAATGAGTACAAAGACTTATATCCTTTTGCTGATATTGTGCCAGTATCTGCTTTTACAAGTGATAATACAGATCGCTTAATTGAAGTTATCAAAAAATACTTAAAAGATGAAGTAAAATATTTTGATGACGATATGATTACTTCAAATACAATGGGATTTATGGTTGCTGAAATAGTTCGTGAAAAATTATTAAATGATACTGTTGAAGAAGTCCCTCATTCAATAGCGTGTAACTGTGTTGGTTATGAAGAAAAGAAAGATATCGTAAATATCTTGGTGGATATTATTGTTGATAGAGATTCTATTAAAAAAATTGTAATTGGGAAAAATGGTAGTAGACTAAAAAAAGTCGGTATTTTGGCGCGTGAAGAAATCGAAGAAATGGTTGGCAAAAAAGTTTATATTGAACTTTATGTAAAAACTATAAAAAATTGGAAAGATAAAGAAAAATATCTATTAGATTTAGGATATTTAAATTCTGATGAATAAAATTTAAAATATTTACCCATTATGTAAGTGAAAGGGTGAATGTTATGAATAAGAAGGAAGCTTGGGATAAATTTAAAAACTCAGGGAAGGTTGAAGACTACTTAGAATATAAGAAGTGTGAAGAAGAGGAATAATGTTAATAGAAGTAAAGGGCTTTATCTTAAAGGAAACTCCGTATGGAGAATCTAGTAAAATAATAAATGTATTAACAAAAGACAAAGGACTCATAGGAATAATGTGCAAAGGTGCCAAGTCAATGAAGTCAAAACTTCGTTCTTGTACTCAAGCATTTACCTATGGGGTTTTTAATTTATATTACAAAGAAGATAAACTATCTACTTTAGTAAGCGTTGATGTGATAGATCCGCTTAAAAATATTCGTCAAGATTTAACTAAGATAAGTTATGTAACATATTTATCAGAATTAACTAGTCAAGTTATTAAAGAAAGTGGACCAAACAATATATATGATAATTTTATAAACACAATTTTAAAAATCGAAGAAGGCTTAGATCCGATTATTTTAACAAATATTTTGGAGCTTAAATATTTACCTTTATTGGGAGTAGGATTAAATTTAGATGGCTGTATTCGTTGTGGCAATAAAACTTCGATTGTAACAATTGATGCTTCCTATGGCGGCTTGATTTGTAAAGATTGCTTTCAAAATGAACTTATTGTTGATAAAAAAGTAATTCAGCTTATTAGGATGTATTATTATGTAGATATAAAAAGTATTAGTACGATAAATGTAAAGGATGAATATAAAAATACTATTAATAAATTTATTTCAGACTATTATGATTCCTTTACCGGATTATACATATATAGCAAAAAATTCTTAGAAACACTATTGTAAATCAAATAATCTTCACTTGAGGATTATTTTTTTATTCCTTAAAATTATAATTGGGTGAGATAATGTGGCTGATTTAAGCTTTGTATACGGAACTATGGAGTCCGGAAAGACAACTAAGTTATTGCAGGATAACTACAATTATTGTAGGCATGGTCATAAGACCATTTTAGTTAAACCTTTGATTGATACCAAGGGTGGAAAAACAATTTTAAACCGTTTAAGTGATAAGAAGGAAGTAGATTTTTTATTGGGACCAGACGAATCTTTCTTAGATCTTAAGCATTTACATGCTATTGAAGGTGCTAAAGTAATACTTGCAGACGAGGCTCAGTTTTTAACAACAACTCAAGTTGAAGAGTTATGGCAAATTGCCCATATCTTTGATATTCAAGTTATCTGTTATGGGCTAAAAAATGATTTTCGAGGCATTCCTTTCGAAGGATCAACAGCATTATTTGGTTTTGCAGACCATAAAACGGAATTGTCTGTTAGATGTGAGTGTGGTGATGTAGCAAATTTCAATGCTCGTTTAGTAGATAACAAATTTACTCGAGATGGTGATGTTGTAGCAATTGATGGTGAACAAAATGTAAGTTATGTACCGCTTTGTAGTGATTGTTATTTAAAATATGTAATGGCAGGAGATAAGGTGCAAGAAATATTACAAAGAAAAAGACTTGCAAAAGAATCAAAGTAAGTTTATAATAAGCGTAATACAAGTGATGACGGGTCTGGCAAACCAAGAGCTATATAGAAGAAAGTGATTCCTTTGTGAATAATTAGGGTGGAACCGCGGAAGTAATTTCGTCCCTAGCTAATTATTTGCAGGGGTTTTTTTATTTCAGGGGAGGAATTATGCAAGTACAAGCAACAGCAATATTTTTATATGATTTATACCTACTAGGATATTATGAAATTAACCTAACAGAGTTCTTTTGTAGTTCACTATGTAATTATGTTCGGTCAACCGCCAACTTGTATCCGGATGCAGTTAAAGCACTATTTGATATAACTAATCATAATGGTCAGCTTCATATGAGAATATCTGCAAATGTATTTAGAACAGCTTTTGCCTTAGCGCAAAGGGCAAGTATAGACAGCAGTAGCGTGTCACCTTTATTTGAAGGCTTAGATCAAAATGTTATCAATCAAATAGGTGATTTCACAAGTGGCTTTAGCATATATCTTATTGATATGATGGAAATGCTCGGGAGTGACGCCACATTAGGCGATTACAGATATATAAAACAATAGAAGGAGAAGGAAAAATGGAACAATTAACAATGGAAAAGGTAGTAAACTACGCTAAAAATTATGGATTTATATTCCAAGGAAGTGAAATTTATGGTGGACTTTCTAATACTTGGGATTACGGTCCTTTAGGAACATTATTAAAAGAAAATTTACGTAATGCATGGAAGAAAAGATTTGTTCAAGAAAGTAAATATAATTATGGTCTTGATGCAGCAATCTTAATGAATCCAAACGTTTGGGTAGCTTCAGGACACGTAGCTTCTTTTGCAGACCCACTAATTGACTGTATTAAATGTAAGGCAAGACATCGTGCTGATAAACTAATCGAAGATTTCACAAATGGTGAAGTAACTGGTGATGGTTGGGATGAAAAGAAAATCGAAGAGTTTATTAAAGAAAATAATATTGCATGTCCAACCTGTAAAGGTCATGAATTTACTCCAATAAGAAAATTTAATTTATTATTTGAAACTAAAATTGGTGTAGTAGATAATAATAAAAATATTGTTTATCTACGTGGGGAAACTGCACAAGGTATTTTCGTTAATTTTAAAAATATTGAAAGAAGCTTAAGAGCTAAAATTCCATTTGGAGTATGTCAAACTGGTAAAGCGTTCCGTAATGAAATTACACCAGGAAACTTTATTTTCAGAACAAGAGAATTTGAACAAATGGAAATGGAATTCTTCTGTAAACCGGGAACTGATATTGAATGGTTTGAATATTGGAAAGCTGAATGTTTAAAATTCTTACATGATTTAGGACTAAGAGATGAAAATCTAAGATATCGTGACCACGAAAAAGAAGAATTATCTTTCTACAGCAAAGCAACAACAGATATTGAATATAAATTCCCAATGGGTTGGGGTGAATTGTGGGGAATTGCTGATCGTACAGATTACGATTTAGGAGTTCATGAGAATCATTCAAAACAAGATTTACATTATTTAGATCCTGAAACTCATGAGAAATATTTACCATATGTTGTTGAACCGTCTGTAGGTCTTGATAGATTGCTTCTTGCTTTGTTATCAGATGCAATTAATATTGAAACATTAGAAGACGGAACAGAAAGAGAAGTGTTAAAACTTCATTATGCTTTAGCACCATATAAAGTAAATATTTTACCTCTTATTAAAAAGGCTCATTCTGAAAAAGCTACAGAATTATTTAATATGTTAAGTAAAGAATTCTCTGTTAGTTATGATGAAAGCGGTAGTATAGGTAAAAGATATCGTCGTGCAGATGCAGTAGGTACACCATTCTGTATTACTGTTGATGAAGAAACATTAACTAATAATACTGTAACAATTAGAAACCGCGATACAATGAAACAAGATACAGTTAAAGTAGATGATATCGTAGAATATATTAATAAAGAAATTAAATTCTAAGAAGAAACTCACTATTAAGTGAGTTTTTTTGTTATAATATGGCTAGTGATAATTATGAAGTTTATAAATAATTTTAAAAGGGTTTTAAAATATTCAAAAGGGTGCCGTAAGTATTTAGTAGTTTACTTTATTTTATCTTTGACAATGAGCTTGATTGGTATCTTAGTACCATATTTAACATCTTTACAATTAGTTCAGTTAACTGCTGGAATATGGAATAAAGTTATCCTTGTTTCAATTTTTGTTTTTTTAGTAAGAATCTTTAATCGAATAATTGGATTCTTTTCTAGTTTTGCTACTGAAAAATTTTCAAAAATTGTAGTTAGTAAAGTTCAATTAGAACTAGGAAAAGAACTTTTAAGTATCAAAGTCGAGGATATTGATAAACATTCGAACGGAGTATTTATTCAAAGACTTACTAGAGATGCTTATGATATAACAAGCATTTTTACATCCGGAGTTTCTATCTTTAATAATATTCTTCAGGATATAGGCGTAACAATATTAGTGTTTATTACAAATGTTTATATTGGTCTATATTTTGTGTTATATTTGATAGTTTCTTTAATTTTACAACACATTAGAACTAAAATGCTAGAAACTAAGGAAAACGATCTTCGAAATCAAAGGGAAAGTACTTCGGGTTTTTCTACAGAATTAGTCAGAGGCATTCGTGATATAAAAATGTTAAATGCTGAAAATTCTTTTTTAAAAAAGGTTCAAAGTAATATTGAAGATTTAAATAACAAAGATTATGACATATCATTTACGTATCGATTATTTTCCATTTTTGAAACAATATGTAATCAAATGTATGAATTATTTCTAGTATTTATAATTGTATATTTTGTAAAGCATGAAGCTTTCGATATTGCAACTGGTGTAGTTATTTATAATTATCGAAATTATATTTTAAGTTTAGTATATGATGCAACGTATATTATTGATTTTATTCGAGGATTCAATATATCTTGTGAAAGAGTTTTTGCGCTTTTTGGAAGTGAGGAATTTAAAAAAGAAAAATTTGGAGCTGTTCATTTGGATCATATTAATGGAGATTTTGAATTTAAGAATGTTGAATTTTCTTATGATACCAACAAAGTCCTAGATAAATTAAGCTTTAAAGTGAACGCTAATGAAACTGTAGGTTTCGTAGGTAAAAGCGGAGCTGGTAAAACAACGATATTCAGCTTGCTTTGTAAGCTATATGATATAGACAAAGGTAAAATTACAATTGATGGCGTTGATATTAATGAGCTAGATAAGGATAGTATTCGAGGAAACATTACTATCATTAGTCAAAATCCATACATTTTTAATATGAGTATTAAGGATAATCTTAAACTTGTAAAAGAAGATATGACAGATGAGGAAATGTATGAAGCTTGTAAACTTGCCTGTTTAGATGACTTTATTGAGGCGTTAGATCAAAAGTATGACACTATAATTGGTGAAGGTGGAGTAACATTGTCCGGAGGTCAAAGACAAAGGCTTGCAATTGCAAGAGCGTTAATTCAAAAAACAGAAATTATATTATTTGATGAAGCTACTAGTGCGCTTGATAATGAAACTCAAACCAAAATTCAAAAATCAATTGAAAACATGAAGAGTGAATACACGATTATGATTATTGCTCATCGCTTATCGACGATTATTAATTGTGACCGAATTGTTTTTATAGATAAAGGTAAGGTAGTAGCTCAAGGTACTCATAAAGAATTGCTAAAAAATTGCAAAGCATATAAGGCTTTATATGAAAGTGAAAGCATCGAAAAGTAATATCGATGCTTTTTGTTTGTTAATATCCGTGATATAATGTGTATAGTGAGATGTATGAAAGATAAAAGTGTTTATATTATTTTAATGAATACTGGTACTCTTTTAAGTAGAGTTATAAGAATGATTACAAGATATCCTTATACTCATGTAGTACTTTCAATGGACAATACCTACACAAAGCTATACAGCTTTGGTAGAAAAAGGGTTCATAATTTTTTGAATGCTGGATTAGTTACTTATGGAATAGAAAGTGCTTTCTTTAAAGTATATAAAAATACTGAATGTGTTATATATGAAATTAAAGTTGATGCTAAAAAATATAAAAAATTACAAAATATATTAATTGATTTTGAAAAAAACATGAGCGTATATCGTTATGATATTCGTGGTTTATTAATAAGATATTTTTATAATAATGCAAAATGTCGTGAAAATTATTATGTATGTAGTCAATTTGTAGCAACGGTATTACAAGAATCCACTATTCATGAGTTTGAAAAGCCTACGAAATTAGTTAAACCTTATGACTTTTTAAGTATTCCTAATATCGAAAAGGTTTATGAAGGAAAGTTTTTGGGGGCAAGAATATGAAAAAAATAATTTTTTTAATAGTTATAGTACTTTTAGCAATCGTGGGTTATTTTTATTTTCAAACTGAAAGATATTATAATATTCAAATGTATAACGAATTTATTTTAGATAGTCCAAATATTGAAATGGAAACAGCAGAAGCGGAAGTTAAAATTGAACAGTTAAAAGAAAATTATAAAAATGATGATATCAAAGCAATCGTTAGTATCGAAAACACTGATTTTGTTACTCCGGTGGTTCAAGGTAAAGATAATGAATATTATTTAAAACATTTACCTGATGGTACTTACAATATTAATGGTTCAATCTTTTTTGATTATCGTTTAGATATTAATAAAGATCAAAAGCTATTAATCTACGGTCATAGTTCTGAAGATTATGATTTGCCTTTAGAAATTATTGAAAATTATCAAGATGAAAAATATTATGAAAATCACAAACATATTTATTTAAACATTGCAGGGGTTACTAAAAAATATGAAGTGGTATCTGCCTATGTTGAAACATCTGATTTTGATTATATGAAATTGGAATTTAAATCAGGATATGATAGAGAAGTCCATTATCAAAGGCTTTTAGATAGTAGCTTTTATGATACTGGAGCAACTCTTACTGAAGAAGATGCAATACTAATTTTACAAACTTGTGCAACTTTGGAAGAATACAAAAATTATGAGAAAAAATACTTTTTAGTAATAGCAAAGCTTATTGCAAATTAAAGTTATTTTTGTTACAATGATTTATAGATACTAGGAGGAATATTTATGGGCTTTAGTTTAAAAGAATGGTTAACTGATAAAGGTGATGACGAAGTAGTTAACTCAAGTGAAGATGAATTTTATTCAGTGAGTAGTGAGGATGCTTTAAAAGAAGCTGATAGAACTGGTAATAAAATGATTTTATTAGAACCACGTGCTTATTCTGAGTCTCAACAAATTGCAGACCATTTAAAAAGCCGTAATAGTGTAGTTGTAAATTTAAAAAGAGTTACATCAGACCAAGCTAAGAGAATTATTGATTTCTTAAGTGGATGTATATACGCTATTGGTGGATCAATGCAAAAAATAGGTGTTGGTATCTATCTATGTACTCCTAAAAATGTTAATGTTCAAGGAAAAATAACTGAAGAAAACGAAAAAGGTAAAGCTGACAAGGATTCTGAAGATATAGATTGGTAGGGAGGATTTACCATGAGAAAGTTTAGAACAAGTTTTTCAGGGTATAATAAAGACGATGTAAATGAATTTGTATCGGAAGTAATTCGTGAGTATGAAGCTATATTAGAAAAACTTCGTAGTAGCACTAAAGAGATGGAACTTTTAAATCGGGAACTTGAAAGATATAAAAGTTTAGAAAAGTCTATGAATGATACTTTGTTAGTAGCTCAAGAGGTTAGTGCAAATGCTCAAAAAACAGCAATTGCTGAAGGTAGATTAATAATTGAAGATGCTAAAAATAATGCTTCAAAGATTGTTAATAATTCGTTAATTAAGGCTCAAAATATCGAAAGAGAAGCTGAAGAATTAAAAAGAAAAGTTATTAGTTATAAAAGAAGATTTATTGCTTTAGTCGAATCACAAATGGATGATGTTAATAAATTTGATGAAAGACTATAGTTTTTTCAGTTGGAGGTAAAATGAAAACAAGAGTTATAAGTGCAATAATAGTAGCAGCGATAGCTATCCCGTTTATTTATTTTGGAGGTCCATACTTTGTAGTAGCAATAGGAATTGTGTCTATATTGGCTTTCTTAGAGGTAATCAACTTACCAAAAGCTCATCAAAAGTTACCACTAATACCCACTGTGTTAGCGTTAATTGGACTGCTTGTTCTCATATGTACTAATTTTAATGGAGATAGTACAGTATATGGTGCTACTTATGCTAGGTTAATCTATTTAGTCTTAGGTTTATTAATTCCGACTTTATTTTATAAAGATAATAAATATACAACTCAAGATGCATTTTATTTAATTGGTTCAATGTTGTTTTTAGGTCTTGCATTTAACTCAATCTTACTTGTTAGAGATAAAGGTCTAGCAATGTTCTTATTTTTAGTGTTAATACCGATTTGTACTGATTCATTTGCAATGATATTTGGTAGCTTAATTGGTAAACATAAAATGTGTCCAACTATTAGTCCAAAGAAAAGTTGGGAAGGTGCAGTATGTGGTTTAATCCTTGGAACAGTTATTCCAGTGGTATTTTATATGATTGCTGTAGAACCACTTACTTGGAAAATTATCTTAGGAACAATGTTGTTATCTGCTGCAGGTCAATTTGGAGATTTAATTTTTAGTAAAATAAAAAGAGAGAATGGTATTAAAGATTTTTCAAATTTAATGCCGGGTCATGGTGGTGCGCTAGATCGTCTTGACAGCATTATTGCTGTATTTATGACATATATTTTCTTAACAATAATATTATTTTAAAGGAGAAAACAATGCTATTAAACATTTTATCAATTACATCATTATTAAGTAGTGCTGGTTCAATGCTTTTAAAAATTCTACTTTTAATTTTTATATTAGGAATTATTATTTTAGTTCATGAATTTGGACATTTCATTTGGGCAAAAACATTCAAAGTTCATATTTATGAATTTTCAATTGGAATGGGCCCTTTATTATTTAGTCACAAAGGAAAAAAAGATAATATTAATTATAATATTAGAGCAATTCCAATCGGAGGATTTGTATCAATGGCTGGAGAAGTCTATGATGATGACGACAAGATTCCTAAAGAAAAATTAATGTGTAATCGTCCATGGTACCAAAGATGTATAATATTGGCAGCTGGAGTTATGAATAACTTTATTATGGCGATTGTTTTACTAATATTATATGGTGCTATTTGGGGCGGCGGCGCAATTGAACCTAACATTGAATATGTGGCACCTGGTTCTGCTGCTGAAATGGCAGGATTGCAAGCTGATGATACAATTGTTTCAATCAATGGTCATAAAGTAAGTAGTTGGGATAAAGCTCAAATTATATTACAATACAAAAATGACAAAGATTATTATACTTTTGTAGTTGAGCGTGATAGTGAAGAAAAAACGCTTAAAGTTACTCCCAAAATCATTGTAGATGAAGAAACAGGAGTTGAAGTAAAAAGATTTGGAATTGAAATTAAGGAAACTAATATTAACGGATTCTTTGGTACTATAGCATATGGATTTAAAAAATTTGCTTCAATTGTAAGTAGTATGGCTGCGACAATCGGCGGATTGTTCTCTGGAAATATTAGTGTTTCTGCATTATCTGGCCCTGTAGGTATCTATGAAGTAGTTGGAGCTTCATTTGCTTATACATTAGGATATGCAATTCAATATTTAGTTTATATTTTGGCATTCTTATCAATCAATGTAGGTTTTATTAACATATTACCATTCCCAGCATTTGATGGAGGCCACTTATTTTTCCTGCTTATAGAAAAAATTAAAGGTAGTCCTGTTAATGCTAAATTTGAAAATATTTGCCATTTAATTGGTTTTGCACTTATTTTCTTATTAATGATTTATGTTACAATAAATGATATAATTAAGTTATCTTAATTATATTTTTTTTGTCCTCGTAGCTCAGTTGGATAGAGTGATTGCCTCCGACGCAATAGGTCAAGGGTTCGACTCCCTTCGAGGATACCAAAAAAATAAAAGATCTAAATTAAATTTAGATCTTTTTTGTATTCACTTTGAATAATTTCAAATACTTCTTCGGGAGATTCTTTGCAACCGGAGTATAACCATTTCTTTAGAATTGCATTAAATCCTGCTTTAAAAAATTCAATGTGATAATCAATGTGCTTATCATTAAATAATTTAGCTGCAAGTTTATAATCATATTCATTAAATAGGGAACTTTTATCAAATCCCAATTTAAAATATGTATTATAAAATATCTGATTTTCATAGATATGTTTAAGTAATTTTAAGAAGTCTGTTGAATTATGCTTATTATCTCTATCTTCCATATATAAGTTCATTACATCGTCTTCGAGTTTTTGACGTATTTTATCTGCTAGGTCATAAATATCAATATAGTTTGAATAGAATGTAGTACGGTTTAGTCCAGCTTCCTTACAAATATCCGTCACAGAAATTTCTTCAATCTCTCTTGTTTGAATTAATTCTAAAAAAATTCTTTCAATTTTTAATTGCGACTCTTTTTTTCTTTTATTATTAGCTGTGTTCATAGATAGATTCCTCCATTATTTCAACAATTTACCCTTAATTGATGATTGTTTGGTTTCGTTAAAAATATTATACTAAAATTGTAATAAAACAACAAGTGTTGGTTTTATTGAGAGGAGGATTGAAATGTCAAAGCTTGTTGAAGCAAACAAGAAAATCGAAAATGCAGTTGTAGGGAGCTACAAAAAAGTAGAAAATGCTGTCGTTGGTGGATATAAAAAAGTTGAAGATAAGTTTGTTGACGCATTTTTAAAGAAAGAAAACGAAACAACAGAAGAAGCAAAAGACAGAATAAAAAAAGAACAAGAAGAATTAGAACAAAAAAATAGAGATATCGTGGAGGGAAAATAATGAAAAAAGATACTTTATTAGAAATTATATTAGGAACTATTGGAGGTTTAGTTTTTGCAATTGGAATGTGCATGTGCTTACTTCCTGAATGGAATCTGTTTACTGCAGGCGTAGTAACTGCAATTATTGGATTTATTATTTTACTATGTATTATACCTGTTTATCGTAAGAGTCATCCAAGACAAAAATCTGATAAAAAGATTGATTGGTCTTTAGTATTTACATGGGTAATTGGAGTAGTAGGATCATTAATTATGGGATTTGGAATGAGTAAAATCTTGGTAGGAGAAGCTAGTACTTCAGATATGATTGTTGGAATTATCACTGGAGTAGTAGGACTTATTATTTGTATTTTAAATTATCCAATTCATGCATATATTAAAAATCCAAGAGATTAATTATGAAAAAGGCGATTAAAAAATATAAAGCACTTGAAAAAAGCGATAAAATAATCGTCTTTTTGCTTTTTATAACGTTTAGCAACACCATTATGGCAGCAGTGAAGTTTACTGTTAGTTTAGTACTACCTTCGTTATGGTTTTTTGTTAATGCAATATTTAATATTATATTAGCTTTAGCTAGAATTTTTTCGATTAGAGATTATCGCAAAATTAGAAAACAATCTAATTATGAAGAGAAAAAGAGAATTGCACTTAAAAATTATGTTAATAATGGGATCCTTTTAATCCTATTAGGAATATCATATTTTGCTGTAAGCGTGTACATGTATTATAAAGGGACAAATACTACAATGCATGAATATTTGACTTATTTAGTGGCATTAATTGCGTTTTATTCTATTGGCTCTGCTATATACGGAATGTGTAAGTATCATAAAAATAATAATGCTGTATTATCTGCTGTTAAAATAACTAGCTTTGCTAATGCTTTAACTTCAATAGTATTAACTCAGGTAGTTTTATTAGACACGTATAATACTACAAATTTTGATTTGCGAATTGCTAACGGATGTACCGGCATGGGCGTTTCACTTGTTATAATGGGACTAGGCTTATTTATGATTATAAATAGCAAAAAAGATTAAATGCTATACATTTATATAGAAAGTGATATAATATCATTGATATGAAAATAAAAAAATATTTATTAGCACTATGTAGTGCTATAGCATTACTTATAAATTCAAGTGATATATATTCTAAAGGATTAAAGACTGTCTTTGATTATCGTTTAGTTCTTATTTTGATGCTATCATTTATAATTTATTTTGTATTTAAAAAGTATGATAGTAAAAAAACTAAATATTCGAAGATTTGCTCTTTGATTTTTTGTTTGTTTTTATTAATTGGAAATGCTTATGAATGTTATGGGACGATTAAAGGTTTGTATCGCCTTGATATGATTCCTTGGACAATTATCAAATCAATTGGTTTTTATTGTATTATTAACTTCTTTATTTGCTTAATTCAAAATAATATAAGTAAGTATCAAAAGAAAAAAGATATTAAAGATAACTTTTTAGTTAAACGATTCAATTCACATCCATTGTTATTTTGTTTATGTACACTTGCTATATGTTGGTCTATTTACTATATAGCTTATTATCCAATTGTACTGTCTCCAGATCCATCTTTCCAAATTAAACAGTTTTTAGGAGAAAAAACAAAGTATATGGATTATTCTATTTTGCTTGATGAGAATGTAACAATTACTAATCATCATCCAGTTTTCCATACTGTATTAATTGGTAGCTTTGCTAAACTTGGAATAATTATAGGTAATGATAACTTTGGTTTATTTTTATACAGCTTACTTCAAGGTTTATTTATGGCATTTACCTTATCTAGTACTATATGTCTTTTGAAACAAAAGGGAATAAAGAATAAATACTTATTTTTAATGCTTGGTATTTATGCGTTGGTTCCAATGTTTCCAATATATGCAATAAACGGAAATAAAGATGTTTATTATTCTTTATTTGTTCTTTGGCTAATGATGTTTTTATTTAAATATGTTGATTCAAAAAAAGAACAGTTGTTATCTTTTAAAGAGTGCTTTCTATGGTTATTAGTTTTACTATTTATTTGCTTATTTAGAAATAATGGCTCATATTTAGTAATAATTTTATTTCCGTTTGTACTTTTCTATAAGAAAATTAATTTTAAAAGAATTTTAGCTATATTTAGTATTGTTTTATGTTTATTTTATTCTTATAAAAATGTCTTGATTCCATCTTTAGGAATCACTGGTGGAAGTGTTAGAGAAATGATGTCTATCTTCTTCCAACAAACCGCTAGAGATGTTATAAATAATGAGCAAGATTATACTATTAAAGACATTCAGATAATTGATAATATAATCGATTATGAAAATATGAAAGAAAATTATGATCCTGTTCTAGCTGATCCTGTAAAAAACACTTATAATAAATATGCTTCGAGTGAAGATTTAAAAAAATATTTCGGCGTATGGTTCAAAGGTCTTATAAAGCATCCGATGACTTATATTGATGCAACGCTAAATAACGTTTATGGGTATTTTGATCCTGAAGATATAAATTGGTATTCATATACCAAATACGATACTAGAATTACTAATTTAGTAGATTATCACTATAATGAATTAAATGGCATAAGAAGCTTGTTAACTAAATGGATACAAGGCTATCCGTATATTCCAGTTTTAGGATTAATAAGTAATATTGGCTTTTCTACTTGGATTTTTATTGCTATAGGTGTTTGGTGTTTTATGAACAAAAGAAAAGACTATGTCATAATATTAATACCTATGATTGTATCGCTTCTTGTATGTATTGCATCTCCAGTAAATACTTATTTTAGATATGCAATGCCAAATGTATTTGCTATTCCATTTATTGTTGGTATTTGGTTTTATCTTAATAAAAAAAGAACTAGTAAATAATTGGCTTATTACTTAGTTCCTTATTATAAGTATTTTGACTGGTTAGTAAATCATAGATAGTAGAGGCTTTAATTTCATAATTATAAATTATTGAAGATTTATTTATATTGACTGATATATCTAAATCTTTTTTTATACTATTTAAATAATCTCGACCATTTTTATTAAGGCCTAAAACTTTTAAATAGTCAATTTCAGCCTTAGCATCAGTTTTCTTTATTCCTAGTAATACATGAATTAACATTCGATTAATTTTATTATAAGTATATCTTTTGGTTTTAACATAATTAATAAAATCTTCTAAATTGTTTGTTTTTAAAGCGGCTTCTTTTAATCTAAATTCAATTCCTTCTTCAACATCTAATATCTCATTTAAATAGGTATTAGTTAGGATGATAGACTTTAATATTTTAAAATATAATTCAAAATCAATTGTATTCATCTTTTCTTTTGCTTCTTTAGGAAGGTAGTTTGATATATCCTCGTGATTCTTTAATTTGTGTCTTATATTCGAGGCACTAACTATATTTTCATTACTTTGGGTATCTAAATAACTATTAGTTCTTTGAATGGTTTCAGGTATAATATTTTTGTTAATTTTTAAGATGGCTTTTACATATGAAATCCCAAGTAAATCGTTAGGCAAAAAAGTAAATTTTGTTTTTAAACTTTTAGCAAGAGCAGTGGGGTAATTAACTCCTTCGTCAAGAAGCTTTTTTATTTCTTCGCTATATTCTTTTGTTTGACTTTCTTGAGCAATGTCCATAATTTTATTGATGTCATTTGTCTCGCTTCCAAAAATAATTCGATCTACTTTTAATTTATCTAACAAAAATACTGAAGTATACGCAAATGTATCTGCACTTTGAGTTCCAAATAATACCGGTAATTCAATGACTAAGTCTACATTATATTTTAATGCAATTTCGGTTTTATCGTATTTAGAAATTGTAGATATTTCTCCGCGTTCTAAAAAATAACCATTTAATACTAAAATAATAATGCTATCAGAATATTTTTTCTTAATCTCTTTGATGTGATGAATATGTCCGTTATGAAATGGATTGTATTCACAAATTATACCTATCGTATTCAAAGTAATCACCAAAGACAATATAACAATTGTCTATTAAAAAGTCAAATGTTATAATAAGATCGAAAGAAGGTGCATTATGATTGTTGCAATCGTGGGTCCTACTGGAGTAGGAAAAACTAAAATGAGTATTGAACTTGCAAAAGAATTAGATGCGATTATTATTAATTGTGATGCAGTTCAAGTATACAAAGAGTTAAATATCGGAAGCGCTAAAGCTACAATAGAAGAACGTGAAGGATTGCCCCATTATTTACTAGATATAAAAAGTATCAATGAAGAGTATACAGTTAAAGATTATCAAGATGACTTAAGAAAATTATTAAATAAATATTCAGATAGAAATATTATAATTGTTGGAGGAACTGGGTTATATCTTTGTGCTGGATTAATGGATTATCGTTTTGAAGAAGAAAGTGATAATAACTCATATGATAGTTTTAGCAACGAAGAGCTTTATAAATTAGCTTTAGAAAAAGATCCTGGTATGGATATTCATCAAAATAATCGAGTAAGATTGATTCGTTTTTTAAATAAAAAGCTATCCGAAAAAGTAGAGCCAAAATTATTATATCCGGATGTTCACTTTATTGGACTTACTACTAAAAGGGATAATTTATATAACATAATAAATAACCGAGTTGATAAGATGATTACAAATGGATTATTAGAAGAAACAAAAGATTTATATGAAAAATATCCTGATAGTAGAGTTCTTAATAGTGCAATTGGCTATAAAGAACTTATTGATTATCTTGATGGAAAAATAACCAAAGAAGAAGCTGTTGATGCTATTAAACAAAATAGTAGACATTATGCTAAAAGACAATATACATGGTTTAATAATAAAATGAACGTTACTTGGTTCGATGTAAATTATAATAATTTTAATGAAACTATAAATGAAGTAAAAGAATACTTAAAAAAGCAAAATTAAAAAATTTGCTTTTTTTGTGAAATAAAAAAGGAAATTAGAAACTTTTCCGGTATATATAAGATGAAAGGAGTAAACGATGAAGTATAAAATAATTGCTACGTGAAAGAACAATTGAATGCGCTTTTATACAAATATGATTCGGATTTAATAGAATTTTAAAGAGCGTTAGTAAAGGAATTTATTATGGTTATTTCTATGCTGATATTTATATAGTTTATTATAATATTTGCAAAGAAAACCCAAATATATTTGAAATATCAAAAGTTGAATTTGTTGATGAGGAAGGAGAAGGAAATGAAAGATAAACTTAAATGTCATTTACTAAATATTACAAACAATGATTATGAATTTGTAACAGCCGTAATCAAACCATTAAAAAATCATGAAATGCAGACAGCCATGTATTTATATTTAATTAGTGATGACGCAGATCTAAATTATGATAATATTTTATTAAAATCAATGACAATATCTGGTTATAAAAAAGATATAAATGGAAATTGGATAAATGATGATGACATTGATGAAATTAAACTATTAATTGAATCCATAAAAGAAAAGCAATGTGCTAAAGCGAGTTATAGATTGACTGGTTTAAAAAAAATCTAATCATTTAAATATTTACAATCGTAAGTGTCTTTTGTAAAGAAATTTAATTAAACAGCTATGTACAATTATTCTTTGACGTGCTATAATTAGACCTCGGAGGTTTTTATGATGTTAAGAAAAACAAAGATTGTTTGTACTATTGGACCAGCATCAGATAATTACGATACATTAAAAGAATTAATGTTAAGTGGAATGAATGTTGCACGTGTTAATTTTTCACATGGTACATGGGATGAACAAGGACCAAAAGTTAATTTAATTAAACAATTAAGAGAGGAATTGAACTTACCGATTTCATTACTTTTAGATACTAAGGGACCTGAAATTAGATTGGGAAAATTTGAAGAAAAAGTATTTATTATAGAGGGAAATATTTTTATTTTAAGAAATGAAGATATTATTGGCAATGAAAAAGAAGTAAGTGTTTCATATAAAGATTTATATAAGGATGTAAATGTTGGAACTATCATTATATTAGATGATGGTCTAATAAGACTTGAAGTAATTGGTATTGAGGATAAAGATATCATTTGTAGAATCCTTAATAGTGGTTATATCTCAAGTAATAAAAGTGTTAATGTGCCTGATATAAAACTTAATTTACCATCTTTAACGGAAAAAGATGTAAATGATATAGAAGGCGCTATTGCTAATGATATGGACTATATCGCAGCTTCTTTTGTAAGAAGAAAAGAAGATGTATTAGCAATTAGAGAAATATTAGATCGTCATAATTCTAAAATTAAAATTATTTCTAAAATTGAAAATAAAGAAGGAATTGACAACTTTGATGAAATCCTTGAAGTATCAGATGGAATTATGGTAGCTCGTGGTGATTTAGGTGTAGAAATTCCATTCTCACAAGTTCCAATTGTACAAAAAGAAATAATCAAAAAGACGTATTCAAAAGGTAAATCAGTTATTACTGCGACACAAATGATGGAATCAATGATTAATGAACCAAATCCAACAAGAGCTGAAGTTAGTGACGTAGCAAATGCTATTTTCGATGGAACCAGTGCAATTATGCTAAGTGGAGAAACTGCAACCGGTAAATATCCAGTTGAATGTGTTAAAAGAATGGTTCAAATTGCTCAAGATGTAGAAGATTCTATTGATTATTGGAAAAGATTCAAAATTAAAGAAATTCCACAAGATAATTTTGAATTTATTATTAATCATGCAATGATTACAACTGCACTAAATATTGATGTTAAAGGTATATTCTGTTATACCAAAACAAGCGATACACCAAGAATTCTTTCAAGTATGAGACCTAAATGTCCTATATTTGTATCTACAAGTAATAAGAAAGTGTTTAATCAATTATCATTATCTTGGGGATTAAATGTTAGTTTAACTGAGAATGAAAAGGCTCCAAAGCAAATGATTTTAGATGATATTAATAATCGTGTAGAACAAGGACTTCTTAATAAGGGGGATATTGTATTAATTGCTGGTGGAAAATACATTATTGGCGATGAAAGAGAAGTTAATAAAAGTATTGGCGGAATTTATAAAATATAAAAAGGAATGTTAACATTCCTTTTTTTTAATTGAATTCTAAGTATATATCTTTTCTAAAATTATGTTCTTCGATACTGACGTCGCCAGCATCAGCTTCAGCCATTTCGTTAGTAGTAACTAAAAAGTATTTATGATATAAATAATCTTGGCCGCTTGTGCTTACTGGGTCATCCCAAGTTAAATCCAGATGAACCCACTTACCATTATAGAAAACTGCGTTCCAAACGTGACCTGTTGAATCATATGATACATCAGCGCTAGTGGTTGCTATTTTGTAATTTTTAATTCCGAGTCTCGATAAAAATATTGCCATAGTATCAGTATATCCATTACATCTTGCTAGATGATCAAATAATAATCCCGAAGCAAGTGCAGATGGATGAATTGCCATTTCATCGGCCTCTTTGCTTTGATCATATTTAGTATTATTAATTAAATAATCATGTATTGATTTAATGTTCTCATATTCGGAAGCTGTAGGGTTAACTAATTCTTTCATTAAACGGTCAACTTCGGTGTTAATTTTGGCGATTTGTTCATCCGTATAAAGATGAGTAATGTTAATTGTGATTTGCCCAGAACTATAAATAATTGTGTTAATATCAGTAAAGCTATTAAATGGATGAACATAGTTATTGATATGGGTAAGAATCAAACTGTCATCACTGATTTTTTCCATATCTTCCATACACTTGGTATATTCTGAAGGACAATAGAAATTAAATGTATCCCATCCATTATTGATAGTAGTAAAAATAATATCTAATAAATCATTATAAGAATAGGGAATATAATCTTCACTTAGCTGGACAAATTTAAAGCCTTCGGTTTTTGCATATGAATTAGGCTCATTTATTATTAATTTCTGATTATCACTTATTTTATTTGCTATATAAGAACTAATTTTATCATAATTAAATGTTGTATATAAGATTAATGCCATACATATAAGAGGTATTATTATTTTTTTCATTGTTATCTCCTTAAACTACATTAATTTTAACATACAATAAATATATTAGTAAAATAAAAAAAGTAGCAACTTGCTACTTAACGTTTTTTATCTTTTGTGCTAGTCTAGATTTTTGTCTATCAGCAGTATTTTTCTTAATTAATCCTTTGCTAACTGCATCATCGCATGCTTTTTGGAAGCTCTTGAATAAAGTGTTAGCTTTTTCAGTTTCACCAGCAACTAAAGCTTTTTCAACATCTTTAATTAGATTTTTTACTTTAGCTTTTGGTTCATGGTTGTTTTCAGTTTTCTTTGCGATAACCTTAACAGCTTTTTTTGAACTTTTAATATTTGGCATGATAAATCTCCCTTCTTTAAATACGTATCTATTTTACCAAAACTTTAAATAATAAGCAAGAATAAATGATTTATCATGGTTTGACAAAATTTTTGATTCGCTTATTTTATAATTTTTATGGTGAATAAAAATGGGGCATTTTAAAACAGTAAGTAAAAAACGAAAATTTCAAATAAAAATCATTAAGTTAATTACGGCGGTGTTATTTTTATTATATGTTATTAGTTTTATTTCCAGAAAAGTTAATCTTAATTCTAAATATTTAAATTATTTGACATATAGTTATTTAGGAATGGAATTTGAAACTAAAAAAGAAGAATTAGAAACTAAGCCTGTTTTCAAAAATGAGGCAGAACCAATTATTTATTTATATAACACACATCAAACAGAAAGTTATAAGTATAGTAAACTTGCAAGTTATAACATTGATTACACAGTGATGTTTGCCAGTTATATCTTGCAATCTTATTTAGAGGATTATAATATTTCAAGCGTAGTTGAAACGACTTCGATTAGTAAAATTTTAAAAGAAAACAATCTTAAATATGGACAAAGCTATCAAGCTAGTAGAAAACTTTTAGAACAAAGTGTTATTAATTATCCATCACTTAAATACTTTATTGATTTACACCGTGATTCCTCGATTTACGAAAAAACTACTTGTGAACTAAATGGCGAAAAGTATGCAAAAATCTTATTTGTTATAGGTCTTGAACATGAAAATTATCAAGAAAATAAGATTTTTGCAGAAAAGCTTAATGAAAAATTAAAGGCTGTAAATCCGTGCTTAAGCCGTGGAATATTAGAAAAACAAGGTGAAGGAGTAGATGGAAAGTATAACCAGGATTTTAATGGAAATACTTTGCTTTTAGAAATTGGTGGGCAATACAATGAAATAAATGAAGCTAATAATACGTTAAAAGTTTTAGCTAGTATACTTTATGAATATATAATGGAGGATTCATGAAAAAGAAAAAGCCAAACTGGTTCTTTAGAATTCTTACAGTCTTTTTTGTGATGTACGTTGCATTATTTATTTCGTTGCATACGGGATATTATGAAAAAACAGTTCGTGATAAAACAATTATGACGGAAGAAATGATTGCTGAATTTGAAAAAGATATAGAAAATAATGTAGCTGTTGATATTAAAGACTATTTACCCGAAGAAAAGGATTATTCAAATTTTTTTACTAAGAGTGCAAATGGGATTTCAAAAGGGTTAGGTAATCTTTTGGATGATAAAACATCGGGGATTTGGAAATTCATTAAATCTTTGTTTATTGGCTAGTTTTATTGTATAATGTTAAGTGGTGAAAGACATGGACAAATCGCATATTAGAAATTTTTCAATTATAGCCCATATTGATCATGGAAAGAGTACTCTTGCGGATCGAATTTTAGAAATCACAAATATGGTTCCTAAAAGACAAATGCAAGATCAAATGCTTGATAGTATGGATCTTGAAAGAGAACGTGGAATTACAATAAAACTTAATGCTGTTAAGCTAGATTATGAATACAATGGTGAAAAATACAATTTAAATTTAATAGATACTCCAGGTCATGTAGACTTTTCTTATGAAGTATCAAGAAGTTTAGCTGCTTGTGAAGGTGCTATTTTAGTAGTAGATGCATCTCAAGGTATTGAAGCACAAACACTAGCTAATCTTTACTTGGCTATGGAAGATGATTTAACAATCATTCCAGTTATTAATAAAATTGACTTGCCTAATGCTGATGTTCCTAAAGTAAAGGCAGAACTTATGAGTGTATTAGGTTTTAAAGAAGAGGAAATCTTACTTTGTAGCGGTAAAACTGGTGAGGGTGTAAAAGAACTATTAGATGAAGTGGTTAAAAAAGTATCACCGCCGGTTATTAATACTGATGGTCCAACTAAAGCATTAATTTTTGATAGTTATTTTGATCCTTATCGTGGAGTAGTATTACTAGTTAAGGTAGTAGAAGGAAAAATAAAAGTAAAAGATAAAATTAAAATGATGGCTATGGGGTCGACTTTTGAAGTAACTGAAGTTGGTGTTAATACAATGGGAAATATTCCTTATCCAGAATTAACTTCAGGTATGGTTGGATACGTAAGTGCTGCGATTAAGGATATTGAAAAAGTAGCAGTTGGAGATACAATTACATTAGAAAAAAATCCAGCAGCAGAGCCATTAGCAGGTTATAAGAAAATGAAACCAATGGTTTTCTCAGGGATTTTCCCAACTGAATCCAATCGTTATGATGAACTAAAAGAAGCTTTAGAAAAATTAAAATTAAATGATGCTTCATTAACAATTGAACCGGAAAATTCTATAGCTCTAGGATTCGGTTTTAGAACAGGATTTTTAGGATTGTTACATATGGATGTAATTCTAACTAGATTAGAAAGAGAATTTAATTTAGATACAATAGCTACATCTCCATCAGTTATTTATAAAGTTACTTTAACTTCTGGAGAAGTAGTAGAAATTGACTCTCCGAATAAGATGCCAGATAAATCAAAAATAAAATCTATTGAGGAACCTTATATTTACACCAATATTATTACACCTTCAGAATTTATTGGCCCAATAATGACACTTTGTCAAAATAAAAGAGGTATTTATAAAACTACTGAATATATAAACGAAACAAGAGTTAATATTCATTATGAAATTCCTCTTGGAGAAATTGTATATGACTTTTATGATAAATTAAAAAGTTCTACAAAAGGGTATGCTTCATTTGATTATGAAATAACAGGTTATAAAGAAAGTAGTCTTGTTAAAATGGATATCTTATTAAATGGAGAACCAGTAGATGCATTGTCGGTTATTGTTCATAAGGATTTTGCTTATAGTAAAGGAAGAGCGATTGCTAGTAAACTTAGAGAACTTATTCCAAGACAAATGTTCCAAATCCCAATTCAAGCAAGTGTGGGCTCTAGTGTTATAGCAAGAGAAAACATTCCTGCAATGAGAAAGAACGTTTTAGCTAAGTGTTATGGTGGAGACGTTTCAAGAAAGAGAAAATTATTGGAAAAACAAAAAGAAGGTAAAAAGAGAATGAAGATGGTAGGTTCTGTTGAAGTTCCTCAGGAAGCATTCTTAGCAATATTAAGTGAGGATGAGTAGTATGGCAAATATAATAAGTAAAGAATATGCAGCTGATATTTGGCATGAAGTAGTAGGCTATGTATATCAGACACACCGTCGTCAATCTATGGAAATATATGACAATTCAATAGAATTGACAAATGAAGGAATTGAAGCTATTCCTGGAGCAACAGAAGAAAATAGAAAACAAGGAGATAAATTAACAAGAATAATATTAGCTGAATCAAAAATTAGATATGTAGCAGAAATTTTTGTTCGAAGTGGGTATTCAATGAGTGATGCTGAGATAGCAAATATAATTAATGAAGCACAGTCAGTTAATCCTTTTATTCCCACAATATCTAGATCTTCTATAGATAGATATTTAAAGGATTCGCGATTAAACGATTTTTATAGTTTAGATATTTACCATGAAATAATGGAAGCTAGAAAAAATAATTTATTAGCAGCAAAATCAAAAGGTGGAAAAGCGTATGCAGAAAATAATGTTCCAACTTATGATGAAGATGGTCGTTTTACAGGAAGCGTAAAGAAATAGTTGAAAGATTTTGGTGGAGGTAAGTATGCTTTCTGAAGATAAAAGATCGGTTTATATTCATGTTCCATTTTGTAAAACAATATGTTCTTATTGTGACTTTTGTAAATTTTATGTTAATGAAAAATGGATTGATGAATATTTAGAAACTCTTAATAACGAGATTGATGACCGCTATATGGATGAACAAATAAAAACGATTTATATTGGGGGAGGAACTCCGAGTGCCCTTCCTAATGAATCGTTATTAAAATTGGTTGAAATCATAAAGAAATTTAGAAAAGATGAAAATATAGAATTTACTTTTGAATGTAATCTAAGTGATATCAATGAAAAATTAATTACCACTTTAGTGAATAATGGGGTTAATCGACTAAGTATTGGTATTCAATCATTTGATAAAAATAATCTAAAATTTTTAAATCGTGAAGCAGACTATGAAGATGCAAAAAATAAAATTGATTTATGTAGAAGCTTGGGAGTAAATAATATCAATGTTGATTTAATTTATGCAATACCTGAGCAAACACTTGCTTCTTTGCGTAAAGATTTAAAACTAATGTGTTCGTTAAATGTTAACCATATAAGCACTTATAGCTTGATGATTGAAAATAATACAATGTTATCTCATAAAAATGTTAGTCCAATTGACGATATGCTTGATGCTAAGATGTATAAGTTAATTTGTTCATATTTAAAAAGACAAGGTTTTAAACATTATGAAGTAAGTAACTTTGCAAAAGAAGGTTATGAATCTAAACATAATTTAGTCTATTGGAATAATGAAGAGTATTATGGTTTTGGTCCCGGAGCAAGCGGATATCTTGATGGGGTTAGATATGATAATACAAGAAGTCTTACAAGTTATACCAAAGGAAATATTATTTTAAATAAAGAAATTTTAGGACCTAAAGAAAAAATGGATTATGAAATTATGTTAGGTTTTAGAAAAACTAATGGAATAAATGTAAGAGAATTTTATGAAAAGTATCATGTTAATATTCAAAGTAAATACAATATTGAAGAGTTATTAGAAAATGAAGATTTAATATATAAAGATGGTAATTTATTTATAAATCCGGATAAACTATATGTAATGAATGAAGTACTTTTAAAATTATTATAATAAAAAGGGAATGATTAAATGCTTAATAGTTTAGAGGTAGTAAATGGTAGTATGAGTCCAAGTTTCAAAGAAAATATCTTTGAATACACAGTAAATGTTAGTGATGAAGCATTAGCGTTAGTCCTTAACTGTAAAGCAGAAGATGGTGCTACAATTACAGTATATGGTAATGATTATCTTACACCTGGAGAAAATCATGTCATAATCGAAGTCTATAAAGAGGCGTTAGTAACATATACTTTAACAGTTTTAAAAAATGAATCAGATGAAGTAGCTAACATGGTGGGCTTGTATGATAAAGTTGAAGTAAATGCCAATAGTCCTTGGTATAAAGACTATATAACTCCAATAATTGGAATTACTTGTTTTTTAACAATTATTAGCTTATTTTGTATAATCTTTAAAAAGAAATAATATCCTTTATAAAGAGGTGTTATATGTATAAATTAATAGCTCACAGAGGAGATAAACAAAGTAGCAAGGAAAATACCTTAGCTGCTTTTTTTGATGCTATAAATAAGGATTATTATGGTTTTGAATGTGATGTTCGAATGACAAAGGATGAAAAATTTTTAATATATCATGATCCGATTTATAAAGGTAAACTATTTAAAAATTATTTTTCAAAAGACTTAATTAAAGAAAATATTCCAAGCCTCGAAGAGGTTTTGCGAATGGATACTCATAAAATAATTATGATTGATATTAAAGATTCTTCTTTAAACACAGATAAACTAATTTCTTTATTAGAAAAGTATCCGGATAAAAATATTTATGTTATGTCTTTTTATGATAGAATTATAAGAAAATTATTTACGCAAAATAGGACTTATAAAGTGGGAATATTAAATTATGTACTAAATACTGATGAAAACCATTTTAAGTATGACTTCTTATGTATTTTAGATGCTATTATTAATGAAAAAATAATTAGTGATTATCAAAATAAGAATAAAGAATTATTTATTTATGGCGTCAAGAAAGAAAAGTTAAAAGATTTATATCCGTATTATATCGTGGATTAGTGTCAAAATTTTGGTTCTTAATTGTAAATAATAAGGCTTTTCGATATAATTATTATAGGTGATAAAAATTGAAAATTATAATTAGTGCAGGAGGTACTGGTGGTCACATTTATCCTGCGATTGGAATTATAAATAAATTTAAGGCAAAAGAAAAAGACTTAGAGGTTTTATATATTGGAACTCATAATAGAATGGAAAAAGATATTATTCCGGCTTTAGGCATTAAATATGAACCAATCGAAATCTATGGCTTTAGTAAAACTCAAATAATCAGAGATTTTAAAAATGTTTTTTTAATAAATAAAGCAATTACTAAATGTAAAAAAATAATGCAAGAATTTAAACCTGATGTTGTAATTGGCGTTGGTGGATATGTAACTATGCCAGTAATAACTGCTGCAAAAAAATTAGGGATTCCTACAGTTATTCATGAACAAAATAGTATTCCAGGAAAAACAAATAAAGCATTAAGTAAAAATGTTGATTTGGCTTGTGTATCCTATGAACATAGTAACAAATATTTTACAAATGCTAAAAAAGTTGTATACACAGGAAATCCGTGTGGTGAAAATGCTTTAACTACAAAGAAAATCCCTAAAGAAAGTTTAGGTTTTAATAAAAATAAAAAATTATTATTAATGGTAGCAGGCTCTCTTGGAAGTGAAACAATTAATAATTTTTTTGCTAGCTTCTTATCATTAATCAATGAAGATGATAATTTCGAAGTATTATATATAACAGGTAAGAGTCATTATGATTCATTTATGGAAGGTAAAAGTTTTTCATCTTCAGTTAAAGTATTACCTTTCTTAGATAATCTTTCTGGTCTATTTAGTGATGTCGATTTAATTATTTCAAGAGCCGGAGCAGGAACTATCTCAGAAATCTTAGCAATGGAACTTCCGAGTATTTTAATTCCTTCGCCGTTTGTAGCTAACAATCATCAATATTATAATGCTTTGGATTTAAAGAATAAAAAGGTAAGTATCTTACTTGAAGAAAAAGATTTAAATGCTAATAAGTTATATGATCAAGTAAAAGATTTACTTAGTGATAAAAATAAAGAATATGCTGCGATGAAAAAAGAGTTATCAAAGTTAGATATGAAAAATGCAGGAACTGCAATATACGAAAATATTAAGGAGATTTTAAAATGAATCAGTATGGAGAAGTTTTTGAAAACGAAGATTTAAAAAAATATACAACATTAGGTATTGGAGGAATTGCAAAGTATTTAGTTAAACCAAGCAATGAAAAGAATTTAATAGATTTAATTAGTTATTTAAAAGAAAATAATATTAAGTATTATGTTTTAGGAAATGGTTCAAATGTTATTTTAGATGACTCATATTTTGATGGTGTAGTAATTAGATTAGATAACTTAAAAGAAATTACTTTTGACAGTAATACAGTTACGGCTGCTGCAGGTGTAATGCTACCAATGCTTGTTAATGTCTGTTTACAAAAGTCTTTTATTTCTTTAGCCTTTGCTTCGATGATTCCTGGAACTGTTGGCGGAAGTGTTGTGGGAAATGCTGGAGCTTATGGTCATGAAATAATGGAATATGTTAAAAGTGTAAAAGTGCTAGATAGTGAAGGAAATATTAAAGATATTCCTAAAAATGACATTTCTTTTGGATATCGTTACACATCTTTAAAAGATAAATATCTGGTATTAAGTGTTACTTTTATTTTAGAAAGTGGAGATCCACAAAAAGAACTTTTAGAAATTAGAGAAAGAAATGAAAAAAGAATTACTACTCAACCTATTGAAAAGAAAAATGTAGGAAGCATTTTTAGAAACCCCGAAGGAACATCATCAGGAAAATTAATTGATGAACTAGGGTTAAAGGGACATCAAATTGGGGGAGCAAAAGTTAGTGAGAAACATGCTAATTTTATTGTTAACGAAGATAATGCAACATTTAATGATGTAGTTAGCTTAATTGATTTAATTAAAGAAAAAGTAAAAGAAAAATATGATATTAGCTTAGTTGCAGAACCTACGATTGTAAGATGGAAAGAAGTATGAAACCAAAAAAGAAGAAGAGAAAATTAAGAATAAGTGGACTAATATTTATTTTGTTAGTTTTATATATAATAGCTATGTTAGGTTATTATCTTTTTACAATGCCAATAAAAAGGATTATTGTTAATGGAAATGTGAATGTAACTGAACATGAAATATTAAAAATGGCTAACATAAGTGTTGAAACGTCTGTCTTTAAAGCAAGTTCCTCTTCAATCAAAAAAAGATTAAAAGAAATTCCTTTAATTGATGATGTTAAAATTAAGAAAAGTATCTTAGGAACAATAACAATAACCATCGAAGAAAATAAATTACTTTTTTATGATGTGTTAACTGGTAAATTATATTTATCTAATGAAAACACAATTGCAGAAGAAGACAAATATATTGGATATCCAACTTTAGTAAATTATGTTCCTAGTGATATTTTAAAAAGTTTTATTAAAGGCCTTTCAAAAATAGATGAAGATATTATTGCTATGATTAGTGAAATAGAGTATAGTCCTGATAAGTATAATGATGTAGTTATTGATGATGAGAGATTCCTACTGAGAATGAATGATGGTAACATAGTTTATATTAATATTGTAAATATTGAAAAATTAAATAGATATCAAACTATATATGCTAGTGTGGGTAGCGGAGGAATTCTTTATTTAGATAGTAGTAGTGAAAACTATATTTTTGATAAAGATGGAGATCAAAAAGTAGAGGAAGAAAAAAATGAAGACTAATTATAATATTGTAATGAAAGAAATAATTGAAAAAATCCAAGAGGGAAATGTACCTAAAATATTACTTCATTCTTGTTGTGGACCATGTTCTACAGAAGTTATAGCAAGACTTACTCCATATTTTGATATTACTATTTTATATTATAATCCTAATATCGAACCAATGGCTGAATATGAAAAAAGAAAACAGGAACAAATTCGTTTTATAAAGGAATTTACTCCTATAAATAAACTAGATTATTTAGATTGTGACTATGATAATGAAAGTTTTCAAAAAATGGCTATAGGCCTTGAAAATGAACCTGAGGGTGGAAGTAGATGCCATCGTTGTTATGAATTAAGACTTACTAAGACAGCAGAACTTGCAAAAGAAAATGGTTATGAATATTTTGGTACAACACTTACTGTTAGCCCTTATAAAAATTCAACAGTAATCAATCAAATTGGAGAAATGGTATCAAATAAGTTAGGGGTTAAATATTTATATAGTGATTTCAAGAAAGAAAATGGATATAAGAATTCAATTGAATATTCAAAACAATATAAATTATATCGCCAAAATTATTGCGGGTGTCATTTTAGTCGCGTCATCGGAATTGAAGAATAACTTTTATTGTGTTTTTGCTTATTTTTTGCTATTATTATAAATAGTAGGAGAATATAAGTATGAATAAAAAGGTAATTACATTTTTATCATTGTTAATTGTTTTTACATTATCGATAATAGTAATTATCTTTTTTAGTTATGATAAAAAAGATAGAGATGAATATTCTTTAAAAGTACCAGAGTCTTTAGCAATATATATTTATAATGAGAAAACTGAAAAGTATGAACGAAAAAGTGAAGTG